>CAYLKZ010000005.1:0-71698 GCA_964384275.1 uncultured Sphingobium sp. | reverse complement strand
TCGATGCGGGCGCGGACTGCGTGAAAGTCGGCATCGGGCCGGGTTCCATCTGCACTACCCGCGTCGTTGCGGGCGTCGGTGTGCCCCAGCTTACTGCCGTGATGGACGCGGCGGAGGAAGCCGCCAGGTCAGGTATTCCCGTGATCGCCGATGGCGGCCTGCGCACCAGCGGCGATGTCGCCAAGGCGCTGGCGGCGGGTGCGGGTGCGGTGATGATCGGTTCGCTGCTCGCGGGCACTGAGGAAGCGCCGGGTGAAACCTTCCTCTATCAGGGGCGCGCCTATAAGAGCTATCGCGGCATGGGCAGTGTCGGGGCGATGGCGCGCGGTTCGGCTGACCGCTATTTCCAGCAGGACATCAAGGACCAGATGAAGCTGGTGCCCGAAGGCATTGAAGGGCAGGTTCCCTATAAGGGGCAGGCCAAGGATGTGATCCATCAGCTCGTCGGCGGGGTGAAGGCGGCGATGGGCTATACCGGCAGCCACACCATCACCGAACTGAAGGAGCGCGCGCGCTTCGTGCGGATCACCAATGCCGGTTTGTCGGAAAGCCATGTGCATGACGTCACCATTACCCGGGAAGCGCCCAATTACCCGACGCGCTGATCCCGTCGTCCTCCCGCCGCGCGCGCTTGGCCCTCTGCGGGCGGCGCGGGGGAAGGACGCATGACGCCCTCCGCTCGCGTTCAGGCGGCCATTGACCTGCTGGATGAGATCATCACCGCCGCGCGTGAGGGGGGAGCGGCGGCCGATACCCTGATCGCGCGCTATTTCAAGACGCGGCGCTATGCCGGATCGAAGGACAGGCGGGCGATCCGCGACCTGCTCTATCGTGCCATCCGCCGCTGCGGCGAGCGCCCGCAAAGCGGCCGCGCGGCGATGCTCGGGCTGGCGCGGGAGGATATCGATCTCGCCGCGCTGTTAGACGGCAGCACCCATGGCCCCGCGCCCATCGGGGCCGAGGAAGAGGCTGCCGGGGCTTCCCTGCTGCCTGCATGGATCATTCCCCATCTGCCCGATATGCTCGATGCGGCGGAGCAGGCCGCGCTGTTGGAACGCGCGCCGCTCGATCTGCGCATCAACCGGCTGAAGGCTGACGGCGCGGCGATCGCGCCGCTCTTCCCCGAGGCGGTGACTTTTTCCGCCATTCCCGATGCGCTGCGCTTGCCCGAAGGCACGGCGATTGAGCAGATGCCCGCCTATCGCGACGGCCTGGTCGAGATACAGGATATCGGCAGCCAGATCATCGCCTTGGCCTGCGGGGCGCGGCCCGGCATGAGCGTGATCGATCTGTGCGCCGGGGCAGGCGGCAAGACCTTGGCGCTGGCCGCCGCCATGCGCGGAAAAGGGCATCTGATTGCCGCCGATGTGAACCGCGACCGGCTCGCGCGCCTGCCCGAACGCGCCGAGCGGGCGGGCGCGGGGTTCATTCAGCCCCTGCTACTCGACGCTGGGGGGGAGGCGGCAGCGTTGGAGCCTTTGCGCGAAAGCGCCGATGTCGTGCTGATCGACGCGCCTTGCTCCGGCACCGGCACATGGCGGCGCAATCCCGAGGCGCGCTGGCGCTTGACACCCGAGCGGCTTGCCCGCATCGTTCGCCAACAGGCGCATATCCTTGATTTCGCAGCGCCGCTGGTGAAGCCGGGGGGCAGACTCCTCTATGCGGTCTGCTCGTTGACGGAGGATGAAAGCCGCGAGCAGATCGGAGCCTTCCTCGCTCGTCATGACGGATGGACCGTGGAGCGTCCCGAACTTCCGCTGGGACGTGAACATGGCGACGGACGCTTGCTAACGCCCGCGCATGATGGCACGGATGGATTCTTCATCGCCACGCTGCTGCGGTCATAACGGGAAACAGCATGAACAGGCGCCGGACATGACGCCCGATATCAGGCCCGACGGCACCGGCGGAGTGCGCGATATAGTGGAGACGATTATGCGATTCACCCCTGCGACGATTGCCATGGCGGCTGTTCTGACGATGGTATCGAGCGTCGGCATCGGACAGCGCCCCGATGCGCAGATCGCGCCGCTGTCGCTGCAATGGGTGGCGAAGGGCGATGCGGCGCGGGCCTCGGGCGATCTGCAAAATGCGAACGATGCCTATGAAACCGCGTTGGTCGTCGATCCGCGCAACCGCAAGGCGTTCATCGCGCTGGGCGATGTGGCGCGCGAACAGCAGCTTCAGGGCAAGGCGGTACGCTATTATAAGGGCGCCCTGGCGCTCGACCCGGCCGACATGACTGCGTTGGGCGGCACGGTTAATGCGCTGGTTGAGCGCGGCGCGCTCGCCAATGCGCGAGAGACGCTGTCACGCATGAAGACGCTGTGCCGTGCCGATTGCGGCGAGGTGGCGAGGCTGGGCACCATCATCGAAAACAAGGCGATCGCACAGGCGCAGACCGCCCCGCCGGGGCTGGACGGCAAGGTCGGCGCGCAACAGCCCTGACGTTATCTCCAGGCAGCTAAAACCCTGAACGAAAAGGCGGGATAAGAGAGCGATTGTTCGCTCGCCTATCCCGCCTTTTCGATTCTGCTGGCCCGGACGAGACAAGCGTCAAACAGATCAGGCGCGACTCAATATCCGCGCCAAGGCCACATAATCGGCGACCGTCACCGTTTCGGCGCGGCGTTGCGGATCGATGCCGAGTTCCTCCAGCCCCTCCAGCGCGCCCGCTACGCCCTTGAGGCTCTGGCGCAGCATCTTGCGGCGCTGGCCGAAAGCGGCAGCGGTGATCCGCTCCAGCACGGGCAGACGCACGCCCTCCGGCTCTTGGGCGGGCACGATATGGACGACCGCCGACATCACCTTGGGCGGCGGCGTGAAGGCGCTGCGATGCACCTTCATCGCGATTCTTGCTTCAGCGCGCCACTGAGCGAGCACGGCGAGGCGGCCATAATGACTGGTGCCGACCGGCGCTACGATGCGCTCGGCCACTTCATGCTGGAACATCAGCGTCAGCGATGCCCACCAGGGCTTCCACGGCGCCGAAAGCCAGCCCACCAGCAGGGGCGTGCCGACATTATAGGGAAGATTGGCGAGGATATGCGTGCCCTCGCCACAGAGCGCTTGCGGGTCGACCTTGGTGGCGTCGCCCTCTATGATCGTCAACTGGCCGGGAAAGGCGGCGGAAAGCTCCTCCAGCGCGGGGATGCAGCGGGCATCGCGCTCAACGGCGGTGACGAGCGCGCCTGCCCGCAGCGCCGCGCGGGTGAGGCCGCCGGGACCGGGACCGACCTCGAACACGCGTTCGCCTTTCAGCATCCCCGGTATGGCGGCGATCCGGGCGAGGAGTTGTTCATCAAGCAGGAAATTCTGGCCCAGCGCCTTGCTCGCGGCAAGGCCGTGGCGGGCTATGATCTCTCGCAGCGGCGGCAGGGCGGGAGCGGCTTTCGCCCGGCTCTCACTCAACGGGAGCCTCCGGCGCGATGCCGCGATAATAAGCGGCGCGCTCGGCCATTCGGATGGCGGCGATCATCGCGCCGGGGCTGGCGATATTCTTGCCCGCGATGCCGAAGGCGGTGCCATGATCGGGCGAGGTGCGCACGATCGGCAGACCCAGCGTCATGTTGACGCCATCGTCGAAATGCAGCGTCTTGATCGGGATCAGCGCCTGATCGTGATACATGCACAGCGCCGCGTCATAGAGCTGACGTGCAGGAGCATGGAACATCGCATCGGGCGAGAGGGGGCCGCTGATATCGAGGCCTTCCGCCTGCAAACTTTCTATGGCCGGGGCGATGATGTCGATTTCCTCGCGGCCCAGATTGCCGCTTTCGCCCGCATGAGGATTAAGCCCGGCAACAGCGATGCGGGGATGCTCGATTCCGAAATTGCGGGTAAGCCCCTTGGCCGTCACCAGCGCGCGTGTGCGGATGAGGTCTATGGAGAGGGTGTCGGCGATCTCGCGAAACGGGATATGGATGGTGATCGGCACCACCCGCAGCGACGGGCCTGCCAGCATCATCACCGCATTGTTGCGAGCGATGCCGCAGCGCTCGGCGATGAATTCGGTCTGCCCCGGATGGGTGAAGCCGATCGCATAGAGCTGGGTCTTGCCAACCGGCGCCGTCACCAGCCCGCCAGCCGCCCCGCTTTTCGCGAGGCCAATCCCGATTTCAAGCGCATGGAGCGCGCACTGAGCGCCATCGACGCTTGGTTCGCCCGGCACGATTTCCCCGCCCATGTCGAGTTGAAGGCAGGGCAGGGCGGTGGAGAAATGCTCCTTCGCTTCATCGGGAGTGCTGATGGTGGCGATGGGGCCGTCCCACACCTTCTCGATCGCTCGTCGCTCGCCGATCACGAAGAACGGCGCCAGCCCCTGTGCCTCGCGAACGGACCATGCCTTCGCGATGATTTCCGGTCCGATCCCCGAGGGGTCGCCCATGGAGATGGCAAAAGGGGCGATAGCAGTCCTTTCCGCAAAATTCGGCATTGTTTCGGCGATATCAGTTATAATCGATCACCGCGTCGCGTCGCAGATCGCGGAGATAGATGCGCGCGCGCTTGTTCACGCGGTCATCCTCCAGCTGTGCCATGATCTGGTCGAACGAGGGCTGGCTCGCATCCTGCGGATCGTCGCGGCCGCACAACACCAGCGAACGCACACCGCTTTCGACCGAGCCGAAGGGCGGGGTCGCCTGACCGACCTGAAGGTTGAGCATCAAATCCTGCAAGGGGGCCGGCAGATCGCGGATGCGGATATTGTCGTTGTCGATAACCTCCGCGCCCAGTTGTTTGGCGATCTCGCTCACGCTGCCGCAACCTTGCAGCTTTTGCAGTTGTTCGGTGAAGGCCTTGGCCTTGAGCGACGCCTGCTGCTTCGACAGCCCAGGCGCGAAGGCAACGGAAATCTGCTTCAGGCTGAGGACGGCGTCGCGGGGATCGGCGGTCAGCACCTTGCGCTTGTCCATCAGATAGAGGACGGAATACCCACCCGGAATGGGGACAGGTCCGACGATCTGGCCGACGGAAATCTCGGTTAGCGCCTGTCCCAGCGCATCGGGCAGCTGGCCGGGGCGTACCCAGCCGAGATCGCCGCCGACCGCAGCGGTCGAAGCCTCGGAAAACTGGCGGGCATAGGCCTGAAAGGAGCCGCCCTGCCGGATCTGCTCGATGATGTTGCGCGCATTTTCGAAAATCTGCTGCGCGTTTTCAGGGGTGGAGGAGAGATATATCTCACCCACGCGATATTCCTCGGACCCGCGCAGTGCCTTCATCCGCTCCATGACCGACTGCACTTCCTCCTCGCTCACATTGACGAAGGGCTGCACATTGCGGCGGAGCAGGCGGCTCCACGCCATTTCTCCTTCCATCTGCCGCTTGATGCTGGCGGGCGAGCTGCCGTGAGACTGGAGATACTGGATGAACTGATCGGGCGACTGCTTGAAATTGGCGGCGATGCGCACGAAGCTTTCGTCCAGCTCCGCAGAGCTGATCTTGATGTCATTGGCCGCCGCTTCCTGAATTTGCAGCGTCTCGTCGATCAGGTTGCGCAGCACTTGCAGGCGCAGCCGGTCCATCTCTTCGGCAGGAATATTGTCGCCATTGGCGAGTTTGATCAGCGCCAGCCGCTGCTCGATATCGGTTTGCGTGATGATCTTGCCGTTTACGACCGCGGTCGGCTTGTGGAGATTGGGGTCTCCCTTGCCGAAGATCGTCAGGTCGTTGGGCAGGTTCAGCGAATCGACCGATCCTTGCGCGAAGACCGGAGAGGCTCCGCCTACAGGAAGCGTTGCCGCCATGATGCACAGGGTCATGGAAGTAAGGGTTTTCCGCGATTTGCCGCAGATTGTCCGCATGGCCATGGAAGCAACTACTCTCCGACTGATAGACGATATTCCGCCGATACTGCCCCTGCGATACTGAATGTTCGCTGAGCAGCCCCACGGACCGGGTTTCAACCCTTATATGCCAAGATTACGAAACGCCAGCCGTAGCTGTATGGTATTGTTGTTCCGCGCATCGCCGCTGCTGCGATAGTTGCGCTTCCAGGTGAGGCCCAGGTCTATGCACTCGTCCTGATAGGCGATGCCGAGGCGATGGCGGACAGGCTCGAACCCATCGGCGAGCGAGGCGGGGTCTTCGCTCCCATCGGTAAGGTCGATGACGGTAGAGCCGAAAACCGACCAGTAACGGGCGAAGGCCACTCGCGCGCCGATCCGCACTTCCTCGCGATCGCTGAGATCCTCGGCGGTCTGCGTGGCGTTGCGGTTGAGGCGAAGATAGCCGACCGTCGCATAGGTGCGGCGCGAGCCTATGGTCGCATCGATTTCGTTCCGTCGCAGCACCAGATTGTCCTTGTCGAGACGATAGCGGTGGGTGAAGCTGATGAAATCCTTGTAGCGCACGGTGGTGCGCCCGACGATGTCGGACATCTGGCCGGCAAGGCCGGTCCCATCTGCGAACAGCGAAGATCGGGCGGAGATGCGATAGCTTTGGCCGACGATCGCGTTGAGCGTGAAATCCTTGAGCGCCAGCCCATATTCGACGCCATAGGTGACGCGGCTCGAATCCTCCACCCGGTCATAGCCGGGGAAGCGATTGAGGGCGAAGAGATTGCTGTCCTCCAGATCGACGGTGCGCGCATCCTCGTTCGGGATCGCCATGTTCCTGATCTTCGGCGAGGCGACGACCTGCACACGCGGGATGATCCGCTGGGTGCCGCCGAGGAAGGAACCGACAAAGGGCCAGCGCATATCGGCGGCCAGCGCCGCTATGCCGCGCCCCTGCCAGCCGGGAAGGCCGCTATAGCTCACAGTGTCGGCCAGAGCGTTGTCGGAGCTGTGATAAACATCGCCGCGCGCATAGGCGGTCAGGCTGAGTTCCTGCCCCAGCGTGGTGAGCTTGCGCAGCGTCCATTCGGCCGAGGCGAAAGCGCGCTGGGTATCCTGTCCCTCGCTGCGGGTGATGGCGAGGCTGTTCGCCTGTAGCTGCACGCGCCCGCCCAGCACCGGGTCGGCAAGGCGCAGGCGATAGTCGATCACCGGCAGCGCGAGCGGCATCTGCCCCGGCGTATCGGTAAGGCGCAGCGTCTGCACCGACCAGCCCGCGATCGACAAATAGCTGTTGGGCGTGATCCGCTCCGCCTTCAGGGTCGAGCGCAGGCGGTCGTCCCGGCTGATGTCGTAGCGGCGCAGGAAGGTGCGGTCGGTCACGCGCCGGATGGAACCGGAGACATTCCACGCCTCGTCCAGCTGATAGCTGCCGCTCGCGTCGATATAGCCGCGCAACTGGCGGTCCGACGCGGTGGTGGCGCCGCTCGTGTTTTCGTCGGTGCTGCGGCGGCTGTCGGTGATATAGCCGGTGATGCTGTAGGCGCCCTTGCCCAGGAAGTGGCGAAAATTGCCTTCCAGCATCGGCAGTTCGTCGGTGAAGACATGGGGCGTCAAGGTGAGATCGTGGTTCGGCCCGAACTTCATATAATAGGGCAGGGCGATTTCGAGGCCGTTGACGCCGGTAATCCGCGCATCGGGCACCAGCAGGCCCGACGCGCTATCCTCGCCGACCGAATGGGAAAAGCCGGGAAGCACCAGCAAAGGCACGCCGAAAAGCTCCAGCCGGGCCTGCCGGTAATGCACCCGCCGGGTTGCAGGATCATAGCGGATCTCGACCGCCTTGATCTGCCAGCTCGGCTGCTTGGGGCAGCCATCGGCCCCTTCGACCGGGCAGGGCGAATAGGCGGCCTCATGCAGCCGGTACAAGGCATCGCTATGCTCGCCGCGCCGGGCGACGAGGCGTCCGCCTTCGGCCATCACCAGCAGCAGATTGTCCACCACGCCGTCCTTCAGCGCGTCCGTCACCTCTATGCTGTCGCCATAGGCCACATTGCCTTCAGGATCGGTGACGGAGACATTGCCGCTGGCGCGCACTTCGCCGGTCTTGCGGTTCCACACCACTTCATCGGCGCGCAGGCGATTGCCCTCGCGCAGCATCTGAACTTTGCCGCGCGCGGTGACAATATCGCTATTGCTGTCATAGATGAGGTCGTCCGCCGCGAAGGCGATTTCCTTGTCGCTCGCGGGGATAGGCGTGTCAGGCGCCGTGGAGGCGGCATCATTCTGCGCCTCGCTGGGTTCGCGCACATCCTCGATCGCTGAGGCCCTCATCTCCTTTGGCGGCATCGCCTGCGGGATTTCGGGCGCGGATTGCTGCTGGCCCGTCCGCGCCCATGCGGCGCCCGCCGGGATCGCGGCCCCGCTCATGATACCGAGAGCCATCGTCCCCGCCAGCAGCGTAAAACGGATGGAAAACCCTCCGTTACGGCTCGCGGACGGCCGCGAAATGCGCCCAAGGTCAGCTGGAGGGTCCACTAGAAGATGCAAAAGGCCTCGATCCGCAACTATGGTCTGTCCGCTCGCCTATTGCACTGCCCGGCGTTTCCCGCAATCCCAATGCGCAGCGGACCAACTCAAAAAGATTTCGTCTCGGAAACGCACGGCTCTTGCTAAAGCTGCATCCGTCGGCGCGGCAACAGGCATTGCAGCGAAAAGGTTGCTTTACCATCTTTGTTCCGCTGGTGTATCGCCACCCGCAGAATATCAGGCCCTTTATCTAGAGAGATATGATGGAAATCCGCTTTTCGCCCAGCCGTCCTTCCGATACCGACACGCTCGCTTATGCCGTCAGAAAAGACGGGCTGGCCCAATTGTCGGGCGTGCCGGGGCTGGAGGCTGCGGCCGCGCTGGCCCGGTTCACCGGCGAATGCGGAACCAGCGTGGAAAGCTTTGCCGAGGTCGACGGCGCGGTGCGGCGCATCGTGCTGCTGGGCATTGGCGCTGGCGGAGAGGCCGATCTGGAAAAGGCGGGCGCGGCGCTGGTCGCGAAGCTGCTGACCTCGGGCGCCCGCAATGTGGCGCTCAGCTTCGAAGCGGCGGGCGTGATGACCGCTGCCGCCATTGCCCGCCTTGCCTTCGGCGCGCGCCTGCGCGGCTGGCGGATCGAGCGCTATCGCACCCGCATGCCCGAAAAGCAGAAGCGGACGCTCGAACGGCTCGATCTGGTGACGGGCATCGATGCTTCGGCGGAATGGGCCTATCTCTCCGAACTGGCGGAAGGGGTGATGTTCACACGCGATCTGGTGTCGGAACCGGCGAACATCCTCTATCCCGAAAGCTTTGTCGAACGCTGCCGCCCGCTTGAGGCGCTGGGCGTCGCCTTCACGGTGCTCGATGACGTGCAGATGGCCGAACTCGGCATGGGGGCGCTGCTGGGCGTCGCGCAAGGCTCGGTGCGCAAGCCCCGGCTGCTGGCGATGGAGTGGAACGGCACCGGCAATGCCGAAGCGACTCCGCTCGTGCTGGTCGGCAAGGGCGTGACTTTCGACACCGGCGGCATCTCGATCAAGCCTGCGGCGGGCATGGAAGACATGAAATGGGACATGGGCGGCGCGGGCGCCGTCGCGGGCACGATGCGCTCGCTCGCCGGACGCAAAGCCAAGGTCCGCGTCGTCGGCATCTGCGGCCTTGTCGAGAATATGCCCGACGGCAATGCGCAGCGCCCCGGCGATATCGTCACCTCCATGTCGGGCCAGACCATCGAGGTGCTTAACACCGATGCCGAGGGGCGGCTGGTGCTGTGCGACGCGATCAGCTGGGCGCAGCGGACCTACAAGCCGGAAACCGTCATCGACCTCGCCACGCTGACCGGCGCGATGATCGTGGCGCTGGGGCATGAATATGCGGGCCTGTTCAGCAATGACGATGCGCTTGCCGAAAAGCTGACGGCGGCGGGGCAGAAGGCGGGCGATCCGCTGTGGCGCTTCCCGCTGGGCGATGCCTATGACAAGATGCTCGACAGTCCGATTGCCGACATGAAGAATATCGGCGGCCGCTTCGCCGGTTCTATCACCGCGGCGCAATTCATCAAGCGTTTCGTCGAGGAAGGCGTCAAATGGGCGCATCTCGACATCGCCGGGATGGTCTGGGCGGAAAAGCCGGGCGCAATGTGGGATCGCGGGGCGACCGGCTATGGCGTCCGGCTGCTCGATCGTTTCATCGCCGACACCCTCGAAAGCTGATATAAGCAGGCGATGCAGGTCGATTTTTATCAGCTGAGCCGCGACCCGGTGGAGCGGGTGCTGCCCGCCATCGCCCAGCGGCTGCTCGATCAGGGCGGGCGGTTGATCGTGATCGACGGACGGCCGGGGCGGCTTCAGGGCCTGTCCCGCGCTTTGTGGGATTGGAAGCCGGAGAGCTTTCTTGCTCATGGCCTTGCGGGCGATGAGGACGAGGCAATGCAGCCGGTGCTTCTCGCCGCGCAGGAGGCGGAGAATCCGGCCAACGGCGCGCGGCATATCGCGCTGACCGACGGGGTCTGGCGCGACGGGGCGCTCGGCTATGAGCGCGCGTTCTACTTCTTCGATTCGGAGACGCTGGAGGGTGCGCGGGCCTGTTGGCGGATGCTGAAAGGACGTGAGGGGGTGGAGCCGCGCTTCTGGCGACAGGAGGGAGGGCGTTGGGTGCAAGGCCCCTAAGCGACGGATTTTATTGAATCCGGCGGATCGGAACGGGACAGAATAAGCGCTTGCCGCCGCTTTCAGACGCGGCTACAGCGCCCGCCGACTTAAAAGACGAATGTTTGGAGTTACGCCAAAATGCCCGCAAATCGTACCTTTTCGATTATCAAGCCGGACGCGACGCGCCGCAACCTGACCGGCGCGATCACCGCGAAGCTGGAAGAAGCGGGCCTGCGCGTCATCGCTTCCAAGCGCATCCGGATGAGCCGTGAGCAGGCGGAAGGTTTCTACGCCGTGCACAAGGAACGCCCGTTCTTCGCTGATCTGGTCGCGTTCATGATCTCCGGCCCGGTGGTCGTGCAGGTGCTCGAAGGCGAGAATGCCGTGAAGCGCAATCGCGACATCATGGGCGCCACCAACCCGGATAATGCCGACGCAGGCACCATCCGCAAGGAGTTCGCCGAATCGATCGAAGCCAATTCGGTCCATGGTTCGGACAGCGATGAAAATGCGGCGACGGAAATCGCCTATTTCTTCAAGCCGGAAGAAATCGTCGGCTGATCGCTTTAACCAAGCGAACAGGAAAAAAGGGCTGCCGGATCGTTCCGGTGGCCCTTTTTCGTTGATGCCATGGGGTCTGCTGCCACGCATGACCAGAGGAAAAGACGCCGCCATCGCCAGCGCCTTTCCCGATGTCGCATCACTCAGGCGGCAGGCGCAAATTCGCCGGTCGCTTCATCCAGCACATGCAGCACGCCATCGGCAATCGCGAAATAGGCGCCGATCAGCCGCAGCCGGCCCTTGGCTTCCTTCTGCTCGATGCAGGGGAAAGTCCGCAGGTTTTCAAGCGAAACCTTCACGCCTTCCCGCTCCATCATGCGCAGGGCCTCCCGGCTGCCTTTGTCCTCGCCATGGACCGCCGCCACTTTCTCGCGCGCATCGTCCAGCAGGTCGATCCAGTTGGCGATGAAGCCGCCTTCACCCGGAGGGGCATCCTTCAGTTCCTGCGTGAGCGCCGCCTTGCAGCCTCCGCACAGGCCATGGCCCATCACGACGATTTCCTCGACCTTCAGCACCTGCACCGCAAATTCGAGCGCGGCCGAAACGCCATGGCGACCCGGAGTCGTCTCGAACGGCGGCACCAGCGCGGCCACATTGCGCACGACGAAAATCTCGCCGGGGCTGGTGTCGAAAATCTCGGTGGGGTCGACCCGACTGTCGGAGCAGGCGATCACCATGACTCGCGGGCTCTGGCCTTCTTTCAGCTCGTCCCAGCGTTCCCGCTGATCGGCCCAACGTCCGGCACGGAAGCGGCGATAGCCGTCGATCATATCTGTAAACAGGGTCATGAGGGAGCCATTCTCCTTTAATCTGTGCTGGCATATGCGCCTTTGGATCGCTATCTGAACTGGATGAGCGAGAATGCAAGCCCCTCGGTAACGGAAAATGCACCGCGTCAGCGCAAGCCTGACTGGATTCGCGTAAAGGCGCCGACCAGCCCCGGCTATATGGAGACGAAAAATCTCATGCGCGAGAAGGGGCTGGCGACCGTGTGCGAGGAAGCGGCCTGCCCGAATATCGGCGAATGCTGGACGAAGAAGCACGCGACCGTCATGATATTGGGCGATGTGTGCACGCGCGCCTGCGCCTTCTGCAACGTCAAGACCGGCATGCCGCGCAAGGTGGACCCCAATGAGCCGCAAAATCTGGCGGATGCCGCCGCGGAAATGGGGCTGGAGCATATCGTCATCACCTCGGTCGATCGCGACGACCTGCCCGATGGCGGCGCCTCGCAATTCGTGAAGGTGATCGAGGCGCTGCGCCGCACGACGCCAGCCACCACGATCGAAATCCTGACCCCGGATTTTCGCAACAAGCATGAGCGCGCGGTCGAGATGATCGTCGCGGCGCGGCCGGACGTCTATAATCACAACCTCGAAACCGTCCCCCGGCTCTATCCGACCATTCGCCCCGGCGCGCGCTATTATGCGTCGCTGCGCCTGCTGGAGTCGGTGAAACGGCTCGACCCCTCCATCTTCACCAAGTCCGGCATCATGCTGGGGCTGGGCGAGGAACGTCTGGAGGTCCACCAAGTGATGGACGACATGCGCTCGGCCGACATAGATTTCCTCACCATGGGGCAATATCTCCAGCCCACGCCCAAACATGCCAAGGTGATGGAATTCGTGACGCCGCAGGCCTTTTCCGCCTATGCCGCCATCGCGCGGGCCAAGGGCTTCCTGCAAGTGGCATCGAGTCCGCTCACCCGGTCGAGCTATCACGCCGGCAAGGATTTCGCGGAAATGCGCGCCGCGCGCGAGGCCCAGCTGGCAAAAGCAAAAGCTGCCCATGCCAAAGCATGAAGAAACCCGCCATCTGCCCTACACACCGGAGCAGATGTTCGACCTGGTGGCCGACGTTCAATCCTATGAGGCGTTCCTGCCTTGGGTGAATGCGATCCGTGTGCGCTCCGACAGCGCGACGGAGATGGTCGCCGACATGGTCGTCGGGTTCAAGGGGCTGTCGGAGAGCTTCACGTCGCGCGTCCATAAGGAGCGGCCGCATCGCGTGCATGTCGATTATCTCGACGGGCCGCTGAAGCATCTGAGCAACGACTGGCGCTTCCGTCCTGATGAAAAGGGCGGCGTTCTGGTGGATTTCGAGGTGGACTTCGCGTTCAAGAACAAGTTGTTCGAAATGATCGCCGGGCAGATGTTCGACAAGGCGTTGCGCAAGATGATCGGCGCCTTCGAAACGCGCGCGGCAGAGCTTTACGGCTCGTCAGGCTCCGGCAACAGCAATTCGAGCGCGCATAGCGCCGCCTGAAGGCGCACGCCCGCCCTGCCCAGATCGCCGAAATGCTTGAGATCGGCGACTATCTTTTCGGGATCGCCGCCGCGTTCAGCGCGGGCGAAGACGACGGTGCCGACCGGCTTCTGATCCGATCCGCCGCCCGGCCCGGCTATGCCGGTGATCGCGACGGCGATGTGGGCGTGCGTCCGTTCCAGCGCGCCCTGCGCCATCGCCCATGCGGTCGCGATTGAAACAGAGCCGAAGGTTTCGAGCACATCGAGCGAAACCTTCAGCAGCTTCTGCTTTATCTCGTTGGAATAGGTGACGAAACTCGCCTCGAACACTTCCGAGGAGCCGGGCACCTCGGTGATCGCGGCGGAGACCAGCCCGCCGGTGCAACTCTCCGCCAGCGCGAAGGTGCGGCCAATGCGGCGGTTTTCCTGCACGACCCGCTGGGCGAGCGCGGCAAGTTCGGGGTGGACGACCGAGTCAATCATAGCCTGCGATCTTAGGCCGGGAGCAGGACAGTAGCAACCGCCTGAGCGGCTATGCCTTCACGGCGGCCAGTGAAGCCCAGCCGCTCGGTCGTGGTGGCCTTCACCGACACGCGCGAGGGATCGATCGCCAGCAATTCGGCCAGCCGCGCGCGCATCGCGTCGCGATGGGGGCCGATTTTGGGAGCTTCGCAGATGATGCTGACATCGACATGGGCGATCTCGCCATTGCGGGCAAGGACACGGTCGCGCGCGAAGGTAAGAAAACGGTGTGACGCCGCGCCTTTCCATTGCGGGTCGGAAGGCGGGAAATGGCTGCCGATATCCCCTTCGGCCAGCGCGCCCAGCAGCGCGTCGACCAGCGCATGGATCGCCACATCGGCATCGCTATGGCCCGAAAGCCCGTGGCTATGCGCGATCTCCACGCCGCAGAGCCAGAGCGGTTTGCCCTCGACCAGCCGGTGCACGTCATAGCCCGTGCCCACACGCGGCTGGCGAGCGGCGGCAAGCAGCGCCTGCGCCCGCGCAAAATCGGGCGCGAAGGTGAGTTTTTCTAGCATGGCATCTCCTTCGACCAGCGTCACCGGAATATCGAGCGAGCGCAGCATCCCGGCATCGTCGGTAGCCGGAGCTTCCGCAGGAACGGTGCGATGCGCGCGCAGGACTGTGTCAAAATAGAACAGTTGTGGCGTCTGGACCCGATAAAGCCCCTCGCGCTGCACATCGTCCGCCATCGTGCCGTCCTTGCCGCGCACCAGCGTATCGGCGACCGGCAGCACCGGGATAGCGGCCTCCTGTTGGTCAATGGCCGCGATCAGCCGGTCGATCACCGCCAGCGGCAGGAAAGGGCGCGCGGCATCATGGATGAGCACATGGGAAACGCCGCCCTCTGCGGCCAGCCTGTCGAGCGCGGCTCTTACCGAGTCCCGTCGTTCAGCCCCGCCGACGATCAGTTCAGGGTCGTCGGTCACTGGCAGCAACGCCTCGCGCGCCTGCTCCTCCTGCCCCTCGCCGATCACCACTAGGATGCGCCCGATCGCATGATGCGTTGCCAGTGCCGCCCATGCATGGGCCAGCACCGCGCGTCCGCCGACCGGCATATATTGCTTGGGAAGGTCGAGCCCGGTTCGGCTTCCCCGTCCGGCGGCGACGATGATCGCGGCGAATGCCCGACCATCCTTGTTCATGGCGTCTTGCTTGCTCATAAAGGCGCGCTTAGCCGAGGGACCGGCGAGTTTCCAGCGGCTTGCGGAGAGGCGGAAAAATCGCTATGGACTGCCTGTTTTTTAGGCAGAAAGTAGATGCGCGCACTTCCCCCCATCAAGGTCGGCCCGGTTACGATCGACAATCCGGTGATATTGGCGCCGATGACGGGTGTATCGGACATGCCGTTCCGCACACTGGTGCGGCGCTATGGCTCTGGCCTCAATGTGACGGAAATGATCGCCTCTCCCGCCGCGATCCGCGAAACGCGCCAGTCTTTGCAGAAGGCGGCCTGGCATCCGATAGAGGAGCCGGTGTCGATGCAGCTCGTGGGTTGCTCGCCCAGGGAAATGGGGGAGGCCGCCAAGCTGAACGAGGATCGCGGCGCGGCGATCATCGACATCAATATGGGCTGCCCGGTGCGCAAGGTCGTGAATGGCGAGGCGGGCAGCGCGCTGATGCGCGACCTCGATCTGGCAGCCGCGCTCATCAAGGCGACGGTGGACGCGGTATCGGTGCCGGTCACGGTCAAGATGCGCATGGGCTGGGACAATGACAGCCTTAACGCGCCGCAGCTCGCCCGCATCGCGCAGGATCTGGGCGCGAAGATGATCACTGTCCATGGCCGTACCCGCAACCAGATGTACAAGGGCCATGCCGACTGGGCGTTCGTGCGCAAGGTCAAGGAGGCGATCGACCTGCCGGTCATCGTCAACGGCGATATCTGCTCGGTGGAGGATGCCGATACCGCGCTCGACCAGAGCGGAGCCGATGGCGTGATGATCGGGCGCGGCGCCTATGGCCGCCCCTGGCTGCTGGGGCAGGTAATCCATGGCCTTGCCACCGGAAGGCATCGCCCGGACCCGTCGCTCGATGAGCAATATGCAACGATCATCGAGCATTATCGCGCGATGCTCGATCATTATGGCGAGATTACCGGCGTCAATATGGCGCGCAAGCATCTGGGCTGGTATACCAAGGGCCTGCCGGGATCGGCGGAGTTCCGCAATGCCGTCAATCAGGTGCCGGACAGCCGCACCGTGCTCGACATGCTGGCGCGCTTCTATGACCCGCTATTGTCCCGTGCGGCTGCGTGAGGTCGGCTGATTTTCGGTCTTCAATGATGTCCGGGCCGCCCGGTGCGGCGGAAATCATGGCAGCGATGCCTGTCGCGGTGCTGCTGCTGACGCCTGACAATCACGTCGCGGAGGTGAACCCGCGCGGCGAAATCCTGCTCAACATGGCGCGGTCGGCCATTGTGGGCAGCGAGATCGCGCGCATCATCCGCGTCGATCAGATCAACCCGGGCTTCGACCTGTGGCACAGCGACAAGCCGCTCGCCGTCTATGATATCGTGCTGCATGCCGGGCGCACCGTTTCTCTCAAGGCCGATATCATGATCGCGCCAATGGGCGAGCATGAGGGGTGGCGCGTCGTCACCATCCATAGCCAGAGCCTCGCGCAGAAGATCGGCGGGCGCCGCACCGCCGGGGGCACACGCTCCGCCATGGGGGCGGCGGCTATCCTCGCGCATGAAATCAAGAACCCGCTATCGGGCATCAGAGGCGCTGCGCAACTGATTGAAAATAGCGATGACGGCCGCAATTCTTCGCTCACAGGCCTGATCTGCAATGAGGTGGATCGCATCGCCGCGCTGATCGACCGGATGCAGGATTTTACCACCGAGCGGACGCTCGACTGCACGCCGACCAATATCTATCCCGTGCTCGATCAGGCCATCGAGATCGCCAGCACCGGCTTTGCCAGCGGCATCAGGCTGGTGCGCCATTACGATCCCTCCTTGCCCAAGGCGCTCTGCCATGCCGACACGCTGGCGCAGGTGATCATCAACCTCCTCAAAAATGCGAGCGAGGCGCTCTCCGCCACGCCCGATCCGCAGATCCGCATCGAAACGGCGTTTCGTCATGGCGTCTCGGTGATGCTGGGCGAGGGCAAGGGCAATGCGGTGCTGCCGATCGAGATCGCGGTGATCGACAATGGTCCTGGCGTGCCCGCCGCCATTCAGGATGACCTCTTCAACCCGTTCATTTCCAGCAAGCGCGGTGGGCAGGGGCTGGGCCTCGCCCTTGTGGACAAGCTGATCCGCGACATGAACGGCTTTGTCGAATATGCCCGCGACAAGCAGGCGGGCGAGAGCATTTTTCGGATCATGCTGCCAATGGGAGCCAAGGAATGAACGCAGGGGCAGGGGGCCGCATCCTGGTCGTGGATGACGATCAGGCGATCTGCGTCGTCGTCAGCGAGGCGCTGCGCCGCGCGGGCCATGTGGTGAAGGTCGGGGGCACCATCGCCGCGCGCGCGGCCCTGCTCGAAAGTTTCCAGCCCGACATATTGGTGACGGATGTTCGGCTGCCCGATGGGGACGGGCTGGATGATGTCACTCGCATCATCGAGGCCTGGCCTGATATGCGCGTCATCATCCTCTCCGCGCAGAACACGCTCAACACCGCGGTGCGCGCCACCGAGAAGGGGGCGTTCGAATATCTGCCCAAGCCCTTCGACCTCAATGAGCTGACGCGCGCCGTCGCTGACGCCTTGACGTCACGGCGGCAGGCGATGAAGGCGAAGGGAGAGGGCGCGTCCGGGCAGGACGACAACCAGATCGGCGAGGACATGCCGCTCATCGGTCGCTCGCCCGCGATGCAGGAGGTGTACCGCACCATCGCCCGCGTGTTGCAGAACGACCTCACCATCCTGATCCTCGGCGAATCCGGCACCGGCAAGGAACTGGTGGCGCAGGCGATCCACCGACTGGGACGGCGGAGAGATCATCCCTTCGTCGCGGTCAATATGGCGGCGATCCCGCGCGACCTTATCGAGGCGGAGCTGTTCGGCTATGAGAAGGGGGCCTTTACCGGCGCGGCCCAGCGGTCGGCGGGCCGGTTCGAGCAAGCCGACGGCGGCACGTTGTTTCTCGACGAAATAGGCGACATGCCAATGGAGGCGCAAACCCGGCTGCTGCGCGTGCTCCAGAGCAGCGAGGTGACGACGGTGGGCGGGTCGACGCCGGTGCGGGTGAATGTCCGCATTATCGCGGCGACGCACAAGGATCTTCCTTCGCTGATCGCCGAAAACAGGTTCCGGCAGGATCTATATTATCGCCTTAACGTCGTGCCCATCGATCTGCCGCCGCTGCGCATGCGCCGGGACGACATCCCGCTGCTCGCTCGCCATTTTCTGGATCAGGCGGCGCAGGAGGGCCTGCCGCGCAAGACGCTGGACGCCGACGCCGCGCAATTGCTTTCGCTCTATAGCTGGCCCGGCAATGTGCGAGAGCTTCAGAATATGATGCAGCGCATGGCCGTCCTCATTCGCGAGGACAGGATTTCAGCCGAAGTGGTGCGCCAGAACATCGGCGGTGGCTTACCCGCCGCCGCTATGACGGGTGGCGCCGAATTGCACGACCTGCTCGGCGAATGGGTCCGTCGCAGGCTGGAAAGCGCGGCCATGGGCGAGGGGTCGGGCGCGCTGCATGACGACATGCTGGCGCTGGTCGAACCGGTGCTGCTGCGCGAGACGCTGGCGGCGGTCGACGGCAACCAGATCAAGGCCGCCAGCCTGCTGGGCATCAACCGCAACACGTTGCGCAAGAAGCTGACCGATTATGATATCGACCCGGCGAATTTGCGGCATAAGGGCTATGATCCGGTCCAATAATGTGCTCTATCGGGGACAATGTTGTATGTCGGCAACAAGTTGGCGTGGCCGACATTTGGGAGAGTTGCTGATTTGCCATGCTTCGGTTCCGCCGTCCTTGTGGTTGCGGGCTGGCGGGCGATCCCGGCGGCTTTGAAAGCGCCATATCATACGGCCAATATATACAGGCCACTTTAGACGGGTTGTCGCCATAGCTATCGCATCGACACATTTGTCGCGCACCTTTCGAGGTTGGCTTAGGAATGAGCGCTTCTTTGCGGCGGCGGAAATTCTGGCGGTTGCCCTTCTGCTACTGATTGCCAGCGCCACCTATTTCGCCCTGACGGCGCAGGATGACCGTACGGCGCTGCTCTCCCCGCCCATCGTCGCCTTGTTGCTGATCGCCAATCTGGTGCCCGCGATCGCCCTGCTGGTGCTGCTCGGCCGCCGGGTGGCGATGCGCCGCGCCGCCCGCTCGGCGATCGGCAGCGACGGGCAGCTCCATGTCCGCCTCGTCGCGATCTTCTCGCTGGTCGCCAGCGTGCCGATGCTGATTGTCGTGATCTTCGCCTCGCTGCTTTTCCAATATGGCGTGCAATTCTGGTTTTCCGACAGCGCGCGGGCAATGCTGCAAAATGCGGGCACCTTCGCGCGCGGCTATTATGAGCAGAATTTGCGAGAGGTGGGCGATGAAACGCTCACCATGGCGAGCGATCTGCGCGATTATCTGACGCAATCCAAGGTTTCGAGCCCCGAATTCGCCGAGGGCTATATCTATCAGGTGGTGACGCGGAAGCTTAACCGCTCGGCGATCATCGAGATCGGCAAGGACGGCATCGCCCGCACCGCCGCCACCGTCGACCCGGACAATCGCGCCGCCGCGCAACTGCTCACCAAGGAAATCGTGCAGCGTCTGACGAAGGGAGAGAATGTCGTCGTGCGCGCAGAACCCGACCAGATCGAGGCGTTCACGCTGCTCTATCCCGACCGGCAGATCTATCTCTACGCAACGCGCGATTCCGATGCCCCCGCCTTCAGCCAGGTGAAGCGCGCGCAGGCGGTGCTCGCCAATTATGACAGCTTCGCGCGTCAGTCCCGCGCGCTGCAAATCCGCTTCAACACGGCGCTGTTTATCGGATCGCTGGCGCTGGTCGGGCTGGCGGTGTGGATCGCGCTCAAGGTCGCCGACCGGCTCGTGAAGCCCGTCAACGATCTGGTGGACGCTGCCCGCCGCATCACCGCGGGCGACCTTACCACCCGCGTTCCCGGCCCCCATGCGCGCGACGAGATCGGCGTGTTGTCGAGCGCCTTCAATCGCATGACGCAGCGGCTGGAGGGGCAGACCGGCGCGCTGATGGCCGCAAACAGCCAGCTTGAGAATCGCCGCGCCTTTATCGAGGCGACGCTCGCCAACGTGACGGCGGGGGTGCTTTCAGTGAACGCGCAGGGGCATATCCGCGTCATCAATCAGTCGGCGCTGCACATCCTCACCAATGGCGAGGATGACCTGATCGACCACCCGTTGCGCTCGGTCTCCCGCGATCTTGCCGATCTGCTCGATGAGGGGACGGCGGGCGATATCATCCAGATTCGCGTCGGTAATGAATTGCGCACGCTCGCGGTTAAGATCGCCAAGGACCATAGCGGTCATGTGCTGACCTTCGACGACATCACCCAGCAGCTGACCGACCAGCGCCGTGCCGCCTGGTCCGACGTCGCTCGCCGCATCGCGCATGAGATCAAGAACCCGCTCACTCCGATCCAGCTCGCGGCGGAACGGCTGAAGCGGCGCTATGGCGAGGAAATCCAGAGCGACCGTCCGACCTTCATTCGCCTAACCGACACGATAGTGCGGCAAGTGGGCGATCTGCGGCGCATCGTCGATGAATTCTCCTCCTTCGCGCGCATGCCCAAGCCGGTATTCCGGGCCGAGCGGCTCGCCGATATCGCCCGCCACTCGCTGTTCCTGCACGAAGTCGCGCACCCGGCCATCCATTTCCGCTTCGATTCCGCCATCGGCGAGCAGGAGATCATCTGCGACCGGCGGCAGATCGCTCAGGCGCTCACCAACATCGTCAAAAATGCGGTGGAGGCGATCGAGGCGCGCACCGCAACCATGCCCGAACCAGAGGGGCAGATCGCGATGGAGATTGCCGGGCGCGAGGACCGCATCGTCATCGAGCTGCGCGACAACGGCATCGGCTTGCCCGAAGAACGGGAACGCATCATCGAACCCTATATGACGACGCGAACCAAAGGCACCGGCCTTGGCCTTGCCATCGTACATAAGATTGTCGAGGAACATGGCGGAACCATGAGTTTCCATGACAATGAAGGCGGCGGGACGATCGTGTGCATCCTGCTCGATCCTGCCCATCTGGCCCGGCTTGAAGAAAAGCCGGGCACCGGCAATGATACCCCCAAGGGAGAAACGGTGTCCCATGGCGCTTGATATTCTGGTCGTAGACGATGAGGAAGATATCCGCGAACTGGTCGCGGGCGTGCTGGAGGATGAGGGTTATGAGACCCGCACCGCCGCCAATGCCGACGCCGCGCTGGAGGCTCTGGCCGCGCGCCGCCCGTCGCTGGTGCTGCTCGATGTCTGGTTGCAGGGCTCCCGCCTTGATGGGCTGGAAGTGCTGGAGGAGATCAAGAAACGCGACGCCAGCATTCCGGTGCTGATGATCTCCGGCCATGGCAATATCGATACGGCGGTAGCTGCGATCCGCAAGGGCGCGACCGACTTCATCGAAAAACCATTCGAGGCCGACCGGCTGCTCCACCTTGTCGCCCGCGCGACCGAAACCGAACGCCTGCGCCGGGAAAACGAAGTGTTGCGGGCGAGGGTAGGACAGGACGACGAACTGACCGGCACCAGCAGCGCGATCAACTTCGTGCGCGCGACGATCAAGAAAGTCGCGGGCACCGGCAGCCGGGTGCTCATTACCGGCCCGGCGGGCGTGGGCAAGGAAATCGCCGCGCGCATGCTCCATAACTGGAGCAACCGCTCTGAAGGGCCGTTCATCATCGTCACCGCCGCCCGCATGGACCCGGAGCGGGTAGAGGAGGAGCTGTTCGGCGTCGAGGACCCGAGCGGCCTCGTTCGCCCCGGCTTTCTGGAGCAGGCGCATGGCGGCACGCTCTATTTCGATGAGGTGGCGGACATGCCGCTCACCACGCAGGCGAAGATATTGCGCGTGCTGACCGACCAGAGCTTCACCCGCGTGGCCGGGCAGCGGCAGGTGAAGGTCGATGTGCGCTTCATCTCCTCCACCGCGACCAATTTGGCTGGGGAAATCGACGAAAAGCGCTTCCGTGAGGATCTTTATTACCGCCTCAACGTGGTGCCGCTCGCCATTCCGCCCCTGAGCGAGCGGCGGGAGGATATTCCGGCGCTGGTCCAGCATTATGTCGCCCGCTTCGCCGCCGACCGCCGCGTCGCGCCGCCGGATGTAGCCGCCGATGCGATGGCCGCGCTTCAGGCGGTTGAATGGCCGGGCAATGTCCGCCAACTGCGCAATGTGATCGAGCGCACGATGATTCTCGCCCCCTCGGACCGAATCGGCAGGATCGAGCTGGACATGCTCCCTTCCGAAACCACATCGGGGGAGAGCGAGGAAAATCTGATGTCCAATTCCATCATGACCTCGCCGCTGCGCGAGGCGCGTGAGAATTTCGAGCGCGAATATCTGCGTGTGCAGATCAAGCGCTTTTCCGGCAATATTTCCCGCACGGCGAGCTTTATCGGCATGGAAAGATCCGCGCTCCACCGCAAGCTCAAACTGTTGGGGCTGACCGAGGAAAAAGACTGAGCGGATTTATTTGCGGAGGTGATGGCAATATCTTCGCACATGCGGTATGGAATAGGTCATCCTGCGATAGGCGCAGGATAGGCACGACGTCCAGCAAGGGACGCAAGAGCGGGCAACGTCTCGCCAATAAGGAAGGCTGAGCATCATGGCCGACAAGTCGATTGCGAATAATCTTCAGGATATTTTCCTCAACCACCTGCGCAAATCCAAAATTCCCGTGACGATGTTTCTGGTCAAGGGCGTTAAATTGCAGGGGATCATCACCTGGTTCGACAATTTCTCGGTTCTGCTTCGTCGCGACGGACAGTCCCAGCTGGTTTACAAGCATGCGATTTCCACCGTCATGCCGTCCCAGCCGCTGGACCTCAGCGATATCCGCGCGGTTTTCGCGGAAAATGAGAAGAAGGCGAGGCTGTTGCAGGAAATCTTCCTGCATGCCGTGCAGCGCACCCGCGACCCGGTGACCATGTTCCTGGTGAACGGCGTGATGCTTCAGGGCGAGATTGCCGCATTCGATCTGTTCTGCATGCTGCTGGAACGCGATGGTATGGCGCAACTCGTCTACAAACACGCGATTTCGACTGTCCAACCGTCCCGCCCCCTCGACCTTTCCGGCGAGCCCAGCGACAAGGAATAAATGCTTCTGCCTATCCAGCGGAAAATCGAGGCCGGGCTTGCCACCATCATGGGTGAGGTCCGGCCTTGAGCGTATTCGAGCGCGGCAGCGCCGATGATGTCGCTCGCGGTGCGCGGGCGATAATCATACGCGCCGACGTTCCCGGCCCGGACAAGCGCGACAGCGAGGCGCGGCTGGAAGAGGCGGCGGGGCTGGCTCTTGCGATCGGCATCGACGTGCAGGCGCGCGCAAGTTTCCGTGTGCGCCAGATCAAGCCCGCGACCCTGTTCGGCAGCGGACAGGTGGAGCAGATCGCCGCGCTGGCCGAGGAGCATGAGGCCGAACTCGTCATCATCGACAACGCGCTGAGCCCTGTGCAGCAGAGCAACCTCGAAAAAGGAACCGGCGCCAAGGTCATCGACCGGACCGGCCTCATCCTCGAAATTTTCGGCGAGCGCGCGGCGACCAATGAGGGGCGGCTGCAAGTGGAACTTGCCCATCTCGATTATCAGGCTGGACGACTGGTGCGCAGTTGGACCCACCTGGAGCGCCAGCGCGGCGGCTTCGGCTTCCTCGGCGGCCCCGGTGAAACCCAGATCGAGGCCGACCGCCGGATGATCCGCGACCGCATGGCGAAAATCCGGCGCGAGTTGGATCAGGTGACGCGTACGCGTGGGCTGCATCGCGCCCGGCGGCAGCGCGCGCCTTGGCCGGTGATCGCGCTCGTCGGCTATACTAATGCGGGAAAATCGACGCTGTTCAACCGGCTGACCGGTGCCGATGTGATGGCGCAGGACATGCTGTTCGCGACGCTCGACCCGACCATGCGGCAGATCGCGCTGCCCGGCCTCGACAAGGCGATCCTGTCCGATACGGTCGGCTTCGTCTCCGATCTGCCGACGCAGTTGATCGCCGCCTTTCGCGCGACGTTGGAGGAGGTCGTCTATGCCGATCTGCTGATCCATGTGCGCGACATCGCCCACCCGGACAGCGAGGCGCAGCGCACCGACGTGATGGATGTGCTCGCCGAACTCGGCGTCACCCCGCAGGGCCATGAGCGGGACGGGAAGAACGGCGCTGATCCGGATCAGTCGCAACCCGTCTATCTCGAATTGTGGAACAAGATCGATCTGCTTGCGCCCGAAAGCCGCGTCGAAATCGAGGCTATCGCCTCGCGGCAACCTGACGTGGTGCTGGCCTCGGCCGTGACCGGGGAAGGCATCGAAGCGCTGCGCCGGGCGATCAGCGACCGGATGACCTCCGGCAATGCGGTGCATCGCCTGTCGATCCCCGCCAGCGACGGAGCTTCGCTCGCCTGGCTACATGAATATGGCGAGGTGCTCGATATTCGCGAAAGCGAGGGGGAAATGCTCTCCGTCTCCGTGCGTTTATCGGACGCCGCCCACGCCCGCTTTCGTGCGCGCAAGGGCGATCAGGAAGCGCCGCTTTAGGCTTTAAGCGTCTGCCGTTTCGCTCGCTGCCACAATTCTTCCTTTGCATCGAGGGAGAGGGCGGGGAAGCTGTCTCCCGCCTCCTGCTCCATGCACCGGAAACGGCGTTCGAATTTGCGATTGGCCTGCCGCAACGCCTGTTCGGGGTCGACTCCCATATGACGGGAGAGATTGACCACCGCGAACAGCAGGTCGCCAATCTCTTCCTCTTGTTCGGCAGGAGAGGTAGCTGCCCGCACTTCAGCAAGCTCTTCTTCGATCTTGGCAATCACGCCTTCGTCGTCGGGCCAGTCGAAGCCGGTTCGGGCGGCGCGCTTCTGGAGCTTTTCGGCACGGAGCAGCGCGGGGAGGGCACCCGCCACGCCAGCCAGCGCGCTGGCGTCGTTGCCTTGCCCCTTGGTGTTGCGCTCCGCCGCCTTTATCGCCTCCCAACCCGGCGACGGTTCGCCATCACCGAAAATATGTGGATGGCGGCGGATCATCTTCGCGCAAATCGCGTCGATGACATCCTGATAGGCGAAATGGCCGGCTTCTTCGGCGATGCGGGCATGAAAGACGGTCTGGAGCAGCAGGTCGCCAAGTTCATCGCATAGCCCGGCCATATCGCGACGCTCGATAGCATCTGCGACTTCATAAGCTTCCTCAATGGTATAGGGTGCGATGCTTTCAAAGCTTTGCTCTTTGTCCCAACTGCATCCAGCCTCCGGGTCGCGCAGGCGTGCCATAATCGCGATCAGAGGCGAGATATCGGAGGAAGGAGAATTAGACATGAGGACAAAGGTATCCGGAATAAGGAGGTCGCAATGATAGAGCGATTTCGGGATAAAGGGAAAGGCGGTTCGGAGGAAACCCGTGCGCCCATCCATTGTTCCGATAATATATATTATGTTAAATAAAACTTATCCACAGCCTGCAAAATTCACGGCTCAAGCACCATTTCTCCATTTTCCACGCGCCAGCTTTTAAGGCGTGACAAGAAGTTCATACCAAGCACATTCACCTCGCCAAACCTCTCGGATACGACAATCGGCAGATCGCTGGTCCAGATCGGGCCGACCTCAAGGCCCGGTATGGATGCACGGCGCGCTTCGACCGGTCCGGCTGCGGTCTGCATGATGACCGGCAACCCCTGCATGTCGATATTGAGTGCTGCCTGACGCGCGCTCTTTTCGGACAAAGCGGTATATGTCGCGCCGCTGTCGATCAGGAACCGTGCCGGTGTACCGTTAATCTTTCCATCGGCCCAGAAATGCCCATCCGGCGCCATCGCGATGCGCAGCGCATGACCTTCGACCTTCTGGTCTGACAGGATCGGCATTTCCCTGCGCGCTTGTTCTCCCCACTGGTCGAACACATGCCTGTTGCTGTAAAGCAGCAGCACGAAGGCGAAGATGGCGACCCATCCCAATGCCATGCCCAACGCTCCGCGCAGGCTGAAGCGCCGGGACAGCAAGGCCGATCCCACCAGCACAAGAGCCATGAGGTACCACAGCATATCAGCACCTTGGGCAGTATCCATCATATCGTTCCTCAATCCGGCCAGGCTGTCGGCTAGCCGGTTCTATACCTCCTGAAGCCACTCCTCCAGTCCGTCATGAGCAGGCCGCACATGGGAAGGCAGGATCGAGCAAAGATGGTCATAATCCATGCTTTGGTCCATATGGGTGAGATAGGCGCGCCGGGGCTTTGTGCGGTTTATCGCCTCAAGCGTCTGGCTGAGATGTGAATGGGTGGGATGCGGAGCTTCGCGCAACGCATCGGCCACCCAAATGTCTAGCCCGGAGAAAAGCGCAACCATCTCGTCCGTCATCACATTAAAATCAGTGGCATAGCCGATGGATTTCCCTTCATGTGCAAAGCGGAATCCGGTCGACCAGATCGCCCCATGCGGCATATCTGTAAAGGCGATGTCGATATCGCCGATGCGCAATTCCTCGCCCGCCAGTTCATGCCCGAGCAGGATGGGAGGATAGCCGTCCCCTCCTTCAAACGCATAGGCAAAGCGGCGGCGTAGCAGGCGCAGCGTTTCCGCGCGGGCATAGCCATTAAGCGGCCTGTTGTCCTTCAGCACATGGCGGCGGTGATGATAGACCTGCCTCAGATCATCTATGCCATGGCTGTGATCGGCATGGTCATGCGTCCACAACACCGCGTCGAGCTTGACCTTGCCGGCGGCGATCAACTGTTCCCGCAAGTCTGGCGAGGTGTCCACCAGGATGGCGGTGCTCTCGCTTTCCACCAGTATCGAGACGCGGCTGCGCCGATTTTTCGGATTGGACGGATCGCAAGCCCCCCAGTCCGGGCCGATGCGCGGCACCCCCGAGGAAGTGCCACAGCCCAATATGGTGAGCTTCAGCGCCATGTCAGCGCGCCTTGGCCTTTGCGAAGAGCGTGAAGAAATTGGCCTGGGTGGCGGCGATCAGATCCTCGGCCTTCTCCGCGCGCAGTTGCGCGAGGAAGCGAGCGGTGTCGGCGACAAAGGCAGGCTCGCAGGGCTTGCCCCGATGTGGCACCGGCGCGAGGAAAGGCGAATCCGTTTCGATCAAAAGCCGGTCGAGCGGCAGGCGGGCCGCTATCTCCTGCAACTCTCTGGCATTTTTGAAGGTCACGATGCCGGAAATACTGATGTAGAAGCCGAGTTCCAGCGCCGCGTCAGCAAAGGCCCCGCTCGCGGTGAAGCAATGAATAAGGCCCGGATAAGCGCCCTTCCCGCTTTCCTCGCGCAACAAGGCAAGCGTATCCTCCTCGGCATCGCGGGTATGAACGATGAGGGGCAGGCCCGTTTCCCGCGCCGCGATGATATGGCTGCGGAAGCTGGCCCGCTGACGCGCCCGGTCGCTATGATCGTAATAATAATCGAGCCCGGTTTCGCCGATGCCGACGACTTTGGGATGGGCAGCCGCCGCGATCAGTCTTTGGGCATCGACCTCGGGATGTTCATCTGCCTCATGCGGGTGGATGCCTACGCTTGCCCAGATGCCGGGATGGCGCTCCGCCGTGGCGATGATATCTCCCCACTCCCGCTCCCTCGTCGAGATATTGAGCATGCCTGTCACGCCCGCGGCATGGGCGCGCTCGATCACCTCATCCTGCTGCTCGATCAGCCCTTTATAATTGAGGTGGCAATGGCTGTCGATCATGCCGCGCCCTCGCCCTCCTCGACCGGAAGGTCCAGACGGGGGAAAAGCGGCTTGGGTGTAGAGAGGATAAAACCTCCATCCTGCAACTGCTTATACCAGTCTGATGACGGCAGGTCATAAGTCCGGCGATCCGCCGCGATCCCCATCTGGTCGAGCAACGCGTCGGTACTGGCCGGGATGATCGGGCGGACCGCCACGGCGAGCGTGGCAATGGCCTGATAGAGAACGGCGAGCACCGCCTCCATCCGTTCGGGATCGGTCTTGCGCAGCGCCCATGGGGCCTGCGCGTCGATATAGGCATTGCAGGCGAACACCGCTCTCATCCACGCCTCGATCGCCGCCGAAGGCGCCAGCGCATCCAGCGCGGCGGGTACGGTGGTAGTGCAGGCGCTCATCACCTCTTGCAGCAGCGCATTGTCTTCAGCCGTGCCGCCGTCATGGGCGCGGCTGGGCAAGACGCCGCCGAGATTTTTGGCGATGAAGCTGAGCGTCCGCTGAGCCAGATTGCCGAAGCTGTTCGCCAGATCGCTATTGGATTTAAGAACAATGGCTTCCGGGCTATAGCTGCCATCATTGCCGAAGGTCACTTCGGACAGCAGGAAATAGCGCAACTGATCCACGCCGAAGCGCTCCGCGAGTTCCAGCGGATCGGCGACATTGCCGAGCGATTTCGACATCTTCTCGCCCCGGTTGAGCAGGAAGCCGTGCCCGAAGACGCGACGGGGCAAGGGCAACTTCGCGCTCATCAGGAAAGCCGGCCAATAAACAGCATGAAAACGCACGATATCTTTCCCGATGATATGGGTGATATCGCCGCCCTCCGCCCAATAATGGGTGAGCCGTTCCTTGTCGTCCGGATAGCCGCAGCCGGTCAGATAATTGGTGAGCGCATCCACCCACACATACATCACATGGCCGTCGCTACCCGGCACCTTGACGCCCCAGTCGAAGCTGGTGCGCGAGACGCTAAGGTCCGACAGGCCGCCCTCGACAAAGCGCAACACCTCGTTGCGGCGGCTTTCGGGCTGGATGAAATCCGGATTTTCAGCATAGAGGCGCAGCAGCGGCTCCTGATAGCGGGAAAGGCGGAAGAACCAGCTTTCCTCGACATTCCATTCCACCGGCGTGCCCTGCGGGGAGAGCTTTACGCCCCCTTCCCCTTCGGTCAGTTCCTTCTCATCGTAAAAGGCTTCGTCGCGGATCGAATACCAGCCTTCATAGCGGTCGAGATAGAGGTCGCCATTATCCGCCATCGCCTGCCAGATCGCCTGGCTGGCCTTGTGATGATCGGCCTCCGACGTGCGGATGAAACGATCATAAGAAATATTCAACCTGTCATCCATATCCTTGAAATAGGATGACATTTCATCAGCGAGAGCGAGCGGTTCAATCCCCTTCCCCCGCGCCGTCTGCGCCATTTTCAGCCCATGTTCATCGGTGCCGGTCTGGAAGAAGACATCGCGCCCCATCATCCGCTGGAACCGGGCGAAGGCGTCGGTGGCGATCGCCTCATAGGCATGGCCGATATGCGGACGGCCGTTGGGATAGCTGATGGCGGTGGTGATGGTATAGGGTTTGCCCATGACTCTCATGCTTCTTGAATGAGCGACCGTCTCTAGAGCATTTGGGGCCGGAGAGGGAACCGTTTTACGCCGGAAATTTGCAGGCGCGTGACGCGCCCTCTCCTGCCCGCTCAGATCAGGCGGCCTGATTGCTCCGCTCGTCGGAGAGCGATGCGATATGGCTGCACAATTCGAACACGGTCGCGGATGGATCGAGTGATAGAATGACCGCGCCCGCCGCGAGATCGCGCGCGCGCTCCCATGCGTCGATGGCAGCGGCAAGAGCGGGACCGCTGCGTGTTCTCGCCTGCGCGGCGAGGAAAGCGGGGGCCTGCACCAGAAACGCCTCATAGCGAGCCCGCGCGCTCTTCGGGGCAAGCGCCTTGGCGAGCGCGAGCCGCTGGCTGTTGTCGCTGTCTCCCGTGGCCGCGATGCGGTGCAGGCTGTCGAGCATATCGGCGATGCCGAGACCTGAAAGCGAGAGAGCCTTGCCGGGGGAGCCCTCGCCTACGCGGATCAGGCCCTTCCGGTCGGCTTCGCTCATCTCCGGCGCGGCCTGCCGCAATGCCTCCTCCATTTGCGCATCGTCCAGCGGCGACAGGCGCAGCAGGCGGCAACGCGAGCGGATCGTCGGCAGCAGGCGCGAAGGGGCGTGGCTGACGAGCAGGAACACCACATCCTTCGGCGGTTCCTCAAGACTCTTCAATAAGGCATTGGCAGCGCTCGATTCCAGATCGTCGGCGCTGTCGATTACTATGATCCGCCGCTTTGAGATAGAGGGCGCGGTTGAGAGCAGTCTGCCGAGCGCGCGGACCTGATCCACACCGATATTGCGGGACAGGTCGCCATTGTCCTTTTCCTGCCGGGCAAGCTCAGCATAATCGGGATGGCTATGGGCGTGGAAGAGACGGGCGGCGGGATGGCTGTCGGGGATCGGCCTTCCGTCCTCTGCCCCTTCATCGCCCGCGAGCAACCACAGTGCCAGTTCGCGCGCCAGCGTAGCCTTGCCGATGCCGGGCGGGCCAGCGAGAATCCAGCCATGATGCAGCCTGCCGCTGCGCGCTGCCCGTATGATTTCCGCGCGCGCCACCTCATGGCCGATGATGCCCGTCATGCGATGAGATCCGCGAGCGCCGACCAGATCTCCGCATGCACCTGCTGTTTGGGCGCGCCGGTATCGATGACCCGGAACCGCTCCGGCTCCTGCGTCGCATAGCCGATAAAGGCCTGCGCGACACGCTCATGGAAGTCGCGCGCGCGGGCGCCAAAACGGTCGGAGACGCCTTCGTCCCGCGCTCCCGCCCGGCCTTCGGCCTGATCGATCGGCAGGGTCAGCAGGAAAGTGCGGTCGGGCATCAACCCGTCCGAACCGATGCGGTGCAGCGCCATCATATCGGCATCGGCAAGGCCGCTCGCGCCGGATTGATAGGCGCGGTTGCTGTCGACATAGCGGTCGCACACCACCCATGCCCCGCGCTCCAGCGCGGGACGGATCACCTTCGCCACATGATCGGAACGGGCCGCCGCGAACAGCAATGCCTCGGCGCGCGCGTTCCAGCGATCGGCCTCGCCGGAAAGAAGCAGGGCGCGAATAGCCTCCGCCCCCGGCGTACCGCCCGGCTCGCGCGTTTCGATGACCTCCAGTCCCTTTTTCCGCAAGGCGGATGCGAGCAGGGAGAGCTGCGTCGATTTGCCGACCCCCTCCCCGCCTTCCAGCGTGATGAAGCGGCCCCTATGGCGCGCCGGCACGCTCACCCGAAAAAGGATTTCAGGCCGTTCCACAAGCGGCCGAGAAAGCCCGCTTCGGCCACGGCTTCACCCGCGACGAGCGGCATGACCTGCGGTTCGGTGTCGTCGGTGGAGACGATGAGCTGGGCGATCTGCTGGCCCTTGGCGATCGGTGCCTTGATCGGGCCGCTATAGACGACCTTGGCCCGGATATTGCCCGATGCGGTGCGCGGCAGCGTGACGGCGAGATCGCGCGGCGCGATCAGCGGCACGGAGGTCGCGCTGCCCAGTTGCACCTCGGCCGTCTCCACTGTCGCGCCGCGCTTGAACAAAGGCTGCGCGCGCCACGCACGGAAACCCCAGTCCATGAAGCGCACCGATTCCTGAATACGCGATCCTGCACTGTCCAGCCCGGCGACGACCATCACCAGACGGCGCCCCTCCTGAATGGCGGAGCCGGTAAAGCCGTAGCCTGCTTCCCCGGTATGGCCGGTTTTCAGCCCATCGGCGCCCGCCACCTTGCCTAGAATGGGGTTGCGATTGTCTTGCGCAATCGCCTTCCCGCCCATGGTCTTGCCCCATGTGAAGGAGCGGGTCGCGTAGAAGCGCTTGTAAAGATCGGGCGTTTCGAGGATCGTCGCCTCGGCAAGCTTGGCCAGATCGCGCGCGGTCACATAGGTGCGCCCTTCGTCGGGCCAGCCATTGCTGGTGCCGAAACGGCTGTTGGTCAGGCCAAGGCGCTTGGCCTCCTTGTTCATGAGGTCGGTAAAGGCCTCTTCCGTTCCGGCAATCCCCTCTGCCAGCACCACGCAGGCGTCATTGCCGGACAGGGTGACGATGCCGTGCAGCAGGTTTTCGACCGAAACCTCTTCGCCGGGGGAGAGGAACATGGTCGAACCAGCCTGCGGACCATGCCATTTTTGCCAGGTTTCAGGGCGGACAGGGAATTTCTGGTCGAGCGACAGCTCCCCTCTCTGGATCAGCAGAAAGGCGACATGCGTGGTCATCATCTTCGCCATGGATGCGGGCGGCATGCGCCGGTCGCCATCCTTGTCGAAGAGGATAGCGCCCGAGGACAAATCCTTCATGAAGGCAACCGGCGCACTGCTGTCATAAGAAGGCGCCCGGGCGGAAAGCGGGGTCGCGGAAATGGAAAGAAGCAATGTTGCGGTCAGGATTTTTTTCATCAGGCTCTCAAACAAACTGGGGCGGAAACCGGGGCAGAAACTCCGGTCGAATCCATGGGGATGGACGAGCAATCATTTACCACGATCCGCGCGCGGTTAAAGCCCGATGCGGCGGCCAGTGCAACCCCGCGTCGAGCCGAACCGGCATGCGCGCTCAGGGAAAGGAAGTCGAGGCGGTTCGGCCATGGCCGGGCTTTGCCTGAACGGCGGAAATCCGGTCGCCTCGCTCGGGAAGCCTAGCCCGCAGGGGAAGCAATTGCCTGTCGGACAAAGGCGCGCGCGCCGCCGCTCGCTCGCCCGAGCGCAGCCTTGCCCGGTCCTGCTCTGGCGGCTCCACCCGTCGTACCCGAACCGGCGCCGCGCCATGGCCGGTAATGCCTAGCTGCTCGGCGGCCCCGCGCGACAGGTCGATCAGCCGACCGGCGTCGAACGGCCCGCGATCGTTGATGCGCACAAGGATCGTCCGTCCGGTGCCAAGCGCCGTCACCTCGACATAGCTGGGCAGCGGCAGCGTTCGATGGGCCGCGCTCACGCCGCCGGGCTTGAAGCGCTCGCCATTGGCGGTGCTGTTGCCGGCAAGCTCCTCGCCATACCAGCTCGCATAGCCGACATCCTCATAATCGCGATCGTCGGCGGGCGTGTAGGTGATGCCCCGCATCTGATAGGCCCTGCCGATCTTCACCGGGCTGTCGCTCACCTCTTGGCCGGAGCGGCCGGAAGGCGCCTTCCCTCCCGGCGCGCGCACCTGCCCGCCCTGCGGAGTAGTGCAAGAGGCAAGGCCGAGCAGCACGATGCCGCCTAACAGCCCGCTTCTCCACAGGGGTTTTCCGTCAATCGTCAACCGCATCCGCCAGCAGCCCCACCGAAAGAGCATAGAAATTGGAGCAGTTATAATCGAGAATCACTTGATAATTCCCTGTCAGCAAATAGCCGGTCTTGCCCGGACCGTCAGGCTCCAGCAGCGTCGCCAGCACCGTATCGCCGAGGGTTGCGGCACCCTGCGGCACCACGCCCAGCCTGCGCCATTCGGCCATGGTGAGCCAGCGGCTATGCCGTTCGAACACGCGGGGGCAGCGCGGCGGATCGGTGCGGTTCGCAATGGCGGCGCGATTGAGCGAGGCCGGAACATTCACCGCGATGCCCCAGGGCTGCCCCTTGCGCCACCCGGCGTCGACGAAATAATTGGCGATGGAGGCGAGCGCATCGGCCTGACTGGTCCAGATATCCGCCTTGCCGTCGCCATCGCCATCGCGGGCCACACGCAGATAGACGGACGGCAGAAACTGCGGATAGCCCGTCGCGCCCGCCCAACTGCCGACGAGGCGGGAGCGCGGCACACCGTTATCCAGCATCTTCAGCGCGGCGAGGAATTCCGGTTCGAACAGGCTGCGCCGCCGCCCTTCATAGGCCAGCGTCGCGAGCGAGCGGATCAGGTCGAAATCGCCGACATAGCTGCCATAATTGGTCTCATGCCCGAAAATCGCGACCATCACCGCCTCGGGAACGCCCGTGTCCCGCTCGATCTGCATCAGCTTGGCGCGGTTGACCCGATAGGCGGCCTGCCCGCCGCGGATGCGCGCGGCATCCACATGCTTGATGCGATAGGGCTGGAACGGGGGAATGGTCGAATCGAAAACCCCGCCGCCCGGCTGCGACTGGTCGAGCTGGATGACGCGCGGGTTGACCGTCAGCGCCGGGAATACGGAATTCATCGTCGCCGTGCTGATCCCCATCGCGCCCGCTTTCGCCCGCAAGCCGTTGAGATAGGCCTGGAACCCGGCCTGCTCATCGCGTGGGGAGGAAGGCAGCGGCTGGACGATCTGCTGCGCGCAGGCGCGGGGCGAGATGGCTGCGAGAGGAATAAGGGCGCACAGGGCCACAAGGGCCGGTTTCAGGCGGAAGCTTGTATCGGTCATGCCCCCTATTGGCATAGCCACCCATGCCGAGCAAAGCCCGCCCAGCGCATTTTTCATACCCGCCGTCGAAACGTTGGGATTGAGGAAGCGGCATGCAAATCAGCGCTTGGGTTTTTCCCGACACCCCGATATGAAGGCCCGCCCTCGTGTGACGAGGTATGCGGAAGGGTGGCAGAGTGGTCGATTGCAGCGGTCTTGAAAACCGCCGATGTGCAAGCATCCGTGGGTTCGAATCCCACCCCTTCCGCCATTTCGGTATAAAAGCGGGAACGCCGATTTGCTTCCACTGAGTTAGATCGCATCGTCCGCAACCCTTGCGCGCCGGACAAAGGGCCTTCGCTCCAGCCGCCAGCCTCCGGACGTCAGCGCACCCGTTGGACGCCTTCGCTGTAATCGATGCGGATGCGCACCCAGGCGCCGACTTGCGGGCTGCCGTTGATGCGTGGGGGCACGACCAGGAATTGCCATGCGGCGCGGCGTACCGCTTGCCCCAGCCCGGAGCCGAGCGGGCGTTCCTCCAATATCCGGCAATTGTCGACATGGAAGCGCTCGATCGTCTGGCAGGCGACCAGCCCATAGCCGTTGCGCGGCATATCCAGTGGGAGATAGCCCGCCAGTTCCGCGCTGGTCGGCGGTCTATACCATTCGGCATTGAAGAGCTGCGCGCCGCCCGGCCCCTCGCCCGGCCCGTATGCAGACGCGGAATCCTTGCCCTTATCGCTGCCGTCGCCGCGATTGCCCTTTATCTTGCCGATATCGGCTGCGGCGAACTGATCCGGGCTGAGGTGGATGACCGAGGGCAGCTCGATCTGCGGCCTGGGTTGGGGGCTGTCGGGCCGCTTTTCGGGAGGAACGGGCCGGGGCACGGGTTCCTCCCGCTTGGCCTGCGCCGCGCTATCGCTGGAGCGGGTGGCTTTGGCGGCCTTCTTGTCCCCTGAGTGGGAAGCAGGCAGGTCGAAGGTCGCGAGGCTGCTGTCTTCCTTGCGGAACGGCAGGATGTCGGGCGTGAGCCAGAGCAGCAGCAGCGCGACCAGCATATGAATGAGGATCGTCAGGCCGATAGCGAAGGATCGCTCCCGCGCGCGCAACGGATCGTTCCGCCCCGTAAGGCGCCGGGCAAAGGCCTTCATCAGCGCGCCGCCTTGGGTGGACGGATCTGGTGAAGAAAGGTCAAGGCATGTTTCATTGCGGTCAGACTGGCCCGTTAAATGACCGAAAACAAAAGGAGAAGCCCGCGCATTTCCTCCTGATCCTGCTGCGGCGGGCCTTTACACTGCTTTGGCTGCAAAGGGAAACCCCCGCCGCATCTATTGCCGCAGGCGGCAGAAATCCCCCGCCAGCGCCATATCGAGCATTTCTCTGTAGCGGCCATGGTCGGCATGGTCAGGGGCAATCAGACCAAGCGGTGCGCCCATAAGCTGATCGGCGGGGATGAAGGCGATGGGGCAGGACACCGGCACGAGTTGCGTGCCCGCGCCCGCCTGCAAGGTGGAAAGCAGCCCGAACATGCGATGATCCCGCGTCGCCCGCCCCAATATGATGAGGCGATATTGCCCCTCCTCGCTCGTCATCAAATAGGTATGGCCGGAAAGATTGGGCATGGAGACATGGCCGCGTTGCGCGAACACGCCGTCGATCCGATCGGTCTCGGCAAAGCAAAGATGGCCCACCGCATTGTCCCAGAAAATATCGGTGCGATAGGCGTAGACCGCGCCTGCCTCTCCGAAGCTCGGCCGCAGCGTCACATAGCTGCCCTCGATCCAGCGGACTGCGGGGCGGCTATAGGCACCCATCCCGGCCGGGGCGAGCTGCGTTTCGGGGGGATCGGCGACCGCCCTGCCCTGCGGCTGGCGGAGCGGCGTCGCCAGCACGTCCTCCAGCCGCACCACCGTCGCCAGCGTGAAGGGGCGGCTGCCCGACAGCGCCTTTTCCAGCGTCGAAAGGCTGATCCGCGCCATGTCGGCAAGCGCCTGCCGGGAAATGCGCCGCCGCGCCAGTTCCTCCCGCAGCCGCAGCGCGATTGCCTCATTGTCGAGTTCCTGCCCGTCCAGCTGCGTCGCCATGTCTGTTCCATTGCCCTTCATCGATGCGGACGTTTCCGCACAAAAGCACACATCAGGTCAAGAGGCGTGTGGACGGCGGCGGCAAGTCCGCACCTCCTGATGGAATTGACAGCCATTGCCCGTGGCTGTCCGGCCTTCGCGCCGTCTACCGCAAGGGCTCCCGTACCAGAGGAGTCGAACATGCCCGGCCTTTCCCGCCATCTGTCCCCTGCCCCACGCCGCCTCGCCATCGGCGCGACCAGCCTTATTACAGCGGTGTTGCTGGGCGTCCTTTCCACGCATCTGATGGCCGAAGCGCCTGATGAGGCAAGCGACCCCGCCGCAGGCGGAGCGTTGATGCTGAAGGGCAAGGGCGTCGCTACCGCGCTTCCCGCCGTCCGGCTCGGCACCGACATCGATGTGACGGTCAGCGGTCCCGTCGCCCGCGTGCGGGTGACGCAGGCCTTCCGCAACACCAGCCAGCACTGGATGGAAGCGACCTATCTCTATCCGCTGCCAGAGGATGGCGCGGTCGATAGCCTGAAGATGGTGGTCGGCCAGAAGGTCTTTATAGGCCATATCAAAAAGCGGGAGGAAGCGCGCCAGCTCTACGATCAGGCGAAGCGCAACGGGCAGAAAGCGGGGCTGGTGGAGGCTTCCCGCGCCAACCTGTTCCGCAACAGCGTCGCCAATGTCGGGCCGAGCGAGACGGTGCTGATCGCGATCGAATATCAGGCCCCGGTGCGGCAGCTGGGCGGCGAATATGCGCTGCGCCTGCCGCTGGTCGTGGGGCCGCGCTATGTCCCGCCCCATAGCCTCACCGATGCGCAGGGCGATCCCGACCCCGCCAAACTCGCCGACGCGCAGGCTCTCACCGCACCGCTCGCCCATCCCTCGCTCGGCAAGGCGCTCAACCCCGTGTCGATCAGCGTCCGCCTGGCGCCGGGCTTCGCGCCCGCCAATATCGTCAGCCCCTATCATCGCATCGCCATCCACAAGGATGGGGCGCAGCAGAGCACGGTGCGGCTGGCCGAGGGCGAGGTGCCCGCCGATCGCGATTTCGAGCTGCGCTGGCGTTCGGCGAGCGCCGATCCGACCGTCGCCCTCTTCGCCGGGGAGCGCGACGGCGAGCGCTATTTGATGGCCTCGATCACGCCGCCCGCGCCCGACAAATTGCCCCCCGCCCCACCGCGCGAGATGGTCTTCGTCATCGACAATAGCGGATCGATGGGCGGCGAATCGATGCGCGCGGCCAAGGAAAGCCTGCTCTACGCGCTCGATACGCTGCGCCCGCAGGATAGCTTCAACATCATCCGCTTCGACGACAGCATGACCCGGCTGTTCGAGCGCGCCACCCCGGCGAGCGCGGATCAGATCGCGCTCGCCCGCCGCTTCACCGAGGGGCTGGAGGCCGAGGGTGGCACCGAAATGCTGCCCGCGCTCAAATCCGCGCTCGACGATCCCCTGATCGCTCAGGCCGAAGGGAAGCAGGTGCGCCAGATCATCTTCCTCACCGACGGCAATCTCTCGAACGAGCGGGAGATGATGGAGGAGATCGCCAGGAAGGGCGGGCGCAGCCGGGTGTTCATGGTCGGCATCGGCTCTGCCCCCAATGGCTTCCTGATGCGCCGCATGGCGGAAACCGGGCGCGGCACCTATACCAATATCGGCGCAGGAGCCGAAGTGACCGCGAAGATGACCGCGCTGCTGGATCGGCTCAAGAGGCCTGTGGTGCAGGATCTCGCTGTCACGATTGAGGGCGCGCCGCTGGACCTGACGCCTCGCGCCTTGCCCGACCTTTATGCAGGGGAGCCGCTGGTCCTGCTCGGCCGGGGCAAGGCGCTCGACGGCAAGCTGGTAGTCAAGGGCCGGATCGACGGACGTGAATGGAACCAGAGCATCGACCTTTCGGCGGCCGCGACAAGCCCCGCCACTCCTCGCCTTTGGGCCAGCCGCCGTATCGCGGAGATAGAGGCGCAGCGCTGGTCCAGCCAGATGGAGGATGCCGCCGCCGCTGACGCCATCGCGGCGCTGGGCCTCGATTTCGGGCTGGTGACGCGGGAAACCAGCCTTATCGCCATCGACGAGACGCCCAGCCGCCCGGAAGGCGCCCGGCTGACCGAGGAAGAATTGCCGCTGCTGCTGCCCGCCGGGTGGGATTTCGACAGCCTGTTCGGCGGCCCCATCGTCCAGCCCGCAGCGCAGGGAAGCGAGAGCGGCAAGCCCACCGATCAGGCCGAGGCGCTCGACCTGCCGCAGACCGCGACCGGCTATGCGGCAAGGATCGGTCAGGGTCTCGTGCTGCTGCTCCTCGGATTCTTCGGTTTGCGGATGAGCCGTGGCTGCCGTCAGGCAGCGCACCGAGTATGAAAGCGCTATTCCTGCCCCTCCCCGTCGCCGAAAAGAAAGGGCGCGCCGCAGGGCGCGTCCTGTTCCGAGGACTGGCGCTGCTGCTGATCGTGGCGGGGCTGGTGATAGGTGCGGGCGGGCTCATGGTTCCGGTAAAAGCGACGTTCGCGCAAATCCTGCTCGATCGCGCCTTCGCGCAAAGCCTCGCCGCCGGTCGCCCGGTACGCCCCTGGGGCTGGGCCGACATGGCCCCTGTCGCCCGGTTGAAGGTGGAGCGTCTTGGCGTCGGCGCGGTCATCCTGTCGGGCGGATCGGGGCAGGCCATGGCGTTTGGGCCGACGCAATTGCTTCCCGGCGTGGGCGACGCGGCGGCCCCCGTCACCGTGCTCGCCGCCCATCGCGACACGCATTTCGCCTTTTTGAAGGATCTGAAGCACGGCGACCGGCTGGTTCTGGAGCATGTCGATGGCCGCCATGTCCGCTATCGCGTCACCGGCTTTCAGACGCTGCGCTGGAACGAATTTGCCATTCCCTCGATGCCTGCCCGGCCGTTGCTGGCGTTGACCACCTGCTATCCGTTCGACGCCGTGACGCAGGGTCCATGGCGCCGGATCGTCTGGGCGGAGGCCATTCCATGAAAGGCCCGGACAAGCTGAATGTTCAGCCGACCCGGCGCATCTGCGGCACGATCTCCGCCTCGTTGGGGCTGGCAGGCGCTGGTGCAGGCTGGCCGAATACATAGCGTCGCAGATATCAGGAGACAGGGTGCCGATCCGATTTCAGCAGCTCTACGAAAGGCGAGGTATCGCTAACTATCTATTATCCATTTCACCCTAACCCTCACTCCAAATAAATAATCCGAAGTGACAGGAGGATAAGAGTGAGGATGATAAACGAACAGGTGCGGCTTAAGTCTCTTGCATCCCTGCTTAGTATGCGAGGTGCCATCGCAATCGCCTGTTTTGTTAGCGTGGGGTCCGGTATTACGGGGATCCTCCTCGAACATTCCGCAAAAAAACGCGCCAGTGAAACGGCGTCCATCGTCGCCGATCAGGTTTCCGCAGGCGTTCGCAACCAGTTCGACCGCTCCATCGGCATGGTGGAAGGCATGAAGGTGGCGATCACCTCCACGCGCGGCATGTCCATCACGGATCGCTCCGTTCATAACGGCATATTGCGTTCCGCACTGGCGGCTAATCCCAACCTGCTCGGCACCTGGACCGCGTGGGAGCCGAATGCCTTTGACGGACGCGATGGAAGCTTCGTCAACACCAGCGGCACCGACGCGAGCGGCCGCTTCATTCCCTACTGGCATCGTGCGGGCAATGACATCACCGTTTCCCCGCTGCTCGATTATGACAAGCCGGGCGCCGGCGACTATTATCTCCTGGCGCGCAATTCGGGCAAGCCGGTGATGGTGGAGCCCTATAATTACGAGGTCGAAGGCCATTCGGTTTTGATGACCTCCATCGCCCTCCCCGTCCTGCAAAATGGCAAAGCGGTGGCCGTTGTCGGTGCAGACGTGTCGCTGAACGAGCTTCAGAGCCGTATCGGCGCGATGAAATTGCCTTTCAACGGGCAAGTTAAGCTGATGTCCGGCAACAACAGCTATATTTATGCTGCCGACAAGGGCCTGCTTGGCAAGAAAAGCACGTCCGCGCCCGATGTTACGGGCAGCACGATCGTGCCCGATCCGGTGCTGGGCAAGGTGATTCGCGTTGATAGGCCGGTCATGCTGGACGGCTTTGACGCGGGCTGGACGGTGCGGATCGAGTTGCCGCTTTCCGCCGTGTTGAGCGATGCGCGCTGGGCGGAGCTTTCGCTGCTGATTTCGGCACTGGCTATGATCGTGGGCCTCGCCCTCATCCTGCGCCTCACCGCCGTCCGCGTGGTTGGCGAGCCGCTCGCCACGCTTTCCAAGGAAATGCGCGAGCTGGCGGCGGGCAATCTTACAGCGCCCGATCGGCAGCCCTCACACGCGATCGAGCTTTCGGAAATGCGTGAGGCAGTCGATGTGTTCCGTCACACGGCGTTGGAAAAACGCCAGTCGGACGAAGAGCAGCAATTGCTGGTGACGACACTGGCCGACAGCCTGAAGCAGTTGGCCGACGGCGATCTCACCACCCGCATCAACACCAGCTTCAGCGGCCATTATCAGCAGATCCGGTCGGATTTCAACAATGCGATGGGGCGCCTCGAAAATGCGCTTTCGGCGGTTTCGAGCAGTGTCATCGACGTGAGCCACGGATCGGACGAGATCAAATCGGCTTCCGATAACCTCGCCCAGCGCACCGAACAGCAAGCCGCTGGTCTGGAGGAAGTCGCAGCGTCCATGACGCTGATCACCTCCGGAGTGGGAGAGACCGCGGCATCGGCTCTCAAGGCGAATGATGTGGTCGACGAATCGAAACGCGACATGGAAAATGGCGGAGCGGTGATCCGCCGGGCCATCGACGCCATGGGCGGAATCGAAACGGCCTCGAATGAGATTGCCGAAATCATCTCCGTCATTGACGGCATTGCCTTCCAGACCAACCTTCTCGCCCTCAATGCGGGCGTCGAAGCAGCCCGCGCCGGTGAAGCGGGACGCGGGTTTGCGGTCGTGGCGTCGGAAGTGCGGGCGCTCGCGCAGCGCTCCTCGGAAGCCGCGCAGGATATCAAGGGCAAGATCCTGGCGAGTTCCCAGCAGGTGAAGTCGGGTGTCGCGCTGGTAGGCGAGATGAATGACGCCCTCGATCGCATCATCAAGCGCATCGGGGAGATCAGCTCGCTGGCGGGCGGCATCGCCGACGCGGCCGATGCCCAATCCACCAGCCTCGCCGAAATCAATGAGGCGGTGAGTCAGATGGATGCCTTCACCCAGCAAAACGCCGCCATGGTGGAAGAGAGCAACGCAGCCGCGAGCAGCCTTGCCGGGCACGCCACCTCGCTCGCTTCGCTGATCGCCCAATTCAAGATCGGCGGCAAAACATCGGGCGGCGCGACGCAAAGCCATCAGTCCGCCTATAATATCACCCGCCTTGCGAGCTGATCTTCCTTTTTAGGGAAAGTAGAAGAGGGAGCTCGGCGGTGCGTCCGGGCTCCTTTTTTCTCTTTGGGAGGCACGCCGCAGGCCATCCGGACACAAATCGAGCCGAAATTGGAATGATCGGCACCAAGAATGCGGGAATATGATGGTGCGCCCAACAGGATTCGAACCTGTGGCCTTCGGATTAGGAATCCGACGCTCTATCCTGCTGAGCTATGGGCGCACTCGTGAAATCGGCTGACTTCTGCGGATACCGCGATAATCCGGCGAGGGTCCGCCGTCAAGCTATGCGGAACAAAGCGGCATCACGCGGCACAGAGCGGCACACTGATGACACATTTTACGGCACACTCAGCCGAAACCAGATCAATGGATTTCGTAACAACGGATAATAGGAATTTCTCTCCTATCCGTTCTACGGGATGGGGGGGGGTGTTTTAAAAACCTTACTTTCCTTACTTCCGCAGTTTTCTGCGGGTTTCCAGTCTTACATTAGGCCTTACCTCATCTTTACTAGGTAAGGAATTAAAAACCTTACTTTTAAAAATAAAAAACCTAATATTATCAGTGTGGTAAGTTTTCGAAGGTGGGTTGGTAAGGTAAATGTAATGCTCCAGCTCATACCCAAAAACCATAGGATTTCTGCGGGTTTAAGGGTTGCTTTGGTGGGCGAGTAAGGGAGGTAAGGTTTTTTACACCCCTCCCCCATCCGAAAACCTCACCAGTCCTTTTTCAAAAAACAGGGATTTCCAGCGCTTTGACGCGTGAATTCGCCTGATCGATAGCGCAAAAAAATGCCTCTGCTCCTCCCCAAAATCTCCCGTGCATGGAGTGCCCGGTCCTGCATGAAAACCGACACCAAAAGCGTGCAGGCGAGGGGGGGAGCAGAGCGCGGCGCGCGGGGTCCGGGAGCGAGGCCTTCGGCGCGAGGTATCCCAGCCTGCCTATGGGGCTGTGAGGGCGCGCGGGCGCGCTCGCCACCGCCCTCGCGCGGATATAAGGAAGGCCGCCGTGCAGCGTTGCGCGGCGGCCTCCCACGGGCAATATGAGGGGGTATCGGCTGGGGTTATCCGGTGATGATCACTTCACCGGCCTGCTTGGCGCTCGCCTGACCGCCGACCGTATATCGCGTCGTCACCGCCTCGATATCGAACCGGGCGAAGATGCGGCGGACATCCGGGGTATCGTTCAGGCTGAGGATGAACCGCCCGCGCAACCCGGCCAGCACCTCCGCCATGGCCTCGAACTGGCCGCGATCGAACAGGCCCGGCCCATAATCGCGCTCGCAACCATAATAGGGCGGGTCGAGGTAGAACAGCGTTTCAGGTCTGTCCCAGCGCGCGATGAATGCCGCCCAGTCGAGCCGCTCCACGATCACGCCAGTCATACGCTCGTGGAGATCTTCCAGCATCGGGATCAGCTTGGTGACGTCGAACCGGGCGCCCAGCGCTGGCGAGACACCGAACGACCGCGCGCCTGCCACCTTGCCGCCGAACGCCAAGCGCTGCAAATAGAGGAACCGAGCGGCCCTCTGCATATCGGTGAGAGTGGAAGGGTTTTGCCGCGCCAGGCGCTCGAAATTTGCCCGGCTGCTGATCTGCCAGCGGATCATGTCGATGAACGGCAGATAATGATGCTGCAACACGCGGAACAGCGTGGTGACATCCTCGCTGATGTCGTTGATCACCTCGCATTTCGGCCTGCGGTCGCGGCGGAGGAAAACCCCACCCATGCCCACGAAAACCTCCGCATAGGTGGCATGATGGATGGCGTTGATGCGCGCCACGAGGCGCTTTGCCAGATTGCGCTTGCCGCCTTGCCATGCGGCGACAGGGCGGACAGGGGCAACAGCTTCCAAACTATTCATATAGACTCGACTCCCTTTTTTTGTTCGCTAAATGTTCCACCGTTCGCGCGAGCGGTGGGGTGAGTCGGGCGGCGATCGCGTCCGACTTGCGACAAGGGAGATTTGTCGGGGTAAGAGCGTGGCAGCGCTCTTGCTCCCCCGCCCTTCAGGCGGCGGCAGGCAGGCTGGCGGGCCGGTATTCCGCGAAACGCACGACTTCCCGGCGCAGCCAGTCGTTCACTTCCAGCATCCGCGTCTTGAGCGCGCCGATCTCGTTGAGGACGAAATCATCCCGCGCGGTGCGCACGTCGCCGAAACCGCCATTGGTCTGGGGGATGACGCCGAGCAGCTGGGGCGGCACCCGGTGGGCGGCGAGTATATCATCGCGGGTGACGTTCTTGATGTTGAAGAACTCATCCTTGGCCGCGACCTCACTGATCGGGATGATCTGCACCCCATCCTTCTTGCCGTTCGGGACGTGCAGGAACAGGTTGCGGAAATTGCCCTGCCCCCTCGCCTCCCGCAGCGATTCCCGGATCGCGTTGACGTCACTGTCATCCATCGCTGTTTCGGAGAGGTAGAAGATGAAACCGGCATGCGCGCCGTTCAGATAATAGCGCCGCCGGAAGAGGGTCGCATTTTCGTTGAGGAGCAGCGATTGCATCGCCGAGAGATATTCCGGCTTGCCGTAAAGTTCCTGCGACACGTCATGCTCGATCAGGTGGAAGATCCGGCCTGCCTCATATTGATGCGGTTGGTGATATTTCTCGACGAACCAATAAACATCATCGCGGCCGCGCCGCGTGTTGATCGCCAGACTATTCTTCAGCCGCGCGGTGCGCCCCGCGATGTTCGGCACATCCTCCAGATAGGCGTTGCCCATCACGAGGAAATCCAGCACGAACTTGCCGAATTCGTCGCGGGACAGCAGATCATGGGGGATGAAATCGCGTACCAGCAGGTTGCGCTTCGCCCGGATCGCGCTGCCATGATGGGCGGAGGCCTGAAGCATCTGGGCCAGCGATTTCGGGCTGACCGGCGGCTCATACCAGCGCCCGTTCCACCAACATTCGGTGTAGCCCAGCAGCTCGCGCCGGTTGACGACAGACACGGCATCGTCAAGGGCAAAGGCCGTCACACCAGCGGGCTGGGTCGCCGCATCGTTCATCGGTTGATCTCCACTTTGGCTTTTCGGGGGCCGGTGCCGTCAGTGGCGTCCAGCGGTTCGCAATAAAGCGCGTGCAGGAGCGCCCAGGCCATGTCTCCATGGCCGGTCTCGGCGCTGCGGCGCGCGACATAGGTGAGCTGCCGCTGTCCCTTGGTCAGTTGCGGGTGGATCGACATCAGCGCGCGGGCAAGGTCGATCCATCCCGCGTCGAACTGGATCCGGCCTCGCGCGAAGACGTTCTTCGCTTTCAGCACCATCTGCGACTTGACCAGCGGCGAATAATCGAGGCGGCGGGCCAGCGGGAAGAACTTCTTCACCAGCTGGTGCACCGCCGTGCCCATTCCGGTGCCGTCGATCGCGATCTCCGTCACGCGATATTTCTGGGTAAGCCGCTTGATCTCGGCGGCCTGTGCCTCGAAATCCTTCCCGCGCCACTGGAGCTTTTCGAGGACGCGGAACTTGCCCTTGGGGCCGGCAGGCGGCGCCACCACGACGCAGCTCGCATTGTCGCCGTCCTCGCTCTCCGCCGGATCGTAGCCGATCCAGACCTCGCCGTCATAGGGCCGCACGGCATAGGGTTGATAATCCTTCCAGACCTCCCAGCTATCGACCATGCAGGGCCGGATGAGCGACATTGGAAAGCTGCTCTGGCTGTCATCAATGAATTCGCACATGAACAGGTTAGCGAACTGATCGACGGAATAGCGGAACTGCAGGTCTTCGAGATCGAACAGGTCGCAGCCCTGCGCCGCGGCATCCTTGATCGTGACGAAATGGCGCCAGATCCGGTCGGCGCCGAGCGCCCCGTTTTTCAGGGCCTTGTGGCTGGTGTCGATGGTGACGCGATCGGCCTTGGCCCGCCCATCATTGAACCATTCGCCCGACCATTTGCGATAGGCCTCATGGTTGATGGTGGACGGCGTCGAAAAATAGGTGATGTTGAAGAACTTCTGCGCCGCCATGGCCGACGCGACTGTGTCGATCTGGTCGAAGCCGTAGATCCAGAACACCTCATCGACATACACGTCACCGTGATAGCTCTGTGCCGTCCGATAATTGGTGCCGAGGAAATACATGGTGAAGGGTTCGAGCTTCTCCCCATTCTCATCCTCGCCGCGCTGGATGGTGAGTTGCTCGCCCTTCAGATCCTTTTCGAGCACCTTGAAAACGAACTGGACGATGTAGGACCGGAAATTGTTCGCCTGTGCCCGGCTTGCCGAAATGAAGATCTGGTTGTTGCCGGTTTCAAGGCCACGGATCAGCGCTTCCAGCGCGAAATAGAAGGTCGCGCCGATCTGCCGCGATTTCAGCAGGAAGCGCGTCTTGCGCGACAGGTTATGCCACCACGTCTCCTGATAGCCGAAGGCGAGATCGAGCATTGCCGCCTTGAGCTTGGCGACCTCCTCGACCGTGATCAGGTTCTTGCGCGGCGCCTTTTTCGGCCCGGCATTGCGGTTCGCCACATTCGGGTTGAGATCACCCTCATGCCCGCCCGGCTGCTCATAGCGCCGCACGCGGGCAAGCCGCTCGATCTGGCGCCCGAGCAGGTCGATTTCCTTGAAGTCCGTCCCGCTTTTCTGCTCTTTCCAGATGAGCTGGTTGAGCCGCATCTCGAAATTGTCTTCGACCCGCCGGATGAGCGGATCATTGTCCCAATCGTCGCGCTCCTTCCAGGACTGGATCGTGCGGGGGTTGAGGTTCAGCTCGCGCGCGATCTCGGTGACGCCATAGCCGCGCCAGTAATAGGCGCGGGCTATCTTTCGGCTATCGAACGGGATCGGTGGGGGAACGGGCGCGGTCATGTCGGCGCCCATCATGCGGGCGCGCGCGATCCTCCTCATTGGCGCGCGTTTGTGCTGCTCGCCACCACAAAGGGACCGCGTGGACGGTCCGGCGCCTGTGCGGCTCAATGGCCCTCACACGCTCAACCCGACCCAGTGAGGAGCCGCCGCACATGGCCCGTACCAAGTTTTTCCGCGTTGCCGTCGAAGGCCCGACCGTCGATGGCCGCACGATCGAGCGCGCGCACATCCAGCAGATGGCCGACAGCTACGACCCGGCCACCTATACCGCGCGCATCAACTGCGAGCATCTGCGCGGCTATTCGCCCACGCCCCCGTTCAACGCCTATGGCTCCATCGCCGAGACGAAGGCGGAGGAGGTCACGGTCAACATGGCCGGGAAGCAGGAAAAGAAGCTGGCCCTGTTCGCCAGTTTCGAGGTGAACGATCAGGCGAAGGAACTGACCAAGGCGGATCAGAAAATCTTTCCCTCGGTCGAAATCCAGCCCAATTTCGCCAACACCAACAAGGCCTATCTGGTCGGCATGGCCCTCACCGACAGCCCGGCGAGCCTCGCGACCGAGGTGCTGAAATTCTCGACCCGCGACGACAAGCGCAAGGATCATCTGCTTAGCGTGGATGACGAAGGCATCCTCATCGAATTTGACGATCCGGACACCGCCAGCGAGGCGACCGGCGCCTTTGCGTCGATGAAGAAATTCTTCGACGCCATGCTGGCCCCGAAACAGGAACAGGAACCGACCACGGCGACCCAGCATCTCGGCACCCCGCCGACAGGGGGAAGCTCCGCGAACAAGCCCGACCAGTTCGCCACGCTCGCCGCCGCCATGTCGGAAGGCCTCGACAAGCTGGCGCAGGCCTTCACCGCGTCGACCGCCAAGCAGGATGCCCGCGTTGGCAAACTGGCCAGCGACGTGGAAGAGCTGCGCGGCCTGATCGAGAAGACCCCGCCCAAAGGCTACACCGCTCGCCCGACCGCAACCGGCGGCGGCGATCGCATTCAGGCCGATTGCTAACCGCCTTTTCCCCCTGCCCCTGACCCCCGCTCGCACATCACCGGAGCTTCACCATGCGCAACGAAACCCGCCTGCTTTTCAACGAATTTTGCGAGCGTATCGCGGAACTGAACAGCGTTGACGACGCCACCCAGAAATTCAATGTCGAACCCTCCGTTCAGCAGAAGCTGATCGACAAGAAACAGGAATCGAGCGAATTCCTCTCGAGGATCAACATCATTTCTGTCGATGAAATGAAGGGCGCGCTGCTGGGGATCGGCATCGGCGGCCCGCTGGTTTCGACCACCGACACCAGCGGCACCGGCACGCGTCAGACCGTATCGCCGTCGAACATGGACGATATCGAATATGAGTGCGTCCAGAACAACAGCGACACGCATATCCGATATGCGCTGCTCGATGCCTGGGCGAAGTTCCCCGATTTTCAGGCGCGCATCCAGAGCCAGATCGTCAAGCGGCAGGCGCTCGACAATATTCTTGTCGGCTTTAACGGTACCCACCACGCGGCGACCAGCAACTCTACCACCTATCCGATGCGGCAGGATGTCAATATCGGCTGGCTCCAGAAGGTGCGCGATGACAAGCCGGAGCATGTGCTGGACGAAGGCGCGAAGGTCGCGGGCAAGGTCACTTACGGCCCCGGCGGCGATTATGCGACGCTCGACGCGCTGGTCTACGATGCGATCAACTCGATCCTGCCGAGCTGGGCACGCAGCGACACCAATTTGCGCGCGTTCGTCAGCTGGGATCTGCTGAACGACAAATATTTCCCGCTGATCAACGCCGATCGCGACCCGACCGAGCAGCTCGCGCGAGACACGATCATGTCCACCAAGCGCCTCGGCAACCGCGCGGCGGCGGAGGTTCCGTTCATGCCGAACGGGACGATCTTCGTCACCCGCTATGACAATCTCTCGATCTACGAGCAGGAGGGCAAGCGCCGCCGCCACATCAAGGACAAGCCGGAACGCGACCGGATCGAGGATTATCAGTCGTCGAATGACGCTTATGTCGTTGAGGATTACGACTTCGCGCTGTTGGTCGAGAATATCGAATACAAGGCATAACCCGCCGAGCGAACCGGCGGGGGGACAGGCGAGGCCCAATCCTCCCTCGCTTGGCCGGTCCGCCACCGGCCTGACCCCCGCCACCCTCGACACCACAAGGAAATCCGCCGATGAGCCTCGCCGCCCGCATCAAGAAGGAAAAACTGGCCCGCATCGCCGCCGCCCGGGAGGAAGCCGAAGCGCGCGCCGCCGCCGCCGTCGAGGTCGCCCGCGCAAAGCTGGAAGCATCTGCCCGGCCCTTCGCGGTCGCCACCCGCGCCGACGACGAAGCGCCCGCCGAACGCGCGCTTTCCGCCGCGCATCTCCACAAACAGGCCAAGCTGGCCCGCCTCGCCATCCAGCACGGCAGCGCCGCCGCCATCGCGCCCGACCGCCCCGAAACCGGCGCGGCGGCGACCGAATATGAATTGCTGATGGCCAGCTTTGGCGAGGATTTGCGTCGCCTGAAGGACATCCAGTCCACAGAGGGGAAGATCGAGGCCAAGCGCCAGATGATCGACGCCTATACCGCCCATGTCGATGCCACCCTCGCCGCCACCGAGGACAGTGGAACGGCGGTGCAGGACGAACTGCTGGTCAACCTCATGATCTGGCGCTTCGACATTGGCGATTTCACGCGCGGCCTCGACATCGCCGCCCATGTGCTGCGCTTCGGCCTGCGCCTGCCCGAACGGTTCCAGCGTTCGCCCGCTACGCTGATCGCGGAAGAAACCGCCGAAGCCGCCATCCGCGCGGAGAAGGTGGACAGGGATTTTGATGTCGGCATCCTCCAGCGCGCGGAGGAACTGACCACCGGCCACGACATGCCGGATCAGGTCAAGGCCAAGCTGCAAAAGGCGCTGGGCCTGCATTTCCTTCGGCTCGCATCGAAGGCTGACGACAATCCCGAAACCACGGCCGCCGGTGCCCCGCGCGCCGCCCGCGCCGCCGCGCTCACCCACCTGAAGCGCGCGCTGGAGCTGGATCGCAAGATCGGCGTCATCAAGGATATCGAGCGCGTCACCGCCTGGCTGAACAAGCATGCCCATGCGGATGACGACCAGTCCGAAACGGACGAAGACGAACAGGAATAAGGCTCGCCCACCGGCGCCGGGGGGCGGTGAAGGATCGAGGCCGGGCCCGGAGCTTCATGTTCTGGCCTGTAACCGAAGATCCTGATCCCCACCCCCCACTTTGTTCTCGAAGGGAGGAAATATGTCGGGCTTTGTCTCCATGCCCGCGCCCGTTGTGACGGCCCCCGGCATCAAGGTCGAATGCGGGCCGTTCTGGCCAGATGTGGACGTCAACCATTTCCGCGATTCCCAGCGGATCGGCGGAACGCTCCTCCCCGATGGCCGGATCATTAGCGCGATAACCGAAGCGGTCATCAAGGTCGATGATGACCTGACCGATTGGCGCGCCGCACAGGAAGCGGCGGGACATGCCTCCCTCTCCGCCGTCCCGTCGCCGGAAATCGGTGCAGCCACGCGGCTCATGCAGCTCTGGCGCCGCGCGGTCTATGGCCACGCCACCGCCGATCTGGTCGAAACACACCGGGATATCACCGCGACCGGCGCGGGCCAGTCGGCGGGCAATGAGCTGGACCAGCGCGCGGAAGATCATCGCCGCAACGCCATTCACGCGATCCGCGCGATCAAGGGCGCGGGTCGTTCCACGGTGGAGCTGGTCTGATGGACGTTGAGGACCACGAAGCACAAATCCTGAATGCGCTCGCTGATGTGTGGAACCAGTTCCTCCGACTGCCGAGCGCGCATCCCGATGAAAACAATGATTTCCGCCGGGGCATCCATGATCTTCAGCGGATTATCATGGTGCGGCCCGTCCTTCGCGGCTTGAGGGAAAGATAGTGGCCGCCACCTTCACCGCCACGGCTCTGCAAGGCGAAACGCTCGACGCGCTCTGCTGGCGCGTGCTGGGTCAGACGGCGGGCATCGTAGAGCAGGCGCTCGACCTCAACCGCGATCTCGCCGACCAGGGCGCGGTGCTGCGCGAAGGCCAGATCATCATCCTGCCGATCATCACCGCGCCGGTAACGCCCGAACGCAAGATCGTTACCCTCTGGGATTAGGCCATGCGATTCCTCAACAGCCTCCGCGAGTATCTCACCGCCGCCCTGCCCGAGCTGGCGCGCGATCCCGAAGCCCTCGCCATCTATGTGACGGGCGGCACTCTCGCCTCGCGCTTCACCGCCAATCTCGGTTTCGAGATGCGCTACACGCTCCAGCTGGTGATGCTCAATTTTCGCGGCGAGCCAGGGCAAATCTTCCTGCCGCTCCTCCTGTGGATCCGCGCCAACCAGCCCGAGTTGCTCCTCAACCATGACAGCGGCGTCGAGCAGATCCGCTTCACCGTCGATCCGATCGACAATAAGAGCTGCGACGTGGAGATCCAGATCCCGCTTGCCGAAGCGGTCAATGTGCTGCCGGTCGCGGGCGGTTATGAGATGACCATTCGCGACCAGCCTCCGCTGCCGGGCACCGAGCCGTTGACCGACCCCCTCGCCCTCCTCCGCCAGATCTGGATCAAGAGCGATGGCGCGGCGCAATTCCTTGTCGGCCATCCGGATCCCTGACCATGGCGGATGTGGACGGCGGCGACCTGCGCGAGCTGGAGGAATTTGTCGGCGGCATGCTCAAGTCGCTGGAACCGGCGGCGCTGCGCGGCCTGTTGCGCCGGGTCTCCCGGCAGATGCGGACATCGAACCAGAAGCGCATCGCCGCCCAGCGCAACCCGGACGGCTCCGCCTTCGCCAAGCGGAAGCCGCCCACCGAACCGAAGCCGGGCAATCACGCGCTGAAGTTCCTCTACCCCTCTGGCGGCAGCGGCGCGCCGCGTCTCGTTTACCTGAAATCTTGGGAGAAACAGGGACCGATTTTCACAGGCTATGACCGCGAGGCAGGCGGCATTCGCAGCTTCGAATATGCGAAGGTCATCAAATATCTGTCGCTGAGCCCGGGCGAAGAAAATGCAGGCGCGGGCAAGATCCGCAACCGCTCGACCATTCGCCAGCGCGCGATGTTTCGCAAGATCCGGCGGGCTGGCTCCTTCAATGCAGGCGCGACGGACTACGAGGCATGGGTGGGTTTCGGCGGCATGGTCGCCCATGTTGCGCGGATCCATCAGTTCGGTCTGCGCGACCGCCCGGCGCGCCATGCGCGCGAAGTGCGCTATGACAAGCGCGAGCTGCTCGGCATGACGGCGGCGGATCGGGAGGAGCTGCTAGACGCGGTGATCAAGCATATGTTGCCCGACCACTGAGGGCCTCGCCCTTGCGCTCTATCAAGTTTAGTGCCCATTCGTCCAATGCTCTGCTAGAATTCAATCACGAGGCGAAATCCAGCCAAGGGCTGGAGAAACAGGCCAGATGCTGACGAAATGCTTTGGAGGGGAAGGTGATGGCGGGTTTTTGCGTAGAAGAATATGACATAAAATCAAAAGCTTGGAAGCCAATTTACATGGCTCGGTCGGAGGCCAAAGCTGATAAATTGCGGGAGGAGCGACAGCGCGATAAACCGAACGATCTCTTTCGAGTCGTATGCTCAACCACCGGCGAGATTCGCAATAGCACTATGACGGTGAAGGGTTATAGGGGGACTTGAGCAACAGGCAGTTCATCCACGGGGGCAAGCGCCACGATGGACCGCTCATGACGGCAGATCAGGCCACTGAAATAGCCCGCAGAAACTCGCTCATCAGCAGCCGCCCCCCAGTCGAAGGCTCCGGGTGGAGCGAATCCGCATTGAACAACGGTATCGCTCCGCCCAAGCCATAGGCCTCGGGATTGCCGCCATCGCCGCATGCCGGTTGCAGGTCGAGATAGGCATAGCCACGCCGTACCGCGCGCAACGCGGCCTTCTGCGCATAGGCAGCGATCGCCTGACGATTATCCGTCCGCTGGTTTTCCACCGGCCACTCGACCGAGTTATCCCCCACAATTTATGGATTGACTGGATCGCCCCTAAAGCATCAGATGCTCGTCAAATCAGACGCGCCGGGGGGCGCTCAACAGGCGGGGGGGTAGCTTATGCAGGACGATGATCCAGCGAAAAAAGGCGCGCAGAATTTGCCCGATGAAGTCGTGGAAGCCTTGCGGCAACAACATGAGGACATGATGGAACTTGCCCGCATGACCATCGCGGCGGAAAAGCACGAACGGGAAAATCCTAGAACCTCCGAATGAGCGCCCGCCCAAACCGGATCGTGCCGGACGGGTTATAGGTGCCGTTTTCCGCCCTCAGATACGCCCTGACACTGATGGCAACATCGCCCGCAGAAAGCGGGAAGTGTTCGGAGGCATAGGTATGAACCGGGGTCCGAAGAACCCCGACAATCTGCTCATTGGGGAGTACACCAAGAGGCGTGGGATTGCTCATATCAGTGTTGTATCTAGCCGACGATTTCCACCGCATTTCAAGTTGCGGGAAGACAAAGCAATTGTGCCCTGCGTCAATCTCGAAAGCGATGAAGGCTTCGAGCTTATCTCCTGCCGCAAGGGTGGCTACCGCGCCGCTGCTGGCAGACTGATATAACCGGCCCCACGGTTGCCATGCATCCGACGTCACACCGCTGACCGTATAGGAGCCGCCGAAAACCATCTGATGCATCGGGCGACCGGAAATAGCACTTGTTACCTGCGAATGGGCGACCGTCAGCCCTGCCGTGTTGGACATGCTGGCGGTGCTACTGCCTGGGGCAGTGCCGCTGATCGTCCCGGAACTGGGGGCCGTAACACTTCCGCCCGCGCCCTGCATCATCGGGTTGGGCGAGAAATTGGCATTATTGATGCCAAAATTCCACGCCAGCTGATTGGTCGGCAGAATGTCGATTGGCGGAAACCATGTATTGAGAATGCGAGCAATGGCCTTGCCGATATAATAGCCGCCAAGCGTCTCTGGGTGTGTCCCGTCGCCGGTCATCTCTGCCAGTGGCTGCGCACCGACTTTGGACGGGTCCGTCATGGGCGCCAGACATTCCGAAGCCACAGCGATGACGCCGCTGGATCGGGCTGCAAGCGTATGGAGCCATCTATTTGCACGGTCCATGGCGTCAAACTGCGGGCTGCCGAAGAGGGAAGAGAAGCCCGGCCCGCGCGGCAGGATCGGCACGAAGATGACCCTGATGCCCCGCTGCGTCAGATAGGTGGCTATCGCCAGCCAATCTGCCGTTATGGATTCGAACGACCCAACGCCCGTCGCGGACACGTCATGGCCGATATTGTTGGTGCCGCACTCGACTATCAGGAAACCGGGTTTGCGCGGCATCTGCGCCAGAAAGGCGGGCAATGCGGCAAGTATCTCACTGGTTTCCCGGCTCGGCCAGCCCCAGATGTTCGTTTCAGGCGGTATCTCGACCCGCTGGCCGGAGAGCGCCAGTGCCCATGTGACATAGCCCTTGGCATTCTTGAGCTTGTTTGTCGGGGGCGACGGGTTCACCTTGTCCGAGCCATTATAGTTGGGAACGGTGATGCTGTCGCCGATCGCCGCGCCAATAGGTATAAGCCCGGCGATACCGTCATCCGCAGCCCAATTATCAGCGGCCACGCTGAAACCGGCTGCCTCCAGCATTTGGCGATTAAGAGGATTGCTCATGGCTCATATCCTTCGGGATAGGTAATAATGATGTTTTCATATCCGGGGCGTGGATCGATAATTGGGATGCTGGCGTAACCATCACGCGGATCGGTAATTGCATCGGCGGGGACAGGCGGCCCGGAGCCTCCGGCGCGCGACGCGGGCCATTTGCGCAAGCCCACCGCCAGCTTGCGGCGTCGGAGACCGGGCCAGCCAACCGGCAGCGTCATGCAGAAATCTCGACAAAGCCCAAGACCGCTGTACCCCCATGAGGACAGCGGAGCCAGATGTTCGCTGTCTCGCACCATTCCTCGCCACCGGCATGCAGGATTGTTCCGCGCACAGAATCGGCGGGTTTCGTCGCGCCGCCGAGGACAATTTCCACATCGGTGCCGCCCAGATGCTTGATGAAGCCGCTCTTCCCCGCCGCGCCCGGAATAGAGGTGGTGAGATCGCTGTAACTTCGCGTTGCAATATGCGTCATGCGCAAGGTAGTGGTCGCCATCAATTTACCTCCCGCTCGGCGGCGCGCACCGCGCGCACCTGCTGTTGCAACTGGATGAAGGCGCTGCGGATATCGCCGCACACGCCATAAAGGGCGAGGCCGGAACCCAGCGCCTGCGCGCCTGTCATGCTCTCCGCGCCCGCCTCGTCACTCGATCGCTCAGCCTTCGGCAGCTTTTCCGGCGGCGTCAGCAGGTGCGGCGGGATCGTCACCATTGGCGTTGTCGGCGGCGCGATCGAGGAGGCGCACCCCGTCACCATCAATGCACTGGTTGCGATAGACAGGGCGGTCCACAATCCTGACACTTTCACGAACGATCTCCCTTTGCGTGGACTGGCGGTTCTGGTCGGCTTCCATGTGGCGGATGGCGGCCTCCTCGATCTGGACGCGGAGCCGGTCGCGCGCCTCATTGGCCTTGTTGACCTGTTCGAAGGTCGCGGCGCGCTCGCGCTGGCGCCCGACATCAAGGCCATGACCATAGCCCCCGAACCCGGCGAGCGCGGCGAGCACCAGCGCGCCCGCCCCGGCATATCCGGCGATCGCGAGGCTCATTCGATCACCTCAAGATCATGGTCGCCACTGTTCCACATCCGCTCCCGAATGGCGCGGGGCAGGATGATGCAGCCTTTCGAGGCCGTCCCCGGCGCGCGGATGCTGTCGCCATGGATGCGAAAGGCGCTGCGCCCGGTCGGATCATGACGATCATCGCCGGGGGTGGCGTCCACCGCGTGGATTGTGATCGTGTAGGGGCCGACAGTCTTGCTGTCATAGACCCCCACCATCTTCCAGCGCCCGCGCGGCACCGGCCCGATCGCCCGCGCCGCCTGCATGGCGGGGTTGTTCTTGCCCTTGCCGTTGCCGCTATACCCCCTCGCGATCACCACGCCATTACGGCGCAGCTCGCCCGACGACTGGTCATAGACCCACATCCTTATGTCCTTTCCGATGCTGGCATTTTTCGAATTTCGCGGCGTGGATCGCGGCGAAGGTCAGGGCGCTGGCGGCGGCGATCACGCTGGCGAGCGCGGCGAGGATCATCCAGTCACTCATCGGCCATCCCCAACTTGCGGCGGACGATGACCTGCACCCCGTTCAGCAGGAAGCCGAAGCCGAGCGCGCCCAGCGCCATGGAAATGGCGACAGAGGCAATGGGCGGCAGGCTGAGATAGACCGTGGCGGTCAGCGCGATCGTCGCGAAGGCGGGCAGCGCCGCCAGTTCCGAATAGGCGAGCCAGCGCCGTCGCCTGCGCCAATGGTCGAGCGCGAGCGGCTCGACCGGCGGGTCTTTCGCCAGCCCGAACAGCACGAGGCCCAGCCTGCCGACCACCAGCGTCAACGCGCCAAAGGCCGACGCCACCCAGAATATCGCGATATCCATCTTGCTCATGGGGCCAGCATTGCGGGTCCGCCCGGCTTCATCACCCGCGCGCCTTTGTGGTGCCGCGCACCACAAAGCCCCATGCTCGCGCGGGGGAGGGCCGCGCGGTGAAGATGGCGCCATGTCCTCGACTTTCACCGCCATCGACCTGTCGCAGATCCCCGCGCCCGATGTGATCGAACCGCTCGATTACGAGGCGATCTATGCGGAGATGCTGGCGAAGCTGCGCGAATACATCCCGGATTTCGACGACAGCCTTGAAAGCGACCCGGCGGTGCGCGTGTTGCAGGTCGCGGCCTATTTCCGGCTGCTCGACCGGCAACGGGTGAACGACGCGGCCCGCGCCGCGATGCTGCCCTATGCGCGGAAAAACGACCTCGACAATCTGGGCGCGCTCGTGGGCGTCACCCGCCTCATGCTGACCCCGGCGGATGAGGAAGCGGGAACCGCCGCCGTCATGGAAAGCGACAATGATTTCCGCCGCCGCATCACGCTCGCGCCGGAAGGCTATTCGGTGGCCGGGCCGCGCGGCGCCTATATTTTCTATGCCCTGTCGGCCGACCCGGATGTGGCGGACGCGAGCGCGATCAGCCCCGCGCCGACCGAGGTTGAGGTTTATGTGCTGGCGCGCGACGGCGACGGCACCGCCTCGCCCGCCCTCCTTGCCACCGTCAATGCGGCGCTGGGCGGCGAGGATGTCCGCCCGCTGGGCGATCTGGTGACCGTCCATTCCGCCGATGTGATCGATTACGCTATTGCGGCGACCCTCTATACCTTCGCCGGGCCGGACAAGGATGTGGTGCTCGCGGAGGCCCAGCGCCGGATTGATGCCTGGGTCGCGGAGAACCGGAAAATGGGCCGCGACATCACCCGCGCTGCAATCATCGCCGCGCTGTTCGCGGGCGGCGTGCAGAATGTCGTGCTGCCCTCGCCCGCCGCCGATCTGGCCTTGAACGATACGCAGGCCGGAAACTGCACCGGCGTCACGCTAACATGGGGCGGGGTCGCGGAATGATCCTGCTTCCCCCCAATGCTTCCGAACTGCAAAAGGGGCTGGAAGCCGCCATCGCCGTTCCGGCCCTCCCCACCTCGCCCATCCGCGACCTGTGGAACCCGGCGACCTGCGAGGAACGCTTGCTGCCGTGGCTGGCATGGTCGCTGTCGATCGACAATTGGGACGCGAGCTGGCCCCTCGCCACCCGGCGGGCGGTCCTCGCCAATGCGATCAAGGTGCAGCGGCGCAAGGGCACGGTGGGCGCTGTACGCCGGGCCATCGCCAGTTTCGGCGCGGCCATGGCGTTGCGCGAATGGTGGGAAACCGAGCCGCCCGGCGAGCGCGGCACCTTCGAGGTGGTGCTGTCGATCGCCGCCCAGAACGGCGCTGCTCCCGCCCCGGAATTCGTCGACGCCGTCATAGCCGAGATCGAGCAGGCCAAGCCGCTGTCTCGTCATTTCACCTTCACCCTCGCGCTGGAAGCCGAGGCGGCCATCGGCCTGATCGCCGTCGCCCGCCCGGTCATCTACGCGCGCCTGACCTTTGAAGCATAAGGATCCACCATGGCCCTCACCATGATCGTCACCGACGCCGGACGCGCCGCGCTGGTCAATGCGGCCAACACCGGCACCGATCCGGTCACCATCACGCAATTCGGGCTGTCGGAAGCCGCGCTGGTCGCCAGCCCTTCCGCCACCGCCCTGCCGGGCGAGATCAAGCGGCTCGACACGCTGTCCGGCGCCGTGGTCGCGGCGGATACGATCCATCTGATCGCGCGGGACATCAGCGCCGACATCTATGCGATGCGCAGCTTCGCGCTCTACCTTCAGGACGGCACCCTGTTCTGCCTGTTCGGGCAGGCCGCGCCGATCATTTCCAAGACGGCGGCGTCGATCATGCTCATGGCGCAGGATATCCGCTTTGCCGACATCACCGCGGCCAGCCTGACCTTTGGCGACACCAATTTCCTCAACCCGCCCGCGACGACCGAAGTGCAGGGCGTGGTCGAGCTGGCGACTGGCGCGGAAGCGATCGCCGGGACGGACCCCGCGCGCGTACCGCCCGCGAAGGCCGTCAAGGACGCGGTCACGGCTTGGCTGAACGCGCGCTTCGGCGTCAACAATGCGGGAATCTGGCACCCCGGCAATGACGGCTCCGGCTCCGGCCTCGACGCCGATCTGTTGCGCGGCCTGACGCCGGAACAGGTGGTCAGTTTCGCGCGGATCGTCGCGGGGCTGGGTTATACGCCCGCGAATAAGGCGGGGGACACCATCGGCGGTCATCTTGGTGTCGATGGCGAGCTTATATTGTCGAGCACCGGGGAATATGGGTATCTCAATCGCCCGAATGTTCCCGGCAAGAAAAAAATCTATGTCTCGTCGCAAGGCGGCAGCCCGCTTGAATCGTTCGCGGTGGCCGCCGATTCCATATCGCTGAACGGCGGGACGGCGTGGCATTCCGCGAATGACGGTTCGGGGTCCGGCCTCGATTCCGACTTCCTTCGCGGCCTGACGCCGGAACAGGTGGTCAGTTTCGCGCGGATCGTCGCGGGGCTGGGCTATACGCCCGCCATCGGAAACGGGTTTATCGGCAATGCCGATCTCAACGCTATTACCCAAAGCGGGATGTACCGCTTCGATGCCCCGGCAAATGGCCCCGGCATTAATTGGGGGCAACTGCTCGTCCTGCATGGCAGCGCGGACACGATCGCGCAGTTTGCGACCCACCTCGATGGCGATCTCTGGGTCAGATCGGGCAACCCCGCGTCTGTTGGCGGGGTGGGCGCATGGTCGCCCTGGCGGCGCATGGTCGATACCGACAGATTGAGCGCGGCGGTATTCGGCTTGAACGGGGCGACGATGCGTCGCAACGGCAACCATCTCTTCGGACCGGACAATGACGGCGCCGGTTCCGGCATGGATGCCGATCTGCTGGATGGATATCATGCCAGTGCGTTCGCACTCCTGTCGGCTTTCGCAAGCGGATCGAACGCAAATGGCTGCTGGTATAAAATTCCGACCGCCTCCGGCCCTCCTGTCATCAGGCAGCGAGGCCGCCGCGCAAGCGGGTGGAGCGCCTATACCGGCGAGCATCAGGAAACCGTCTATTTCCCGGTGCCCTACGAGTTTGGTGAGTCGGTATTTGTGACGTTCGGTCAGCATGGAAATGACAGCAGCAGCGACGGCTACGTCCAGCTCAAAGCGGTCTATGCGGATCGCTTCGTCGTCCAGCATCAGCACCCCTCATCCGGCAACATGAATTATGGATGGGACTGGATGGCCGAGGGCAACTGACACCTTCGCGCCCACGAGAGGGGCGATAATTGCTGAAAGGATCGAGCATGAAAATCACTATCGGAAAATTCGACAAAGCCACCAATCAGGTAGCCGTCACCTTTGAGCGTTTGGGCGTTGCATTCACCCGCCCGGTCAATGCCGTCCTGACCGCGTCCGGCGCCTATGACAAAAAGGCGACCGCGACCCGCTGCGAAGAGGTTGCGCGCGGCGTGGCCGCCAAAATCGAGGCGGGCATCATCACCAATGCGGCCCCGGCACCGGAAACCCCCGCGCCCGAAGCCTGATTTTGTGGTGCCGCGCACCACAAAGCCCCCTGCTGTAAACCCTGCGCGCGGGCGGCGATGCTGCCCCGCATGGAAGACCCCGACACCAACGGCCTGATTGGCGACCTGCTGCGCTTCGGCGTGATCGCGTCCGTCGATCTGATGGAGGCGACCGCCACCGTGCAGGCCGGGGACGTGCTTTCCCCCGCGCTGCCATGGCTGGAATGGGCCGGGACGTTCCGCACATGGTCCCCGCCCTCGCCCGACGAACAGGTGCTGCTGCTCTGCCCGGAAGGCGACATTGCGGGCGGCGTCATCCTGCGCGGCCTGTTCTCCAACGCCCGCCCCGCCCCCGCCAGCGACCAAAACCCGCAAATCCATGGGCCTGCCGGGCTGGTCATCACCCTGACGCCGGACGGCCTGCGCATCGCCGCGCCCGCCGGTGTCGCGATCGAGGGCGATGTGGCGATCACCGGCACCCTCACCGCGTCCGAAGATGTGATCGGCGGCGGCATCAGCCTGAAAACTCATCCGCATGGCGGCGTCCAGCCCGGCAGCGGGCAGTCGGGCGGGCCTGTCGGATGACCGGCATGCACAAATCCACCGGCAAGCCGCTCTCCGGCGCGGAGCATATCGCGCAATCGATCGCGGATATCCTGACCACGCCGCTCGGCACCTGCGTCATGCGCCGCGACTATGGTTCCCGCCTGTTCGAGCTGGTCGATACCCCGCTCAATACGCGCAACCAATTGCTGTGGATCGCCGCCACCGCCGGGGCCATCCGCCGCTGGGAACCCCGCATCACGCTGGAAAAGGTCGCCATCGTCCTTTCCGCCGCCGGTCGCGCGGTCATCACGCTGGTTGGCCGCCGAACGGACATCCCGACCAACGACCGCTTCACCCTCGAAATCCCTCTCTGACCCTGAAAGGCCCGCCCATGCCCTATTATCACGGCATCAAGATCAACGAGATCAACACTGGCGTCCGCAGCATGGCGACGGCCGCGACCGCCGTCCTCGGCATGGTCGCCACCGCGTCGGACGCCGATGCCGCCGCCTTCCCGCTCAATCAGCCGGTGCTGGTCGATGACCTGCCGCGCGCGATCGGCAAGGCCGGTGACGGCGACTTCGCCGCCACGCTTCAGGCAATCGCGGATCAGGCCAATGCGCCGACCGTCGTGGTGCGCGTGGCCGAAGGCACGGATGCGGAGGAAACCGAGGAAAATATCATCGGCACCACCACGGCGGGCGGGCAGTTGACCGGCCTTCAGGCGCTGCTGGGCGCGGAATCGCTGTTGGGCGTCCGCCCGCGCATCCTCGGCGTGCCCGGCCTCGACAGCCAGCCCGTCGCCACCGGCCTCGCCACCATCGCCCAGAAGCTGCGCGGCTTTGCCTACACCGCCGCACAGGGCGACACGGTGGCCGAAGTCATCACCTATCGCGAGAATTTCGGCGCGCGCGAGCAGATGCTGATCTGGCCCGATTTCACGGACTTTTCCGGCTCCGCCATTGCCCGCGCCATGGGCCTGCGCGCGAAGATCGACCAGCAGACCGGGTGGCACAAGACGCTGTCGAATGTCGCGATCAACGGCGTTACCGGCATCAGCAAGGCGGTGCCCTTCTCGATCCTCGCCAGCGACGTGACGGCGGCGAGCCTGCTCAACGATGCGGACATCACCACGCTGGCGCGGCTCAACGGCTTCCGCTTCTGGGGCAACCGCACCTGTTCCGACGAACCGCTCTTCGCCTTCGAAAGCGCGGTGCGCACCGGGCAGGTGCTTCAGGACACTATCGCGGAGGGCCTCGTCTGGGCGATCGATAAGCCGATCACCGCCGGGCTGGTCAAGGATATCGTCGAAACCATCAACGCCGCCTTCCGCTCGCTCCAGTCGCAGGGGCTGATCGTCGGCGCGGAGGCGTGGTTCGACCCCGCCGCCAACCCGGCAAACGCGCTCGCCGCTGGCAAGATCGTGATCGATTTCGAATTCACGCCCTGCGCCCCGGCGGAATCGATCACGATCAACCAGCGCATCACCGACCGCTTCTACGCCTCGATCGCGGACAGCCTCTGATCCGCGCGGCCCACCCTTTTTTCGGAGTAACCGACCATGGGCATGCCCAGCAAACTCAAGAACATGCACCTGCGCAACGATGGCGTCAGCTTCCTCGGGCTCTGCCCGGAAGTCACCATCCCCACCCTCGCCCGCAAGTTCGAGGGCTATCGCGGCAATTTCGACAGCGAGTTGCAGATCGATCTGGGCGGCGAACCCATCACCTTCGAATGGAAGGCGGGCGGCTTCATCGAACAGATTTACGGCCAGTTCGGCGCGACCCGTCTGGACGGCGTCCAGCTGGCGTGGACCGGCGCCTATCAGGACGACAGCACCGGCCAATATAAATCGGTGGAGATCGTCACGCGCGGGCGGCATCAGGAAATCGCCCCCGGCACCGGCAAGAGCGGTGACGATACCGAGGAATCGATCAAGACCGCCTGCGTTTACTACAAGCTGACCGTCGATGGCCGCGTGCTGATCGAGAAGGACGAGCTGAACCTCGTCTTCATCGTCAACGGTATCGACATCCTCCGCGACCAGCGCCGCGCCCTCGGGCTCTGATGCTCCCCCGCTTCGCCCCGGCGCGCGATCGAGCGGACGCGCCGGGGCGGGGACCACCCATTCGCTCGACCCTTCCCCCAGTCCCGAAAGGCCCGCTTATGTCCGACCTGCCCGCACCCGAACGCACTGCCGCTCCGCCGTTCCCCACCGTCACCCTGTCCGAACCGATCCGCCGTGGCGAAACCGTCATTGCCGATATCCAGATCCGCAAGCCGAAATCAGGCGAGCTGCGCGGCCTTTCCATTCAGGATCTGATGACCGCCCGCGTCTCCGCCATCATCGACATCCTGCCGCGCATCTCCATGCCGCCGATTACCCAGCCCGAGGCCGAAGACCTCGATCCCGCCGATCTCGCCGCCTGCGCCGGGGCGATCATGGATTTTTTTCTGACGGCGGGGGACCGGGCAAAGATCGAGAAGGTGTTGACGGCCTGATCGCCGACCTCGCGATCATCCTGCACTGGCCCCTTCCCGACCTGCTCGATCTGCCGCTCGATGATCTCCTCCGCTGGCACCGCCTCGCCCTCGACCGCTTCAAGGCCATCCACAAGGTAAAATCCACATGAGCAACCAGAACCTGCTGTTGAAGGTGATGTTCGCCGCGAAGGATGGCCTTTCCGGTACGCTGCGCAATATCGTCGGGCTGGGCCAGACCGGCAGCGAGAAGCTCGCGGCGATGAGGAAAGAGGCGCGCGATGTCGGCAATGCCCTGCGCGACCAGCGCGCGGACATCGCCCGCGCGGTCGCCGAAGGCCGCCAGCTCGGCGACATGGTGCAGCGCGAACGCGAGTTGCGCGAGCAACTGGAACGCACCAATCGGGAGATAGAGCGTCAGACCGCGCTCAACCGCCGCCGCGCGGATGCCGCCGCCATGCGCCAGCGCGGCGAGGAACTGCGATCGTCCGGCACCGGCATGGTGATGACCGGCGCCGCGATGGCCGCGCCCGGCGTCATCGCAGCCAAACAAGCCATGACCTTGGAAAGCGCGATGGCGGATGTGCGGAAGGTGGTCGATTTCGACAGCCCGAAGCAATTCCAGCAAATGGGCGAGGATATCGTGGACATGTCCACGAAAATCCCGATGGCGGCCGAAGGGCTGGCCCAGATCGTCGCCGCCGCCGGTCGCGCGGGCATCGGCCGCAAGGAATTGCTCACCTTCGCCCAGGATGCGGCGCAGATGGGCATCGCCTTCGACACCACGGCGGAAGAGGCCGGGACCATGATGGCGAAATGGCGCACCGCCTTCGGGCTGGGCCAGGACGAAGTGCGCGGCCTGTCCGACCAGATCAATGCGCTCACCAACACCTATGGCGGCAATGTCGGCGCGGTTTCGGGCGTGGTGACGCGCATCGGCTCGCTCGGCAAGGTCGCGGGCCTCGCCGCCCCGCAGATCGCCTCCATGGCCCAGCTCATGAACAGCGTGGGCGTCGAGGAGGAAATCGCGGCGACCGGCATCAAGAACATGATGCTGGCGATGACCAAAGGCGACGCCGCGACCAAAGCGCAATCCAAGGCCTTCGCCACGCTGGGCCTCGACGCGAAGAAGGTTGCCGAGGCCATGCAAAAGGACGCGGGCGGCGCGATCACCGACCTGCTGTCGCGCATCCGCCAGCTGCCCAAGGCCCAGCAGGGGGCCACCCTGACCCAGCTTTTCGGCTCCGAAAGCGTGAGCGCGCTCGCCCCGATGCTGACCAATCTGGAAAAATTGCAGGCGAATTTCGAGCTGGTCGGCGACAAGGCGAAATATGCCGGGTCGATGAACAAAGAATATCTGGCCCGCATCGCCACGACAGAAGGCGCCGTGGGGCTGGCGACCAACGCGCTGAAAGCGGTGAACATTACCTTGGGCAGCATGCTGCTACCGACCATCACCGCCGCCAGCGCCAAGGTGGTGGAGATCGCCAATGCGGTGCGCGGATGGGCCAAGGAAAACCCCGGCCTCGCCAAAGGGCTGGTCATTGCCTATTCCGCGATCACCGGCCTCGTGCTCGGCGTCGGCGCGCTGAAATTCGGCCTAGGCATGCTGTTGTCGCCGCTCGCGACACTATTGCAATGGGTGCCGAAGCTCGGTCCTGTTTTTTCCATCGCCCGCTTCGCGGTCATCGGGCTGGCGCGGGGCGTGATGCAGGCCGGGCTGATGATGATGGCAAATCCGATCGTCGCGGGCATCGTCGGCATCGCCGTCGCGCTGGGCGTGGCCGGTTATCTGATTTACAAACATTGGGATACGATCTCGGCGGCCTTTTCGGCGGGGATCGGATGGATCAGGGACAAGCTCTCCGCCGCGAAAGACTGGCTGGCGTCACTCGGCAGCCAGATGATGCAGGGCCTGCTGAATGCGCTCAACCCTGTGCTGCTTGTCAACCGGCTGCTTTCCGTTGCCCGCTCCGGCATTACCGCCTTCAAAAATTTCTTCGGCATCAAATCCCCTTCCCGGCTCATGATGGCGATGGGCGGATACATCACCGAAGGGCTTTCGGGCGGCATAGACAAGGGCGCGGGCGGCGCGATCCGCGCGGCGCGGGGAATGGCGGCGGGTGTGGCCGCCGCGAGCATGACCAGCGCCAGCTTCGCAGCGACCGGCGGCGGGGCAATGGGCGGCACTGGGACCGGTTCCTTCCAGATCGGACAGATCAGCATCACCGTCCACGCCGCGCCCGGACAGACCCCGCAGGATATCGCCAGGGCCGTCGCCACCGAGTTCGAACGGCGCGCCGCCATGGCCGCCGCCGCCAAGCGCTCCTCCTATTCGGATGACTGACCATGCTCATGGCCCTCGATATGTTCCCGTTCGAAATCGGCACCCTGCCCTACCAGCAGTTGCAGCAGGCATGGGAATGGCGCTTCGCCTCCTCCGATCGCTTCGGTGCCCGCCCGGCCTTCCAGTTTCTGGGGCCGGGCGCGGAGACCATCGACCTGTCCGGCGCGCTCTACCCGATCGAGGGCATCGGCGCCTATTCCTCGTTCGACACTATCCGCGACATGGCCGCGACCGGCGATACCTACACGCTGGTGTCCGGCGTGGGCGAGGTGCTGGGCGATTTCTTCATCCGGCGGCTTGAGCGCAATCAGGATCTGTTCTTCGTCGATGGCGCCCCCCGCCGCAGCGATTTCCGCCTCGCGATGGAGCGCGCGGGATGAGCGCCACCCTGAAAATGCCCATCGCCGCGTGGAAGGTGACGCTGGACGGGCGCGACCTGACCGAAACCCTCGCTCCCATGCTCCAATCCCTCTCCATCTCCGAAAAGCGCGGGGATGAGGCCGACCAGCTCGATATCGTGCTGGACGACGCGGACGGCCTGCTGGCGATTCCCAAAAAAGGCGCGGTGCTAAAGGTCGAAATGGGCTGGCGGCAGGGCACCGGCCTGCCCGCCGGGCTGGTCGACAAGGGCAGCTACAAGGTGGATGAGGCGAGTTGGAAGGGCGGCTCGCCCGACCAGATCACGGTGCGCGGGCGGTCCGCCGACATGACCGATGCCTTTCGCGTCCGGCGGGAACGGTTCTTCGTCGGCAAGACGGTGCGGGCGATCATCTCCGCGATCGCCGCCGACAACGGCCTGACGCCCAATGTCGAGGAAAGCCTCGGCGCGAAGACGATTCCCGCCCTCGGCTCCGGGGCGAAAAGCGATGCCGCGCTGCTGAAGGCGCTGGGCAAGCGGTTCGACGCGGTGGCGACGATCAAGGCGGCCACGCTGATCTTTGCGCCCATCGGCAGCGGAAAGACCGCGACCGGCAAAGACCTTCCGGTCGAGACGATAGACCGCAGCCAGACCGACGGCACCGGCGATTACAGCCGGGTGGACCAGAATGACGCCTCCGGCGTCACCGCCGCCTGGCATGACAAGGGCAGCGGCACCCGCAAGACAGTGACGGTCGATGGCGGCGGCGAAGGCAAGGCCAGGCGGCTGCGCAAGGTCTACGCCAATGAGGCGGACGCCAAACAGGCCGCGACCGCCGAAAACAGCCGCATCGCGCGCACCAAGGCGAAAATGACCTTGAAGCTGGCCTATGGCCGACCCGACCTGTTCCCCGAACGGCCGATCAAGCTTACCGGCTTTAAGCCGGAGATCGAGGCGCATGACTGGATCGTCGCCGAATGCAGCCACAGCATGGACGGCTCCGGCGGATCCGCGACCAGCCTGACGCTGGAGGCGGTCAGCTGATCGCCTTTCGCAGCGCCTCGTTGATGCGCGACTGCCAGCCCGGCCCGCCCGCCCGGAACCGGGCCAGCACATCCTTGTCGATGCGCAACGATACCGCTTCCTTGTTCTGACCTGCAGGGCGGCCCGCCTTTTTCGGGAAGGCGTTGCGGATGGCCTCGGGGATATCCGTCCCCCGCTTTGCCCGCGCGAAATCGGCCTCGGTCCATTCCGGATTGTCGTCATCAAAGATGACCGGCTTTTCATCAGACATAGCGTTTCATCTCCTTATTGCGGGCGCGGCGGAGGCTGATGACCCGTACCACCTCACCGCGCATCGTGCCGGCAAGGCAATGACCCTTGCCATCCAGCAGGCCATAGAGGCGAAAACGAGCTTCGACTGTGAAACGCTCATCCTCGACATAGGCCAGCACTTCGAAATCAACCGCGCGGCAAAGGGAAATGCCGTGCTTTTCGATGTTGGTGGCGTCTTTCGCGGGGTCGAACTCGATTTCCATGTGCATTTATGTATCTACATTTATAACATGCGTCAATAGTTTTTGTAGATACATTTATTATTGACAGGGCAGCGGGGATGGTGACAACTGGCCGCTCGGCACCCATGCCATCCTGATCGGCCAGATCGCCGCTGCGTTGGAGGATGGGGGATAGAAACGGAAATCGTCTGGGCGGATATGGTGGATTGATGCTTACCCTCATGGCCGCCGCCTTTGTCTGCACCGCCGCCGATGGCGACAGCCTTCGCTGCGGCAAGGAACGGGTCCGCCTGATCGGCATCGACGCGCCGGAGCTGCACGGCTGCCCGCGTAACCGGCAATGCGCACCGGGTGACGGCACCGCCAGCAAGGCGGCGCTGGTCCGCGCGATCGGCGGGCGAAAAGTGAAACTGGAACGCGTCGGGACGGATCGCTATGGCCGCACGCTGGCGGTGGCCCATGCGGGCAAGGTCAACCTTGCCTGTGCCCAGCTCGCCGCCGGGCAGGCGATCTATCGCGCGGACTGGGATGATGGCGACCGCATCCGCCGCGCCTGCCCGAAGCTGGCGCGCTGACTAAGCATCAATCAGTCCCTATCTTGCAGACACTTATTCTCAGGCTGGCCTTCGGCATTGATTTCCCAACAACCAGAGGCAGCAATCCATCATGTCTTTTCTAAGCTGCCGCCATATCTTCAAGTGCCTCCGAAACAGGCAAAAACCAATGCAGTTCTTCCGTAGCCATGCGGCCATCGGCAGCCATGACATCTGCGGCGGCATCCAAAATCATTGTCGCCAAAAGAGCCCGATCAGGATGCTTCCCAATACGAACGAGCGCGGCTAGAAAATCATCCGCGTCGGGTGCCAGCCTACGCGCATTTCGCGCTGTTTTTTGAGCCAGTTTCGGATCGCCACCAAACCGCATAACGTGGTTCAAAATCGCATCCTCAACAACATCCATCTCGACAGAGTGTGCCTCTCCATCGCACCGCGCTAAAAAGACCAAGATCGTCACCAGATCAGCCAATGATTTATCAGTTGTGCCAATCGCACCCTCATTTGCGAGTTGGTTAAAATGCATTTGAGGATCGAGCACCTCACCCGTTTCAACATCAATCAGTTCGGAAATCTTGCCGATTAGAAATCGACGATATGCCGACCGCTCACAACACCATGCGAAAACCGTTTCAGCCCTGCCATAACCTTCGATCCGCTTTACGACGATCCGCCGCTCACTTATCTCACCCTTGGCATCCGTATAGACGATGAACCCGGCCCAGCCCGAACTATGATCGCGGATCGGACGCGTAACATCCCCGATTTCTTCAACCGGGACACGCGGCATCCGTTTTTTGGGAAGCCCGGGCGTGACCTTCTTTTCCCGCACTACCGCTTGTACCGCCGGGAATTCGACAGGTTCGATGACAGGTGCAGCATCACTAGGATGGGGAACGAAATGTTGAGGGAGCACGCTCTCTTTCAAACGGCTCCTCTGGCGCTTGGCGGCCGTCGCCCAACGCATTGCTCGACGCTCTACGAAACTATTCGTCCGCAGCCGTGGATTGTCATCCTTGGTCAGGACATAGGCGCGAAACCCGATGCGCAGGAAGATCACCAGCACGGCAATAAAACCCCACATCATCAAAAAGCCAAGGGTCGCGCCCGGTGTCGCCTTCTCCCCTTCGACAGGAAAAAATTCCGTTGCCAGTGCCACTGGCGCAAAGGAGAACGTCCCTAAAGAAAGGGCAACCCATCTGCTCGGCAAACCCACGAACCATGGCTTAAAAAGCCCGATCACACCCCAAACGAACAATGCTAACCAAACCAGCGCCAATATCACTTCCACGCCCCACCCCCATGGGAATATTCACATCTTCCGCACGATTCCGACCACCCGGCCTAGAATGTGCAACTCACCGTCATGGGCCGTTTCGGGCGGCACCAACTGGTTATCGGACAGGATCTGCACTCCGTCGCGCGTCTGGCGCAGGCGTTTGACCATCCCCTGTCCGCAAAAGGCGACGGCCCAGATCTTGTCTGCCATCCGCAAATGGTCTTCCGAAGTGTCGATAATGAGCAGATCGCTGTCGTGGATCGTCGGCGCCATCGAATCGCCGATACCCTGGGCGAAATAAACCTTCTCGGGATCCGCCCGGGTATATTGGCGCAGCCAGTCGCGGCTAAAATGGCGCACCATTGAGGTGACTGGAATTTCCAGCTCCGTCGCGCCCATGCCAAATTTCAGGTCGATCTCCTGCACTTCGACCAGATCGAGCTGGTCGGCAAGGGTTTTGGGGCTGGGGACCGGCAAGGCACCCTCAAGCGGGTCATCAGTCTCTCCCATGAGATAGGCCGATGAAGTACCTAATTCCCTTGCGATTTTATGAGTATGCTTCGAGCCCTGCGAGGGCTCGTTCACTAATTTCCAAATCGAGGTCTGCGAAACCCCAATCCGCCGCGCCAACTCGCTTTGGCCAATGCCGCGTTGCTCCATGAGCTTTGCGAGTCGGTCACCTCTGAACATGCTGTGAAGTTCTACAACCAAAGGAATAACTGGCACTGGAACTTTTCCTATTGACTGGCCTAAAACTCTAGTTGTAGATGGGGTCATGGAACAGCAAATGACCCCCTTTGAGGCCCTACAGAAAGCAGCAGATATTGCTGGTGGCCAATCGGCATTAGCTCGCATCTGCGATGTAACGCAGGGTGCTGTTTGGAAATGGCTCCAATCCGCCAAGCGCCTCCCCGCCGAATATGTGCTGCGGGTCGAAGCCGCGACCGGCGTTTGCCGTCATCTTCTGCGCCCGGATATCTATCCCCGCGAAACCGTCTCAATCCCTGCCTCCGTCATGGGCGAGGAAACCCCGCTCTGTGGCCCGGTCCTAACCGCGCGCACCCTCGCCCGAAACGGCAATCGCCGCGGCATTTTGCCGGGAAAGGACGCGGCATGAGCGAGTATCGCGACATCGAACGCCGCGCCGCGCGCTGGCTCAACATGCTGCAGATCATCTGCTGGGCCATTGCGGCGGGTGAAATCGCCATGTGCATCTGGCTCGCCTGCGCGATCATCTGGAATTGGGAGATTTTCTGATGCTCCACGCATTCGCCTTCACCGTCACGCTGGCGGTCGGCGCCGTGGCCGTCGCCGTCATCAGCCACATGACCCGCACCTATTGGCGCAAGGCGCTTGCCGCCCTGCTCATGGAGCATGTGCCGGGCCGGGAGATCGCCCGATGACGCAGGTTTTCATCGAACGGCCGCGCCAAGTCGGCAAGACGGTGGAGCGCGAGAACGCCGCCGATCAGGCGCTGCTCTCCGCGCTCTACCACGCGGGCGGCGAAATCAGCTTCATCCGCCTCTATGAGGGCTCCTCCTTCACCCGGCGCGAGCTGTTTCGCGCCATGGGGCGGCAATATGCGCTCGGCAACATCAAGCGCCACCGCTCGGGCGAACCGCTCGCCCTCACCGCCTCGGCGCGCATTGCCATGACGGCGGCGCTCTCCTCTCTCCCCGGATGGCCCTTGACCCCGCCATCCGCCCCTTCGGTGCCGGGCACGCTGCACGCCATGCCCGGCACCGTTTTTCTCTCTACTGACAACGGGGCAGGCGCATGACGATCCTTCGCCGCCCCGCCACCTTCGCCCGCGCCTTGTCGGCAATCGCCGATCTGCTGGGCTGGGACGGCTGCGCCACCGTGCTCGAAAAGTCGGAAAGCCATGTGCGAAAGCTCGGCGCGCCCGACACCGAACGGGAAATCAGCCTGCGGGATGCGCTCCGCCTCGACGCCGCCTACCGCCGTGCCGGGGGCGAAGGGGCGCCGCTGCTCGAATGCTATGCGATCCTGCTGGATATGGGGGCACCCATGCTCCCCAACCCCGATTGCATGCTCACCGGCGCGGGCCTTGCCGCCAAGGAAACCGGAGAGGCGGTCGCCGCCGCGATCGCCCTTGCCGGGGACATCTCCAATCCCGCCGCCCGCATCTCCGCCCAGCGCGAGATCGAGGAGGCGATCAACGAACTTTCACGCCTGCTGGCCCGGGTCAGCGCATCCATGGGGGACCATCGCCAATGAATATCGCTTGCGGCCAGTTGAAAAGCTCCACCTCCATGCCGGTCATCGCCGAAGGTGGGCGCCGGTGGAGCGAGCGCGGCCACCACGGCAAGGCCCCGGTCATGAACTGCCCGGCCTGCAACGCAAAGGCGCTGTGCCGGTCGAGCGTCGAAATCTCGCCGACCTATCGCAGCCTCTATTACGGCTGCACCAACTTCTTTTGCGGGATGACCTTCCGCGCCAGCCTCGCCCTCGAAGAGGTGCTTTCGCCCAGCGGGGTGAGCGCCGATTTCCGCCCGGCCAATATCAAGCCGAAAAAGGCGCCGGGCCATGATTTCGGCCAAATGACCATCTTCGACATATTGCCGCCCACCCTGCCCGGCTGACGCCGCCCCACCTACTCCGCTCCCTTCCCCTGATTTTTCCCGACGCCCTTCTGGCGAACGGCTTTCTGCACCCTCAACGCTCGAAAGGAATGCACATGACCATGACGATAGAAGACCGGATTGCCGCCGCGCGGCAGGCCCATGCCGAGGGCCGGATCATTCAGGGCAGCTATTACCGGGAGGAACAAGGACGCGAGCTGGTGTGTGCTCTCTCAGCGTTCGGCCCGAAGGATATTCGCGATCCCAAGGACTGCCCGGCAGAGCTGATGCCGCAATGGCTGGCTATAATGGTCCCCTATCTGGACGATGGCGTCGCGCCCACCGAAGTTTCGTGGTTTTCCGGCGGCCTGATCGACCGGGCGGCATGCTGGGAAGGGCTGGACGGCGCGGCATGGGATCGCATCCGTACCGGCATCACCATTGCCTCGGTCAAACTGGCGATCGAGGCGGCAGAACCCGTCCAGCCCTCTCCCGCGCCCGCATATTGGCAACAGGTAAAGGAAGCGGCGGCGGGCGTGATCGCCGCGCTCGAAGAGGGCGGCGATCAAGAAAAATTAAAGGCCGCCGCCGATGCCGCCGCCTATGCCGCCGCCGATGCCGCCGCCTATGCCGCCAAGGCCGCCGATGCCGCCAAGGCCGCCGCCTATGCCGCCGCCGATGCCGCCAAGGCCGC
>CAYLKZ010000004.1:0-89779 GCA_964384275.1 uncultured Sphingobium sp. | reverse complement strand
CGAAGCGATGCGGAAGCTGCCCTGCCCCGGATTGCTGGCGACGGTCGCGATCTGCCTGGCGATATCGTCGATCCACTGGCCGCTGACCCCCAGATCGATGACCTGCTGGTCCAGCGCCGCACCGACCGCGCCGGAAGGCGAGGACAGGGCGGAAACCGGGGTGTAAGACGCCGTCGCCGCGCCTGTCGGCACAGCCGCTCCCGCCGGAGATGGAATGGATGCCATGGCCCCGGAACCCGCCGCGCTGCCCTCTTCGGCCGCACCGACAGACTGCTCGGCGGATGACAGGCGCCGATCCCTGGCCGTCGCCGGGGCAGCAGCCTTATCCGCCACCGCCATCGCGCGCGCACCGGCATCGGCTGCGGGATTATGAGCGTTTTTTGCTGGGGGTGAGGATGCGGGAACAGGCGCGGGGGCCAATGCTTCCGCAGCGTCTCCCTCCACCGCCGCGCCACCGACGACAGCGGCGTCAGGCGCCCGCAGCGCGGCCTTCTCCCCCTTGAGGGCGACGACCGCGCCCGCCACCTGCGGAACGGCCTCCGCCTGCGCAGCGCCATCCGCCGCCTGCGCCGCCGCGATGGCGAGCGAGGAGGTTTGCGCTGCGTTTCTGTCATTGGCCTTGGCATTGGCGGCGGCCAACTGGCCTGCCTCAACCGGGCGCGCGGGCATGGTGCCCTGCGCCTTCAGCATTTCCAGCAACGCCGTGGCCTCGCCGGGGCGGGCCTGTCCGGCGTCAGCGGCATCAGGGGCAAGGGAGGCGGGCGCAGCGCTGTTCGCTTCAGGCGCTTCGCTCTCTCCCGTCAGGCCCTGCGCCGTGCCGATGACCGGCATAACGGAACCACCTTGCGTCGAACTTGTCCCCGCAGCCGAAACGTCTGCCGCCCCCGCGATAACGGGAGCCGCAACCGGCACAAAAACCATATCCGAAGCCGCCGTCCCCTCATCGGCGCGGCTGCGGCGCTTGGGCGCGGGAGTGGCAATGGCCTCCTCCGGTGCGCCCTCTTCCTTCGACGCTTCAGCCTCGACCGGCGCGAGAGCGGGCGGGACAATTGCCTCCGCCGCCATCGCCGCCTCGCCATCGGGCACGGCGGCGGGAAGGCTCCCTTCCTCCGCACCCGCCTCTTGCGTCATCTGCGCATCCATCACCGCCGCGAACCCCACGCCCGCGTCCGAGGGATCGCTGCCGGAGGCACCCTGCGGCCGGGCTTGTCCGGCCTGCGCGCTTCCACCCAAGGCGCTCAGCATATCGATGCTCATTCCTGTCCCCTTTGCTGCATGAGGCGATAGCGCGGGATCGCGGCGAGCCGCGCCTCCTGCTGCGCTTCGGCCTCCGCCCGCGCCCGGTCCTTCAGGCGCAGCGCGATTTCCTTGTCCCGATTGGCCAGCATCTGCCGGTCCTGCTTATGGCTCACCACCTTGCGCGCGTCGAAAATCGCGCCGTCTAGCTGGCGCCCCGCCCGTTCCAGCCGGTCGGCCAGTTCGCGATGCGCGGCAAGGGTGGAGCCCATCTGCACCACATCGGCCTGATAGAGTTCCGACCGCACCCGCGCCACGCGTTCGGCATTGGCGGCGAGCGAGTTGACCTGGTCCTGCGCGCGGATGGTTTCCGCCACCGCCTGCGCATGTTGCGCCTGACGGACGCGGACGAGCCGCTGGCGGCGGGCGACCGTCTTGCGGCTCATGAGCCGAACTCCGCGTTGAGCGCGGCGACGCTGGTTTCAATATCGATCTGGCTCTTCGCGCTCTGGCGCAGGAAGTCGAGCACCTCCTGACGGCGCGACACCGCCTCGTCGATCAGCGGATCGTTGCCGGGGCGATAGGCGCCCATCAGGATGAGGTCGCGATTTTCCTCATAGGCGGCCCACAGCGCGCGATACATGGCGGCGGAGCGCATATGCTCCTCGTCGGTCACGTCCGCCATCACGCGCGACAGCGACTTGCCGATGTCGATGGCGGGAAAGATCGACTGCTCGGAAAGATGGCGGGAGAGCACGATATGCCCATCGACAATGGCGCGGGCGGCATCGACGATCGGGTCGTCGGTATCGTCGCCATCGGCCAGCACGGTATAGAGCGCGGTGATCGAGCCGCCGGTGCGCACATCGACGCCCGCCCGCTCGACCAGCCGGGGGATGAGGGCCAGCGCGGAGGGCGGATAGCCCTTCATCGCGGGCGGCTCGCCAAGGCTGAGGCCGATTTCGCGCTGGGCATGGGCGCAGCGCGTCAGGCTGTCGATCAGCAGCAGCACCCTTAGCCCGCGTGAGCGGAAATATTCGGCGATGGCCGTCGCCCGCGCGGCGGCGCGCAGGCGCAGCACCGGGGGATGATCGGCGGGGACGGCGACGACGACGCTCTTGCGCATCATGCCGCCCGACAATTTGGTCTCGATGAAATCCGCGACCTCGCGCCCGCGCTCGCCGATCAGGCCGGTGACGACGACATCGGCCTCAGCCCCCGCGATCATCTGGCCCATCAGCACCGATTTGCCGACGCCGGACCCGGCGATGATGGCGATGCGCTGGCCGCGCCCGGCGGTCAGCAGCGCGTTGACCGCGCGCACGCCCAGATCGAACGGCTCCGTCACGCGCCCGCGATCGAGCACATTGCCGCGCACGCCGTTGATCGGCCACAGTCCCTGCGCGAGTATCGGCCCCTTGCGGTCGAGCGGCTGGCCCATCGCGTCGATGACGCGACCGATCAGCCCTTCGCCGACCTGCACCATATTGGCCGCGCTGTCGGGTTCTACCCGCGCACCGTTGTTGAGCGGCGCGCCTTCATCCAGCGGCACCAGGATAGCGCGATTGCCGCGAAAGCCGATGATCTCCGCCCGCGCGCAGCTGCCGTCGGAGGCCAGGATGCGCGCGCCGGTGCCGATGGGGCGGTTAAAGCCCGTCACCTCCAGCATCCCGCCGTCATGGCTGACCAGCCGCCCGACATGGCGCGGCTTTTCGCTGAGCGTGACCTGCCCCAGCAGTTCCTCGGCATGATTGAGGGCGGCGGCGATCATGCCTGCCCCTCCATCGTGTCGAGCATCGCCTTCAGGCGGGACAATTGCACATCCGGGCCGTCCTCGACCCACCCTTCGGCGGTGTCGAGACGCACGCTGCCCCGCCCCAGATCGGCGTCGGGAACCAGATCGAAACCGATCTCATGGCCGGTGAGCAGCATCAGATCGTCGGGATGGACATGGAGCTTCTTGCGCGTCTGCTCTTCGTCGATAAAGGCCGCAACCGCCTCCACCCGGCGAGCGAGCAGAGCCGGATCGACCTCCACCTCTCCCACGATCTGGGTGACGAGGCGCAATATGGCCGAGGAGAGCAGCGCGGACAGCGTGCCCTGCGCGGCAGGCGCGATCTGGGCCAGCGAATCGGCGAGGCGCTCCATCACCTCCTGATCGACGGCCATGCCTTCGGAGGCGACGCGCATCCCTTCGTCGAACCCCTGCGCGAAGGCATCGGCGCGGGCGTGATCGATCGGATCGATCGCCGGTTCCTCATCGGCCAGACCGGCGGGACCGGGATCGCCCTGATGCTGATGCTGGGGCGAGGACGAATGCCCCTGCCCGCTGTCGGCGAAGCGCGACTGGAACACCGGGCTGGCCGAAGCCTTGCCCAAAATGGTGCTGAGCGAGATCGATTCCGCCCCTTCCATCCGGGCGGGGGAAAGCAGACTAGACAAAATCCTCTCCCTTTCCGGCGAGCATGATGACGCCCTGATCGGCCAGGCGGCGCACCTCGGCGACGACCTGCTTCTGGGCATCGATCACCTCGGCGAGACGCATCGGGCCGCGCTCTTCCATTTCGTCGGTGATGGACTGGGCCGCGCGCTGCGACATGCAGCCGAGCATCTTGGCCTTCAGCATCTCGTTCGCGCCCTTCAGCGCGACCACCAGCAGCGCCGTATCGACGCTGCGCAGCAGCACGCCCATATTCTTGTCGTCGAGTTCGATGAGATTGTCGAACACGAACATCTCTTCCTCGATGCTCTGCGCCACGATCTTGTCCCGCTTGACGAGCGCCTTGATGATGCGCTGCTCCATGTCCTTGCGGACATTGTTCATGATCGCGGCCGCTTCCGATGTGCCGCCGCGCTGCGAGACGGGGCCTTTGCGCGCGGCGCCGGGGCTTGCGGAAAGGATCGCTTCCAGATCGCACAGCGCCTCGGCGCCGACCGGCCCCAGCGTGGCGACGCGGTAGACGACATCGTCCTGGCTTTGCGGCGGCAGCATCGCGAGCACATCGGCGGCGATGGAGGCTTCGAGATGCGCGAGCACCACCGCCATCACCTGCGGATGCTCATTTTCGATGACGGCGGAGATTTCACCCGCCTGCATCCATTTGAGCATCGAGAGTTGGCTGGAACGGGCGGGCGGCGTGATGCGCGCCAGCATGGTGTCGGCGCGCTCCGGCCCCAGCGCCTTGTGCATCGCGCCGCGGATGTGGCCGCTCGCGCCATAGCCGATGGTGGTGCGCCGCTTCGCCTTGGTGACGAACTGGTCCAGCGCCTGATTGACTTCCTCCACCTCGACATCGGCGACGTCATACATGGCGAAGCCGAGCTGCTGCACCTCTTCGGGTTCGAGGCGCGAGAGGATCTGCGCGGCCTCATCCTCGCTGAACAGCATGAGGAGAACGGCGGCGGCGGAGCTGCCCTGCAATTCCTCGCCGTCATCGACGGGGGCTTCGGTCTGCGTATCGAGATCAGGCATTTTCCTTGGCCTTATTGCCTTCCCGCAGCAGATCGCGGACGACCAGCGCCGCTCTATCGGGGTCTTGCTTCACGAAATTGCGGATGAGGTCGGCGCGCTGGGCATAATCGGGCGTGGAGCTGATCATGTCGAGCGTGACCGTCTGTTCGGGATTTTCCTGCGCGGACCGGATCAGCTCCTGAGAGATTTCCTGTCCAAGCTGTTCCTTTGCCTCGCCGGAAGCTGCCGCTTCCTCGCCCTCGGCAGTCAAGGCCGGCGTTGCCCCGGCGGGGGCCTCGCCCTTGCCCGCGCTCATCTTCTTCAGCAGCGGACGGCCGATGCCGAAGATCAGCACGGCGACGACCGCCAGCGCGGAAAGGTTGCGCACCAGCATCCGGAACCAGTCCGTTTCGTAGAAAGGAATGGCATCGGCTGCCGAAGCGTCGCTCTTCACGAAGCTGCGCGCGGACAGCGCCACCGTGTCGCCACGGGTCTGATCGAAGCCGACCGCGCTTTTGACCAGCGCTTCGAGCGCGGCGACTTCCTCCGGCTTGCGCGGCTTGCCGTCCGGCCCGTTGTCCAGCGCGACGGCGACGGACAGGCGCTTGACGGTGCCGATCGCATCACGCGTCACCGAAACCTCCCGGCCCAGCTCAAAGCTGCGATTATAGCTTTCCTGCGTGCGCAGCGGCGCGAGTTCGGGCAGGGTCTGGCCGTTGGCGCTGGCCGAAGCGGGATTGGTCGCCGCGCCAGCCTGCTGCGCATTCTGCACATTGGCGGCCTGCGTCTGGGCCAGCGGCGGCGGCGGCGCCTGATTGGACAAGGCACCAGGAATGCCGCCAGTCTCGCCGCCATTTTTGTCGCCGGGCTTGGCCGCTTCCCACGATCCTGTCTCGACGCGCAGCCGCGCCTCGTCCTGCGGATAGGTTTCCCGCGTCGCCTGCCGCTCGTCGAAATTCACCTCGGCATGGACCTCGGTGGAGAAATTCCCTTCGCCCACGATCGGCGTCAGCAAGGCCGTCACCGCCTGGCGATAGCGATCCTCTATGCGCGATTGCAAGGCGATCTGCCGGTCGGTCGAGCCCTCGGCCCCGCCCTTGTCGGACAGCAATTTCCCGTTCTGGTCCACCACCGAAACGGATTCGGGGGTGAGCGAGGGCACCGACGACGCCACCAGATGGAGGATCGCCTGCACCTGCTCGTCGGTCAGCGATGCGCCCCGGGCGAGCCGCAGCATCACCGAAGCGGCGGGCTTCGAGCGGTCGCGCAGGAACACGCTGGGCGCTTCGACGGCGAGGTGGACGCGCGCGCTTTCCACCGAGTCGATGGCCTCGATCGTGCGGGCAAGGTCGAGTTCCCGCGCCCCGCGCAGTTTCTCGCCTTCGACCGCGCGGCTCGCGCCCATCGGCATCTTGTCGATCAGGCTGTTGCCGTCGGGCGCGCTCTTGGGCAGCCCTTCGGAGGCCAGCATCATCTTGGCCTGAAAATATTGATCCTCTGAAACGGTGATCGCGCCGCTGCCCTTGTCGAAATTATAGGGCACCGCGTTCTTTTCGAGCACATCGACCACGGCAGCCTTGTCGCCGTCGGGCAGGCCACGGAAAAGATCGCGCTGAGGCGGTTCGCGCAGCGCCGTCCAGGTCAGTGCCGCAGCGCCCATCACGCCCAGCAAGCCGAGCATGGGAAGGCTGCGGGCGACCGCGGGCTGGCGGACCATATCCGCGAAGCGGGCGCGCAGCCCGTTAAGACCGCCAGCCGCCCCGCCGCCGGTCATGGCAGGCAGGCCCCCGGTCGATGCCGGAACGGACGGAAGCGCCGATGCTGGTGCTGTATCACTCATAAGTGCGTCATTCCCTCACTCAACCGCCATCACACCGGCATGTTCATGATGTCCTTGTAAGCGGACAATAATTTGTTGCGGACTTGCAGCGTCGCCTCGAACCCGACCGACGCCTTCTGCTTGGCGAGCATGACCCCGGCGATGTCGGTGGTCTCGCCCCGTTCGAACGCGGTCGACGCCGCGCTCGCCTCACTCTGAAGCCCGTTGACCTTTTGGAGGGCATCGCGCAGCGTGGAGGTGAAATCGGTTTTCTCAGTCGAGCCGGCGCCACCATCGACGCCGCCGATCCCGGCCTTGTCCGTGGTTTGCGCGACATCGCGCAGCGCCGCATTCTTCTGGAGAATGGCGCTGCGGATCGCCATGATGCTGTCTGCGGAAATCCCGTTCATGAGCGATTGCCCCCTTCAGCCTGCCTCACGCCATCGCCAGTTCGCGCAGCTCGGCGATGCGATAACGCAGGGTGCGCTCCGAAATGCCCAGCTTGCGCGCGGCCAGCGCCCGATGCCCGTCGGTTTCCCGCAGCGCGCGGCGCACCGCGTCGAGCTTCGAGGCGCGGGTGATGTCCTGCATGCGGACCGGACGGCCCGGAACCGGATCGGGCAGCAGAATCGGCGCTTCCGTGGCCGGAACCGGCGCCCTCGCCTGCTGAACCACTGGCGCGGAAACCGCCATCAGCGACAGATCGCTTGCATCGATGCGCTTGCCTTCACGCAGCACCAGCGCGCGCTGGAGCACATTGCCCAGCTCGCGGGCGTTGCCCGGCCAGCCATGCGCGGTCAGCGTGGCAAGCGCCCCGGCGGTGGGCCAGGCGAAAACCTCGCCCTCCCCGTTCTTTTCCTGCATCGCGGCGAGCATTGCGGCGCTGATCGCCATGATATCGCCCTTGCGCGTCGCCAGCGGGCTGAGCGACAGCGGCATCACGTTGAGGCGCCAGTAAAGATCGCTGCGGAACCGGCCCGCCTCGCTTTCGGCGGCCAGATCGCGGTTGCAGGCGGCGATGACGCGCACATTCACCGGCACGGGGTGGGTCGCGCCGACAGGCAGAACCTCCCCTTCCTGAAGCGCGCGCAGCAGCTTGGCCTGAAGGTTGAGCGGCAGTTCCGCGATCTCGTCGAGGAACAGCGTGCCGCCGTCCGCCGCGAGGAAAAGCCCCTCGGACGATTGCGCCGCGCCGGTGAAGCTGCCCTTCTTATGACCGAAGAGCATCGCTTCCATCATGGTTTCGGGCAGCGCCGCGCAGTTGACGGCGATGAAATCCTTGTCCTTGCGACCCGAGCGGGCATGAAGGAAGCGCGCCATGCCTTCCTTGCCGGTGCCGGTATCGCCCTGAATGAGCACGGTCGCGTCGCTCGCGGCGATGCGGGAGGCCAGCGACATCAGCCGCGCGCTGGCTTCGTCGCCGACGGCGGGCATGCCGGTGGGGCGCAGCAGCTCCGCAACCAGCGCACAGGCGAAATCCAGATCGGCGGGGCCGAATTCGACACGGGCCGGAAGGCCGTTGGCGGCACGGATATAAAGCGGCTCACCCTCGCGATAGTCGATCAATATGTCGCGGCAGGTCGCATGGGCGATCTCCCCCGCCAGCAGCACATGGCGGCTGCCCCGGTCGCGCGGCGCATCGGCGGCCACAGGCGCAATATCCAGAAATGCCTGCTCCAGCCAGACCTGCATCGCAGGCACCCGGCCACAAAGCGCATCACTGATGCCAAATGTCGACATCGCTAATCAGTCCCCATCAGTTCAGGTCTTGTGGCGTCCCCCGCCCTTCAACCTTTCGACAGGACTGATTTTGCCCTCCACTGCTTATGATATGGTTAACAAAAGGCGCCGGAACGGCCCAGACGGCAATTTTTTTCCGGGGGCGGCAAAAAACCGCAATCATTCGCATATTCATTTGTTTTCAAACGATATTATTTGACACCCCTACCCCTTTCGGGGGGCAATCCAGCCGCTTTCTTGCCGCTTTTCGTCCTACGGCTTGCCGTTAACCGGAAGAATCGGGCTAAATAATTCCGCCCTGCCGCCGTTATGACGCGCGCGCGGCGCCCGCAGGATCTTCTGGCCCTTGCACGATCCCGCCCGAGCGCGCGGGCAGAGGGCGCTTCCCCTTTTTTCCGGCCTTTTCGAAAAAAATGCGAAGGGTCGCTAAAAGAAACTTCCCATATGCCGTTTCTCCCTTTCGAGGCCGCAAGCGCCGCATGGCAGCGACCTGAAGTTTACTCGAAAGGGAACGACATGACTGTTATTTCGACCAACTCCGCTGCTCTGCGCGCCACCAATGCTTCGACCCGTGCGGACAAGTCCCTCAGCACCGCGATGGAACGCCTGTCCACCGGCCAGCGCATCAACAGCGCGAAGGACGACGCCGCCGGTCTCGCCATCTCGACCAAGATGAACTCGCAGATCAAGGGCATGACCCAGGGCATCCGCAACGCCAATGACGGCATTTCCTTCGCCCAGACGGCGGAAGGCGCGCTCGACGAAGTCACCAACATGCTCCAGCGGATGCGCGAACTGACCGTTCAGGCCCGCAACGGCACCAACAACAGCGATGCGCTGACCGGCATCAAGGCGGAACTCGACCAGCTTTCGACCCAGATCACCGACACGCTCGCCAACAGCGAATTCAACGGCAAAAAGCTGTTCTCTGGTGCTTCTCCGGCCAACGACATCAAGGTTCAGGCAGGCGCCAACAGCGTGGACACCATCACGATCAAGGCCAGCAACCTTGCCGCCGATACCGCCATCACGGCTGTCGCCGGCGCCACGGCTGCGACGATCGACGTGACCGCCGCAATCGCGGACACCGCTCTGGGCCTGTATGACACCGCGCTCAGCAAGGTTGCCGGCGTTCGTGCCGATCTCGGTGCGGTTCAGAACCGTCTGCAATCGGCCGTCAACAACCTGACCAACAATGTCGCCAACCTGACGGACGCGAAAAGCCGCATCACCGACGCCGACTTCTCCACGGAATCGACCGAAATGGCCAAGCAGCAGATCCTCAGCCAGGCGTCCACCGCGATGCTGGCCCAGGCGAACCAGAGCGCGCAGAACGTCCTTTCGCTCATCAAGTAAGGACGTGACACGGAATTGATCCGCCCGACGGCATAGTCCACCGAAGGACGGATCAATGGGGGTCCGGTAAATTCAGTCCCCCATCACTACCGGACCCCTCCCTCCATAAGAACCCCCGTTCCCATCTGCGGAACGGGGGTTTTTTCTTAGGCGGAATGGGCTGCATTTTGAAGGAAAGAGACAGGGATCATGCTGAGGCGGCGGGTTCCTCCCCTCCGGCAATCAGGGCAGGCTCGCCTCAACGGCCTTGCGGCTCCTTGCCTGTCCCTTGTTTTCCCGATGAAGGCTGGAGGGACCGGCCACCCGCCGCGCTACCCGCGCACCACCATCTGCACCCGGCGATTTTCAGGGAGTCGCCCGCCTTCCATGCCCCCCAGCGGCACCGACGAATTCCGGCGAGCGGGGACGCAGGCATCACCCCAGATGCATCATCTTCCCGTCGGTGACGATCACCACGTCGCCCAGCTTCGCGACCCCGAACAGCTTTTCCGCGAACGGTGTCGGCACGCCGATGCAGCCATGGGTGGCACTGCCCCATTTGACATCGCTGCCATGGATCGCGACGCCGTCCCAGGTCAGGCGCAGCATATAGGGCATCGGCGCATCGTAGAGATTGGACACATGGTCCGCGTCCTTCTCGCTGATCGGAAAGACGCCGAGCGGCGTGGGCTTGTCGGTCGCGCCGTAGAGGATGACGGCGACGCCGATTTCATAGCCGTTGCGGAAGACGGAGAGGGTCTGCGCCTTCAGGTCCACGGTGATGACGAGGGGGCCTTGCGGCACGTCCTTGTCGTCCCAATGATAATCGCCATGCCGCAGCGGGCCTTTCACATCCAGCACGCGCTTCACGCGGAAGCTGTCGGCAATGGCGGAGGCATGGCGGATGGTCTCGGCCGAAGGCCGCGCCGAAGCAGGGGCAAGACCGGCGGCATAGACGGTCTGGCCGGGTTCCGGCTGTCCTGATGCTTGCTGGCCCGATCCTTGTGGGGCTAATCCCTGCTGGCCGGATGCCTGTTGGCCCGGCGCCTGCTCCCCCGGTTTCTGCGTGGCCGCTTCCACCGCGCCGCCCGAAAGCTTGTCCGTGGCGGACCGATAAAGCCCCTTCAACGAAACGCCAAAAGTCGCCACGACCACCACCGCGATCGCGCCGACAAACAGAAAGGGGGCTTTCTTCCCCTTGGGCAACGAAGGTTTTACCATAGCCCACCCGAATAGGCGCTCGCCTGCCGGACGGTCAATATGGAAGGCCGCCCTTAACCCTCTTTCCGAGGGCAGCGGCGGGATGGGGGGAATGTCAGCCGATCATTCCGCCCATTCGCTGAGCATGCCGCGCAACTTGTCGAGCGCGGCTTTCTTGATCTGACAGACACGGGCAGCGCCAATATCCAGCACCGCGCCGATTTCCTCCAGGTTCATCTCTTCCACGAAATAGAGCTGGAGCACCAGGCCCTCCCGTTCCGGCAACTGGCCGATGCACTGGGCAAGCGCGGCCTTCAGCGATTCGCGCTCCAGCACCTGATCGGCCCTGTCCTCCACATCGGCGAACCACATGGACTGATCGGAATAGACCTCATCGATGCTGGTTTCCTGCACCAGCTCGGCGGCGTCGGCCATTTCGCGATAATCGGCGGGGTCGAGCCCCATTTCGGCGGACATTTCCGCCTCGCCCGGCACGCGGCCCAATCGCTGTTCCAGCCGGGCGCGGACCCCCATCAACTGCTTGCGCTTCGCCATGGCGGAGCGGCAGATCGTCGCATGGCGACGCAGATGGTCGATCATCGCGCCACGGATGCGCATTTTCGCATAGGCAGCAAAGCCCAGCCCGCGATCCTCGAAGCCTTTGGCGGCCTCGACCAGCGCGACCATGCCGATCTGCAACAGGTCCTCGACCTCGATCGCGTTCGACACGCGGCCATGCACATGCCAGGCGATCTTTCGCACCAGCGGCATATATTGCCGGGCAAGCTGTTCCGGGTTGTGCGCCTGTCCCGTGCGTCCGTAAGTGAGCGTGTCCCCACCCGCACCGATCCGGTTCATGAACATAGTCTATACATGTCCCCGTAAGTCCGATTCTTTCATACACCGAATTGGTTATGCAATTCTTTCCTTCGGCCCGCCCGGCAGCGGATCGTGCCGGGGGCGCTGCTTTTCCGCGCCGCCGACGACCGCCACGACATCGACCGGCTTGCCGTCCGGAATTTCCAGGAACGACAGCACCGGCGTTTCGGGCAGGTGCGGGCGGAACAACCGCGCCAGCGCCCGCCGCGCCACCGGAGAGGTGACGATGGCGAAATTGCGCGCCTCGGCCATCAGCGGGCGAGCGGCCTGAATGACGGCATCGGTGATGCGGCTGGCGAGCGCTGGCTCGATGGGATGCTGCGCGTCGCCCGACACCCGCATCGCCTGCGCCAGCAATCCTTCCAGATCGCCGTCGAGGGTGATGACCGGCAGTGGCATCTTCACCGGAACCAGCGTCTGGATGATGAGCGACCCGATGCGCTGGCGCACCGCCTCCACCAGTTGCTGGGGGTTCATATCCGGGCGGACGGCATCGACCATCGCCTCGCAAATGCGGCGGAAATCCTTGAGCGGGATGCCTTCGGCCAGCAGAGAGCGGCACAGGGCGGCAATCTGCGCCAGCGTCAGCAGGCCGGGCGTCAGCCCATCGACCAGCTGCGGCGTGGTTTCCTTCAGCGTGTCGAGCAGCTTGCGCGTCTCGTCCATGCCGAACATTTCCGAAGCGTTCATCGCAATCAGCTGATTGAGGTGCGTCGCGACCACGGTGGAAGGATCGACCACAGTATAGCCCGCGACCACCGCTTCGCTGCGCTTGTCGGGCGAAATCCACACGGCCTCAAGGCCGAAGGTCGGATCCTGGCAAGCGCGGCCCTCCACGGTCGCCTCCAGCGCGCCGCTGTCGAGCGCGAGCAGGTCGTCAGGCCAGATCATGTCCTCGCCGACGATCACGCCGCCGATGGTGATGCGATAGGCATTGGGTTCCAGCGCCAGATTGTCCTTCACCCGCACCAGCGGCACGACGAAGCCCAGCTCGCGCGACAATTGCTTGCGGATGCCGGTGATGCGGCCCATCAGCGGCGCGCCCTTGCGGTCATCGACCATGCCGATCAGGCCATAACCGATTTCAAGACCCAGCACCGCGCCGTCGGACACGTCGTTCCAGTCGATCTTCGCCGGATTTTCCGGCTCGGCGGCGACTTCCGGCTCGGCTACTTCCTTCTTCGGGCCGTTGCGCAGGCGCCAGGCGACGAAGCCGGCAAGCCCGGCGGCGGGCAGGATGATGAGATGCGGCATGCCGGGGATAACGCCCAATATGCCGAGGATCGCCGCGACCGGCGCCCACGCCCTGCCGCTGCCGAACTGGCTGGTGATCTGGCCCGCAAGGTCATGTTCGCTGTTGACGCGGGTGACGATGCTGGCCGCCGCGATCGACAGCAGCAGCGCGGGCACCTGCGCGACCAGCGCGTCGCCGATGGCCAGGATAATATAGGTCTGCGCCGCCTCGCCCAGCGACAGGCCATGGCTGACCGTGCCGAGGATGATGCCGCCGACGATGTTGATGACGAGGATCAGGATGCCCGCGACCGCGTCACCCTTCACGAACTTGCTGGCGCCGTCCATCGAGCCGTAGAAATCCGCTTCCGTCGCCACTTCGGCGCGGCGGGTCTTGGCTTCTTCGGGGCTGAGCAGGCCGGCGTTGAGATCGGCGTCGATCGCCATCTGCTTGCCCGGCATCGCGTCGAGAGTGAAGCGCGCCGACACTTCCGACACGCGGCCCGCGCCCTTGGTGATGACGACGAGGTTGATGACCATCAGGATCGCGAACACGAAAAGGCCGACGACATAATCGCCGCCGATCAGGAAGTGGCCGAACGCCTCGATCACATGCCCCGCCGCATCCGATCCGTTATGCCCGTCCACCAGCACCACGCGCGTCGAGGCGACGTTGAGCGCGAGGCGCATCAGCGTGGCGAACAGCAACACCGTGGGGAAGCTGGAAAAGTCGAGCGGGCGGGCGGCGTTGAGCGCCACCATCAGCACCGCGAGGGAGATCATGATATTGCCGATGAAGCCCACATCCAGCAGAATCGCGGGCACCGGCACGACCATGAACATCACCATCAGCAGCGTCGCGAGCGGCAGAATCGCGCCCTTCGCCGTGCCGAGCCAGACTTTTCCGTTGACTTGAGAGCGTGTCATGGACGTGGTTTACCTTCCAAGGGTAGCAAGCATGAGATAGGCGAGCCGCGCGGTCTGGGGCTGCGGGCGGACGAGGTCTTCGGACGAAAGGCTCTGTTGCAGCCTCTGCGTCTCGACGCGGACATAATCCGCGGGCTGGACGCTTTGTTGTTCGGGCAGGGCAGCGGCGGCGCCATTACCGGCGTCCCATCCCGATCCCGCCGAACCGCCCATGGCGCTGCGCACGCCGCGTTCCAGCTTGGCGGCAAAATTCTGCCGGATGTCGGCAAAACTGCGCGAATTGCCGGATTTGTCGTAGAAGATCGACCGGTTGGCCCTTGCCGCCGCCGGGAAAAGCGAGGCTGCGGACGCGCCGGGATAGCTGTCATGGGTGCGGAGAAATTTTGCCGCCCCGCCCGCGCCGAGGAAATGCGCGAGGTAAAGATCGACCGGCTGCGCTTCCCGGCCCAATTGCCGTTCGAGATAGGCCTTGTTGTCGGAGGCATGCTCGGCCGCCATCACAGAGGCGGTTTCCGGATGCTTGCGCAGGTCGAGGATCTGCTGCCGCACCTGCGGGTCGGACACATAATAGCGGCCATTGGCGCCGCGCTGGATCGCATCGGCGGCCCAGCCCAGGCCATATTCCGAGCCATGCTGGTTGACGACGGCCAGCCAGCTCTGGTCGATGAACTGATAGAGGCCGGTGGCAGAGGAGGTCGCAGCGCGCGCGGTCGGGTTGAGGCTGCTTTCCAGCTTCGCCTGCCCCAGCAGATAGCCGAAATCCATGCCGGTGCGGCGGCTGGCGAGCGCAATCGCGTTCGTCACCCGGCCCTGGCCCGTGGTCTGGCCCGCTGAAACTGTCAGGTCGGCAAAAGCAGACATGCATCATCCCTGTTGGTTCACAGGATATGATTAAGCAATATCCATGCCAAAATGAGACAATGCGCCAAAAACAAAAAAGGCGCGGAAAAACCGCGCCTTGCCTGCTCTGCTACTTTTGTTGCCGCTAGGCGGCGCTGTTAGCGGCCATAGGTTCCGGTCGCCATATCGACGCCCTTCTGCGCCAGCCAGGACATGCGCTTGCGCACATCGTCGGCGGCCACATTGACGCGCATGCGCATCGATTCGATGATCGGCATCACCTCTTCCAGCCGCGCCCGCACCTCCGGATCGACCGGCCCCGTCTGCTGCCGGCGAAGCGCATCGACCGCCGCGCCGACATCGCGCGTCGCGCCGATGATCGCCGCCGCATCCCGGCAATCGAGCGCCCGGCGCAACCCGTCCAGCGCGCCCGTGAGGGTTTCCAGAGGCGCGCTCATGGCCGCGTCGTCACTCGCCAAGGTCGAGATCGATCATGCTCTGGGCAATGCGCTCGGCATTCACCGGATAATTGCCCGAGGCAATGGCATCCTTGATTGCCGCCACGCGGTCCATATCGATGGGGGCGCCCGACGCCGCCATCAAAGCGGACGGCGTGGAACCGATACCGGCCCCGCCTGTCCTGCTGCCCGCATCCGACACGGAAGATGCCGCCTTCGGCTTGCCGCCCTCGCGAATCTTCGCAAGATCGACGGGAGAGCCTAGCATCTGTCCAACCGACTTGATCATGCTGTTCGTCCTTTCCGACTACCGAACATATATACGGCAGGTTTCAGAAGTCTTTAAATCCGGGCACGCGAACGATACCCATTTCCACGACCTGCGCCAATACAGGATCGGATCTGCGATCTTCCCGCACGCGGATCATGTCACCCGCGCCGCCATCCTCATCGGCGATCATCACGCGGGACACGCTGAAGGCAGCGCCCCCGGCGATCAGTTGCACCGGATCGCCTTTCTTGACGATCACCGGCCTGGGCGCGGCGGCATTGCCCGCCGCCCGCGCAAAAGCCGGGTTGGCGGACACCGGCGGCTGACCGGCGACAGCGCCTCCGGCCCGCAGGGGCACGCGCACCCGCCAGCCAATCGCCTTGCATTCCACCATCGCCGCGCCGAACACGGGGCCTGTCACCTCCGGCATCTGCGGACAGGCGGCGAGCTTGAGGCGGCGATCCACCGGAGCCGCAGCCCCGCCCGGCTCGCCGATATTGGCCCCCACCGTCATGGCGACGAGGCCGTCCAGCCGGTCGAGATTTTCAAATTGCCGGGTCTGGGCAGAGGCCGCCCCTGCCCCCAGCCCCGCCAGAGAGAATAGCAGCATCAATTTCGCGACGATGCGGGCCATGATGCAAATTCCTTCCTTGCTTCTTCCCACGGGCATTTTTCCCATGGAGAAATCCGAAAGATGGAAAAGCAATAACCATGCCATTTCGCGCGCACTTTCCTTGCGGCGCACTTTTCCCGGCTTATTCATCGGTCTTGCCGATGGGACGGGGGGAAAGAATGATCTGCTGGCCCTTGACGGTGGCGCCGCCCTCATCGTCCAGCCCACGGATGATGAGCCGGTCGCGGCCGATGCCCGCCTGCGTCAGCGAACGCGCAACCGCGCCCAGACGGGCGGCCGCGAGATCCCAGGTGTCGAAGCGATTGGCCGAGCGATCCAGCCCGATGGAGCGGATTTCCAGCCGAAAGGCGCGATCGCCATGGCGCGCCGCCACGGCCTTCAGCCGCGCTTCCCCCTGCGGGGTCAGCAGCGCCTCGCCGGGCTGGAACAGTTCTGCGGCCAGCAGGCTTTCGCCCTGCCGGACCGGAGCGCCGAATTGCTGGGCGACACCCTCGATAATCTCTTTCTGGTTGCGGCTATTGGCCTGCAACAGCACGAAAAAGCCGAGCAGCAGCAGGCAAAGATCCGCGAAACTGATGGCCCAGCGATTGCGCCGGGCGACAGCGCCCGCCCGGCCCTTCATCGCCTGACCAGTCATCATCATGCGACCTCGCGGATCGAGGCGCGGCGCACCGGGGCGGTTTCCCGCCGGGCAACGCGCAACATGCGGTCGCACAGTTCGCCCTGCCAGAAGAGTTCCCGCTCGCTCAGATCCGCCAGCCGGGAGGAAATCGGCACCGCGACCAGATTGGCGATCACGACCCCGTACAAGGTGGTGAGCAGCGCCAGCGCCATGGCCGGGCCGATTTTGGCGGGATCGTCCATCGTGCTGAACATGCCCACCAGCCCGACAATCGTGCCCGCCATGCCCAGCGCCGGGGCTACATCGGCGATGCTCAGCCAGACCTTGTGGACCTTTTCATGGCGCGCGCGCCGGTCCGCCAGCGCCTGCTGCGCCCATATTTCGAACCGATCGACATTTTCCGTGTCGGCCAGCTTGCGAATCGCGGTGGCGAGAAACGGATTGGCCGCCCGCACCCGGTCGGTGCAGGAAAGCCCCCGCAGATTGGCGATATGGTCCACCCGCGTCATCGTCGCCCGCGCGAGCAGCATGTCGCGGTCCGGGTCCGCCCGCCACAGCGCAGACAGCGCCGAGAAGGCGCGAAAAAACGTGGCCGGCCCGTTCTGGGCCAGCGCAATCGCGCCGCACCCGCCGAGCATCAGCAGCAACGTCACGGGATTGAGCAGATTATAGAGCGTCTGTGTCATGCCAATCTCACTTCCCTGCCTTCATACCGGGCACATCTTACCAAATTGCCATGCGGCAAATCTTTGCCGCCGCCGGGCAAAAACCTGCCGCCATCGCCGCGAAGTCCCCGCCACCCCCGGCAGGGACCGCCAGCCTACACCCCCAAAAGGCGCGGAAAATCGTCAAATTTCGATTTTGGCACGCCCCTTGCTTTTCTCTAGCCGGATATCCCGGTCCGCTATTCCACATCGGATAAGACGGACGGGATGCGGAAAAGTTTAGGCAGTCAGGAAAGACAGGCATGAGTGACGCATTGTTCGGAGTGCACGGAAAGGCGCTGGAGCTTCGCTCCCAGCGGCTCAACCTGCTCGCCTCCAACATCGCCAACGCCTCGACCCCCGGCTACAAGGCGCGGGATATCGATTTCGAGGCCGCGCTGAAGGACGCCACCGATAAGGGGAACAGCGTCGACAAGGCGGCGACGAGCAAGATGGGCTATCGCATCCCGATCCAGCCCAGCCTCGACGGCAATACGGTCGAACTATCGACCGAGCAGACGCTCTTCGCCGAAAACGCCGTCAAATACAGCACCACCCTCTCCTTTCTGGAGAGCCGGATCAACACCATCACGCGCGCGCTGAAAGGAGAATGAGCATGGCTGACAAACCCATGAGCGTTTTCGATATCGCCGGACGCGCCATGTCGGCCCAGCTCGTGCGCCTCAACGCCACGGCTTCCAACATGGCCAATGCGGGCAATGTCACCGGCAGCGAGGCGGAGGCCTATCGCGCCATCCGTCCCGTCTTCCAGTCCGTGACCGAAAGCCCTGGCGTCTCGACGGTCAAGGTGCAGAATATCGTCACTACCGACGCGCAGCCGATCAAGCGCCACGAACCCAATCACCCGCTGGCCGACGCCAATGGGGATGTGTGGGAATCCGCGGTCGATAGCAGCTCGGAACTGATCGACATGATCGAAACGTCCCGCATGTATCAGAACAATGTGCAGGTCATGCAGACCGCCAAATCCCTCATGCTCGAAACGGTAAGGATGGGCAAATGAGCACCGTAACCACTACCCAGTCCACTGACGGCATCACGACCTATAACAGCAGCGCCGCCAGCCTTCTCAACAGTTCGCCCAGCAGCGTCCCGCAGGACACGCTGGATCAGGACGATTTCCTCAGGCTGCTCACCGCGCAGCTTCAGGCGCAGGACCCGCTCAACCCGGTCAGCAACGCCGATCTGGTGGCGCAGATGGCGACCATCACCACCACCAGCGGCATTTCCCAGATGGGCGATACGCTGGCCGACATATCCTCGACCGTCAACTCGCTGGCCCAGTCGCTCACCACCTCATCCTCGCGCTTCGGCGACGCGGCGAACTGGATCGGCCATAACATGCTGGTCAAGAACGACTATGCCGGGCCGAGCACCTCGGGCGCCTATAGCGGCCAGTTCACGCTGGCGCAGGACAGCGATGCCGTGTCGGTCAATCTGGTCGACAATGAAGGCAATGTCGTCAAATCCATTGACCTTGGCGCGCAGAAGGCGGGCGAAGTGTCCTTCTCCTGGGACGGCAAGGACGCGGACGGCGCTTATGTCGGCGGCGGCACCTACAAGGTCGAGGTGAGCGGCGGCACCACCAGCGGCACCGCGACCTGGGCGGCCATCGCCGCCGTCCAGTCCCCGGCGGACAGCTCTTCCAGCAAGCTCATCACCCCCATCGGCAGCTTCTCTCCCAAGGATGCGCTGAGCCTTATCTGATCACTCTCCATCCACCCCCCACCATTTCAGTCAAGGAGCCAATCCCATGTCCTTCTACATCGCGCTCTCGGGCCTCAAGGCGGCCCAGTCCGACCTTTCGGTGATTTCGAACAACGTGGCGAACGTCAACTCGACCTCGTTCAAGAAGAGCCGCGCCGTGTTCGGCGATATCTTCGCGTCCGCCCCGATGCAGACGACCGCGCAGGTTTCCGGTCAGGGCACGCGCATTTCCGGCATCCAGCAGCAGTTCACGCAGGGCACGGTGCAGACCACCGACAAGACGCTCGACCTTGCGATCACCGGCGAATCCTTCTTCACCGTCAGGACCGCCCCGCCGACCTCGCAGATCAGCTACACCCGCAACGGCGCCTTCGCCCTTGATGAAAACCGCTATGTGATCGACACCACCGGCGCCCGCCTTCAGGTGATGCCGGTCGATACCGATGGCGTGGTCACTTCGACGGCGCTGGGCGACATGACCGACCTTCAGATTCCGCAGAGCTACACCAACGGCGCTGGCGACATGGTCCAGCTTTCTTCGGTCGCGATCAATGAAAAGGGGCTGGTCAGCGCCACCTTCGCCGACGGCACCACGCAGAAGCTGGGCAATATCTCCCTTGCGGCATTCCCTTCGCAGGAAGGTCTGCGGCAGGAAGGCGATGCGCACTGGCAGGCCACGTTGCAGTCGGGCAGCCCTGTCTATGGCTCGGGCAATGCGGGCCTGTTCGGCCGCATCCGTTCGGGCGCTCTCGAACGCTCCAACGTCGACCTGACCGAAGAGCTGGTGGCGCTGATCGCCGCGCAGCAGAATTTCCAGGCCAACGCCAAGACGATCGAAACCGAAACGACCGTCTCCAACGCCATGATTAACCTGCGCACCTAAGCGCAGGGCTGAACAAAGGGTCTGAACCATGGATCGGGTTGTCAACACAGCACTGACGGCGATGCGCGGCACCATGTCGCGGCAGGCGACGATCGCCAACAATCTCGCCAATGCCAATACGACGGGATTCCGCGCGGAAATCGCCAATGCCACGCCGATGTGGATCAATGGCCAGACCTACAACAGCCGGGCGCAGGCGAGCGAGCAGGTGCTGGGCGCCGACATGAAGGAAGGCTCCGTCGTCCAGACCGGCAACCCGCTCGACATCGCAATGGACGGGCAGACGCTGCTCACCGTGCAGGCCAGCAATGGCGACGAAGCCTATACAAGGCGCGGCGACCTGAAGCTGACCGACAGCGGCCTGCTGACGACGGGGGATGGACTTCCCGTCATCGGCCAGAGCGGCCCTGTCACCCTGCCGCCCTACGACCAGATCTCCATTTCCAGGGATGGCGGCATCTGGATCGTGCCGGCGGGCGGGGACGCGAAGAACCCGCAGCAGGTGGACAAGCTGAAGCTCGCCAACCCGGCCGGGTCGGATATCGCCAAGGGCAATGACGGCCTGTTCCGCGAGGTGAACGGCGGCGCGCTGCCCGACGATCCGCTCGCCACGGTGACGCCCGAATCGCTGGAAGGGTCGAACGTCAACGCCACCGAAATGCTCGTGCAGATGATCGAGGCCAGCCGATCCTGGGAAACGCAGGTGAAAATGATCGATACCGCGCGTGAGATGGACGACAGCGGCGCCCGCCTCATGGAACTGCCGAGATAAGACGGAAATATAGGGGACTGAAACGATGACCAACGCCGCCTTGCACGTCGCCCGCACCGGGCTCGACGCCCAGAACACGAAGATGCAGGTGATCGCGAACAACCTCGCGAACGTCAACACCACCGGGTTCAAGAAAGACCGCGCTGATTTCCAGACGCTGGCCTATCAGCAGCTCGTCGCCGCCGGTTCCGCATCTGACGGCGAAAACAAGTTCGCGACCGGCCTGTCGCTGGGCACCGGCGTTTCCGTCGCGGGCACCAGCAAGATCTCCGGGCAGGGGACGATCACCACCACCGGCAATTCGCTCGACCTCGCCATTCAGGGCAGCGGCTATTTCCAGATCCAGCAGCCCGACGGGACCATCGCCTATACCCGCGACGGCGCCTTCAGCCGCACGGCGGAAGGCACGGTCGTCACCTCGGACGGCCTGCCGCTGGTGCCGCAGATCCAGGTGCCGGAAAACACGATCTCCCTCACCATCGGCAGCGACGGCACAGTCTCTGCGGTGCTGTCGGGCCAGACCGAGCCGACCCAGCTCGGCCAGATCGAAATCGCCAATTTCGCCAACCCGTCCGGCCTGCAATCGATCGGCGACAATCTGCTGGTGCAGACCCCGGCGAGCGGCGAGCCGCAGGTCGGCATCGGCGGGCTGGAGGGGCGCGGCAAGATCATGCAGAGCAGCCTCGAATCCTCGAACGTCAACATCGTCGAGGAACTGGTCGACATGATCGAAACGCAGCGCGCCTATGAGGTGAACAGCAAGATGATCAAGTCCACCGACGAGATGCTGCAATATGTGAACCAGCAGATTTCCTGACAGGCAGGATGATGACCATGATGATGAAACCTCTCGCCCTTCTGCTGAGCGCCACCGCGCTGCTCGCCGCATCGCCCGCCCTTGCGAAGAAGGACAAGGCACCCGATCTCGCCTATGCGCCGACCTATCCGGTCGCGGCGCAGACGGCGGCCCCGGCCAATGGCGGCATCTTTCAGGCCGCAAACGGCTATGCCCCGCTGACCAGCGGCTCTCGCGCCGCGCAGGTCGGCGACATCATCACCATCCAGCTCGTCGAATCCACGCAGGCGTCAAAGAGCACCGCCGCCAATACCAAGCGCGAGGGCGAAATCGGCCTGACGCCGCCCAGCACCGGCCTTTTCTCCAAGCTTTTCTCGCCGAGCGACATCGGCGCCAGCGGGACGCAGGGGTTCAAGGGATCGGGCGCGGCCAGCCAGTCGAACAGCCTGTCGGGCGAAATCACCGTGACGGTGGCGCAGCTCTATCCCAACGGCGTGATGCTGGTGAAGGGGCAGAAGGCGCTGACGCTCAACCGCGGCGACGAGTTCATCCAGATTTCCGGCCTCGTGCGTCAGGCGGATGTCACCCCCGACAACCGGGTGCCCTCCACCCGCGTCGCCGATGCCAGGATCACCTATACCGGCAAGGGCGAAATCGCCCGCGCCAGCCGTCAGGGCTGGCTGTCCCGCTTCTTCAGCGCGATCAGCCCCTTCTGATCTGAACGGAACCTTCGCCATGATCCGCTTTCGCTCCGCCTTCCTCGCCCTTCTCGCCCCGGCCCTGCTGCTGGCGGGCGGGCTCGCCCCCGCCCCCGCCCATGCCGAGCGGGTCAAGGATCTGGGCACGTTTCAGGGCGTGCGCCCCAACCAGCTCACCGGCTATGGCCTCGTCGTGGGCCTTGCGGGCACGGGCGACGACAGCCTAGATTATTCGACGCAGGGCATGAAAGGCATGATCTCCCGCTTCGGGCTGACCCTGCCGCCGGGCGTCAACCCGTCGCTGAAGAACGCGGCGGCGGTGCTGGTGACGGCGGAACTACCCGCCTTTTCCAAGCCCGGCCAGCGGCTCGACGTTACCGTTTCGGCGATGGGCAAGGCGAAGTCGCTGCGCGGCGGCACGCTGATCCTCTCCCCGCTGCGCGGCGCGGACGGCCAGATCTACGCGATGGCGCAGGGCAATCTCGCGGTCGGCGGCCTCGGCGTTTCGGGGGCGGACGGCAGCCAGCTTTCCGTCAACGTGCCCTCTGCCGGGCGCATCCCCGGCGGCGCAACGGTCGAGCAGGCGGTCGCCACCGGCTTCGACACCGCGCCCCAGCTGCATTTCAACCTCGCCGAAGCGGACCTCACCACCGCGCTGCGCGTGGCCGACGCGATCAATTCCGCATTCGGCGATCACCGCGCCCGCGCGATGGACGCCGTCACCATCGCCATCGACGCGCAGCCGGGCGCAGAGCAGCGCATCATGATGATGGGCCTCATCGAGAATATCGACGTGAAGCCCGCCGACGCGCCCGCGAAGGTCATCGTCAACGCCCGCACCGGCACGGTCGTCATCAACGGCGCGGTGCGGATCGCGCCCGCCGCCATCGCCCATGGCAAACTGACCGTCAGCGTGCAGGAAAGCCCCCGCGTGGTGCAGCCCGCACCCTTCTCCCAAGGGCAGACCGCGGTGGAGCAATCCAGTTCGATCTCCGTCAGCGAAGACAAAAAACCGATGATAAATTTTAAAGGTGGGGCGTCCCTTGCCGATATAGTGAAGGCAGTGAACGCGATTGGCGCGTCCCCTGCGGACATGGTGGCAATTCTCGAAGGCCTGAAACAGGCCGGTGCGATGAAGGCGGAGCTGGTGATCCTATGACGCAGATGAACGGAACCGGCGCGGTCACGGCGCAGACGGGAATCACCGGCATGGGGGCCTCTTCGGCCCCGGCCGCAAAGCCCGCGATCGAAGAGGTCGCCCAGCAGTTCGAGGCGATCTTCCTGCGCCAGATGATCGGGGCGATGCGCTCCTCCTCGCTCGCCGAGGGCATGTTCGATTCGAGCGCGACCCAGCAGTTTCAGGATATGGCCGACGCCCGCACCGCCGATGAAATGTCGCGCAAGGGCAGCATCGGCATCGCCGACATGCTGATCCGCCAGTTCGGCCAGACCCGCCCGCAGCCCGCAGCCCCAACCTCGGCAAGCGCGGCCGCGCAGGCCATGTCGATCATCGCCCAGAGGGGTGACGCATCATGAGCGCCTCGGATATCTTCACCATCGGTTCGTCCGGGCTGCGTACCTACCAGACGCAGCTTTCGACCATTTCGCAGAACATCACCAACGCCGGTTCGCAGGATTATTCGCGCCGCACCACCACGGTCCGCGAATCCGCGGCATCGACGGCGACCGCCCCCCTCTATCTTCAGCGGGCGAACTTCAGCGGATCGGAAGCCCAGGGCGTCTACCGCGCCACCGACCCCTTGCTGGACGAGGCCGTCCGCCTCGCCGGGTCCGCGCTCGGTTTTGCGGATGCGAAGCTGCATTGGGCGGGCAATGTGGAAAATGCGCTCGACGACACCTCCACCGGCGTCGGCCAGTCCCTCACCGCCTTTTACGGTGCGATGGAGCAGCTTGCGGCCAATCCGGCCAACAACTCCCTGCGCGCCAATGCGATGTACAAGCTGGAACAGGCAGTTGGCGCATTCCATGCCACATCCGACCGCCTCGGTTCCGTCCTGACCAACGCCAAGTCGAGCGCGGATGGCGACGTCACCATCGTCAACACGGCGATGAGCCAGTTGCAGGAAATCAACAAGGCGCTGCTGCGCGCGCCGGACGGCACTTCGGCCAAGGCCTCGCTGCTCGACAGCCGCGACGCGCTGATCCAGACGATTTCCGAAAAGATGAACGTCTCGATCAGCTATGGCTCGCTGGGCGACGCCACCCTCTCCTATGGCGGGCAGGTGGTTGCGAGCACCAATGACCTCAAGAGCTTCGCGGTGACGCAGGCGAGCGATGGCACGCTGTCCCTGACGGTCGACGGCGCGGCGGTCGCCAGCCCCACCGACGGTTCGCTGGGCGGCACCTTCGCGGGCGCCGCCATGACGCGCGACGCGCTGGCCAAGCTCGACACGCTCGCCGTGCAATGGGCCGATGGCCTCAATACATGGCATGCGGGCGGGCTGACCAATAGCAATGCGGCGGGCGGCCCCATGGTCTCCGTGGGCACGACAGCGGCCAGCCTGACGGTGGTGATCGGCGGCATCAGCGATATGGCGCTGGCGAACGCGACGCAGGGCGCCAACGGCAACCTGCTGCAACTCAGCGCGATGCGCACCTCCAACGGCACGGAGAGGGACTGGAGCACGTTCGTCACCGAACAGGGCAATACTGTCTCTTCAGCGAACGCCGCCCAGATCACCACCGCCGATCGCTATTCGGCCGCTCAGGATGCCCGCGACCGGGTGAGCGGCGTCAATCTGGATCAGGAAGCGGCCGATCTGCTGCGGGTGCAGCAAGCCTATCAGGCTTGCGCCAAGGTCATTCAGGCCGCGCGCGAGATCGTTGATTCCATACTCAATCTGAACTGACGGACGGAAGGAACACGCCCATGGTCGCGCTTACCACCCAGAGGATCGCAGATGAGATGCGCCGTCAGAAGGCCTTGTCGAACAGCATCGTCAATTTGCAGACATCGATCTCCACCGGCATCAAGGTAGCGAAACCTTCGGATGACCCCCAGGCATGGGTCGAAATTTCCGACATCGCCCGGGCGCAGGCCCAGCAATCGGCTTGGAAAACCAATATTTCCTACGCGCAATATCGCGCCGCGACAGCGGAAAACACGATGATGGAGATGAGCAATCTCCTCACCCGCGCGCAGGAACTGATGACCGGCGCCGGATCGGTGCTGAGCGACAATGACCGCTCGGCCATCGCGACGGAATTGCAGACGATCAAGGAAAGCATCGATTCCCTGCTCATCAGCAAGGACGCGCTGGGCGTCAGGGTTTTCGAAAGCTCCGTCGCGCTGAAAATCCCGGTGGCCCAGAATCTCGCGGTGGAAGTCGCGCCTACCGCCGACAGTCTGACGCAGGGCATCGACATCAACGGCACCCCCTCTTCGCTCGACGCCATATTCGCGAATGCGATCGCTTCCCTTGCCACCGACGACGCCACCGCAAGAGGCAACTCCCTTACCGCGCTGCAAGCCGCCGGGGATCATCTTACCCTCGCCCTGACGCCTCAGGGCAATCGCGCCGACCGGCTGGACAAGCTGGAAGAAAGCCGGGTCACGACCAGCATCAACCTCACCGAGCGCCGCACCGCGCTGGAGGAAATCAATTTGAGCGAGGCAATCGCCCTGCTGCAATCGAAAACGCTTTCGCTGGAAGCGGCGCAGGCAACCTATGCCAAGCTCAGCCAGCAGACGCTGTTCGACCTCATCGTCTGATCCGCAGGCACGCGCCTGTTTTCAGGGCATGTCCGGCCCGAAGGAGAGCCGGGCTTGCCCTTTTTGCCGCGCCTCATCCGGAGATTGCGCTCTCCTGCGCGCCGTCTCCGCATCGGGAATGACACCGCAGCCCGCCACGCGCCTTTTTGCCTTCGCGGGGCCTTCCGTCCCGCGCCGGGACGGGAAAATGCCCTGATGACCGCCATATTAACCACCGCGCTAAACCATATTGGAAACAGGCCGTATTAAGAGGGGAACGGCACCGGATCGGTGCCCCGCGCACAAGCCATATTACGGGGATTTTCATGTTCGCCATTATCGGCCTAGTCGTTCTGCTCGCCATGGTGTTCGGCGGCTTCATCATCACCGGCGGTGATATCGGGCCGGTGCTGCACGCCCTGCCCCATGAAATGCTCATCATCGGCGGCGCCGCCGTCGGTGCACTCATCATCGGCAACAGCGGGGCCGATCTGAAGGCGCTGGGCGGAGGGCTCGGCAAGGTGTTCAAGGGACCGTCCTACAAGAAGAAGGACTATCTCGACTGCATCTTCCTCGTCTCGCGGCTGATGAAAAGCCTGCGCGTCGAAGGCCCGGTCGCGCTGGAACCTCATATCGAAGACCCGAAAAGCTCCTCGATCTTCGCCGAATATCCGGTGCTGATGAAGGATCATGCGCTGATCGCGCTGATCTGCGACACGCTGCGCCTCGTGGTCGTCTCCTCCGGCACGCTCGATCCGCACGCGGTCGAGGACGTGATGGACAACGCGCTCAAGACCCATCATCACGAAGCGATCCGCCCGGCCGACAATCTTCAGAACCTGGCCGACGCGCTGCCCGCTCTGGGCATCGTCGCGGCGGTTCTGGGCGTGGTCAAGACCATGGGCTCGATCGACCAGCCCCCCGCCGTTCTGGGCGGCATGATCGGTTCGGCGCTGGTCGGCACCTTCCTCGGCGTGTTGCTCGCCTATGGCATGGTGGGTCCGTTCGCCAATCGTTGCCGTCAGGTGATCGAGGCCGATGGCGCCATCTATCATGTGGTGAAGCAGATCATCATCGCCTCGCTGCACGGCCACCCGCAGCCGCTGGTGATCGAGGCCGCGCGGTCCAACCTGTCGCACGCGAACCAGCCGGCCTTCGCCGAAGTGTTCGACGGCATGCGGGGCAAATAAGCCATGGCCGGGAAAAAAGCGGCGAACGAGCCTGAACCAAGGCCGATCATCGTCAAGAAAATCATCGCCGACGGGCATGGCGGCCATCATGGCGGCGCCTGGAAGGTGGCCTATGCCGACTTCGTGACGGCGATGATGGCTTTCTTCCTGCTGATGTGGCTGCTCGGCGCGACGACCGAGAAGCAGCGCAAGGGCATCGCCGATTATTTCACCCCGACCTTGTCCCAGGTGAAGCAGGGCAGCGCTGGCGCGAACGGTCTGCTCGGCGGCGACAGCTTCCAGAGCAAGGACAATTACCCCACCACCGGGGGACAGGGCAATCTCGCCATCACCATTCCGCGCGACGCCACCGGCGTGAAGGACCGGGGCGGGCGGGATCACAAGGATCGCGACCGCCAGAAGTTCGAGCAGGTCAAGGCTCAGCTGGAACGCAAGCTCGCCGCGGCCGAGGCGCTGCGCAAGCTGGCGCGCAACGTGCGCTTCACCGAAACGCGCGAAGGGCTGCGCATCGACCTGATCGACGAGGCGGATTTCGCGATGTTCGGCATGGGCACCGACCGCCTCGTGCCGCAGGCCCGCGAACTGATCGGCGAAGTCGCGAAGGTGATCGCCGACGTTCCCAATAATGTGATCGTGCGCGGTCATACCGATGGCCTGCCCTATGCATCCGGGCGGTCGATGAACAACTGGCTGCTGTCTTCCTCCCGCGCGGAGGCAACGCGCAAGGCGCTGTCCGACAGCGGCATCGGCAACGGGCGTTTCATGAAGATAGAGGGCGTCGCGGATCGCGATCCCTTCATCGCCAAGGATATCTATGACCCGCGCAACCGCCGTATGTCTATCATCCTGGCGTGGAGCCAAGGCGCGGACAGCGATGACGGCGACAGCGCGCCGCGCCCTGCCTCGCCGCAAACGCGAACCGAGACGGAGCTGCGCAAGCTCGACATGGGCGGAACCAACCTGCCGCAAGGCGCGGTGCCCATCAACGCGGGTCCGGGCGTAGCTACCGGCAAGGTCGGCGATACGGTGAGGAAAGCCGCGCACTGACGGAAAGCCGCAGGACGGCGGGCGAAGAGGGGAGCGGCGGCCAGCCTTCCCCTCTTTCCTCATTTTCCCCAATCGAAGGTACGAGGGCAGCGCCCTGCGCAGGGCCTCTTATTGTTGCGGCGCCGGGTCTTCCGTAATTTTGACCGGCGGCCTTTGATGCGGCCTTGCATCCATCACCGGCACATCGGGCAGCACTATCCCGGCTGCGGGCGCTTCCGGGGCCGCTGTTTGCGGGGCCATGGGGCGCAGATTTTCGGGCGTCATATCCCGCAGCGGAGAAATCAGCACCGGCGGGGCGCTATTTTCCGGCACGGAGGGCCTGCCGCGCAGCGCGTCGATCTCCGCCTGCCGCCGCCGCAGATAATCCTCCTTGGTCGCGGTATAGGGATCGCCGCTCTCTTCGGCCATCGTACGGAAATCCTCATCGCTCTCGGCGCGCTCGTCCAGCAGGCGAACAATCGTCGTCGGGATAGCATAGAGCGGATCGTTGAACGGCTTGCCGAACGCGAAGGGCAGCACCGAGAGATCTACAAGGCGGCCGAACACATCGCGCAACGTCGTCGGCCCGATCAGCGGCAGATACAGGAACGGCCCCGGCTTCACGCCGTAAAAGCCCAGCGTATAGGCAAAGCCGTTATTACGGCGAGGCAGGTTGAAGGGATGCTTCTTCGCCGTGTCGAACAGGCCGCCTATGCCCAGCGTGGTGTTGACCGCGAACCGGCCCACGGTTTCCGCCGCCTTGCCGACCTTGAACTGGAGCAGATAGTTCACGAACACCACCGGCTCTTGCAGATTATTCATGAAGTTGCGGAAGCCGCTGCGCACCGGACGGGGAACCTTGTCCTTATAGGTCATGGCGGCGGGGCCGACGAACGCCCGGTCGACCGACTGGATCACCGCATAGGACTGGGCATTGAGCGCGAGGAGAGGATCGCCCGGCGCGAAACGGGGCCGCGCGGTCACGATGATCTCGTTCATTTCCTCATCTTCGGGCGGCGTGGCGGCGGCGGCGGCATCGGTAGGGGCGGTGGCGGGTGCGGGTGCGGCGGCAGGGGGAGCGTCCGCGGCCATGCCCGCTGCCGGACTCCGGGGCTGCTCCTCCTTCTGCGCCGGGGCGGGCGGTGCCTGATCCTCAGCGGGGGCAGCGGATGCCGGACCGGCGGGCGCAGCGGGCGCAGCCTGCCCGGTCATGCTCGCGGCCTGCTGCGCGGATGGCGGCGGCGTTCCGGCCGCGGTCGGCGTCCCTGCTTCCACCGGCTGCGTTACCGCCATGGCGGGAGGAGCGTCGCTCGGTGCTGCTGTCGTGGTCAACAAAATCGCGGTAGTAAAGGCCGTAACGCTCAACAGTCTGTTCTTTCGTTCTTTGTTGCACACACAGGCGGTAGCCGATGCACACTCTTCCCACTCCTAAAGCAAGGAGGCGGTCCGATCCAGTGGCAGGGGAAGTAAACTGTTCGCGCCCTTTTGTTCCGTGCCCGCCCCGACGGCAGCGGAATTTTTTACAAGAGGCAGGCGACCGCCATCATTCATTCTCCATCACCTTATGGAGCGCGCGGGCCAGACGGCCGGGACCGGGGAAATAATCCCATTCAAAAGCATGGGGATAAGGCGTGTCCCAGCCGCAGACCCGCTCGATCGGGCTCTTGAGCGACCAGAAACAGCGTTCCTGCACCAGCGCCGACACTTCCCCCCCGAAACCGCCGAAACGGGAGGCTTCGTGCAGGATGACGCAGCGCCCGGTCTTCCGCACCGAGGCCGTGATCGTCTCGATATCGAGCGGGACGATGGAGCGCAGGTCGATCAGCTCCGCATCCACGCCGCTTTCCTCTATGCCCGCCCTGGCGACATGCACCATCGTGCCATAGGCGATCACCGTCGCTGCGCCCCCTTCCCGCACGATCGCCGCCTTGCCCAGCGGCACGCGATAATGGCCCTCCGGCACCTCGGCCTCCGGCAAGCCTTTCCAGGTGACGAGCGGCTGGTCGTGGCGACCGTCGAACGGCCCGTTATACAGGCGCTTGGGTTCGAAAAAGATGACGGGATCATCCTCCTCGATAGCGGCGATCAGCAGGCCCTTGGCGTCATAGGGAGTGGAGGGGATCACCGTCTTGATCCCGACCACATGGGCGAACAGCGCCTCCGGGCTTTGGCTGTGGGTCTGGCCGCCGAAAATGCCGCCGCCATAGGGCGAGCGGATGGTGATGGGCGACCAGAACTCCCCGCCGGAGCGATAGCGCAGCCGCGCCGCCTCGCTGACGATCTGGTCGAAGGCGGGCAGGATATAATCGGCGAACTGGATTTCCGCGACCGGGCGCAGGCCATAGACGCCCATGCCGATAGCGGTCGCGATGATGCCGCCTTCGCTCAACGGAGTGTCGAAGCAGCGTTTTTCGCCATGCTTTTGCTGGAGGCCCTCGGTCACGCGGAACACGCCGCCGAAATAGCCGACATCCTCGCCGAAGATCAGCACCTTGGGGTCTTGCCCCAGCTTCACGTCCAGCGCGGAATTGAGCGCCTGCACCATGTTCATCGACGGCATGGCCTATCTCTCCGATCCATGCTGGCCCGACCTGTGCTGGTCCAGTTCGCGCTGCTGCTCGATCACGCGCCAGTCGGGCCGGGCGAACACATCCCTGAACATCTCCTCGACCGGGGGCTTGGACTGGCCGAAGGAGCCGACCGCCTCGGCCCGGCGCTGCGCCTCGCGCAACGCATCGAAAAGCTCCGCCTCCATCTGGGCATGGCGTTCAGGCGACCATTGGCCAAGGCCGATGAGATGCTGCTTCAGCCGCTCGACCGGGTCGCCCATCGGCCAGTGCTCGCCTTCGTCCCTCGGCCGATAGCGGGCGGGATCGTCGGCGGTCGAATGGCCCGCGACGCGATAGGTCAGGAACTCGATCAGCGTCGGCCCCAGATTGGCCCGCGCCCGCGCCGCCGCCCACCGGGTCGCCGCCCAGATGGCGAGGAAATCATTGCCATCGACGCGCAGGCCGGGAATGGCATAAGCGAGCGCCTTCGCCGCGAAGGTCGTCCGCTCCGCGCCCGCGACGCCCGCGAAGGTGGAAATCGCCCATTGATTGTTGGTGACGGCTAGCAGCACCGGCGCGCGATAGACGGTCGCGAAGGTCAATGCCTCGTGAAAGGCGCCCTCGGCGGTCGTCCCCTCGCCCACATAGCCGAGCGCGATCTGGCTGCTCCCGCTATAGGCGGACGCCATCGCCCAGCCCACCGCGTGGCCGAAACGGCTGCCCAGATTGCCGGATACCGAGTAGAAGCCATAATCCCGCGCCGAATAGAGCACCGGCAATTGCCGCCCGCGCAGCGGGTCTTCGGCATTGGAATAGAGCTGGTTTATCATCTTTTCGAGCGGATAGCCCCGCGCCAGCAGCCAGCCCTGCACCCTGTAGGTCGGAAAGCACATGTCGGCAGGGTCGAGCGCGAGGGATTGCGCGACGGCAATCGCCTCCTCCCCGGTCGATTTCATGAAGAAACTGACCTTGCCCTGCCGGTGCGCCTTGAAGAAGCGGTCCTCGAACAGCCGCGTCTGCGCCATCGCGCGCAGCCCCTTGCGCATTACTTCGGGATCGAGGCAGGGATCCCACGCGCTGTTCTCCACGCCCATCACGCGGACGAGGCCATAGGGAAGATCGCGCAACTCCTCCTCCGGCGCGCGCCAGTCCGGCATGGCGGCGGCCGCGCCGATATCGAAGGAGATATGCTCGAAACTCACCTTCTCGCCCGGACGGGCCGGGGGATTGGGGATGTGAAGGCTCAGCGGGGCCGGTTCCATAGGTGCCTCTCCTGCACTTGCGAGGCGGCGGGCCGCCGGACGGGGCGCCTTCCGCTCCGATCAGTATTTATTTCCTGCCCATGTCGCGAGCGGCAGAGCGCGCTGCCCGGCTTCGACGGCATCCGATCCTGACAGTCCCTTTCCGATATTCCGCTATTTTGCCCCATGGTCCTTCAACCGATGGACCGGGCGAGAGGTTCCTGCCCGCCCGGCTCCCTCCTCTCCCGATATCAGCCGATCGACCCCGCGATCACGTCGATCAGCCGCGCCAGCGCCACGTCGCGCGCCGAAACGCCGCCCGCGTCATGGGTGGTGAGCCAGATGTCGATCTGGTTATAGACATTCGCCCATTCAGGATGATGGTCGGCCTTTTCCGCCTCCAGCGCGACGCGCATCATCACACCGATCGCCTCGGAAAAATCCTTCATCCTGACCTGCCGGTAGAAGGCGCGGCGGGAGGGATCGTAGGTCCAGAGGGTCAGTTCGGCGAGCGCCTCGCTCATTTCCTGTTCGGACAGCATTGCAATCATATCATTCCTCTCAACCTCGGATATTCACGCCGCGATCTTCTCCGCAAATGCCGCTCCTGTCCATGGCTCTTCGATCCGGCGGGCAAGATATGGGCCGCCCTTACCCGTCCACGCGGATGGCGCCGCGCCGGATCTGGTCAAGCTCGATGCTTTCGAACAGCGCCTGAAAATTGCCGTTGCCAAAGCCCTCATTGCCCTTGCGCTGGATGATCTCGAAGAAGATCGGGCCGACCATCGGCTCGGTGAAAATCTGGAGCAGCAGCCCCTCCCCCGTCTCGACGCTGCCGTCGATCAGGATGCGGTCCTTCCTCAGCCGTTCCAGATCCTCGCCATGGCCGGGCACGCGCTTGTCCACCAGCTCGTAATAGGTGTCGATCGTATCCTGAAGGCGGACGCCCCGCGCGCGCAATTTCTCCACCGTTGCGTAGATATCGGCGGTGGTGAGCGCGAGATGCTGAATGCCCTCGCCATGATAGTCGCGGATGAATTCCTCGATCTGGCTCCTGTCGTCCTGGCTTTCGTTGAGGGGGATGCGGATCGCATGATCGGGCGCGATCATCGCCTGGCTGAACAGGCCGGTCGCCTGCCCCTTGATATCGAAATATTTCTGCTCCTCGAAGTTGAAAAGCGTGCGGTAGAATTCGCTCCACACCCGCATCTGGCCGCGCCGGACATTATGCGTCAGATGGTCGAGCAGGTCGAGGCCGACGCTGTTCGTCGCCTCCGCCTCCTGCCAGCCGGGGAACGCCGCCCAATCGGCATAGGCGTCCTCGCCGTCGCGCATGAAATAGAGAGAGGAGCCGCCAATGCCCTGAATGACGGTATCGTCTTCCTCCGTTGCCTTCGCGCCATGGTCGAGCGCCCAGGCCATCGCCGCCCGCGGATCGGCGACGCGAAAGGCCATCGCGCTGGCGGACGGGCCATGCTCCCCCCGAAAGGCGGCGACGCGGCCCGCATCGTCGCGATTGAGCATCAGGTTAATGCGGCCCTGCTTGTACCGGGTGATGTTCTTGCGCGGGTGCCGGTGGGTGGGCACGAAGCCCAATTGCTCGAACTGCGCCGCCAGCGCCTCGGGATCAGGCGACGTGAACTCGACGAATTCGAAGCCGTTGAGGCCGAGCGGATTGGCGGGGGAGGCGGTCATGAGGGTGTCTCTCTCCGGTGAGAATGGCCGATGGCGCGGGAACGGGCATAGGCCTGCGTACCGCGATGAAAGATGCGATCGTCCGGCAGTATCGCGTCGGGCGCGATATCGCCCTCCTGCTCCAGCGCGCGATAGAGCGGCGCGAAATCGGTCTCGCATGTCTCGCGCAGCAGCGCGTCAAAGCTGTCGATGACGAAATAGCTCTGCTGATAATCGTCGATGCGGTAGCGCGTGCGCATCAGCCGCCGCAGGTCGAAGCCGAGGCGATTGGGCGAGGGATCGTCCAGCGCAAAGATCGATTCCGCATGGGAGGAAACGATGCCCGCGCCATAGACCTTTAACTCGTCGCCCGCCACCATCAGGCCGAATTCCACCGTATACCAGTAGAGCCGCGCCAAACGATTGATCGCGCCCAGCCCATCGGCGCGCAGCCCGCCCTCGCCATAGGCCTGCATATAATCGGCGAAGGCCGGATGGGTCAGCAGCGGCACATGGCCGAACACGTCGTGAAAGACGTCCGGCTCCTCCAGATAGTCGATCTGGTCCGGGCGGCGGAGGAAGCGGCCCGCGACGAAGCGGCGATTGGCGAGATGCTCGAAGAACAGCCGGTCGGGCACCAACCCCGGCACCGCCACCACCTGCCAGCCGGTGCGCCGCATCAGCCGTTCCGACAGCGCATCGAAATCCGGGATGCCGGGCCGATCCATTCGCAAGATGCCGAGCCCTTCGAGAAATTCGGGGACAACGCGGCCGGGCAGCATCCTTGCCTGCCGCTCGAACAGGCGGTCCCACAACGCATGTTCCTGCGCGCTGTAGCGGTCCCACCCCTGCGGGATAGTCCAGTCCGCCGCTGCTCCCGCAGGAGGGGCGAGCTTGTCTGCCTGCGCCATAGCCCCTTATCGCATGACGGAGGAGAAAAGGGGTTTCAATCTGGCCCTCAAATCCGCATGATCCGATAAATTGCGATCAGGATTTCCGGCAAGATGAAATCAAAAGATCAGATCGACGCGATCGACCGCAGAATCATCTCCGAATTGCAGCACGACGCCCTGTTGAGCCATGCCGATCTGGCGGAGCGGGTCGGCGCCTCGGTCGCGTCCTGCTGGCGTCGGATCAAGGCGCTGGAAAAGGCGGGCATCCTGACCGCCGCCGTGCGGCTGGTGGATGCGGAAAAGCTGGGGCGCAGCGTCAATGTGCTGTGCAATATCCGCATGCGCAGCCACTCGCCCGAGGCCCGCGCCGCCTTCGAACAATGCGTCGATGCACACCCGGAGATCGTCGAATGTTTTTCCATGTCGGGGGAATGGGATTATCTGCTGCGCATCGTCGCTGTCGATGTGGCGGACTATAATCTCTTCCTGATGCGCACGCTGCTGTCCCACCCGTCGGTCGCGGGCGCCTCCTCTCATTTCGTGCTGTCGATGACCAAATATACCACCGCCATTCCGGTGTGAGGGGGATAAGGAGCCGCCGACTCGCGCCCCTGCGCCCGCGCCGTCAGGAGGGCTCTCCCTCGGGCAGCAGTTCCTCCCGGCGACAGGAAATTTCCATGCCGATCGCGTCCATCACCGCGCGGATGCGCGGCATGCGCCGCATGTCGCGGTGCACGCCCAGCCAGATGTCGCGGCGCAGCAGCGGCAGGTCGGGGCGCAGGCGGACGAGATCGGACCGGCGATCGGCGCGATAGCAGACGAGACAGGCCACCCCCATACCGCTGAGGGCGGCGCGCAGATGCGCCTCCCGGCTGTTGGATTGCAACGCGACCTCCGCATCGGGGAAATGCTCGCGCAGCCAGATGGCCTCGGGCAGATGCGCCAGATCGTCGAGCACGGTGACGATCCGGTACGGGCGGCGGGCGGCGTCATATCCGCGCGCCGCGTAAAAGGCCATGCCGAGCGTGCCGAGCTTGCGGGTGACGACCTCCTGCCCTTCGAACGGCGCCATGCGGATGGCGATATCGGCCTCCCGCCGCGCAAGGTTGAGTTGCCGCGTTTCGGAAAGCAGCTCGACCCGGATGCCGGGATGCTCCCGCTGCAAGCGCGCCAGAGCGGGGACGAAGATGCGCGCGGCCAGCGTATCCACGGTGGTCAGCCGCACCTTGCCTTCCAGCGCGATGTCATGGCCGGAGATGACGCGCTCCGCCGCCAGCACCTCCGCCTCGATCCGCTCGGCATTGCCGAGCACGCTCTCGCCCAGCGGGGTGAGCAGATAGCGGTCGGGCGTGCGGCGCAGCAATTGCGCGCCCGACCGCGCCTCCATCGCGGCAAGGCGGCGGCCCATGGTGGGTTGCGACACCCCCAGCGCACGGCCCGCCGCCGAAAGAGTGCCGTGGCGCGCTATCGCCAGAAAAGTGCGCAGATCATCCCAGTCCATGCGGGCGCTTATACAAAAACGTATGTGGATTAGGCAATATTGGTCAGTTGTATGCGAAAATCTTTAATGCCACATGCTGTTCATCCTTCGGGACAGGTTTTTTCCGCAAAGGCCGGCCATTTTCACCGCCGCCCTGAAAACAGGAGCCATTTCGCATGACTGATCTTCTGGTCATTCGCAGCAGCGCCAACGGCGCCAATTCCGTTTCCAACAAACTGATCGACACCTTTCTAAGCGCAGCGAAGGCCGCCAATCCCGACCTCGGCGTGACCGAGCGCGATCTCGACGCCGATCCCGTGCCCCATGTCCGGTCGGCCACGCTCGCCGGCATCGGCCGCCCCGCCCCGGAAACCGAGGCCGCCCAGCCGACCCGCGCCCTGTCCGATGCGCTGATCGGCGAGGTGCAGGCCGCCGATATGCTCGTCATCGGCGCGCCGATGTATAATTTCTCGGTCCCCTCGACGCTCAAGAGCTGGTTCGACCATGTGCTGCGCGCGGGCGCGACCTTCCAATATGGCGCCAATGGTCCCGAAGGGCTGCTGAAGGGCAGGCGCGCGCTCATCGTCGCGTCCCGCGCGGGGGCCTATAGCGAGGGCGCGGCAGCCGCGTCGGATCACCAGATCGGCTATCTGCGCCTGCTGCTCGGCTTTGTCGGCATCACAGATGTGGATGTCGTGCTGGCCGAAGGTCTCGCCTTTGGCGAGGAAGCCGCCGCCGCCGCGATCGGCAAGGCGACCGCAGAGCTGGAGGCGAAGGCAGGCGCGCTCTAGAGCATTTTCAAGTCAGGTGGAATCACCTGACGACTCGGAAAATGCGGAAAACAAAGAGAATCCCGAGCATGATCAGATTCAATCCGATCGGATCATGCTCCAAGACAGGCGCGCTCTGACGCTCCTCTCCTGCTGGATGACGGCCGCATAAGAAAGGCCCCGCCGCATTCGGCCGGGGCCTTTTTCCTTTCCCATCCTTCTTCCGCAGCATCGCCGCCGATCAGGCCCACTCGCGCGGCGCCGTTCCCGGCCGCAGGGTTGCAGGGTCGGCATCCGACAGGCGCGGACTGATCATCAGCCATTCGTTGAAGGCGCGATAAAGCAGCGGCTCGACAAAGATCAGCGCCACCGTCTCGGCATGTTCCACCGCCGAGGGATCGGCGAGCCGCGCCGAATAGCGGCCCAGCCCCTCGATGGTGACGCCGAAGAGGCGCTCCCCGTTCCAGCTCACGATATTTTCGACCACAAGGCCGGTGGAGGAAATCTGCACCACCGGGGCCTGCGCGCGCATCTTGCCAGCGCTCAGCAGCGCCCAGCTGCGGCGGCGGAACACCGGATAGCCGATGGGCGAAACCTCGCTTGTCTGCCTGCGGATGGAAATGCGGCGCGGCGCGGCCTGCTGCGGGGCGCTGACCAGATCGGCGCTGGCCGGATCGTCAAAGGCGATGCCCGCGCGGCCGTCCTGCGTCCAGCGGACCGTGCCGCTGACCTGACGGCCGGAACGCAAGTGCAGCTCCACCGGGTCGTTGGCGGCAAGCGGCAGCGGGGATTCGATCATCACGCCGCCACTTGACAGGTTGCGGATGCGGCAGAGCGCGTCATCCCCGTCATGCGAGAGTCCCGCATTGATGAGCACGGAAATCTGGCGCGCGCCGGTGCGGCGGTCCTCAAGCCCGTCGTCCGGCGGTTCCTGCCCTTCGGTCATCATCGCGCCTTCCGCTTGCAAATCGCCGCCCTCCGCTCCTCGTAACCCACAAATTCGTCAGCTCCACGAACAGCGGGCCGATTTCGAAGGGCTAGCATGATCAAGGCTAATGATCGGTTAAGAGGAAGCGCAACGCCCCTTCCCTCCGCCGGAAAAACAGGCGGCTATCAGGCCCATCGACAGATGCAACATTGCACTGTCATACAAGGACATTATATCGCGCCTTTCTTCGATGCGTGACAGGAGCGTGAATTGAGCAAGGTTCTGGTTATCGGCGCCGGCGGCGTCGGGTCGGTCGCTGTGCATAAGATGGCGATGAACCCCGATATTTTCAGCGACATCACGCTCGCCAGCCGCACCCTGTCCAAATGCGGCGCGATCGCCGATTCGGTGAAGCAGCGCACCGGCGTCACCATCAAGACCGCGCAGATCGACGCGGATGACGTCGCCGCGACCACCGCGCTCATCCAGCAGGTCGGCCCGAAGCTCGTCGTCAACCTCGCCCTGCCCTATCAGGATCTGGCGATCATGGACGCCTGCCTCGCTGCGGGCGTGCATTATATGGACACCGCCAATTACGAACCGCGCGACGAGGCGCATTTCGAATATAGCTGGCAATGGGCCTATCAGGATCGCTTCAGGGAAGCGGGGCTTATGGCGCTGCTCGGCTCCGGCTTCGACCCCGGCGTGACCAGCGTGTTCGCGACCTACCTCAAGAAGCATTATCTCGACCGCATCGACACGCTCGACATTCTCGATTGCAACGGCGGCGACCATGGCCAGCATTTCGCGACCAATTTCAACCCGGAAATCAACATCCGCGAAGTGACCGCCCCGGCGCGGCACTGGGAAAATGGCGAATGGGTGACGACGCCTGCGCTTTCCCACAAGCAGCAGTTCGATTTCGAGCAGGTCGGCCCGAAGAACATGTATCTCATGTATCATGAGGAGCTGGAAAGCCTCGCCACCCACTTTCCGGAAATCCAGCGCATCCGCTTCTGGATGACCTTCGGCGATGCTTATCTGAAGCATCTGGAGGTTCTCCAGAATGTCGGCATGACCCGCATCGATCCGGTGATCTACAATGGTCAGGAGATCATCCCGCTCCAGTTCCTCAAGGCCGTGCTGCCCGAGCCTTCGACGCTCGGCTCCACCACCAGGGGCAAGACCAATATCGGCGACATCGCGACCGGCATCGCCAGGGACGGTTCGGAAAAGACCTATTATATCTACAATATCTGCGATCATGAGGACGCCTATGCCGAAACCGGCAATCAGGCGGTCAGCTACACCACCGGCGTTCCGGCGATGATCGGCGCGGCGATGATCCTGACCGGCGCATGGTCGGGCGCGGGCGTGTTCAACATGGAGCAGATGGACCCCGACCCCTATATGGACATGCTGAACAAGCATGGCCTGCCCTGGCAGGTGAAGGAACTGGATGGCCCGCTGGCCTTCTGACATGGGCCTTGCGGCGCGGTTTCTCCCCTTCGTCCTCGCTCCGGCACTGCTGCTTTCGGGCTGCGCGCCGGGTCTCGACATGCGGGGGACCGGGCCGACACGGCAGGTGAGCGCCTGCGCCCAATCCGGCGGCTTTCTCGATGCGCGGGGACGGCGGCAAAGCGTGATGTGCGTGCATCCCTATGGCGATGCGGGCAAGGCCTGCTCCTCCCGCGCCGATTGCCAGGGCAAATGCATCGCCGAGCGCGCGCCCGAGGGCGGCCTGCCCGCGACGGGATCGGCGGCGGCGGGGCGCTGTCAGGCGGACGACAAGCTCTTCGGCTGCTATGCCGAGGTGGACAATGGCAAGGTCAGATCGTCGATCTGCGTGGACTGAGGGACTTTCGACAGATGGAAACAAGAGCCGGCGATCCGGGCGCCTTCACGCATTTCGACCTTTCCCGCGTGTCCTCGCCCGCCTTCGTGGTGGATGAGGCCGCCGTGCGCCGCAACCTCGCGGTGCTGGCCGATGTGCGCGACCGGGCGGGGGTGAAGGTTCTCGCCGCGCTCAAGGCCTTTTCCATGTGGTCGCTGGGGCCGGTGATCGCCGAATATCTGGACGGGGTGTGCGCGTCCGGCCTCTATGAAGCGCGGCTGGGGCGCGAGGAATATTCGGGTCCGGACGGCAACCGCGAGGTCGCGACCTATTGCGCAGGCTACAAGGCGGAGGATCTGCCGGAAATCTGCGCGCTGTCCGATCATCTCATCTTCAATTCGCCCTGGCAGCATGAGCGTTTCCGCCCGATTCTGGATCAGGCGCGGGCGCAGGGGCACAAGTTCGACGTCGGCCTGCGCCTCAACCCGCTGCATGCCGAGGGCGAGGTCGCCAAATATGATCCGTGCCAGCCGCATAGCCGCCTCGGCTTCCCGGTCGACCAGTTGCGGCCCGAGCATCTCGACGGCGTGGACGGACTGCATTTCCATACGCTGTGCGAGCAGGATTTCGAGCCGTTGCAGCGCACCTGGAATGCGCTGCTGCCCCGGATTGACGCGTTTCTGCCGCGCCTCAAATGGCTGAATTTCGGCGGCGGCCATCATATCACCCGCGCCGATTATCAGCGCGAGGATCTGATCGCCTTTCTGCGCGCGGTGAAGGCGCGCACCGGCCTCGATCTTTATCTCGAACCGGGCGAGGCGGTCGCTCTCGACGCGGGCATCCTCGTGGGCGAGGTGCTGGACGTGATCGACAACGGCATGCCCGTCGCCATCGTCGATATCAGCGCCACTTGCCATATGCCCGACGTGATCGAAGCCCCCTATCGCCCGGCGATGCTTGGCGAGGTGGAGGACGACGGCCCGGCGACCCGGCTGGGCGGCCCGTCCTGCCTCGCGGGCGACATCATCGGCGATTATCGATTCGGCGGCCTGCCGCGGATCGGCCAGCGCTTCGCCTTCCTCGATCAGGCGCATTATTCGATGGTCAAGACCAACAGTTTCAACGGCGTGCCGCTGCCCGCCATATTTCTCTGGGACAGCCGGACCGACGATTTGCGCGCCATAAAGTGCTTCGATTACGACGAATTCAAACGTCGCCTTTCGTGACGATTTTGGCGCGATTTTTTTAGGAAAAGGCGCTTTACACCCCCGACCCCAAGCCATATATCGCGTTCCGCTGCCCCATGGGACTTCCACCGCAAGGCAGCTTTCGTCGAACTTGTTTCTGGAGGTCCCTTGAATTGCACAAGCTCCATAGCGCGCTGGGGGTAGCAAGCGCCCTCAAACCGGCAGCACCGGTAACGCTTTTTCGTCCGCAGGCCGCGGCCCGCGCCGCTCGTTTCTTCGTTGAGAAGTTTCCGGGCAAGTCGCTCTATGCGGTGAAAGCGAACCCGTCTCCCGATTTGATCCGCACCCTGTGGTCGAACGGCATCACCCATTTCGATGTCGCCTCGATCGCTGAAGTGCGTCTGGTCGCCGAAACCGCGCCGGGCGCGAAGCTTTGCTTCATGCACCCCGTCAAGGCTGAGGAAGCGATCGCAGAGGCTTATCATCGTTTCGGCGTGCGCACTTTTTCGCTCGATTCGATGGAAGAGCTGAGCAAGATCATGCGCGCGACCAATGACGCGACCGATCTGGAACTGTGCGTCCGCCTGCGCGTGTCTTCGGAACATAGCGAACTCAGCCTCGCGTCGAAATTCGGCGCGGAACTGGGCGAGGTGAAGGAATTGCTGATGGCGACCCGTCAGGCGGCCGATGCGCTGGGCATCTGCTTCCACGTCGGCAGCCAGGCGATGACCCCCCATGCCTATACCCAGGCGCTGGAGCGCGTGCGCGCCGCCATCGTCGATGCGGCGGTCACGGTCGATATCATCGATGTCGGCGGCGGCTTTCCCTCCATCTATCCGGGCATGGAACCGCCCGCGCTGGAGCTTTATTTCGACGCCATCTACCGCGCCGCCGAAAGCCTGCCGGTCAGCTATTCGTCGGAACTCTGGTGCGAGCCGGGCCGTGCGCTCTCCGCCGAATATAGCTCGCTGGTCGTGCGCGTGGAACGCCGCCGCGACGATGAGCTTTACATCAACGACGGCGCCTATGGCGCGCTGTTCGATGCCGCCCATGTCGGCTGGCGCTTCCCGGTGCAGCTGCTGCGCGAGGAAGAGAGCGGCGCCGAACTCAAGCCGTTCAGCTTCTACGGCCCGACGTGCGACGATATGGACCATATGGCCGGCCCCTTCCTGCTGCCTGCGGATATCGGCCCCGGCGACTATATCGAAATCGGCATGCTCGGCGCCTATGGCTGCGCTATGCGGACCGGCTTCAACGGCTTCACCTCGGAAACGCTGATCGAGGCTGAGGACGCGCCGATGGCCAGCATGTATGACGAAAACGTCGCACAGCCGCGCCGCGCCAGCGGGCAGAGCGGCACCGTGGTGCAGATCAGCCAGTAACAGCACCTGTCACGATTCGAAAAAGGCCGGGTTCGCCAGCGCGGACCCGGCCTTTTCGCTGCTCTGCCGCTTTCCGTTCCGACGACGCCTTCCGCCTCGACCTGGCGCGACCCGCCTGCCCCCTTCCCGCCGGTTGAAAGCCACGCCCGCTGGCAACAAGCCGCGCTCCTTCCGACACGCGGCGCGCGCCCGGCCTTCCGCGCCATCTCTCTCTCGCAAAAAACCCGCTCCCCCTTTCGCGCAGGATGCTCTAAAGGAAAAGCGCGGCGACCACGTTCCCGCCCCTTTTCGGGCATTCAAGACCGGGACGGCCCGGCGAACCCCTTTGATGGAGTTTGTCATGCCGTGGATCGCCCTTGTCATCGCCGGTCTGTTCGAGGTTCTCTGGGCCGCCGCCATGAAGCAGTCGGACGGCTTCAGCCGCCTTTGGCCCAGCATCGTCACTCTCGTCGCGATGGCCGTCAGTTTCGCCCTGCTTTCCTGGTCGATGCGCAGCCTGCCGCTCGGCACCGCCTATATGGTGTGGACCGGCATTGGCGCGGTCGGCGCCTTCGCGGTCGGCATTCTGTTTCTGGGCGAGGCGGCCAGCCCCCTTCGCCTGTTCGCGGCGCTGATGATCGCCGGCGGCCTGCTGCTGATGAAACTGGCGAGTCCGTGACAGCTTCTCCGCAAGCGGATTGACACTGCCCCGCGCGCCTTTAAGCATCGTCCCTGCTATTTTTCGACGGAAGCCCATATGATCGCCACGCCCCTCGCTCCCGCCTTGCTCATCCCCGCCGCGCTGCTCATCCTCTGGTCGCTGGTCATGCTGATCTGGATGGGCACCGTGCGATATTCGGCTTTCAAGGCGGCCGGAATCACCTTCGACAAGATGCCTGCGGGCGGGCGTGGGCAGGATCTCGACAAGATGCTGCCGCCGCAGTCCAATTGGGCCGCGCATAATTATATGCACCTGATGGAGCAGCCGACGCTCTTCTATGCGACGGTGCTCATCCTTGCCATGCTGGGTCAGGGCAGCGCGCTCAACCTAGCGATGGCATGGGCCTATGTGCTGCTGCGCATCGTCCACAGCGTCTGGCAGGCGCGCATCAACATCGTCGCGGTGCGGGCGACGCTCTTCCTGCTTTCTACGCTGGCGCTGGCGATATTGGCGGTGAATGCCCTCCTCGCCGCGATTCGCGCCGCCTGACCGCTCGCCGCCCGACTTATTGCAGCGTCGGCGATCCGCCCAGATCGGTGCGGCCGTAAAATTGCATGAGCTGGATCGTCCGCTCGACCCGCTCCTCCAGCGTCGGGGCCTCCAGCAAGGATTGCCTGGAGGCGACGTCGAACGGCGCCACCTGCGCGATGCCGTTGGTCAGCGCCTGATCGTCCAGCCGGGAAACCGCCGACCAATCGACGACATAGCCCAGATGATCGGCGAAACGCCGCGCCTCCATTTCCAGCGCGGCGCGCATCGCGGGCGCCAGCGCGGCATGATCCTTCTCCTCGGGCTCGACCTCGGCCTCTACCTGCCGAAAGGGGGTGACGACGTCCAGTTCCCTGCGGATATGAAAGCGCGCCAGCCCCAGCAGCACGATGTTGAAGCACCCATCCTCCAGCGCGTCGCATTCGATGATCCGCCCGAGGCAACCCACCGAATAAAGCCCCGGCGGCGATCGGTTATCGCAGGGCTGCACCATGCCGATCAGCCGGTCGCGGGCCAGCGCATCGCTGACCAGCGCCCGATAGCGCGGCTCGAAAATATGGAGAGGGAGCCGCGCGCCCGGAAACAGCAATGCCCCGGCCAGCGGAAAGAGAGAAATGCGCCGTCCCTTCATCGCCGCACGCTCCCGCTTCAAGTGAACAGGATCGCCGACAGGCGGCGGCGCTGGGCGGAGACCCACGGATCTTCGAGGCCCACCACCTCAAACAGCTTCAGCAACTGCGCCTTGGCCGCGCCGTCATTCCACTGACGATCGCGGGCGATGATCTCCAGCAGCGCATCGGCGGCGCCTTCGCGATCGCCATTGGCCATCAGCCCGCCCGCCAGTTCGAACCGCGCCTCATGATCGTCGGGGTTGGCCGCGACACGCGCCTCCAGCCCGGAAAGATCCTGCACCGGCTTCGCGTCGCGCGCCAGCGAGAGCGCCGCCCGGGCGCGCTCTATGCCCTGATCCCTCGCGACCTCTTCCGGCACGGCCGCCAGCAAAGCCTCGGCCTCATCGAGCTGGCCGAGCGCCACCAGCGCCCTCGCCTGCCCTGCAAGCACCGCCGGGTGATCGGGGACCATGTCGGCGATCTGGCTGAAGATCGACAGCGCGCGCTCGGCATCGCCCTCATCGAGCATCTGCTCGCCCATGGCGATGAGCGGCGCGATTTCCTCTTCCCGTGCTCGCTCGTCCGATTCGACCGGCAACTGCGCGAGGATCTGGTCGAGCATCTGCTTCAACTGCCCTTCGGTGCGCACCTGACTGAGATCGGCGACGGGCTGGCCCTGGAACACCGCATAGACGGTGGGTACCGACTGAACGCGGAATTGCGAGGCGATGAAGCGGTTTTCATCGACATTGACCTTCACCAGCGTGACGCCCTTGGCGGCATAATCGGCGCAGACCTTTTCGATGACAGGCATGAGTTGCTTGCACGGGCCGCACCATTCGGCCCAGAAATCGACGATGACCAGCGATGTGCGGGACGGATCGACCACATCCCGGCGAAATTCCTCGACCGCTTTTTTATCTGCTTCGCTGAGGCCCAAGGTCGCCACGTCTACCCTCCTGATCGATCCAAAATTCCCACGCGGCCGGGCACCCGGCCTTCCTCACGGCCTTCTATGTGGGGAGAAAGCGGGCTTTTCGCAACCGTCATCGAAGAATGTGAGAAATAAGTTGAAAAAGGGGGTTGCCGATCCCCCAACCCAATGCTAGTTGCCCGCCACCCGCCGGGAAGAAGGCAACCGCCTCCTACCAAACCGGCCGCCAGAGCGGGCGTAGCTCAGGGGTAGAGCACAACCTTGCCAAGGTTGGGGTCGAGGGTTCGAATCCCTTCGCCCGCTCCAAAAACTTCAAGAAAATCAGCAGATTAGGCGGCGACCGTCAAAGGCGGGCTGGTCTCGAAATGCATTGGTGTCCACCTGGTGTCCACCGTTTTGCCGTCGTGAACGCTCGGTCGGCTGATGACCAGCGCACATCCAACCAACATTTTCATTGCGCGCTGTCGATGCCCTTCGACCGACTTGGGCTTGCCAGAGCTCCTCTAGCCGCGACCTATCACGCCCGACCTCCGACAACGGACCGTCATAGCAAAGTCCCGCCAGCGGCGGCAAAGCTGCCACAGACCCTCCTGTCACTCTCACCATATCTTGCACGGCACCGCCGCCCACACGGCCTCTCAATGGCTTGTCTGGCCGAAGCCCGCCCGCCTTCCCGCAACAGCGTCGAGCAACTTTTTCCCGCCGCCGGACGAGCCGGCTTTGCATCGCGAAACAAAAAAGCCGCCCGCTGCCGCCTGCCACTTCGTTCCGCCCTTCGGGTGCGGGCCGGTCGTCCTTCGTCCGGGCGACAGCCATCGAGGCCGCGATAGGCGCGGTCCCGAGGCAAGAAAGGACTGACGACATGATCTGCGGAAACTTCAAGGCCACCGATCGCGGCTTCCACGGCGAAATCCGGTTTTTCGGTTCCAGCGAGAAGGTGGAAATCCTTCGGATCGACGAGAAGGCAAGCGACAAGTCGCCCGACTATCGCATCGTTGCCGCCGATAACGAGAGCATCGAATTCGGCGTCGGCTGGCTCAAGTCCGCCAAGGACGGAAAGCCTTACGCTTCACTCAAACTCAATCCGGTCCTGGCGCCAGATGTTCATCTTCGGCTTGTCTCGACCGAGACAACCGACAAGTTCGAACTGAAGGTCGACTGACCGCAAGAGCGCCCTGCCAGCAATGGCGGGGCGCTTTCAATTTCCGACAAAGGATCTGCGACGGGCGAAACCGCATCGGCCACCCCATCGCGCACGCGCGACGGGAACCCCGAGCAGCGGCGCGCCGCCGAACGTCCCCGATCCCCGAACCGCCATGAGGCTGCGATGGGCGCGGCCCCGAGGCAGGAAAGGATGAACATAATGCTCGAATATCTCCGCCTGGTGCTGGCCGAATTTGGTATCGCCGCCGTCAACGTCACAACGCTGGACGAAACATATGAGAAGGCCGTCCTTGTCGCCGTCGACCGGCTGGGAATTGTCCTTGCGGTCAAGCAAGAGCATGTGGCGCTTGGCCTTCCATGGGACAGAGTCCTCAGAATCGAGATTGAGGAATAATCGGCAAGGTCGAGATGAAAGTCGACTGACCGTGAGAGCGTTCCGCCAGCAATGGCGGGGCGCTTCCTGTTTTTCCCAAAGGATTTCGTTCAACCTCGTTTGCTTCAGGACCAAAAGCCGGGAAGGATGGAGGGGGAAAGCCTTCCCCTGACCGGGCGCCCTTGCGGTCCCCCGCTACCCCTTCTGCGGGGACACCCCGCAACGCCCCACGAATGGGAGCTGCGTCCCGGTCGGCCGTGACGCGCTCGCGCGGTAGAATGGCGGGCTGAGCCCGCCGATAATGCCGCGATGCGGACATCGTTTGCGCGCACCGCCAGGGCGGCGCGATCGTTGCTAAGGACAAGCCCTCGCGCGGCGCAAGAAAACTCTTGGGCCTTTCGCGGCATAAACGGCCTGCTCCCCGCAAGCGGGTCCCCTCCATTTATTCCACGGTGCCCAAGACTTGTCTGGCACCTTGCTACCCCAGTCTCGCCGACGGGCAGAAGTTCAGGCGCGGCGTTCCGCTTCGCTGAACTTCAGACCCAAAGGATTTGAGACATGACCAGCAATGCACAGGCTCCCCGCAATGTGATCTTCAATGGGGATTGCATCGACGTGATGCAGGCTTTCGATACCGGCACGGTGGACTTCATTCTGACCGATCCGCCTTATGTGACCCGCTACCAGGACCGCCAGGGGCGCAAGGTTGCTAATGACGATAATGGCCGGTGGCTCCGTCCGGCCTTCCGCGAGATGCACCGCGTCCTGAAGGATGGCGGTTTCGCGGTTTCCTTCTATGGCTGGAACAAGATCGACCTTTTCATGGACGCATGGAAAGCGGCGGGCTTCCGGGTCGTCGGGCATCTTGTGTTTCGCAAGCGTTATGCGTCGTCGTCCCGCTTTCTCCGTTATCAGCATGAGCAAGCCTATTTGCTCGCAAAGGGCAATCCGGTGTGCCCCGCGCGCCCCATCCCTGATGTGCTGGATTTTCCCTATAGCGGGAACCGCCTGCACCCCACGCAAAAGCCGATCGAGGCGCTTACCCCGTTGATCGAGGCTTTCACGCAGCCGGGCGACCTTGTGCTCGACCCGTTCAGCGGCAGCGGTTCGACCCTGGCGGCAGCCCAGCGCCTCGGCCGCGACTGGACCGGCATAGAGCTGGACAACGGCCACTATCACACCGCCAGCAAGCGGCTTGCCGCATAGCGACAGGGACGGGCGGCCGCACAGGCCGCCCCTCTCTCCCGCCAGCAGGAAGTAAAACCATGACGGATATTATCAGAACCTTCCGCCCTGAACGGATGCCGGAAACCATCACGACGCCGGAAGGGGTGATTTACTATCGCACCAGATACACCGGCGAGACAATCGAAGGGGCGCAGCAATACGGGATCGAACCGGGATGGACGACCTACGAATACTGGATTCGGCCGGGCGACGACAGCAGCCGACTTTACGCAATCAGTCCGACGCAATTCTGGCTTGAATGAAGCTGTCAGCAGGCAAAGCCCGGCTCGCAAGGGCGACCGGGCTTTGCCGGTGCTCGTTACACCTCACACCGTGCGCGATCAGCGCATCCGCGAAATCCGGTCGCACGTCCCCAAGGGTCCATACGGCCGGATTTCGCGCGCTCGCCGGGCATGGCCCGGCTCGCGATCATGTCCGGCCTTCGGTCTTATACTAGGACGACTATAATAGTCGTTTTCATGGCGTATAGCTCCGACCTCGTGAACGTGATCGTGCATGATTACTTCCCGCCAGGTGCGGGCCGCTCGTGCGCTTCTCGGCTGGACTCAGGAGATGCTTGCCGACGAGGCCCTTGTCGCGCTGACCGCGCTCAAACGCCTTGAATCCGCCAATGATCTGCCCGTGCGCGAGGATACACGTCATCAGGTGGTCAAGGCATTGGAGGCTGCGGGGATCGTCTTTTTCGATTCGGAGCGAGGCGAAGGCGTCATGCTTGTGCGCGGAACAGCAGAGAAATCGCGCAAATAAAGAGCACCGGCGTTCTTTCCATTATCCCCATTCCATCATCACGCCATAGCCAAGATGGTGCGATTACGTCGGTCCATTATGGTGTATAGCCTGTGGCCGGCGAGTTCCGGGGGGAACGGCTGAAGCCGGAGCAGGGCGATGGCAGCGACCACATTCAACGATCGGGCTCCCGATACACCAGACGTAACCGAGTATGACGAACGCCATCACCGCACCTATTGGCGCTTACTCGACGCGGCAGCGGAAAACGCTGATTGGCAGGAAGCCGTTCGTATCATTTTCGGGATCGATCCGATCGCCGAGCCTGAACGCGCGCGCCTGATCTATGACTCACATCTCGCCCGCGCGGGGTGGATGACCGAGATCGGTTATCGCCACTATTTGCGTTCATCATAGTCGCCGAATCGGACCAGGAGCGCGGCCGAAATCCTGAACCCGCTCCCGAAACGCTGGCTTAAACCCCCTATATGGCCGCCCTTCCGGCAGGACTTCTCCGAAATCGTTCGGGCGGGAACATCTCCCTTCGCGCTCCGCAGAGAGCCATACTTGGGAGGGTTGCAATGCCGCCTGAGAGGGACTGGCGCGCGCCCCCGGACGAAGCCGGGGACGACGCGCTGCAATATGCCGACATCGCTATAGGCTATTTGAGCCGCAACACCCGCTATCGCTCCGACTACGCCCGAACACTCCGCAAGGTGAAGCAGGGCGCGATCAGCGCCGATGACGCCACGGCGAGGCTGGTGCGGCGCTGGGGGATCAGTTTCCATGCCGCGCCTTCCGCCGCCTACGACCGGAAGCTCGCGGTGGCGCGGCCCGACCTTTCGCCAGCGAGCGTCGTTCTGGCGCCCACCCTGCCCGGCATGGGAGCCGGACCTGCTTTTGATCTGCGGACTCTCGGCGCGGTTCGCGGACGCATGAAGATCGACGGCTTTCTCCATCTCATTCTCGCCGACAGCGGCGGTGACGAATATCTCTGGATTTGGGGCTCACCCGATCAACCGCTGGCTATGATGCTGCCTGTCGGTTCCGACTCCTTCGCTCGCCTCGCCGCCGCCGGCTGAATGGCGTTGCGACCGGCCCCCCGGAAATGCGCCCGTCACCGTTCAGACGCAAGCACCTGCTTACCCTCCTGCAAGTGCTCGACGGGCGTCATGCGGGCGCCAGCCGCAGGGAGCTGGCCGCGACGCTGATCGATGGCGAAGTCCGTGACTTCAACGCCGCCGAATGGGTTGAGAGCCGCGAGCGAAAACGCATCGGCCGCTGGATCAAGGAAGCCGTCGAACTGCGTGAGGGCGGCTATATTCGCCTGTTGCGCGGCGGCTGAGAGGGGACATTCCCGCCGCCCCCGGCGGTGTCCCTTCTCCGCATAGGGGCCATTTCGCCACCATCGCCTCCTGTCCGCCGACCCCGCTTTTCGGGGCCGGTCGTCACCAGGAGGATCATCATGACCGAGCCTGTTGCCGCCGCAACGCCACGCTATCTCAAGACGCCCGACGCGGCGATTCATCTCGGACTATCGGCCCGCACCATGGAGAAGCATCGCTGCTTTGGCACCGGGCCGGTGTTCCGCAGGCTCGGCGGCCGCATCGTCTATGCGATCGACGACCTCGACGCCTGGGCGGCACTCGGCACCCGTCGTTCGACGTCCGATCCGGGTAACGGCATCGTCTATCCCGCCAAGCGTCTGCCCGCCAATTGCGTCCGGCGCTGACTGCTCATGACCGCAACTCTCTCTCGTAATGAACGGCCGGGCCTGGAACGCGCGCAGCTTGAGCTGTTCCGCTCGGTCCCCGGCGATCTCGCGCCGCGCGATGCTCAGGACTTGATGGCCTGGCCGTTCTTCAGCCTCGCCAAAACCAGGCGCGTGACGCCGATCGACTTCCGCATGGGCGCGACATGGATCTCCGTGGAAGCGGTGCCTGAGCATGGCATGGCGACTATTTGGGACGCCGATGTTCTGATTTGGGCGGCGAGCCAGCTCATTGAAGCGCGCGACGCCGGGCGGCCGACCTCGCGCCTCATGGTGACGACGCCGCACGAGATACTGGCGTTCACCCGGCGCGGCACCGGCAAGGCAAGCTACGAGCGACTGAAAGCCGCGCTCGATCGCCTGCAATCCACCACCGTCGCGACCTCGATCCGTCAACAGCACCAGCGGCGGCGCCATCGTTTCTCATGGATCAACGAATGGCGCGAGCTGGCGGACGGCAATGGCCGCGCGCTCGGCATCGAGTTGATCCTGCCCGACTGGTTCTATGCCGGCGTGCTCGACCGCGCGCTCGTGCTGACGATCGACCGCACCTACTTCGACCTGACCGGCGGCCTGGAACGCTGGCTCTACCGCATCGTCCGCAAGCATGGCGGACGGCAGGAAGGCGGCTGGAGCTTCGACGTTCCGCACCTCTACATGAAGTCGGGCGTGCTTTCGCCGCTCCGCCGCTTCGCGTTCGAGCTGCGCGCCATTGTCGCCCGCCAACCGCTTCCCGGCTACGTCCTCACGCTCGAACATGCGCTCGGCCGCGACCGGCTGAACTTCGCCCCGCTTCCTGTCGATCCTCTCGATGCCGCCATGCGCCGCGTCGGTCTCAAGCCTGTGGAGAACTGGCTGTGAGACACGGACTATCGGGAACGGCCGGACTCGGACGATCAGGAACGCGAAACTCGGACTATCGGGAACGCCTTTGCCTCGCAAACCCGCAGAAATCTGCGCAGAATCGCCACTCCTCTAACTATGCTAATAGAAAAGAATACTTCGTATTCTTGCTAACGCCGCGCGCGGCTGTGGACGGCGGCCGATGATCGCTGTCCAGCACTTCGGCAGCATCTCGGGCGGCAAGGACAGCCAGGCCGTCCTCTGCAAGATGGTCGAGCGGATCGAGCGCAAGGGGCTTGGCGCGTTCGGGAACCGCGCGCCGCGCTTCCTCGCCGCCGACAACGGCCACGAGAACCCCATCACCCTCGACCACATCGCCTATCTAGACGACTGGCTCCGGCAGCGCACCGGCCTGCGCATCGAGATCGTGTCGGCGAACGACGTGCCGGGCCTCACCGACGCGGCGGCCTTCGCTCGCAAACGCGCGATGCTGCGCGAGGAATGGTCGAAGGAGAAGCGCCGGACGCGCCATAAGGGCGCGTGCAACCAGCGCCGCGCCGCATGGCGCGCGGGTGCGATCACCAGGGCCGAGTGGATGGCCGGGTGCGATTGCCCCGTCCTGGTCTCGCCCCCGGTTCCCGATCATCTGATCGAGCGCGCGATCGCGCTGCTCCATCCCACCGGCATCCCGTTCCTCGACATGGCGATGCTGCACGGCCGCTTTCCCGGAACCAAAACGCGCTTCTGCACCGACGAGACAAAGCTGATCCCGATGATGCACCGCAAGCGCCCGCTGCTCGATGCGGGGCTGTCGGTCATCGACTGGATCGGCGAGCGCGCCGACGAGAGCCACGCGCGGGCGAAGAAACCGCCCATCCAGTCGGTGCGGCATCCGAGTGGCGCCCGGCAGGTGCTCTATCGGCTCATCTTCCGCTGGTCGGCGGCCGATGCCTTCGCCATCTCCGAGCGTCACGGCCTTCGGCATAATCCGCTCTACACGATGGGGATGAGCCGCGTCGGCTGCTCGACCTGCATCATGGTCAGGAAGCGCGAACTGCGCGCTTGGGCCATGCGCTTTCCCGCCGAGGTGGACCGGGTGCGCGAGTGGGAACGGCTGGTCAGTCTCGTGTCGCGCCGTTCCGCCGTGTCGGGAGCGCCGGCCTCGCTTCTGCCCGCGCCGACCGTTCCCGGCGATCCCGCCGATCATGGCCGGGCGACCATCGACAGGGCGATCGCATGGTCCCGCACCAGCCGGGGCGGCCGCAACTACGACCTGTTCATCGCGCAGGAGCAGCGCGTGGCCGACGAGCATGGCCTGCGCTGCGACAGCGAATACGGGCTTTGCGAGTGATGCGCGCGCTCGACCTGTTCAGCGCCGCGGCGGGCGGCTGGTCGCTCGGCCTCCACCGCGCCGGCTTCGTCACTATCGCCGCCTGCGAGATCATCGAATGGCGCCGCATCCTCTACGCGGAGAACAACCCCCATGTCCGACTCTACGAGGACGTCCGCGCCCTCACGGCAGCTCGACTTCTTTCCGACCTTGGGGTGCTCCCCGATATCATCGTCGGATCTCCGCCATGCCAGGACATCTCCAGCGCCAACACGAAGGGGCGCGGGATCGACGGAGAACGCTCCGGCCTCTACCTCGAAGCCGTCCGCCTTGTCCGGGATTGCCGCCCTCGCTGGTGTGCTTTTGAGAACAGCCCTGTCCTCCGAACTCGGGGCGCTGACCGGGTGCTCGGCGAGCTGGAAGCGATCGGCTACGCCTGCGAAGCGTGCGTGGTGGGTGCTGACAATGTCGGCGCCAACCACGTCCGCAAGCGGTCATGGCTTATCGGCTACGATCCCGGACAGCTTGCCGACGCCGGTCTCCAACTCGGGGATGAGACTCGAAGGTGGTTCGGGCGCGCGGCGGAAGATGGAAGCATCGGGCCTGTTCACGTTCTTCCGCGATCCCAAACTGCCGACGCCGCGCACCAGCGACGCGGCGCATGGCCCGGAGATGTGCAAGGTTCGCGGCGAGAAGCGGACGGGCATGAACCTGCCGACGATGATGCATCCGGCCGCGTTGGACATGCTGCCGACGCCCATGGCCACGGATGGGATGAAGGACGGCGCTGGCGGCGGCGCGGGATCGACCTGGCCGCTGCGCATGATCCTGGCGACGCCGCGCAAGTCGGATGCGGAACGCGGCGGCCGGGGCGACGTATTGAGCCAGTTGCAGGGCCATGCGAGCCGACACGCGGGCATGATGCCGACCCCGGTGAAGCCGAATGGCGGCCGGAGACTGAACCGGCAGGAGATCGAGACGGGACGCCGGGCGAACGGCGCGAAGGCGCAGATCGACACGTCAAACCTGCTCCGCCACGCTGCGGAAATCCTGCCGACGCCGACGAAGCGGGACTGCCGGATGGACGGCTGGAGTCCAGCCTACGACCGCAGGAAATCGCCAACGATGGACGCGGTGATGAATGGCGCGATGACGGATCGCGCCCCGGACAAATGGGCGGGCGCCCGTGCGCTGGCGGCGATGCTGCGGAGCCATGGGCTGACTGGAACGGCGGCCTTGCCCGTCACCTATGGCTGGATGATGGGCTATCCGCCTGGGTGGCTGGCACGTGCATTGCGCTCGGCAGTCGCAAAGGGACGGCTGCGGCCAGCCTGATCGTCGAAGCCTTCGGCGACGCCGTTCTCCCGCAAATCCCCGAAGCCATCGGCCGCGCCATCCTGCGCACCGAAGCCGCGCTCGACCTCGCGCTCGGGCGCGCATCCCTCGACATGACCGGAGACGAACGATGAGCGATCCCGCGCGTCCGCAGCGCATCGATTTCAGCGCCTTTTCCGAAGCGTTGCGCCGGCAGGCGGCGGAGCGGGCGCAAGCCGCCCGCACGCCGACCGTTCCAACAGCCCTCGCATCCGGCTCCCGGCTGACCGAAGTCGAACTGACCTGGATCGAGAAGAAGCTGGAGCACTGGATACGCTTTGGCCGCATCGCCCAGGACCGCATCCTCACGCGGCGAACGCGCGTGGTGAGCTTCCGGCCCGGCGCCATCTTCGCCTTCGTCCGCTGGACCGCGAACGACTATGGCACGATCGCCTCGCGCATCGACATCATGCGCGCGGTCGCGCCGGGCGAACCTTACACGACGCTGCCCTTCGTGCGGCCGGGCGGCGACATCCTGCTGCACGTCGAGAGCTGGCCGAAGGTTAGCCAGGTGCTCGCCGCGATCGACGCGGCGGAGGCAGCGGGCGTCGATCCGTGCGACGCGGCGGCCGATCACTGGCGGCACGTCCACAACCGGATCGCCGCAGGCCATCAGCCGCGCCCCTATACGATGGAACGCCATCGCGCCTGGCTCAAGCGCCGGGAGATCGAGGGATGACGCGCCGCCGCTACGCCATCGCGACGATCATCGCCGCATCCGTCTCGGCGGTTTCGTTCGTCGCCGTCGCCATCGCCGATCCGCGCCCGCGCATCATCTGGAACGCCAGCGCCAGCGCGCCGATCGGGCTCTACCGCATCCACGCCGACCACGATCCGGCCATCGGCGCGCTGGTCGCCGTCACGCCGCCCGGACACCTCGGACGCTGGCTGTCGGGGCGCGGCTATCTGCCCGAGGGCGTGCCGCTCCTGAAGCATGTCGCGGCGAAGGCCGGACAGCGCGTATGTCGTGTGGGCGCCGTGGTGAGCGTCGATGCCCGGCCCGTCGCCACCGCCCGCGCGCGTGACGGCCAGGGCCGCCCGCTGCCGGTCTGGCAGGGGTGCCGCACGCTGCAAACCGGCGAGCTGTTGCTGCTCAATCCCGCCCATCCCGACAGTTTGGACGGCCGCTATTTCGGCCCGCTTCCGGCCTCCGCCGTCATCGGCCGCGCCACGCCGCTCTGGCTGCGCGCGCCGTCGCCTCCGTTGCTTTCACCCCCTGACCCAAAGGAGCTTGCCATGAAAACCAACATCCTCGAACCCGCCGCCAACGGCTATGCCGGCGACATCCGGCTGTTCGGCATCAAGGAGACGATCGCGCTCGTTGCTGTCGAAGCGAACGACATCGAGAACGCGCCGGACTACCGCGTCCACCTCGACAACGAGGACGGTCCCGACATCGGTGGCGCGTGGAAACGGGTCGGCGAACGCGCGGGCGACTACATCGCGCTGGAGATCGACAGCCCGCTTTTTTCGTCGCCGTTCCGCCCGGTGCTGTTCCGCGCCGACGACGATGGGCGGACGTTCCGCTTGTCGTGGAAGCGCCCCCGGCCGCGCGACGATCGGAACTGATCGGTGGCGATCATCCCACTGTTCGCGAAAAAGCCGCATCCCTCCGTCCCGCTCGGTCGCAGGCCGGTCGGCGCGCGCAGCGAAGGTCAAGGGCGGCCCATGGCCGGCGCATCGCGCGCACCCTTTACCGGAGCGAGCACGCTGGCAGGCTGGCGGCGGAGCGGGGGCGGGTCGACCGCCATGCTCGCGGTCCTGCTGATGCTCGCGCCGGGCGCCATGCCCGGCGACGCACTGGCGCAGGACGCGCCGTCCGAGCGATCGACCGCGCGCCATCCCTATGCCGTCCACGTCGCCGAGGCGGCGCAGCGGTTCGGCATCCCGGAGGCATGGATTTGGGCCGTCATGCGGGTCGAGAGCAACGGCGATTCCCGCGCTGTTTCCTCCGCTGGCGCGATGGGCCTCATGCAGATCATGCCCGGCACATGGGCGAGCCTGCGCGCACGGCATGGGCTGGGGAACGATCCCTATAACGTCCGCGACAATATCATGGCGGGCGCGGCCTATCTGCGCGCGATGCACGACCGCTATGGCAACCCGGCGGCCATGCTCGCGGCCTATAATGCGGGGCCGGGCCGCTACGACGAATATCTGTCGCGCGGCCGTCCGCTACCCGCCGAGACGCGCGCCTATCTCGCAAAGCTGGCGGCGATCACCGGCAGCGCGGACGACAGCCAGCTTGCCGCCCCGCCGCCGTCCGATCGCTTCGCCTGGCGCCGGGCCGCATTGTTCGCTGCGCGAGGCGGCGACGGTGCGACCGCACCGGAATCGCGGTCCGACGAACCTCCCGCCGACATGAGCGCGGCGGTCGAACCGGCCGCGAACAGCCTGTTCGTCGCACTGTCGGGCCAGAGGCAGCCATGAGCACCCGCTGGCGTGCGCCCGGCCCCGCTGGAGTAGCACAGAGAAGGCATCAGGGCATTGAGATCGAAAGAAAAAGTGGAGGGCAAGATAAAAAAGGCGATGTGCGGAGCCATTTCGCCACGGTCGGGGCCTTGGTTCCCAAGGCTTTGCGGCGTTCCGCCGCGATGTGCGGAACAAGTCCCGCAATGTGCGCCTGTCGGCGTTTTTCCCTTTCCGTGCGGAATTGCCGCACATCGCGGGACTTTCGACCGTGATCCGCGACGACGATTTCCGCCTCCGTCCGGGCCGCATCCGCTCGCGGGGCAGTCAGCGCAGGCGTCCGGCCATCGCCCAGGCGCTCGCCGCCGCGCAGCGTGCCGGAGGGCTTGGCGCGGGCCGCAGGCGATCATCGGGCGCGGGCTTCTCGACCTTCGGGCGTGGCAGAGTGGCAAGCATCCGGGCCACTCACCGTCTCGGCCACGGCACGCGCAATGTCGTCGTCAAGGCGCGCGTCGTCCGGCATGGCGGTCGCGCCTCGCTCGCCGCGCATCTGGGCTATCTGCAGCGCGATGGCGTCACCCGAGACGGCGAGCGCGGCGTGCTGTTCGGCGCGGAGGCGGAGGGCCTCGACCGCAATGCGTTCGCCGCGACCTGCGAGAACGACCGGCATCATTTCCGCTTCATCGTCTCGCCCGAGGACGCGGCGCAGATGCGCGACCTCAAGGGCTTCACCCGTGAGCTGATGGCGCGAATGGAACGCGATCTCGGCACCCGGCTCGACTGGCGGGCGGTCGAGCACTGGAACACCGACAATCCCCATGTCCACATCATCGTGCGCGGCGTCGCCGACGATGGCCGCGACCTGGTCATAGCCCGCGACTATATCCGCCAGGGGATGCGCGCGGCGGCGCGGGAGATCGTCACTCAGGAACTCGGACTGCGCACCGATCTCGAAATCCGGCAATCGCTGGAACGCCAGGTGGATGTCGAACGCTGGACCGATATCGATCGCGGCCTCGCGCGGGAGCGCGACCGCAACGGCATCATCGACACCGCGCCGGAGCGGGGCGTTCCTCCCGGTCCCGACCATGGGCTGCGGATCGGCCGCCTGCGCAAGCTGGAGGGGCTGGGCCTCGCCAGCGAGATCGCGCCCGGCCAATGGACGATGCGCGGTGATGCGGAAACCACATTGCGCGAGTTGCAGACCCGCGGCGACATCATCAAGCGCATGCACCAGGCGATGGCGGAACGCGGCATCGACCGGGGCGCGGCCAGCTATGTGCTCGAACCCGATGCCGCCCAGCCGGTGATCGGCAGGCTGGTGGATCGTGGTCTCCATGATGAACTGTCGGGTAGCGCTTACGCCATCGTCGACGGGATCGACGGGCGCACGCATCATATCCGGTTCAACGACATCGAGGCGACCGGGGATTGCAGGCCGGGCGCCATCGTCGAGCTGCGCCGCTTCGAGGACCGCAAGGGGCAGCAGCGCGTGGCGCTCGCCGTGCGCTCGGACCTCGACCTTGCCGGACAGATCACCGCGCCGGGAGCGACATGGCTCGACCGCCGCAACCTCTCGGGCGACAGGCGCGATCTCGGCGGCGGGTTCGGGGCGGAAGTGCAGGGCGCCATGGAGGCCCGCGCGGAACATCTCGCCGACGAGGGGCTGGCACAGCGGCGGGGCCAGCGCATCGTCTTCGCGCGCAATCTGCTCGACACGCTCAGGCGGCGCGAACTGGATGCCGCCGCGGCGAAGCTGTCGGCCAAGATCGGCCTGCCCCACACGCCCTCGCGGACGGGTGATTATGTCATGGGCACCGTGCGCCAGCGCCTGACGCTGGCATCGGGCCGCTATGCGATGATCGACAATGCGCTCGGCTTCCAGCTTGTGCCCTGGTCGCCCTCGCTCGACCGGCAGATGGGCAAGCATATCTCCGGGGTCATGCGCGGCAATGGCGGCGTGGACTGGTCGTTCGGGCGTGGCCGAGGGCTGGGGCTGTGATCCGGGCGTCAGAGGTCGATCGTGCGGCCCGCGCTCCCGCGCTCATCGGAAAGGCGCGGACGCACCGGCTCGATCGGATGATAATAGACGACTGTCGGCTCGGGCTGCGAGAACGACTCGCCCTGCGCCGGAGCAGGCATGACGGGCTGCGCGGCAGGGGCAGGCTGGCCTGTCATGGTGAGCAGGCGGGCGAATGCCAGAATGGCGAACACCAGCCCGCCGCCGATACTTGCGACGACCGGCCATACCGGACCTTGCGCGCCGGTCTGGATCGCCATCCCGTATGTCGCGGCGGCGCCCGCATATGCAGCCGGGCCGACGAAGGCGAGAATGACCGGCAGCCGTATCCAGAGCGAACGGGCGGCCATCCCGAGATGCAGGATGGCGAGACCGATCACCGTGCCGACAAATCCCATGCCGATCGCCACCAGCCAGCCGGAGCCATGTTGAAAGGCAAGGTAGCCAAGGCCAATGCCCACGGCGAGCGGCAGCGCCCACATCATCAGATGATAGAGCAGCCAGAGCGCCAGGATCGACAGGATGATCTGGATGACGATCACGGCGCCTCCTCCTTCAACAGCCGCGCGAATACTTCGCCCATCATAGCATGGACCGCGCGGCTTCAAGAAATCCTCGACGCGACGGCCGGCCGTGGCGGTGAGCCTTCCTGTCCGCCCTGGCGGATTATCCGGTTAGTCTCCTTTGGAAGCGAACATCGCGTTAAGTCGCCATTCTAGGTCGCTATCGGTCTCGACCGCAAAGCGCCTCATCTACGTCGTAGCCGGCCACGTGACGTTTTCCTAAGAGCTGACGTTTAATGTCAGGGGAAGGATGCTTCCGCATGGCCGACTGTGTTCGGCGATGCCAAAATGACCACCGCGCTGCTCGCCCGCGTCGCCCATCACCGGGATATCGCCGAGACCGGCAACGATAGTTGGCGCTTCAAAAGCCGCAGCTGATCGCTACCTTCGGCCACTTCAAAAATCTATCTTGCGCTGCGCGCGCCTCGGGTCGGACTACGGGCTCGATGACCGCGTCATCGCAACCTACCACTTCTTGTGCCGCAATCGTCGTCTCGGCGATCGCATTTCGCTGTTCGGATTCAGCGGCGGCGCTTATATGCGGCTGACTCCGGCCGCTCGGCACACCATGCGCTATTCTTCATGCGCCGAGAGGAGTCCGCGATGGTCCACGCCGCGGTGGCGGGCAATTGATCCAATTTGGATTAATCAATGCTTGCGTCCTTTCGAAAAAGCCTTTCTCCCTTCATCGATCAACCTTAAAAGGTCCGAACACATCTCGGGGGAGGTCTGATGTCGGACATGAAAAACGTTTTTATCAGCCATGTGCATAAAGACGACGTAGGACTGGGTAAGCTTAAGGATCTGTTGGCGCCCAAGGGAATGACGATAAGGGATTCGTCGATCCATACCGGCAAGTTCAACAACGCGTCGGACGAAAATTACATCAAGACCCAGATACTTGCACCGGCGATCAATTGGGCCGGTGTGTTCATCTGCTATGTATCGCCGCAGACCAAGGACAGCGCGTGGGTCAATTGGGAAATCGAATATGCGGCCAAGCAGGGCAAGCGCATCGTCGGTGTTTGGGAACATGGCGAGAAGGAGTGCGATCTGCCGGCCGCTCTCACCGAATATGCCGATGCGGTTGTGGGTTGGAACGGCGATGCCATTATCGACGCCATCAACGGTAAGGATAGTTGGGAAAAGCCCGATGGCGGGCCGTGCGATACGGTAGGTCTCAAGAAGCACCCCTGCTGATGCCTCGGCTCCATTCGTACGTCGTGCGCTATGATAGCGGCTTCGCGCCAAATCCATTTTACGGCTACTGCACGCTCGCAACTTGCAAACCCGACATTCGCAGATCCGCCAGTATCGGCGACTGGGTCGTGGGGACTGGTAGCAATGAGCGGCGTATCCAGCGCGGCGGCCATCTCGTCCATGCAATGCGCGTAACCGACATACTGAGCTTTCAGGACTATAATGCCGATCCGCGCTTTGCGAAGAAAAAGCCCTATCGCAGCGGCAGCCGGAAGCAGAGCTGCGGCGACAATATCTATTTTTGCAATCCGGATGATGACGGGTGGTTACAACGCGACTCGTTTCACACGACCGATACGGGGGGGCAGCACGCACGCCACATCGCGCGCGACACGGGCGTCAATCGCGTGCTGATCAGCGAGGACTTCATTTACTTCGGCGGATATGGGCCGGAAATTCCGGCGAACCTGGTCGATGCGGGTGGCCGTCCGGTCTGCAAATCGGGGATCGGTCGGAATGTTTTCGACGACCCTAAATTGATCGGGGCTTTCGAGGCTTGGGTGCGCTCGCTCGGCGACGGCGGATATCAGGATGCCCCCTATGAATGGAGGCAGCTTCGTGGCGGTATCCGGTACTGAGAATGTGCGCGGTTCGGTGCCGCTGAGCGATTATGTGGACAGGATCGACGGCACCGACGTGCTGGATCCGAACAGTCTCGAACCGGTTCTGCTCGGACTCTACGGAGAAGTCGGCGGCATCATGTCGACATCGAAGAAGCATGCGCGCGAAGGCGACGCCTTTCCCGGCTTCCGCAAGGCAGCCGAGGAAGAGTTCGGAGACACGCTCTGGTATTTTGCCGCCCTTTGCCGCCGTGCCGGCTTTTCGCTGGAGGAAATATTCACCGAAGCGAGCGCCAACGGAACCTATCGAAAAATCGGAGCGGCGAGCGATTACAGCCGCGGCGCTATCGCCCATATCATGGTACCCGACACGACTGTGCATCTCGATACCGCGCTATTCGATTTGGGCCGCGCAGCCTCGGCGCTTCTGGGTACGTCGCCAGAGCGCGCCGACCTTGTAAGCTTTGCTGGGTATTATCTGCAGGCACTTAGCGGTGCGGGGCTCGATTTTTCTACCGTGGTGCGTACGAACATCAAAAAAACGCGCGGCGCGTTTCTGGTCCCCGATCCGGCGGACCTCTGCGATTTCGATGAGGGCTTCCTGCCCGAAGAGCAGCTTCCTCGGCAATTTCGCATCAAGATCAGCCAGCGGGCGAGTGGCAGGACCTATCTGCAGTGGAACGATGTGTTCATCGGCGATCCTCTGACCGACAATATTGCCGACCGGGACGGTTATCGCTTCCACGATGTCTTCCATTTCGCGAATGCGGCAATCCTTCATTGGTCGCCTGTCGTGCGCGCGCTCATCAAGCAGAAGCGAAAGAGCCGGAAGGACTATGATGAAGAGCAGGACAACGGGCGTGCGATCGTCGTCGAAGAAGGCCTGACAGCCTGGATATTCTCGCGCGCGAAGGATCTGAATTTCTTCAAGGATCAAAAGCGTATCTCTTTCGGAGTCCTCAAAACGATCAGTGAATTCGTCGAGGGTTATGAAGTTTCGCGCTGCCCGCCCAAATTGTGGGAGCGCGCCATTCTGGACGGATATGCGGTTTTCAGGCAGATGAGCGAGGCGCAAGGCGGATGGATCGTGGGTGACCGCGATGCGCGCACGATCCGTTACGAGCCGCTCGAGGAGCCGAAATGAATACGCAGTCCTTTGTTCGCGCGGTGTCCGATCTGACGTTCGACCATTGCTTCAACCCCTATACCGATCGATGCGAAACCTTCGATCGATCCGATGCGGCAAAAACGCGCGCAGCGGCGCTGGCGGCGATGCTCGAAAGCGCAATGTCGGCACCGGTCGATGCCATCTGGGTCGGGCGTGATCTCGGGTATCGCGGCGGTCGGCGAACCGGTCTTGCGCTGACGGACGAAGTCAATGCCAGCGCGCACATGAGCCGGTGGGGCGTCGAGGTCGAACGGCCGACCGTCGGAGACGTCGTCGGAGAACGCACAGCTGCGGTCATCTGGACCATGCTGGCCCAGATCGACGCGCGCATTTTCCTCTGGAACGTGTTTCCGCTGCATCCGCACGAGCCCGGGAGGCCTTTTACCAATCGCACCCATAACTCCAAAGAGCGACGGGCGGGCGAGGAGATCTTGTCCCTTCTGATCACGCTACTGCGACCCCGGAGAATTTTCGCGATCGGTAATGATGCCGCGCAAGCGGTGGCTCGCATCGACGACCGTCTCGAGATGATCCCGGTTCGCCATCCCAGCTACGGCGGACAGACGCAATTTCTCCGCCAAATCCGGGAAGCCTATGAATTGTCGGTGGCCGAGGAGCCGGAAATGCGCCTGTTGCTTTGACGTTAGGCGCGCAGGAACGGGCAGTCTGGCGGGATGCCGGGCCCGCGGCTCGACCGAACATGGGGGATGGGGAATGACAAAAGCGGCGATGGCGCGCTTTCTGAAGGAATATCCGACCGCCTTGGCCGATGGCGTCGGAGCGGTGTTCGTCGGAGCAGGGATGTCGATGGCCGCCGGCTATCCGTCCTGGGCCTCTCTGCTGCGTGAAATCGGCGACGAGCTTGGCGTAAGCTCGCGCGATATCCAGGATCTGGCGGCCCTTGCACAGTGGAGCATTCAAGAGAGCGGCAGCGCGACGCGCGTTCGCAATGTCATCAAGGAGCAGATCGGTAAGGACCATGATGTCCCTACGACGCTCGAGGTGATTGCCCGGCTGCCCGTTCAACATATCTGGACGACCAATTACGATCGTCTGGTTGAACGGGCTTTTGCGGCGATCGACCGGCCGCTCGACGCCTTGTCGGGCGCTTCAGATCTTTCGCTCAAACCGACGCCGGGCGCCGCACGGCTTTACAAGATGCACGGTTCGATCGACCGACTTGACGACATCGTGATCTCAACCGACGATTATGAACTGTTTCGCAGTCGGCGGGGAGCTTTCCTGCCGCTTCTTCAGGCCCATCTGACGAACAAATCGATATTGTTCGTCGGTCTGAGCTTCACCGACCCGAATATCCGACATGTCCTCTCGTTGATCCGCGAGAGCTTCACCGATGCCCCGCCCGAGCATTTCGCTATCGTTCGGCCTCCGCATCCGGACGATTTCGATACCGAGGACGAGTATAAGGCACGGCTTGCGCAGCATAAGCTCTGGGCGAAAGATTTGAGGCGCTACGGGCTGGTTGCCGTGGAAATCGACAGCTATGACGAAGTCCCGGGCTTGCTTCGACAAATCGAGCGGCGCGTGGCAGCCCGGCGGGTATGGGTGAGCGGGAGCTGGCCGCTCGAAGACGGTGACGGCGCTCCCGCGCGTTACTCTCTGGCTGAAGATATCGGGCGCTGGATCGGACACACGGGGCGCGATCTTGTCAGCGGCGCGGGCATTCTGGTGGGATCGGGCACCATTGCCGGCTTTCTGGAGGCGCTGCGCGACCGCGGCGGATGGGATCTAAGCCGTCGGCTCATTGCCCGACCATTTCCGCAGCCCTTGGCGGGCCAGGCGGCCGATCAAGGCAAATGGACGATGTTGCGCCATGAACTCGCGCGGCAGGCTGGCGCAGTGATATTCATCGGCGGCACCAAGATGCAGGGCGCGGACTTGGTGGTGGCTGGCGGGGTGATGGAGGAATTCGAGATCGCGCGCGAGGCCGGCGTGTTTGTCTTGCCTATCGGGGCAAGCGGCGGCGCGGCCGCCGAGATCGCCGCGGCAATTCTCGGATCGAAGCTTCCGGCGACGGGTCCGGAGGCCGTTAGGCCCACCGATGCAGAGCTGCAATTGCTGATGGACAAGAGCGTCGAGCGAAAGGCAGCCTTGGAATGCGTCGCCGCGATCCTCGAACGTCTTGGGAAGGCTGCATGAGCGCCGGGAGCACAAGCGGCGCTTGGCGGTGATCGACTATATAACCAAGTCCGAGCTTCGCAATTTTGCGAATGACCTGACATATGACGCGCGGACGACTTTGCGAAAGTCAGCGAAGGCTCGGTCGCCCGCGGGGGCCACATTCCTGTCGCACTCGAGCAAGGATGACGATCTTGTCGTTGGCGCAATTCGCGTGCTCGAAGGACATGGGGCCACGGTCTATGTCGATGAAATAGATCCCGCCATGCCGCCTTATACGACCAAGGAAACAGCCGCGCTGCTCAAGACCCGCATCCGCCAGACAGGACGTTTTGTGCTGTTGGCGAGCCAGAACAGCAAGGACAGCCGCTGGGTACCATGGGAACTCGGTCTTGCGGACGGCTATAAGGGTATGGATTCGATCGCCATCTTCCCTGCGGCAGAAAACTCCTACGAGCAGAGCTGGGCATCCTGGGAATATCTGGGCCTATATCGGAAGATCGTTTGGGGCGACCATAGCGACTATGACAAGCGAATATGGATGGTGCTAGACGAAAAGGCCTACACGGCGACCGAGCTGAGTAGGTGGCTACGCGGCGGGTAATCTCGGCTGGTGGAAACCAGAGGGTCACGTCAATGACTAACTAACTCAACGTCAGTTTTGGCAAATTTTGCGCCCGAAGCCGCCCGTCCGAAATCGGTCAAACTCAAGCCGCTAATCGGTGTCGCCGCGGATGACTTCCGATACTTGCACTCGACGACGATGAGGTGCTCGTAAAGCCCTTCCTTGTGCCGAACCAGCACATCGATCTGGCGAGATGCGCCCGATCTGCCGGTGAGTGTCACATTGTGTTCGACTGTCACGGAACCGGTCCGGTGAAGCCGGGCGACGAACTGTTCGAACCCATCCCAATCCGTGAAAATTTCACAGAGCGTGGTTGGGGCGGGCATTAAACTTCCAGTGTGAAATCAACTTGCCTGATAGCGTTTGGCTGATGTTAATCGATTAGGTGCACCAACGACCCAATTCAGGCCATTCGTAGTTTATGCGTGTGAATTTCCGCTAATCACACAACCGGACATTAGCTTTCATCGTGTCTCGTGCCCAAGTGGCGGACGATACTTTAGGCCTCCTGCAAGGGGCAAACGGCGAATCCGGTCGATCGCTCACACCTTGTCGTGTACCCGGCGTGCACTCCATCAGCGGGACGGCGCGGTCGGATTCCGCATCCGGTCAGCCAAGACCGATGGCTGCTCGGCAGGCGTTGCATAGCGCCGCTCATTGGGATCGATCTCCAACCGTTCGTGCAACAGCGCTACATAGTCAAGTTGCTGGGCAAATGCTGCGTCAGCTACAAGTTGCTCTCCGAGGATTCGCGCCGCCCCACCTGCCGACATAATGGGCAGGATTGCGGCTTGAGGCGCGAGTTCCTTAAATCGCGCATATTCATCCATGATGCCGCCCATTCCACCAACGAAAATTGCAGCGCCGAATTTCGTCTCGTTAAGCATTTGGTGGCGCATAACCGCAAGACTAGCTGTTACATCCCCCTCGATCTTTGGGGTAATCACGACATTGTCAAACTTGGCTGTCTCTTCAGGGAAATCATCCTTGAAGAAGCCGCTTTGGTAGAGTTTGACCCAAGCGCCGTAATCAATCTCCAACGCCTCGGCGTAGGCCCATACCATTGGGGTGATCGAAGGGTGCCCGCCCCACACTAATTTGCGTCGGCCGAGCGTCACGTACAGCAAGGCTGAAACCACTGCGGAAATTGCCGCAGGGTCGGCCTCACCCATGAAATGGCTCTTGTTCGGATCTGGTACGCCAGCCGAAAGGAAAATTGCGCCATCCGGACTCACGGATTGTCCCATTCCATCAGCTCCCATCCTGCGCCATTGACCTTGAGAGCACGCACACCATGAATCTTTGCATCGAGCCAGGCGAGGTGTTCGCGCCAAGCCGGACGGATCCCGACATCATCGAAGACAAGACAAGGGAAGCGGCCGTGCTTGGCGCTGGCAGCTTTGCTATCGATCTCATGAAGGAGCTCGGCGGTCGGTACGCCAACCATCGGATACGCATGGAGCTTGGTGCCATTGGGCAGATCGATTGCCATCGCGCGATAGGCGCCAATCCCTTCGATCGTCCCACCAATCGCCTTTATCTCCATCGCAAGCCGACCGGCAAGGCTAAGCTGGCGCGTTGCGATGCTACGGCTACGTAGCCGCTCGGCACGCCGGGCGACGGTGTTGATCATCGCGGCGGTCAACTGATGTTGAGGTGTGAGATCCGCGGCTCCGAGCTGAATAGTGTCGCTCAGGCCAAGCTTGCGGGTCGGTTCGTGCCCAGGCCAGACCAGCCGGAGTATCTGGATACCTTTAGATTGGCTGCGGCCAATCTCCAGCGAGGTCCACTTGCTGCTGAAATAATCGGGCGTATCGAGCATAACCACCACGTCACAGTCGACCAAACGGTGCCAAAGCATTTCCTGGAACAGCGTGCCCGGGCGGATATCGTGTGTATCGAGGAACACGTCGAAGCCGCGACCGCTCAGCTCGTCATGCAGCTGAACCGCAGCTTCTCGCGACTCCGTGCGGCGATAGCTCACAAAAACACGGCGCTGTCGGTGGAGCAGCCCTAAGCATTCAAGCGCGACGGCAAACGGAACACTGAGCGTCAGATCATCAGGGTCAAGGAACGCTGCGTTGATCGCTGCGATCTCAACCGGCAGGACATCTTCCGCCTTGTCGCCTTTGCGCACCACCGGTACGATCGGCACTTTATCGGCTTCGAGCAAATCCACGAGCGCAGCGTCTTGCTGGGGGTTGCCGCCAAAATAGAGCGCCGTGATGCTCGCCTCGCGGTTATGGTCGGCAAAGTCCGTTAGCGTGCGCAGTGCGATCTCGCTGCCAAGCGCCAGCTGAAATTCGGCTGCGACTGTCTCGAGATTAACGCGCAGCGCTTCAAGCTCAGGCGGTGTGACGGCGCCAAGGACAATCAGTTCATAGAAAGGGCGAGGTGGCGCAGTCATGATGCGTGATATTCCCGGACGAGCAGCATTCACAAGCGAGCAAGGAAGAATCACTCACCCGCGAATGGCTATTGCATCTTCTATCCACGCTTCAATATTTTTTGCTATATCGTTATAGGCGTCCGTAGATTTGGGATTATATGTCTTTGGTTTGACCACCTTATCCCCAACCTTAAAACTATATTTCGAAAGCGGGTCCGCACCCTGCGCGCAGGTTCCATTATTAGGGCAACTAAGATTGTGAACGTGGATACCCAGTAGGCCCTTTCCATCCTCCCAAGCCTTCTTTATTTCATAATCGACCCAAGGACGCTTGTTGGTTTCTGTGCCAATCAACACGATGACACAGGACTTCCCCTTCATGTTGTCATCGATCCAGTCCTCAATCGCTTTCGTGCCCTTGCGCTTAACCTCTTCCCATGCATTAGCTGTAACAGGTGTGTTCCCTTCGATTACTCCCATGTTGCGAACTTGCTGGACGCGCATCACGTCGTTGTCAAAATGGAAGCTGTAGAAAACCTTGCGCTTTGCCATAATACACCCCCCGAAAGCGTTGCCGTGATTAATTCGAATAAAACCAGGTTGATTTTGCACTTGGCACTAAAGGTTTTGAATAACAGTGGAATTAGCGGATGGCAATGCCTCCACGATCCATCGCGATTTAGCCACTGCGGAAAACGCACTAAGAGGAATGATGAGCGAAGGCCCGGTCTGGACGCATTGGCTTTGGCCAGCGAGCGTCAGGTTCCGTCAGCAGTTGCCGTTCAGCATATGCTGCAGGAACGGCAGGAAAGTCCCAATCTCGTACTTCGGATTTCACTACCTGAGTTTGAATGTACGGCAGCTCCTGACAATCGGCTCGGCCGCCCTGAACGACCGTTTTGTTGGCGGAAACTGCCGCCACGCATCTGACGAACATATGCGGCTACGCCATTCCCTGTATTTCTTCGCCAGCCTGCGATCTGCGCGAATAGTGCTTGAAACAGCGGATTCCTGACCTCTCTTCGCCGGACAGGAGGTCTTTATGTCCGCGACCAAAATCCTCTGGGGCCAGATCACAGCCGTTTTCCTGATCGTGCTCACCGCGATCTGGAGCGCCACGCAATGGACAGCATCGGCACTGGCGTATCAGCCCGAGCTTGGCCCGCCCTGGTTCATGGTCGGCGATTGGGCGGTCTATCCGCCACCCGCCTTCTTCTGGTGGTGGTTCTCGTTCGACGCCTATGCGCCCGATATCTTTCAGACCGGCGCCTATATCGCCGTCTCCGGTGGGTTCGTGTCGATCGCGGTCGCTATCGGCATGTCGGTGTGGCGAGCGCGGGAGCTGAAGAACGCCGAAACCTACGGTTCGGCGCGCTGGGCCAGCGAGAAGGAAATCCGCAAGGCCGGGCTGCTCGGCGACAATGGCGTGGTGCTGGGCCAGTTCGGGCGGGCCTATCTGCGCCATGACGGGCCGGAGCATGTGCTCTGCTATGCGCCGACCCGCAGCGGCAAGGGCGTTGGTCTGGTCGTGCCTTCGCTGCTGACATGGCCGGGATCGGCCATCGTCCATGACATCAAGGGTGAGAACTGGACGCTCACCGCCGGCTTCCGTTCGCACCACGGCCGCGTGCTGCTGTTCGATCCGACCAACCCGCTATCGGCCGCCTACAACCCGCTGCTGGAGGTTCGGCGCGGCCAGTGGGAGGTGCGCGACGTGCAGAATGTGGCCGATGTGCTGGTCGATCCCGAGGGTTCGCTTGAACGCCGCAATCATTGGGAAAAGACCAGCCACTCGTTGCTGGTCGGGGCGATCCTGCATGTGCTCTATGCCGAACCGGACAAGACGCTGGCTGGGGTGGCCGCGTTCCTGTCGGACCCCGCGCGACCGATCGAGACGACTCTCGACCGGATGATGGCGACCCCGCATCTGGGCGAAGCCGGCGTGCATCCCGTGATCGCCTCGGCGGCGCGCGAACTGCTGAACAAGAGCGACAACGAGCGGTCGGGCGTGCTCTCGACCGCCATGTCCTTCCTCGGCCTCTACCGCGATCCGGTGGTCGCCGAGGTGACGCGCTGCTGCCAATGGCGCATCGCCGATCTTGTTGAAGGCCCCGAGCCGGTCACGCTTTATCTGGTCGTCCCGCCATCCGACATCTCACGCACCCGTCCGCTCATTCGCCTGATGCTCAACCAGATCGGTCGGCGGCTGACCGAGGAACTGGATAGTGCGATGCAGCGTCATCGCCTGCTCATGATGCTTGACGAGTTCGCGGCGCTGGGTCGGCTCGACTTCTTCGAGAAGGCGTTAGCCTTCGTTGCTGGCTATGGAATCAAAGGTTTTTTGATCGCACAGAGCCTCAACCAGGTTGAGCAAGCCTATGGACCCAACAACGCCATTCTCGACAATTGTCATATCAGGGTCAGCTTCGCGACCAATGACGAGCGGACGGGAGAGCGCGTCTCGAAGGCGCTCGGCACCGCCACCGAGATGAAGGCGATGAAAAATTATGCAGGGCATAGATTGAGCCCCTGGCTCGGGCACCTGATGGTCTCGCGCTCCGAAACCGCCCGCCAGCTTCTGACCCAGGGCGAGGTCATGACCCTTCCGCCCGACGAGGAAATCGTCATGGTGTCGGGCATCCATCCGATCCGGGCGAAGAAGGCGGCATATTACGCCGACCCCCGTCTGGCGGCGCGGATCATGGCGCCGCCCGACCCGGCCGCATGGGTCAATCAGGAAACCCGTCCCGACGACTGGCGGAACCTGCCGCCCATCGCGCCCGACGATGCGATGATGCGCGCGTTCGCCAGGCGGCGGGAGGAAGCGAAGGGCATCGGGCAACCGAAGGGCGGGAAGGCAAAGGCTGACGAGGCGGATGGCGAGAAGTCCGACAGCACAGGGGAGAGCGAGGCGGCGGCGGATATCCGCCAGGAGCCCGAGCAGGAGCGGCATCTCGACATCGCGCCCAAACCCCGGCCCGCGCCGTCCAACGAGTTCGACCCGGACGAACCGGAATCCGATGCGGACGCCATCCGCAACCGGGAAATCCAGCGCGAGCAGGCGATGAACGCGCGCCGGGCCTCGATGGACCGGGATGACGGGATCGAGCTATGAGCAAGGACAGGCTTTCGGTCTATCTCGACCGCGACATCATGCAGGCGCTGGCCTCCTATGCCGATCGGCGCGAGCAATCGCGCTCGCTGGTGGCGGAAGCCGCCATTGCCTCCTTCCTCTCGCCCGATGGCGACGAGCGACGGGAGGCGGCGATGGCGAAGCGCATGGACCGGCTCGACCGCAAGGCGGCGCGGCTCGAACGCGATCTCGGCATCGGCGTGGAGATGATCGCCCAGTTCGTGCGTTTCTGGCTGACATCGACCCCGCCGCCGCCCGAAACGGAGCGCGCGGCGCTGCGCCGCCTGGGGAACGACCGCTATGACGCCTTCATCGAGGCGCTGGGCCGCAGGCTCGCCAACGGGCCGAGAGTCCGGCAGGAAATCGGTGAGGACATTTCGTCGGCCGCTGAATGATAGTGCCCCAGTTAATTGCGCTTTGTTGTCCGCTGGGCACGCCATTGCTTCCAATCCACCGGCTCCGATGCCGTGATGGTCAGGTCTCCAGGTTCAAGCCGGTCCAAAAACAATATCAGATTCTGACATGGCCAGCGTGCGCTGGGGGCTAGAATGCCGTCGAAACCGAGGAAGAAGGCAGCATCGCCAATTTCCTGACTCCGCTCGTAGGTCAGATCACCGTAGCTTTCTGCTGCAATACCGAGCGCGGACAGCGCAGAGAGATCAGCCAGTTTGAGAGTGCGTCTGGTGCGGACGGCGATACGATGCACGACGGATTGCAATTTTGACGGAAAGACGGGTTGCCGGCTCAAATGGAAGTGGATTTCTTCCAATGCCCCGTCGCGTTCAAGCGAGGTATAGAGAACATCGAACGATCCTGGGTCCCAGCGCGCACGCGATGCCGAACCTTCCAGCGCATCGCGTTCTGCTCGGACGATACGCCATACATCGCCTTCGAATGCGACGCCTGCGTGCGCATCCAGAGCATCCAGAAGTTCGATATCGCGCGCGCGCCTTTGGGTCATTTCAAACTCAGATATAGGCGCCGGCATCGAGACGCTCGATCACCGCCAATACTTCTTCCGTGCGGTCGGCATTGATCAGATCAATCGCACGTTCTCCTTTCAGAAGCGGATGGCGGGAATGGAGCCACAGCCGCGTTTCGTCGGCTGTGTAGAAGTCGGATAACCGATCAACGACATAGCGTAGATCGGCAATGACCGTCTGCGTGCGCAAATTGGGGGAACCGTTGCCATGTGACCATCGCGACACCGTTGCGGTGGACACATCGACGATGTTCGCAATGTCCTTGCCCTGAAGCCCGCCGCGCGAGCGAAGATCGTCAAGGATACGGGCGACTGCAGTGCTCATGGATTAACGCTTTCCAGCAGCGGCGGCTGGTGCTCCACGCGGCTGCCGACGCGGGGCATGGGCACGTGGCGCACCCTTGATGGTCCCGCTAAGGTCATCCAACACGGAATGGATTTTTTCCAACCGCTCACTGCTCTTTTCTAGTATCTTTTTCAGCCCTGTGTCCCCAACCCGGAGCTTGGCGACATTACGCGCCGCCCTTTCCACTGGGGTTAGCTGCTTGTCCAGATAATGTTGGACACGCCGGCTATCCGGTATGAGCGACAACTCCTGCACGCCCTGCGACCGCTGTCGCAGATAATGAGCCTTGGGGTTCTTGAGCATGTCGTCAAGACCGCGCGGGCAACAGGAAGCATCATTGCAACTCAGAGCTTTTCTGGCTCCCGGTGTACTCATTAGGTTATCGAGCTGTTTCTCGCTCAACATTCGATCGAGGCTCCCGATCAGCACACGTTTCTCGCGACCAAAGCCCTGACCTCGGGGCTGGGGTGGCTTGTTCCAGCCTGAAGCGTCGAACCGTTCCTTCTCGGCAACGCCGTGGCAAATACCACCCGCTGCACCAAATGCGACGATGGCAAGGCCAGCCAATCCCCCAACACCATCTGCGACGATCGGACGATCCAGTCGTAGAAAATCCATTACCGCTGCAATGTAGCGGCGAAGGCCAGCCGGAGAGGCATCCGCGCCGAAGCCCGAGATGCGGAACCACAGATTGTCGAAAGGCAATTCTTCGAGGCCAGCAATAAAAGCACGACGTTGCACCGGATCACGCAGCGTTGCCGATTTTATCATCAGGGGATAGTTGATCCCGATGTGCGCGCCGCCTTCCACATCAAGCGCATTGCGTAAAGCAATCGTGGATGCGCGATCGACGGCGAACATGGCATCAGGTGACCCCTCCAACAAATGAGTGGGGGCTTGAACCATGTGGAAGCCATGCTGGACTGCAAACCGCGCAATGTGACCGATGACATCACGATTGGCGTTGGCACGAAGATCATCTGCGGTCAGCACGGCGGTCGGATTGGCCCAAGGAGCGGACTTAACCGCTCCGTTGAATTTTCCCGCTGACGAAAGCTCGGCAACATTGGTGTCGAGAATCAACTCTCCCCCCGCTTCCGCCAATGAGGTGATGAGATCATGCTGACGGACCACGGCAGCCGCATCCACAACAACACGATCAAGCACCATCTTCCCCGATCCAAGCAGGGTTTCCAACTGACGATGGCCCGAATTTCCGATACGGAGGAAGTGTCCAATCGGTTCGGGCTGCCCATGCAGATAAACGACATTTTGGCCCATATGCGTCTCCTATCAGGCAGACATTACCAAATGATTTCACGCTATGCAATCTGTGAAATCATTATGGAATCGCGCTGGACGGCTGAGCGGACCTGACTTCCTACATTTCGCCTTGGACAGTTGCAGGAGCTTCGCCCTCACGGAGGCCGCGATATTCCTGATCTCCCTAGCCATTGGCCGTCAGCGCTTCGAGATAGGGACGCATCACGGTCGCCATGCCGCCACGTTCGGCCTGTTCAGCGATTTCACCGGGCGTCGCCTTGCGCTGGCGCAGAGCCTCCTGCAGCCCCTCGATCGCCACGGACAGGCCAATTTTGCTGCGATGTCGGAAACAGTCCGCAATCGTCTTGGCGACACCGAATATCCTGACCGGCACATTTTCGATCACATGCGTCTCAACGCCTTCATTCAGCAGGCTATCGGTGAAGCGAATAATTCGAAGCGAGGAATTGGCCGGTTTCGGGGTCCAATCCTTCTGGCCGATCGCCAGCCAGACCTTTCTGGGAAGCTGATCGGTGAGGCCGTGGAACGCGAGCGCCGAAACCAGGCAGATAACCCCTTTAGGCACGCGCTTGGCAGCTTCCGCCAGGCTATGGTCGGCATCGAGCGGGGCATTGGATAGCTGATAGAGTCCCCGCGCGAGCCGCACGACTTCGCCATCCCGCTCCATCCGGCTTATCGTTGCGGCGGTAATGCCGGCAGCGCGTATTTCCGCGAGACGCGCCATCCCCTTGTCTTCAAGAAGGGCGTGGGCGGCATGGCGTTGAGAGACGGATCGTGGCATTGATACAAAAACTCGGATCATGGGCATTGGACTGTGAGGATTTGTATCATATCTGACCAAGGATGGCAGACAATTTGCGCGTGGGAGCATGAAGATGGGCGACAGGACGCGCTGGACTGTGAACGCCACAAAGGAAACCGATACCAATATGCGGACCCACCTCGCGCAACGCGGGAGGACGAAAGGCGATATGTCGAGGTTCATTGAGGATGCCGTCAAATGGCGCTTACTCGACCTGACTCTGGCCGAAGCCCAGGCCGGGTTCGCCGATCTCTCGGCCGATGAACTGAATGACCTGATCGAGGAAGCGATCACCGCCGCGCGCAAGCATTGATTCGGGACTGCGCGAAAGCGCCCCTACGCCATTCCCTGTCTTTCTTCGCCAGCCTGCGACGCCTGCATTTCCTTGTTGAATCCCCTCCTTTTCTGTCTCTCTTGATGCACCCCTGACGCCGGGCGGCGGTTCGCCCGGCCCAATTCAGGGGCTTCATCTTGACCGTCCACCCGATCCGATCCGAGGCGAGGACACGCGGCGCACGGATGCTGCGCACGGCACTGGGACCGTCGATCGCGGCCTGGCTCGACGACCCGCAAGTGATCGAGGTGATGCTGAACCCGGACGGGCGGCTCTGGATCGACCGGCTCGGCGAAGGCATCAGCGACACCGGCATGACGCTGGCCGCCGCGGACGGCGAGCGCATCGTCCGCCTGGTCGCGCACCATGTCGGCGTCGAGGTGCATGCGCGCAGCCCGCGCGTCTCAGCCGAGTTGCCCGAGGGCGGCGAACGGTTCGAGGGACTGTTGCCGCCGATCGTCGCGGCCCCGGCCTTCGCGATCCGCAAGCCCGCCGTCGCGGTGTTCACGCTCGACGATTACGCGGCGGGCGGGATCATGTCGGCCGCCCAGGCGGACGCGCTCCGCCAGGCTGTCCCGGCCCGCGCGAACATCCTCGTGGCGGGCGGCACCGGCAGCGGCAAGACCACGCTGGTCAACGCGCTGCTCGCCGAAGTCGCCAAAACCGCCGACCGTATCGTGCTGATCGAGGACACGCGCGAGCTTCAGTGCGCCGCGCCGAACCTGGTCGCCATGCGGACGAAGGATGGCGTCGTCTCGCTGTCCGATCTGGTGCGATCCAGCCTGCGCTTGCGCCCCGATCGCATCCCCATCGGCGAGGTGCGTGGGAGCGAGGCGCTGGACCTCCTCAAAGCCTGGGGAACCGGACACCCCGGCGGAATCGGCACGATCCACGCTGGCACCGCGCTCGGCGCGCTCCGCCGCATGGAACAGCTCATCCAGGAAGCGGTGGTCACGGTCCCCCGCGCGTTGCTGGCCGAGACGATCGATCTGATCGCCGTGCTGGTCCGTGACGGCCATGGCCGCCGCCTCGCCGAACTGGCCCGCGTCGAAGGGCTCGACCCCGCGACCGGCGACTACCGCCTCACGCCCCTTTCCAACACCCAGCCGGGAGAACCCAAATGATCCATGTCCTTCGGCATGGCGCACGCCGCGCCATGCTCGCCGCCACCGCCAGCGTGATCGCCCTGACGCTCGCCGCGCCAGCCCATGCGGGCGGATCGTCGATGCCGTGGGAAGCGCCGCTGCAAAGCATCCTCGAAAGCATCGAAGGGCCGGTCGCCAAGATCATCGCGGTGATGATCATCATCGTGACGGGCCTGACCCTGGCCTTCGGCGATACGTCGGGCGGGGCGAGGCGCATGATCCAGATCGTCTTCGGGCTCAGCATCGCGTTCGCGGCGTCGAGCTTCTTCCTGTCGTTTTTCAGCTTCGGCGGGGGGCTGGTCGTCGCATGACGGGCGCGGCCGATACTGACGAGCCGGTCGCGGGCTTCTATGCGCCCGTCCATCGCGCGCTGACCGAGCCGATACTGCTCGGCGGCGGCCCGCGCTCGCTCGCCATCGTCAACGGGACGCTCGCGGGTGCGATTGGCCTCGGCCTCCGCCTCTGGATCGCCGGGCTGGCGATTTGGGCGATCGGCCACGCGCTGTCGGTATGGGCCGCGCGGCGCGATCCGCAGTTCGTGGACGTGGCGCGCAGGCACCTGCGCTTTCCGGTCTGGATGCGGCCATGATGAGCCTGCGAGAATACCGGAACAAGGCGGCACATCTGGCCGACTTCCTGCCCTGGGCGGCGCTGGTCGGTGAAGGGGTGGTGCTCAACAAGGACGGCTCGTTCCAACGCACGGCGCGCTTTCGCGGCCCCGATCTCGACAGCGCCACGCCCGCCGAGCTGGTCGCGACGACCGCGCGGCTCAACAATGCACTCCGCCGCCTGGGCTCGGGATGGGCGATCTTCGTCGAGGCGCAGCGCACCCCCGCGCTCGACTATCCCGATTCCGACTTCCCCGATCCCGTCTCGACACTGGTCGACATGGAGCGGCGCGAACAGTTCCGCGAGGAAGGCGCGCATTTCGAGAGCGGCTATTATCTGACGCTGCTCTGGATGCCCCCGGCCGAGGACGCCGCCCGCGCCGAAACCTGGCTCTATGAAGGCCGTTCCGGCGCGGGCGTCGACAGTCACGAATCGCTGGCGGGCTTCAAGGATCGCAGCGACCGCGTGCTCAATCTGATCGAAGGCTTCGTGCCGGAGGTCCGCTGGCTCGATGATGGCGAGACGCTGACCTATCTCCATTCGACGATTTCCACCCGCCGCCAGCGCGTGCGCGTCCCGGAAACCCCGATGCACCTCGACGCGCTGCTCGCCGACGAGCCGCTGACCGGCGGGCTGGAACCGAAGCTCGGCGACCATCACGTCCGCACATTGACGGTGGTGGGCTTCCCCAGCGTCACCTTCCCCGGTGTGCTCGACGAACTGAACCGGCTGGCGTTCGGTTATCGCTGGTCGACGCGGGCGATCATGCTCGACAAGAGCGATGCAACCAGGGTGCTGGCGCGCATCCGCCGTCAATGGTTTGCCAAGCGCAAGAGCGTCGCCGCGATTCTGAAAGAGGTGATGACCAACGAGGCGTCGACGCTGCTCGACAGCGATGCCTCGAACAAGGCCCTGGACGCCGATGCCGCGCTGCAAGAGCTTGGCGCGGACTATGCCGGCATGGCCTATGTGACGGCGACCGTCACGGTATGGGACCGCGATCCGGCCATTGCCGCCGAGAAGCTGCGGCTCGCCGAGAAGATCATCCAGGGCCGCGACTTCACGGTCATCCCCGAAGGGATGAACGCGATCGAGGCATGGCTGGGAAGCCTGCCCGGCCACACTTACGCCAACGTCCGGCAGCCCCCGATTTCCACTCTCAATCTCGCCCACCTGATCCCCCTCTCAGCGGTATGGGCGGGGCCGGAACGGGACGAGCACTTCAATGCTCCCCCCTTGCTCTACGGCAAGACCGAAGGCTCGACCCCGTTCCGGTTTTCCCTTCACCCCGATGGCAGCGACGTCGGTCACACGCTGGTCGTCGGCCCCACAGGCGCGGGCAAGTCGGTGCTGCTCGCGCTGATGGCGATGCAGTTCCGTCGCTACGAGAAGGGCCAGGTCTTCGCGTTCGACTTCGGCGGCAGCATCCACGCCGCCACGCTCGCCATGGGCGGGGACTGGCAGGATCTCGGCGGCGGTCTGTCCGACGACAGCGACGGCGGCGTGCAGTTGCAGCCGCTCGCGCGGATCGACGATCCCGCCGAACGGGCATGGGCCGCCGAATGGCTGGCCGCGATCTTCACGTCCGAAGGCGTCACCGTCGATCCGCAGGCGAAGGAGCATATCTGGTCGGCGCTGGGATCGCTCGCGAGCGCGCCGGTCGCGGAACGCACGCTCACCGGCCTCGCGGTCCTGCTGCAATCGCAGGCGCTCAAGCAGGCGCTCGCCCCCTATTGCATCGGCGGGCCATGGGGCCGGCTGCTCGACGCCGAGGCCGAACGGCTCGGCGAAGCCGATATCCAGGCGTTCGAGACGGAAGGGCTTGTCGGCTCGGGAGCCGCCGCGGCGGTCCTCTCCTATCTGTTCCACCGGATCGAGGCGCGGCTGGACGGCTCGCCCACGCTCATCATCATCGACGAGGGCTGGCTCGTTCTCGACAGCCCGGCGTTCGCGGCACAGCTTCGCGAGTGGCTGAAAACCCTGCGCAAGCGCAATGCCATCGTCGTGTTCGCGACGCAGAGCCTCGCGGACGTCGAGACGTCGAATATCGCGCCGGCCATCATCGAGAGCTGCCCGACGCGCATCTTCCTGCCGAACGAGCGCGCTGCCGAACCGCAGATCGCGGCGATCTACGAGCGGTTCGGCTTGAACGCCCGCCAGATCGAAATCCTCAGCCGGGCGACGCCGAAGCGCGATTACTACTGCCAGTCGCGGCGCGGAAACCGCCTGTTCGAGCTGGGGCTGGGAGAGGTCGCGCTCGCCTTCACGGCCGCGTCATCGAAAACCGACCAGATCGCCATCGCCGACATCATGGCAACCCACGGGCAATCCGCGTTCGCGGCCGAATGGCTGCGGCATCGCGGCTGCGCCTGGGCCGTCGATCTTCTTCCCCCGAATCCCGACACCAACCCCAGCAGGAGTTATTCTTATGACCCGTTTCCCCCTGCGCCGCGCCATCCTGGCCGGCGCCGCCGCTTCGATGGCGATCGTGCCGATGGTCGCATCCACGCCGGCTCACGCGCAGTTCGGCGGGATTGTCTATGATCCCACCAATTACGCCTCGAACGTCCTGCAGGCGGCCCGCGCGCTCCAGCAGATCAACAACCAGATTACCCAAATCCAGAACCAGGCAAGCAGCCTCATCAACGAGGCGCGCAATCTCGCCAGCCTGCCGCTCTCGACGGTCGATGCGCTCCAGCAGCAGGTCCGGCAGACGCAGCAGTTGCTCGGCGAGGCGCAGCGCATCGCCTATAATGTCCAGGACATCCAGCAGGCGTTCAACGGACGCTACAAGGGAACGGGCCTCACCAGCACCAACGCCCAGATGGTCGCCAACGCGAACGCCCGCTGGGAGGACAGCGTCGGGGCGTTCGAGGATGCGCTGAAGGTTCAGGCCGGGGTGGTCGGCAATATCGACGGCGCGCGCAGCACCATGAACAGCCTGGTATCGGCCAGCCAGTCGGCGACGGGCGCGCTGCAAGCGGCGCAGGCGGGCAACCAGCTTCTCGCCCTGCAATCGCAGCAGCTCGCCGACCTGACCGCCGCCGTTGCGGCGCAGGGCAGGGCGCAGGCGCTCGACGCCGCGCGGCAGGCCGCGATCGAGGCCGAGGGGCGCGAACGCTTCCGCCGCTTCTTCGGGCGCGACTGACATGAGCCGGCCTCCTCTGTCGCGCAACGCCAAGATTGCCGTGGTTGCCGCACTCGCCGGGCTCATGTTCGTCGTCGCGGTCGAAACCTTCCGCGAACCCGGCCACAGGCCGCTCGACGCGATCCTGCCCCTTCTCGAAGAGGATGAGGCCGCGGAACTGCTCGCGCTGGAACTGAAACGCTGCGCCACGCTCACAACCCCCGACAAGGACTGCGAGACGGCATGGGCGGAGAAGCGAAGGCGATTTTTCGGCGGCAAGGACGTCGCCATGCCCGCGCCGGAGAGCATCCCCGATTACGAGCCCTCGACCGACCAAAGCCGCGAACGCGAGCTGCCTCTCGGCCCCGTCAGCGACGATATTCCCCTTGGCCCCGTCTATGATGACGCCGAGGGTGACCGGAGCACCGCGCCGTGAACGAAACCGGCATCGTCGACACCTTCCTCGACACCTTCAGCACCTACATCGATTCAGGCTTCGGCCTGCTCGGCGGCGAGATCGGCTTCTTGTCCTCGATCCTGATCGCGATCGACGTGACCATCGCCGGGCTGTTCTGGGCCTGGGGCGCGGACGAGGACGTCATCCAGCGACTGGTGAAAAAGACGCTCTACATCGGCGCCTTCGCCTTCATCATCGGCAACTTCCAGACGCTCAGCACCGTCGTGTTCGACAGCTTCGCGGGGCTGGGCCTCAAGGCGACTGGTGACGCGCTCAGCCTCGCGGAGTTCATGAAGCCGGGCAGCATCGCCGCGAAGGGGCTGGACGCGGCGCAGCCGCTGGTCGATGCGACCGAGGCGTTCAGCGGCATGTGGGCGGTGTTCTCCAATCTCGCGATCATCGTCGTGCTGCTGCTGGCCTATCTGCTGGTCGTCCTCGCCTTCTTCATCATCGCCATCCAGGTCTTCATCACATTGGTGGAGTTCAAGCTGGTGACGCTTGCCGGGTTCATATTGCTTCCCTTCGCTTTCTGGAACCGAACCGCGTTCATGGCCGAGAAGGTGCTCGGCCATATCGTCTCCTCGGGGATCAAGGTGCTGGTGCTCGCGGTCATCACCGGGATCGGCACCACGCTGTTCAGCACATTCACGGCAAATGTGAGCGCCGATCCCACGGCGCGTGAGGTATTGGCGATCGCGCTCGGCGCCCTGTCGCTGCTGGGTCTTGCCATCTTCGGCCCCGGCATCGCCAACGGCATCGTCTCGGGCGGGCCGCAGCTCGGCGCGGGCGCGGCAGCGGGAACCACGCTGGCGGCGGGCGGCGCGCTGGTCGGCGGCGCCGCCGCCGCGAAGCTGGGTGTGGGCGCGGCAGCCTCCACCATCGGCGCGACGGGCCGGATGACCGGAGCCGCTGCGCAAGGCGGCGCGCGCATGACCGGCGGCGCGGCGGGCGCCTACAGTGTCGGCTCGTTCGGCAAGAGCGGCGCGGGCGCGGTGGCGGGCGGCATGGCCGCTGTCGGACAGAAGGCGGCGAGCGGCGCCGCCAATGCCGCGCTCTCACCGCTGCGCAAGATGGCGGGACAGGCCAGCACGGCCATGAAGGATAATTTCCGCACAGGCGCCCGCGCCGGGCTGGGTGTTCTGCCCGACGCGAGCGGCGGCACGGCTACGGCGTCACCGGCTGATCCCGCCCCCGCGTCGCCTGCCTCTGCCCAGCCTGCCACCGCCCGGCCCGCATGGGCCGCCGCCATGAAGAACCGCCAGTCGGCCGCCCACGGTGCGACCGTGCTCGCCCACACGATGAAGGCGGGTGACAGCCACGGCGGCGGAACCGGCCCCGACATCAAGGACAAGGATTGATCGCTCATGTTCCGACGCCCCTCCATCCGCTACGGGCAGACGCCCGAGCCCGTCACACCCTACCAGCGCGCCGCTCAGGCGTGGGACGACCGGATCGGCTCGGCCCGCGTCCAGGCGCGAAGCTGGCGTCTCGCCTTTTCCGGTGCGCTGGCGATGTCCGGCGGCCTTGCCGCTGGTCTGGTCTGGCAGTCGGCGCGCTGGTCTATCGTGCCGTGGGTGGTTGAGGTCGACCGGCTCGGCGAAGCGCGGGCGGTCGCCTCGACCGAGCGAGCTATCGGCCGACCGATCCGCAGATCGCGTTCCATCTCGCGCGTTTCATCGAACAGGTCAGGAGCGTCGCCGCTGATCCCGTCATCGTCCGCCAGAACTGGCTGCGCGCCTACGACTTCACCACCGACAAGGGCGGACAGGCGCTCAGCGATTATGCACGGTCGAACGATCCGTTCCTCCAGGTCGGGCGCAGCCAGGTCGCGGTGGATGTGTCGAGCGTCATCCGCGCCTCGCCTGACAGCTTCCGCGTCGCCTGGATCGAGCGGCGCTATCAGGACGGCAGCCTGACCGAGACGACCCGCTGGTCGGCGATCCTCACCATCGTTGAGCAGACGCCGCGCACGCCCGACGCCCTGCGCAAGAACCCGCTCGGCGTCTTCGTCAACGCCATCAACTGGTCGAAGGAACTGTCACAATGACACGCACGTCCGCCCGCCACGTCGCCAGCGTGGCCTTGCTGCTATCCGCATCCGCACTCGGCGCTTGCGCCACCACATCGGCAAAGCCGCCACTGGCGGAGATCGCCGTGACGCCCGCACCCGAACCGCCCCGCACCGTCGAGGTGGTGGCGATCCCCGAGCCGCTTCTGCTCCCCGGCCAGTTGAAGCCGGTCGCGGGTTCCGCGCGGGCGTCCGAGGTAGCCGATCCGCGCCGCCGCGTAGGCGCCGCCAATGCCGCCGCGCGCGTGCAGCCCACCCGCAACGGCTATGTGAACGCCATCCAGCAATATCCGTGGACGGAGGGCGCGCTCTATCAGGTCTATGCCGCGCCGGGCCAGGTGACGGACATCGCGCTTCAGGAAGGCGAGCAGCTTGTGGGCGCAGGGCCGGTCGCGGCGGGCGATACGGTGCGCTGGATCATCGGCGACACGGTAAGCGGCAGCGGTCCAGCGGCGCGCGTCCACATCCTCGTGAAGCCGAGCCGACCGGACATCGCCACCAATCTGGTCATCAACACCGACCGGCGCACCTATCATCTCGAACTGCGCGCCACGCCGTCGACCTATATGGCGTCGGTAAGCTGGACCTATCCGCGCGATGTGCTGATCGCCTTGCAGGGACGCAATGCGGCAGCCGCGAACGCCGCGCCCGTCGCCACCGGCCTCGATCTCTCCGCGCTCAATTTCCGCTATCGGATCGAGGGCGACCGGGCGTCGTGGCGTCCGATGCGGGCGTTCGACGATGGCCGCCAGGTGTTCATCGAGTTCGCGGCCGGGATCGCGCAGGGCGAGATGCCGCCCCTGTTCGTGACGGGCGCGGCCGGGGACGCCGAGCTGGTCAACTACCGCGTGCAGGGCCGCTATATGGTGGTGGACCGTCTGTTCAGCGTCGCCGAACTGCGCCTGGGCGACAAGCGCACCGCGCGGCGCGTCCGCATCGTGCGGGACGATGGACGGGAGCGGCGGCCATGAGCGATCCCGTCGACACTCCCGCGCCCGAAGCGCCCACGCTGCAGGCACCGCAGACACCGCGCTCCGATACTCAGGCTTTCCAGCTTCGCGGCCCCACGCCGCGCGTCATGCGCCTGTCGCGGAAGGCATTGGCCGTCATGGGCATGGTGGCGTCCCTCAGCATCGGCGGGGCGCTGACCTGGGCGCTGCGGCCCGCTGGCGAACGCGCGCCGAAGGAGCTTTACGGCACCGACAGCCGGACGACCTCCGAGACGATCACTTCGGGACCGAAGGACTATAGTCAGGTTCCCAAGCTCGGTCCCAGACTTCCCGGCGATCTCGGCGGCCCGATCGTCTCGGCCCAGGCGCGCGGCGAGAATGTGCCGGTCCCACCTATCGGAGCCGGACAGCCCGACCCGCGTTTACAGGCCGAGAAAGCAGCCCGGCAGCGCGCTGCGCAGGAACGTGATGCCGCGCGCATGAGCGGCGTGTTCCTCGGGGGCAGCGGTGCCGGAGCCTCGGCCATGCCGTCCCTGCCAAGTCTTGCGGCGGCGGCGCCCGACACGACCGCCGCGCCGCAGCCCGCTGAAGGCGCACAGGGCGACCAGGCCGCCAAACGGGCCTTCATGGCGCAGGCGTCCAACCAGCGCACGGTGAGCGTCGAGCGGCTGACCGCGCCGGCATCGCCCAACGTCGTTCAGGCCGGGAGCATCATCCCGGCCGCGCTCATCACCGGCATCCGTTCGGACCTTCCCGGCCAGATCGCCGCCCAGGTGACGCAGAACGTCTATGACAGCGTCACCGGGCGCATCCTGCTCATTCCGCAGGGCGCGCGGCTGATCGGCGAGTATGACAGCGAGGTCGCCGCCGGGCAGACCCGCGTGCTGCTCGCATGGAATCGGCTGATCATGCCGGACGGGCGATCAATCATTCTCGAGCGCCAACCCGGCGCTGACGCCGCGGGCTTTGCCGGCCTACAGGATCGCGTCAATCAGCATTGGGGCAATCTGCTCAAAGCCGCCGCCGTCTCGACGCTGCTCGGCGTTGGGGCCGAGTTGGGCTCGGACAGCGATGACGATCTCACCCGCGCGGTGCGTCGCGGCTCGCAGGACACCATCAACCAGACCGGCCAGCAGATCGTGCGGCGGCAACTGAATGTGCAGCCGACACTCACCATCCGGCCGGGGCATCCGCTCCGCGTGGTCCTGACCCGCGATCTTATCCTCGACCCCATGGGAGGCGCCAGATGACGAAACTGAAGCTGGGACCGTTGGCCGACGATCGGCCGGTCAAGCTCACCGTGGAACTGCCCGCCACTGTTCACCGCGATCTGGGCGCCTATGCGGCTGCACTTTCCGCCGAGACGGGTGGCCCCCCGGCCGCACCCGAAAAGCTGGTCGCGCCCATGCTCGCCCGGTTCATGGAAACTGACCGAGCCTTTCGCCGGCATCGCGCAAAGGGTAATTGACGCGGGATCGCTCCCGCCTCAATTACCGAAGAACCGCTTGTGCCGCGCCCGGCCGTCCGCCTCGACAACGGCCTGTTCAGCGTTCGAGCATTCGTCGCCGCGCACCGAGCCTTCCGCACATTGCGTCATGATCTGCCGCGCTTCATCGAGATGCGCCGCGAAATACTGCTTGCCGCGTGGCTCGGTCGCCGCAGGCGCAGCGGCCGGGGTGGCGACGATTGGCGTCTGCTCGACCGGCGCGATCACTGGTCGCAGCATAAAGCCCGCGCCGAATCCGATGACCAGCGTGACCAGCACAATGATGAGTGTCTTACCCTGCGTCATGGCTATTTCTTTCCGGTTGGTGATATGATGGCTGCGGCATCGGAATGGGCGGCAGCGAATAGCGAACGGCCACGAAATCGAGAAACCGGCGCAAGACCGCGTTTCCGTTGTCAGCCCGCCAATAGCCCGAAAAGCCAATCCGTATGTGGCTGCCGGCCTCATGGACTTCGCGAAATACAACGCCTGGAATCTGGATGCCAAGCGCCGATTCCGCGACGATCGAGATATGACCGCCCAGCGCGATGGCGCTCAGCACCGTGTCGCGGCTGATGTCGTCCATTGCGATTTCGGGCGTATAGCCCGGCATCCCGAGCTTCCCCAAGAGCATGTTACGGGTTTCGGGACCGGGATCACGCTCGGTCAACAGGAAGCGTTCGCCGCTCAGGTCCGGCCAGTGGATGCGTTCGCGCGCTATGAGCGGATGACCCTCCGGCATCGCCACCAACGTGCGCTCGCTCCACAAGGGACGGCTCATCAATCCCGGATAAGGCGTCTCGCCGGTCATGATCGCGATGTCGAGCAGGCCGTTCTCAATCCCGGCCAGTAGCATATCCCGATCGCGCTCGGAGCCGGACACTTTCACCTCGGGATAGCGTTCGCCGAACTCGCTCAACGTCGCCCGCAAGTTGCCAGCAGAGAAGGAGGTATAGAAGCCCACGGTCAGCTTACCGGTATGACCATTGTTCGTGGCACGAACCCAAGCGTTCAGCTCCTCGAACTCCCTGACGATGCGCTGTGCCGTCCGCAGATAGGTTCTGCCATTCGGCGTCAGCGTGGCGCCGCGCGTCTTGCGGTCGAACAGCGCCATGCCCAGCCGCTTCTCGATTTTGAGGATGTGCCGACTTAGTGTTGCCTGTTTGATGTTCATGTTGCGCGCTGCGCGACTGAAACTCCCTGCTTCTGCAGCTGCCATTAGATAACGAAGCTGCCGTAGCTCGATCACTCATTTTCTCGCTTCAGTTTATGCTGTTTCCTGATCAGTGAATCGATTCGAGGTTAATCACAGAGGCCGCATCACCTCCGCACTGCCTGCTCGTGCATATTGCAGTCTGGGCCCTGATCGAGGTGGAAACATCTATGAGATTCAGGCTCGGCGGCGCTCACAATATGGATCAGGAGCCTGGCCAATAACCCAGCTCAAGCAGCCACGGGTCGTCTTCGATACATTGCCAACAATGACTGTCTCCATTCCGGCACTTCCTATCTTGCAACCGCTACAGATTGCAGCTAGCTAGTAATAGATTACTTTCTTCTGAAAGCGCAAGCAATGAGTGGACGTCCCAAGCATCTTCCGGCCAACGAGCGACGCGCGGCAACCGTGGAGGCGGTGGTCGATCTGGCCGCGGAACAGAACCCAAGTGACATCACAACGACGGCCATCGCGCAGAAAATGGGGCTGACCCAGGGGGCGCTGTTCCGCCATTTCCCGAGCAAAGACGCCATCCTGGAGGCGGTCATGGCCTGGGTGACCGACCGCTTGCTCGCCCGCGTCGACAAGGCCGCGGAAGGGGCCGCGTCTCCGAAGGCTGCCCTTGAAGCGGTCTTCATGACGCATATCGATTTCGTGTCTGACCACCCCGGCGTGCCACGAATGCTTTTCGGGGAGTTGCAGCGGCCGGGTGAGACTCTTCCGAAGCGCATGGCCCAGACGCTGATCCGGCACTATGGAGAGCGGCTTCGTGGCTTGCTTGAGGCAGGAAAGGCGCGAGGTGAGTTGCGTGCGGACCTCGATCCGGATGCAGCGACCACCCTGTTTATCGGTACGATCCAGGGGCTCGTCATGCAATCGATGCTGGCGGGCGATGTAACCCGTATTCGTCGCGATGCCCCCGGCGTGTTCGCGATCTATCTGCGCGGAATCGGAGCAGCGCAATGAAGCGCATCCGCCTGCCCGGCATGCCCAAGCGGGTCTTCATTGTTGTCGCTGTCGTCGCGATAATCGGTGCTGGATGGCTCTGGATGCAGCGTGGCGGCCGTGACGACGAAGCACTGCGCCTGTATGGCAATGTCGACATTCGAGAGGTTCAACTGGCCTTCCGGCAACCCGGTCGTGTTGCGCAGATGCACTTCGATGAAGGTGATCACGTCGAAGCGGGCGTGCGCATGGCTACCCTCGACGCGCAGCCGTTTGAGGAAGGTCTTGCTGCGGCCGATGCGTCCGTGGGTGTTGCTCAGGCGGACCTCGACAAATTGCTCCGCGGCCTGCGCCCGCAGGAGATCGTCCAGGCGCGCGAGGCATTCAATCAGGCCTCGGCTGTCGCCAGAGATGCGGAGCGCAATTTCAATCGTCAGAGCCAGTTGCTTGCGTCAGGCGCCGCCAGTCAAAAGACGATCGATGCCGCCCGCGCCGCGCGCGACCAGGCCGTCGCCGGCGCCAATGCGGCCCGGGCCGCCTATTCACAAGCCACAGAAGGTTTCCGCAAGGAAGATGTCGCGGCGGGGCAGGCCCGCCTCGCCGCCGCGCAGGCGGCACGAGCACAAGCCGCCACTGCTCTTGCCGATGCAGTGCTGCTTGCGCCAGGCACCGGCACGGTGATTGCACGGGTACGCGAACCCGGCAGCATGGTTATCAGCCAGAGCCCGATCTATAGTGTCAGCCTTGATACCCCGGTATATGTGCGCGCTTACATCGGTGAACCGGATCTGGGGCGCATCGCGCCGGGGATGCGGGTGCGCGTCCATAGCGACTCGTCCGACAAACTCTATCAAGGCCAGATCGGGTTCATTTCACCGCGCGCCGAGTTCACGCCAAAAACGGTAGAGACCACGGATCTGCGCACGGATCTGGTCTATCGCCTGCGGATCGTGGTCACCAATGCGGATGCCGCGCTGCGTCAGGGCATGCCGGTGACCATCGACGTCGATGCCGGGCAAGTATCCGGCGCGCAGGCCAAAGGCCGCTGACATGGCGTCCGGTAGCGCAACATCGGACCCGCCAAATCACCCGAACAAAGATGTCGCGGTCGTCATCGATGGGGTGAACAAGCATTTTGGCAGCGTGCAGGCACTGCAGGGCCTGCACGCACATATCCGGTTCGGCCGCCTTACCGGGTTGGTTGGACCGGACGGCGCGGGCAAAACAACCCTGATGCGTATCCTGACAGGTTTGCTGGCGCCGAACAGCGGCCGTGTCAGTGTGGCGGGCTTTGATGTGGTGGACGACAATGACGCCATCCATGCGGCGACAGGCTACATGCCGCAGCGCTTTGGCCTCTACGAAGACTTGTCGGTCATGGAGAATATGCGGCTCTATGCGCAATTGCGCGGCATGGATAACGACAGGAACGTCGAATTATTTGCGGAATTGCTCGACTTCACGCGTCTTGCCCCCTTTACCGGGCGTCTGGCGGGCAAGCTCTCCGGCGGCATGAAGCAGAAACTCGGCCTGGCCTGTGCCCTGATGGCACGGCCTGCCGTCCTGCTTCTGGATGAACCAAGCGTCGGCGTCGATCCCGTCAGCCGTCAGGATTTGTGGCGCATGGTGCAGGCGTTGACCGACGAAGGCATGGCCGTGGTCTGGTCGACCGCCTATCTCGATGAGGCCGAGCGCTGCGACAGCGTGTTGCTGCTTAACGAGGGGCAGCTTGCCTATGACGGACCGCCCGGAGAACTGACCGGGCGTCTCACGGGCCGCAGCTTTCGTCTGGAACAGGTTGGCGATCAGCGCCGGGCCGTGCTGGCCGAGGCGCTGGATCTGGACAGTGTCGGCGACGGCGTGATCCAGGGCGCCGGTGTCCGCATGGTGCTGCGCCCCCATGCGGGAACCGAACAGATAAGCGCCCTCGCCGATCGGGTCGATGCGCAGCTTAGGGCGGTGCCCGCCCGCTTCGAGGACGCTTTCATCGATCTGCTTGGCGGCGGCCCGGGCGGCACATCGGCCCTCGCCGAGGGGCTCCTGCCTGTCCAGCTTGAGTCGGACATCGCCGTTTCCTGCCGGGATCTGACCAAACGCTTCGGCGATTTCACGGCCACCGACAATGTCAGCTTCGAGGTGCGCAAGGGCGAAATCTTCGGCCTGCTCGGGCCGAACGGCGCCGGCAAATCGACCACCTTCAAGATGCTGTGCGGCCTGCTCAAACCCACCAGCGGCGAAGCGCATGTGGTGGGGCTGGATCTGCGCCGCGCGACCGGCGCGGTCAAAGGCCAGCTTGGCTATATGGCGCAGAAATTCTCGCTCTATGGTTTGCTGTCCGTGCGGCAGAATCTGGAGTTCTCCGCTGGCGTCTATGGCCTGGAAGGCTCTGTGCGGCGGGCGCGGATCGAGGAAATGATCGAGATCTTCGGCTTGCAGCCCTGGCTGTCGTCGGCGCCGGACTCTCTGCCGCTGGGGTACAAGCAACGTCTGGCGCTGGCCTGCGCGGTGATGCATCGCCCGCCTGTGCTGTTTCTGGATGAGCCAACTTCGGGTGTTGACCCCATCACAAGGCGCGAATTTTGGACCCACATCAACGGCCTCGCCCGCAAGGGCGTGACGGTGATGGTCACCACCCATTTCATGGACGAGGCGGAATATTGCGACCGGGTGGCGATGCTCTATCGCGCCCGGCTGATCGCGCTGGACACGCCGGATGCTCTCAAACGCGGTGCCGCCAGTGATGCCCGGCCAGACCCGACCATGGAAGACGCGTTCATTCATCTGGTCGAAGCCGAAGATCGCGCCGACGAAGCCCGCAGCAAGGCCGCCGCATGAACGGCGCGGATGGATCGCGCCAGGATCGCGGTATGCCGCCGGAGGCCATGCGCCGTTTCGACCCGAAACGTCTTTGGGCGCTGGTGGTCAAGGAAAGTCTGCAGGCGGTCCGCGATCCGTCCACGCTGCTGATCGCCTTTGTCCTTCCAGTGGTCCTGCTGCTTCTGTTTTCCTATGCGGTGTCACTGGACGTGCGCGCGGTGCGGATCGGCGTCGTGCAGGAATCCGAATCCGCCTCGGCGCAGTCACTGGCCGCCGCATTCGCGGGAACCCGTTATCTGAATGTCACTTTCGCTCATGATCGACGCGAGGTGTCCGACCGGGTCGTTTCGGGCGAATTGCGCGGATTTGTGGTCATTCCGCAGGATTTCGAGCAGCGTCTGGCCGATCGCGGCGCGCGGCCCCTCGTCCAGATCATCGCCGATGGCTCGCAGCCCAATACCGCCAACTATGTCACCAACTATGCGCAGGGCGTCGTGCAGACCTGGCGGGGTGGCCTCGGTATCGAGGCATCCCAGGCCGGCGTAACACTGGAGCCGCGATACTGGTTCAACGCCGAACTGGAAAGTCGCCGCTCGCTCGTCCCGGGCGCCATCGCCATCGTCATGACCATCATCGGCACCATGCTGACCGCGCTGGTGGTCGCGCGCGAATGGGAACGCGGCACGATGGAGGCGGTGCTCTCCACGCCCGCATCGGTGGCGGAAATCCTGATCGGCAAGCTCCTGCCTTATTTCGCGCTCGGGATGCTGGCCACGCTTGGGGCTACGGCGCTGGCGGTCTTTGCGTTCGACGTGCCGCTGCGCGGGTCGCTGGCCGCGCTCCTGTTGCTTTCGGCCACCTTCATGGTGCCTGCGCTGGGCCAGGGACTGCTGATTTCCTCTGTCACCCGCAATCAGTTTCTGGCCGCGCAGATTGCGTTGTTTTCCGGCTTTTTGCCCGCATTCATGCTGTCGGGCTTTCTGTATGAGATCGACGCCATGCCGGCGCCGATCCGGGCCATCACCTGGTTTATCCCGGCGCGCTATTTCGTTTCTTCCTTGAAGACCGTGTTTCTGGCCGGGGACATCTGGGCGGTCTTTGTGCCGAACCTACTGGCGATGGCTGCCATCGGCTTTTTGTTTTTCGTCCTGGCAAAACGCGCCACGCGCAAGAATCTGGAGTGAGGAGCCATGGCGCAACCCAACGGCCATTTCGCTTTCACCCGGCTGCGGGCGCAGTTCATCAAGGAAGTGCTGAGCATCCTGCGCGACCCGCGCAGCCGCATGGTGG
>CAYLKZ010000003.1:86328-97325 GCA_964384275.1 uncultured Sphingobium sp. | reverse complement strand
ACGCTGGCGATGTTCGGCGGCTTCACCGAAGGGCTGCAACTGTTCGCCAGCTTCGCGATGCTGATGAACTTCCCACGCTTCAACAAGATGAAGGGCATGGGCCAGATCGTCACCTGGTCGGTGCGCGATGAGACGCTGCACTGCGAAGGCATCATCAAGCTGTTCCACGCTTTCGTGAAGGAGCGCGACTGCTACACCAATGCGGTCAAGGAAGACATCATGGACATGTGCCAGAAGACGGTGCGGATCGAGGATGCGTTCATCGATCTCGTCTTCGAAATGGGGCCGGTGCCGGGCATGACGCCCAAGGACATCAAGAAATATGTCCGCTACATCGCCGACTGGCGACTGGGCCAGCTGGGCCTGAAGCCGATCTACATGATCGACGAGCATCCGCTGCCCTGGCTCACCCCGCTGCTCAACGGCGTCGAACATGCCAATTTCTTCGAAACCCGCGCCACCGAATATTCCAAGGGCGCGACGCGCGGCAACTGGAACGATGTGTGGGAGAATTTCGACCGCCGCCAGAAGCTGCGCGCCAATGATGCGGGCACGGGCGAAGGCGACGAAGCGCTCGACATGTTCAGGGCGGCAGGCGTCGCGGCGGAATAATCCGCTCCTCGCCACAGTACGGGCAGCACCGGATAGCGAAAGGGGAGGCCGCGCCTCCCCTTTTCCTTTTCACCAACGCTATGGGAAGAGGGCGCCCGCGTCAGTTGATCGCCCGCTCGGCGGCGCTGCCGACCGATTCGATATCGCGGCCAACCCCTTTCACCGTGTTGCAGGCCGAAAGCGCCAGCGCCATGCCAGTCAGCGCGACCAATACCCATTTATTCATACTATCTCCTTCATTCGGCCTTGCACCGCTCCACAGCATTTTAGGCAGGCCCCGATCTTTCGACAAGCCAGGGACCGGAAGCGGCCGAAGCCCCCCACCGTTTCGCCCGCCGCCTTCTATTCCTGCACCCTTGCGGGGAAGAGATATGGTATAAAGGCCATCCCCCTCTGTTGCATGGAGCCTTTTGATGAAAGGGATATATCGGATCTTCTCCGCCTCGCTGATGGCGGCTTCGCTCGGCATCGGGACGCTCGCGGCACTGCCCGCGCAGGCCCAGCCGCGCGCGCCGCAAGGGCATGGCGGCGACCGGGGCTATCATAACCCGAGCCGCACGCCTGCCCGCTCCGACGACCGGCGGCCGGATCGCAATCGCCCTGCTGCCCGCCATGGCCCGCAGCGCCCGAACTCCTATTCTCGCGGTCCCGATCGGCGGCCGGCCATCGTCCATCCCTATGATTACAACCGGCCCGACCCGCGCTTCGGCGGCTATTATGCCAATAATTATTATCGCAGCGGCTATGCGCCGATCCGCGTGACGCGCCAGACGCGCATCTATCGCGGCCGCGACGATCGCTGGTATTGTCGCCGTTCCGACGGCACCACCGGCCTCATCGTCGGCGCCGCGCTGGGCGGCATTTTGGGGGATAGCATCGATCGGGGCCAGTCGAGCATCCTCGGCGTCCTGCTGGGCGCAAGCGCTGGCGCGCTGCTCGGTCGCGAGATCGACCGGGGCACTGTCAGCTGCCGGTAAACTAAGGCAAAACTCCCGCCCAGGTTTAGAGTATAGAAGCGCAAACACCATCCGGGCGGCAGGAAAACTGCCGGTTTTGCCGCCCGGTTAACCAATCATTATCCCTTTTCCTTCATTCCCGATCCAATGAACTTCGTCATGTTTCGGGGAAATTTTCGATGACTACAGGGCAGCATCAAACCGATGTCGCGATTATCGGCGCTGGGCCGGCAGGTCTGACCGCCGCCTATCTGCTCTCGAAAAGCGGTCATCGCGTCACCGTTATCGAGAAGGACCCGCACTATGTCGGCGGCATCAGCCGCACGGTGGAGCATGAAGGCTTCCGCTTCGACATTGGCGGCCATCGCTTCTTTTCCAAATCGAAGGAAGTCGTAGACCTGTGGAACGAGATTCTGCCAGACGATTTCATCCAGCGCCCGCGCATGAGCCGCATCTACTATGAAGGCAAATATTACAGCTATCCGCTGCGCGCCTTCGAGGCGCTGCGCAATCTCGGCCTCTGGCGCTCGACGCTCTGCATGGCGAGCTATCTGCGCTGGAAATTCTCGCCCAAGAAGGAGGTGAAGAGCTTTGAGGACTGGGTGGTCAACCAGTTCGGGCACAAGCTCTATTCGATCTTCTTCAAGACCTACACCGAGAAGGTCTGGGGCATGCCCTGCGATGAAATGTCCGCCGACTGGGCGGCGCAGCGCATCAAGGGGCTGAGCCTCGGCAAGGCGGTGTTCGATGGCCTCAAGCGCAGCCTCGGCCTCAACAAACGCCCCAATGACGGCATGGAAACCAAGACGCTGCTGGAAAGCTTCCGCTATCCGCGCCTCGGCCCCGGCATGATGTGGGAAGCCGCGCGCGATCATGTGCTCGCGGCGGGCAATGACGTGCTGATGGGCCATGCCCTGAAGCAACTGACGCAGGATCAGCTTTCGGGTCGCTGGCGCGTCGCCGCGACGCGCGCCGATGGATCGGAACTGGTGATCGATGCCGCCCATGTCATCAGCTCTGCCCCGATGCGCGAGCTGGCCGGGCGCATCCATCCGCTGCCCGACACGCTGAAGGAGGCGCTGGACCTCAAATATCGCGATTTCCTGACCGTGGCGTTGATGGTCCGCTCCGACGACCTTTTTCCCGACAACTGGATCTATATTCACGACAGCAAGGTGAAGGTCGGCCGCGTGCAGAATTTCCGCAGCTGGTCTCCGGAAATGGTGCCCGACGAAAGCATCGCCTGCGTCGGCCTCGAATATTTCTGCTTCGAGGGCGACGGCCTCTGGTCGGCGAGCGATGCCGACCTTATCGAGCTGGCGAAGAAGGAAATGGCGATCCTCGGCCTCTGCCAACCTGAAGACGTGGTCGGCGGCGCGGTGGTGCGGCAGGAAAAGGCCTATCCGGTCTATGACGACGCCTATGCCGCCAATGTCGAGGCGATGCGCGGCGAGCTGGCCGCGAAATATCCGACGCTGCATCTGGTCGGCCGCAACGGCATGCACCGCTATAATAATCAGGACCATGCGATGATGACGGCGATGCTGACCGTCCGCAATATCGAGGCGGGCGCGCAGCTTTACGACATCTGGGCCGTCAACGAGGATGCCGAATATCATGAGTCCGGCGACGAAGGCGCGCAGTCCAGCATAGCGGCCCGCCCCGAAGCGCTGAGCGCGGGCGAGCGCGCGGCGCTCTCCAGCCTGCGCGACGTGCCCGTGCGGATCGCCCCGACCGATGCCGCCCCCGCCACTCCGGCCGGACGGGACAGCAAGGCGGCCTGATGGCGATGATCGCGCGCGCCATCACCCTTGTCTGGCGTATCACCTATGCCCGCTATGTGATGGCGAGCCTGCTCGCCCTCTGCGCCGATCTGGCGCTGTTCATGGCGCTGCTCGGGGTCGGCTTGCACCCGGTGCCCGCCTCCGCGGCCGGATATAGCATCGGCCTGCTGGCGCACTGGTTCGCGTCCTCCCGCCTCGTCTTTGGGCATCAGCCCGCGCGCTTCGTCTCCTATCGGCGACGGCAGAAGCTGCTGTTCCTCGCCTCGGCGCTGATCGGCCTTGCGATCACCAGCGCCATCGTCGGGCTCGGCAGCTATCTCGGGCTCGACCCGCGCCTTGCCAAGCTGGGCGCGATCGCGGTCAGTTTTCAGATAACCTATATATTGCGGCGGAGCGTGGTATTCGCGTGAACAGCCCTTTTCCCCACGCCGACCTTCTGCCCGCCGCCCGAACGCCCTGGATCGACCGGGGGCATAATGCGCTTTGGCTGCTGCTCGCCCTGTGGCTGGGCTATGCGGCCTTGTGGCTGGGCCTTTCCGCCCACGCCATCGCCCATATGGAATTCCGCGATCCCGATGACGCGATGCGGCTGGTGCAGGTGCGCGATTTCCTCGCCGGGCAGAGCTGGTTCGATGTGAGCCAGCACCGCATCAACCCGCCTGTCGGCGGGCCGATGCACTGGTCCCGCCTCGTCGATCTGCCGATCGCCGCGATCATCGTCGCGCTGCGTCCGCTGATCGGGCAGGCGGCGGCGGAACTCGCCGCATGCGCGGTGGTGCCGATGCTGACGCTGGGCGTGATCGCGCTCGGCCTGTTCGCGGCCTTGCGGCAGTTCACGGGCAACGGCTTCGCGCTGCTCTGCGCGGTGCTGCTCGGCACGGCCTTCCCGGTGATCGTGCAACTGGTGCCGATGCGGATCGACCATCATGGCTGGCAGATCGCGACGGCCACGGGCCTGCTCTGGGGGCTGCTCCATCCCGACCCGCGCAAAGGCGGCTGGATCATGGGCGCGGCCATGGCGCTGTGGCTGCATATATCGAGCGAAGGACTGCCCTATGCGGCGCTTGCCGGGGCGATCCTCACGCTCCGCCATGGGGCGCGGCAGGAAGAATGGCACCGCCTCATCCGCTATGCCGCGTTGCTGGCGGGCGGATCGGTCCTCCTGCTGCTGCTCACGCGTGGCTGGAGCCAGAGCCTTGTCTCCCATTGCGATGCGATATCGCCGGTCTATCTCGGCCCGCTGCTACTGGTGCCGATGCTGCTGGCGGGCGGGCATCGTCTGCTGGGAAACAGCAGCATTCCGCGCCGCCTGCTTCCCGCGATCTTCGCCGGCACAGCCGCCGCCGCGCTGTTCGCCGCCACCGGGGGCGCCTGCCTCGCCGGGCCGTTCCGCACACTCGATCCGCTGGTCTATTCCGTCTGGTATCGCGCCATTCAGGAGGGGCTGCCGCTCTGGGACCAGACCGTCACCCTCGCATTCATCATCGTCCTTCCCTCTCTGGTCGGCGGCATCGGCCTTGCCGCCGCCACATTGGGGGAAAAGGACAAGGACCGCCGCCTGCAATGGCTCAGCCTGCTGGGGCTGCATCTGGGCGCCGTCGCCATATCGATCATGGTGATGCGCGCGATGTCGACCGCCCATCTCTTCGCGCTGATCGGCAATGGCTGGCTGATCGCCTGGATTTATCCCCGCATCGCCGCGCTCCGCCTGATGCCCCTGCGGGTGGTACTCGCCGTCTCCCTTAGCGTAGTGACGCCTGCGGGCCTCGCCGCCATCGCCACCAACGCAGCGCCCCTCTTCATCCCCCCCGCGCAGGCAGAGGCGGAGCGCGCGCCCAGCATGGCCGTCATCACGCCGAAGCAAGCCGATGCCCTGCAAGCACTGCCCACGGCCACGATCTTCGCGCCGCTGGATTTCGGACCGTTCATTCTGGCGCGCACCCCGCACCGGGTGATCGGCACCAGTCATCATCGCAACAAGGACGGGATGCGCAAGGTGATCGCCACCTACATGGCGCAACCGGACGAAGCCCGCCGCCTGATCGCTCGCACCGGCGCCTCTTATCTTCTCTTTTCGCCTGATTCGGGCGAATTGCGACGCTATGCCGGAAAGGCGCCCAAAAGCCTCGCGGCAGCGATGCTGGCGGGCAGGACACCTGCCTGGCTTGCGCCCGTCCACCTGCGCGACGGAGGAAAGCTGGAGGTCTATCGGATCGCGCCATTTCCTGAGGACTGAGCTTTCCTCTTCTCTCCATCAGGCATTCGGTAGTATCTTTCGCCATTGCGTCCGCGCCGAGTCTGTAAGAGAGGGCGGCTGATGCTGACCGAAGGTTTCGAACAAAGGCTGAAAGCGGAAGCCGCCCGACTGGGCTTCGCCGCCTGCGGCATATGCGATGCCGAGGCGACCGATCCGCTCGCAGGCGAGCGGCTGCGCGCATGGCTGGCGGCGGGCTATCATGGCGATATGGGCTGGATGGCGGAGCGGGCTGAGCAGCGCGCCTCGCCGCAAGGCCTCTGGCCCGAGGCGCAGTCGGTCATCATGCTGGCGATGGACTATTCCCCCGCGCACGACCCGATGACGCTGGCGGAGATACGCGACCGGGGCCGCATTTCCGTCTATGCGCAGGGGCGCGACTATCATGACGTGGTGAAGAAGGCGCTCAAGGCCCTCGCCCGCTGGATGGTTGAGGAAGGCGCGGGCGCGCTCAAGGTCTTTGTCGATACCGCGCCGGTCATGGAAAAGCCGCTCGCCGCCGCCGCCGGACTCGGCTGGCAGGGCAAGCACAGCAATGTGCTAAGCCGCGTACATGGCAACTGGTTGTTCCTGGGTTCGATCTACACCAGCGTGCGGCTGACGCCCGATTCGGCGGAAGAGGACCATTGCGGCTCCTGCACCGCCTGCCAGAACGCCTGCCCGACAAACGCTTTCCCCGCGCCCTACAAGGTCGATGCGCGGCGCTGCATCTCCTATCTCACCATCGAGCATAAGGGACCGATTCCCGAAGAGCTGCGCGCGGCGATGGGCAATCACATCTATGGCTGCGACGATTGCCTTGCCGCCTGCCCGTGGAACAAATTTGCGCAAAGCGCCCATGCCCATCGGCAATTTCTGGGCCGCGCCGAACTGGCCGCGCCTTCGCTGGTCGATCTGCTGGGGCTGGACGATGCAAGCTTTCGCGAGATATTCTCAGGCTCGCCTATCAAACGCATCGGCCGCAACCGGATGGTGCGCAACGCCGCGATCGCGGCGGGCAATAGCGACGATCCGCGCATGATCGCGCCGCTCAAGGCCCTGCTCGCCGACGAGGACGAAGTCGTTCGCGACGCGGCGGGCTGGGCGCTGGACCGGCTGGGCGCCACCCAGCCTGCCTGAATCGCACTCTGTCGGGAACGGCTCCGCCTGTCCCTAGCGGATGCCGCAACTCGCGGGATCGACATCCTGCCCATTGGTGAGGCGGGTATCGATATGGGTGACGGTCGGCTCCCGCCCTCGCGCAGTAGCATAGAGATAGGCGTCGAGCACGCATCTGCCCCCCGCCGTCAGGAATTGCAGTTTGTGGACGGTCTTGTCGCGAATATCGAGGCGCGGCGCTCCGAAACGCGCTGTCAGCATCTTCTCGTCCAACCCGAACAGCGGTTGCGACCGGCTATATTGCAGCGCGGCTGGCGGTGCGGGACTCTTTACGGCGGGCGCTCCGGCAGGCGGAGAGACGCAGGCCGACAGCGCGAATGTCAGGGCGGCAATGGCGCAGGACGCCCCCGCCCGGAAATATGTCCGATCCGGGCGAACGCGGCCACGCTCGCTGTTTTCCCTGATTTCGGCGGCGGGCAAGGCTCCCGCCCGCTTCGAAACCGCTTTGACCCTGATATGCTTCATAGGCCTCCCTTGGACCGGCGGCGCTGCTCCGTCAATCGGCCCGGCAATCGCGGCGCGGCGGGTGCGACGAAGGCCGCGACGGACTGCGCCATCCGTTCTCGCGTTTTCCGAGCCGTCAGATGCTTCCATCTGACTTGAAAACGCTCCGGCCTCTTTCCCGTTCGGATGGAACCGGACAAAGGCCGGAGTTTCTTCATCTGCCGCGTTTTCCGAGCCGTCAGATGCTTCCATCTGACTTGAAAACGCTCTAGGGCCTGCTGCACCAGATTTTCCAGCCTCAGGACAGGAACCAGCCTTGACCCAGCCCCGTCTCGATGTCGTTGCCATCGGCAATGCGATTGTCGATGTTATCGCACAGGCCGACGACGCCTTTCTCGCCCAGCATGAGCTTACCAAGGGCGGCATGCAGCTGATCGACGCGGCGACCGCCGACGTGCTTTATTCGCAGATGGGCTCGGGGCTGGAATCGAGCGGCGGTTCGGCGGCCAATACGCTCGCCGGGCTGGCCGCGCTCGGCCGCACATGCGGTTTCATCGGGCAGGTCGCCGACGACCAGCTTGGCCAGATCTTCACGCATGACATCCGTACGCTCGGCGTCACCTATGGGACCGCGCCCGCGAGCGGTGGCGCGCCCACCGCCCGCTGCCTCGTGCTCGTCACCCCCGATGCGCAGCGCACCATGAACACCTTTCTCGGCGCCTCGCAGCATCTGCCAGCCACCGCGCTCGACGCCGATCTCATCCGTTCCGCCGGTATCCTCTATCTCGAAGGTTATCTCTGGGATCCGGACGAACCGCGCGCGGCGATGCGCGACGCCATCGCCATCGCGCGCGAAGCAGGGCGCAAGATCGCCTTCACCCTGTCCGACGGTTTCGTGATCGACCGGCATCGCGACGATTTCATGGCGCTGATCGATCAGGGGCTGATCGACATCCTCTTCTCCAACGAGGCGGAGATTCAGGCGCTGACCCGCATCGACGGTTTTGACGAAGCGGTCGCGGCGATCGCGCCCAAAGTGCCGCTGCTGGTGTCGACGCGCAGCGAACAGGGCGCCGTCGCGGTTGCCGAGGGCGTCCGCCATGCGGTCGACGCCGCCCCCGTCGCGCAGGTGATCGACACCACCGGCGCTGGAGACCTCTTCGCCGCTGGCTTCCTCGCCGCGCATGTCGAGGGCAAGCCGATCGAGCATTGCCTGCGGCTGGGCGCGCTCGCCGCCGCCGAGGTGATTTCTCATTATGGCGCCCGGCCGGAAGCGGACCTCAAGGCGCTGCGCACCGCCGCGGGCCTCTGATTCCCGCTTCCGCCGTTCCCTTCCCCCCGCTATCACCCGATCATGGCCACCAAGCAGAAAGCCGCGAGAACCAGACCCGCCCGCTCCTCCCCTTCCCCCCGCCTGTCGGGAGGGATGGCGACCGTGCTTCACTGGCTGCGCTGGCCGGTGCGGATCGTCGGCGGCTTCCTCCTGCTTTCGGTCGCGATGGTGGCGCTCTATCGCTTCGTGCCGCCGCCGGTCACGCTCACCATGCTGTTCGACAGGAACGGCATCACCAAGGACTGGATGAGCCTTTCGGAGATGGACCCCGACATGGCGCGCGCGGCGATTGCGGCGGAGGATGGCAAATTCTGCCTTCATCACGGCTTCGACACGCAGGCCATCGAAAAGGCGATCCGGCATAATGAGCGCGGCGGGCGGATCAGAGGTGGTTCGACCATCAGCCAGCAGACCGCGAAAAACGTGTTTCTCTGGCAAAATGGTGGCTATTTCCGCAAGGGGCTGGAGGCCTGGTTCACCGTGCTGATCGAGGCGATCTGGGGCAAGCGGCGGATCATGGAGGTCTATCTCAACGTCGCGGAAACCGGCATCGGCACCTATGGCGCCAATGCGGGCGCGATGCGCTATTTCGGCAAGGATGCGAGCAGCCTCACCCGGCAGGAGGCCGCGCGCATCGCCGCCGTGCTGCCGCTGCCCAAGAAGCGCGAGGCGATCACCCCCGCAGGTTTCACCCGCCGCTATGGCAATACCATCGCCCGCCGGATACCGATCGTCCAGCAACAAGGCCTGGACCGCTGCCTCAAATGACGCAGTCCCTTACCTCTTCGGGCCTTGCGCGGGCGGGCCTCGGCCATGTCGATTGCTGGATATTCGACCTCGACAACACGCTATATCCGGCGGATTGCGACCTGTTCGGCCTGATGGATGTGCGCATGGGCGCCTATATCGCCCAGTTGTTAGGGATCGACGCGACGGATGCGCGGGTGATCCAGAAGCGCTATTTCCGCGACCATGGCACGACGCTCGCCGGGCTGATGCATCATCATGGCGTCGATCCGCATCATTTCCTCGATTTCGTGCATGATATCGACCTTGGCGCCCTGTGCTTCGATGCCGATCTCGTCGCGCTGATCGAGACGCTCCCCGGTCGCAAGATGGTCTTCACCAATGGCGACGAACCCTATGCCCGCCGCGTGCTGGACCGGCTCGGCCTCGCCAGCCATTTCGAGCTGATCCACGATATCCACGCGACCGGATACCGGCCCAAGCCCGATCCGCATGGCTATGCGCAGCTGCGCGACACCCACGGGATTGACCTTGCACGCGCCGCCTTCTTCGAGGATATGGCCCGCAATCTGAAGCCCGCCAAGGCGCTGGGCATGTCCACCGTCTGGCTCAACAACGGGTCGGAAAGCGGGCATGTCGACGCCCATCCGGATTTCATCGACTTCGAAACGGAGCATCTGACGCCGTTTCTCCAGCATCTATTGGGAGCATGAGCATGACCGACCACAGCAGCCTGATCGCCACCATCGACGCCGCATGGGAAGGCCGCGCCGACATCAACACCGGCACGCAGGGCGAAGTGCGCGATGCGGTGACGAACGCGCTGGCGCTGCTCGACAGCGGCAAGGCCCGCGTCGCGGAGCCGACCGGCAATGGCTGGCAGGTCAACCAGTGGCTGAAGAAGGCGGTGCTACTGTCCTTCCGCCTTAACGACAATGCGATCATCGCGGGCGGCCCTGCGGGCGGCGCCTGGTGGGACAAGGTGCCGAGCAAGTTCCAGGGCCGTGACGAGGCGTGGTTTCGGGATGCCGGTTTCCGCGCGGTGCCGGGCGCCTTCGCCCGCGCCGGATCTTTCGTCGGCAAGAATGTCGTGCTGATGCCGAGCTTCATCAACATCGGCGCCTATGTCGACGAAGGCACGATGGTCGACACCTGGGCGACCGTGGGCAGCTGCGCGCAGATCGGCAAGAATGTCCACCTGTCCGGCGGCGTCGGCATCGGCGGCGTGCTGGAGCCGCTTCAGGCCGATCCGGTCATCATCGAGGATAATTGCTTCATCGGCGCCCGTTCCGAAGTGGTCGAGGGCGTGCGCGTCGGCACCGGCGCGGTGCTCTCGATGGGCGTGTTCCTTGGCGCCAGCACGAAGATCATCGATCGCACGACCGGCGAAATCTTCATCGGCGAAGTGCCGCCTTATGCGGTGGTGGTGCCCGGCAGCCTGCCCGGCAAGCCGCTGCCCGACGGCACGCCCGGCCCCAATCTCGCCTGCGCGGTAATCGTGAAGCGCGTCGATGCGCAGACCCGCGCGAAGACTGCGATCAACGATCTGTTGCGCGATTAACCTTCCAAAGGGGCCTTTCCATAGGGGAAGGCCCCAATTTGCGATAGAAAATTATTATTTGATTTTAATTGTTTAGTCCCCTTGAAACTCACAGGGCGACGTGTCAACCATCGGCCCGCGAAGACGCGGTCCGGTCCCACTTCGGATC
>CAYLKZ010000003.1:83088-86228 GCA_964384275.1 uncultured Sphingobium sp. | reverse complement strand
GGGCGACGTGTCAACCATCGGCCCGCGAAGACGCGGTCCGGTCCCACTTCGGATCGCGATTCGCCGGGTCGGCTTTTTCGGCTGACCTGCCCGGATCGCATATGGTGAACCCCACAGCAGCCATATACGATCCGGGCGAATGACCTCCTGGCACCCTCTTCGGAAAATCACTGCAGCGCCGGACAGTCCAGTCCGGACAAACAAAGCTCCTGACAGACAGCCATCTTGGCACCGGCGCCTTTAGGGCCTACATCGCCCCCAATGCCTCCCGATACATCCTCCTCCACCCAGCCCATACCTCCGCTGGGCGCGACCTTGCGGCGCTTCCTGCCTTATTTATGGCCCGCCGACGCCCCCGCACTGCGCAGGCAGGTAGTGCTGGCGCTGATCCTCATCGTCATCGCCAAGGCGATCACCCTCATCATGCCCTTCGCCTACAAAGGCGCGATCGACCATATGGTGCCGGGCATGGAGGCGCAGGTCGCGCTCGCCGTCGCGCTCGTCATCGCCTATGCGGGCGCGCGCTTCGGCGGCATATTGTTCGACAATCTGCGCAACATGGCGTTCGAGCGGGTCGGGCAGGAAGCGACGCGGCGGCTGGCCGAGCATGTGTTCGTGCAATTGCACCGCCTGTCGCTGCGGTTCCATCTCGACCGCAAAACCGGCGGCGTCACCAAGGTCATCGAGCGCGGCACCAAAAGCATCGACACGATGCTCTATTTCCTGCTGTTCAACATCGCGCCGACCGTCATCGAGCTGACCGCCGTCTGCGTCATCTTCTTCCTGAAATTCGGCTGGGGGCTCGTCACCGCGACTGTGGCGATGGTGGCGCTCTATATCTGGTTCACCCGCACCGTCACCCAATGGCGCGACGATCTGCGCCGCAACATGGTCGATCTCGATACCCATGCTGTCGCCCACGCGGTCGACAGCCTGCTGAATTTCGAGACGGTCAAATATTTTGGCGCCGAGGATCGCGAGGCCCGCCGCTACAGCCAGGCAATGCAAAGCTACGCCCATGCGGCGGTGAAATCGGAAAACAGCCTCGCCGCGCTTAATATCGGTCAGTCGCTCATCACCAATCTGATGATGGCGGGCACGATGGGCTATACCGTCTGGGGCTGGAGCCGGGGGCAGTTCACGACCGGCGACGTGGTGCTGGTCAACACGCTGCTCGCCCAGCTCTTCCGCCCGCTCGACATGCTTGGCATGGTTTATCGCACGATCCGGCAGGGCGCGATCGACATGGAGGCGATGTTCCGCCTGATCGATACGCCCACCGAAATCACCGATATCGCCCATGCCCCGCCGCTTCGCATAGAGGCGGGCGAGGTGCGGTTCGAGGATGTGCGCTTCGGCTATAATGCGGACCGCGAAATCCTTCACGGCGTCGGCTTCACCATTCCCGCGGGCAGGACGCTGGCGATCGTCGGCCCGACCGGCGCGGGCAAATCGACCATCGCGCGGCTGCTCTTCCGCTTCTACGACATGCAGGCGGGGCGCATCGCCATCGACGGGCAGGACATCGCCAAGGTCTCGCAGCACAGCCTGCGCTCCGCCATCGGCATCGTGCCGCAGGACATGGTGCTGTTCAATGAGACCATCGGCTACAACATCGCCTACGGCCGCGAAGGTGCGAGTCAGGCCGAGATAGAGGCCGCCGCGCGGGGCGCCTCCATCCATGATTTCATCGCCTCGCTGCCGCAGGGCTATGAAACGCGGGTGGGCGAACGCGGGCTGAAACTGTCAGGCGGCGAGAAACAGCGCGTGGCAATCGCCCGCACCCTGCTGAAGGATCCGCCGATCCTGATTCTGGACGAGGCGACTAGCGCGCTCGACAGCCGCACCGAGGCCTCGATCCAGTCGGTGCTGCGCGAGATGGCGCGTCGGCGCACGACGATTATCGTCGCGCATCGACTCTCGACCGTGGTGGACGCCGACGAGATCATCGTGCTGGAAGCCGGGCGCATCGCCGAACAGGGCAGCCATGGCGAACTGCTCGCTCGCGGCGGCATCTATGCGCAGATGTGGGCGCGGCAGGCGAGCGAGCAGGAAACGGCGCGCTCCCCGCTGCCGGACGAGGTCTGAGGGAACACGCATTTTCCGCATTGCGGCGCTTTCCAATCGACGGAAAAACGCTCTATGCAGGTCGCAACCCAGTTTTCGCGCAAGGAAGCCCCTTCATGTTTCGCCAGCTTACCGACAGCATTTTCGTTTCCCCCCAGATCAGCATCGCCGATGTCGAACAGGCCAGGGCGCTCGGCATCCGCTTCATCGTAAACAACCGGCCCGACGACGAAGAGCCGGGACAGGTCAACGGCCCCGCGATCGAGGCAGCGGCGCAGGCGGCGGGGATCGGCTATGCCAGCGTGCCGGTGACGCATAGCGGCTTTGCCCCCTGGCAGCTCGACGGCATGGATCAGGCGCTCGCGGCGGCGGGCGACGACAAGCTGCTCGCCTATTGCCGCTCCGGCACGCGCTCGACCCTGCTCTGGGCGCTGGCCCGCGCCCGCGCCGGGGACGCGCCCGACGGGCTGGCCGCGACCGCCGCGCAGGCGGGCTACGACCTCGCGCCGGTGCGGCAGATCATGGACGCGCTGGCCGCCGAAAACGGCTGAGGCCCCTCTCCGCCCGAATGAGAACGGAACAAGGCGGGCTGCCTTTTCTTTTGGCGCACCGCTCCTGCCAAGCCCAAAAAAAATGGGCCGATACATCGCTGCATCGGCCCAAGGTGTGTTCGCAGGAGGAACATCGTGAGGAGCAGGGCCTGCTTCCTGTCGGTCGGCCCTGCCCCGAATTCGATCAGTTGTAGGCGCGCTCGCCATGTTCGCCGAGGTCGAGACCTTCCTGCTCGACTTCGGGGCTGACCCGCAGGCCGGTCAGCGCCTTGGCGATGAAGATCGCGATGACGGTGCCGATGCTCGACCAGATGATCGTGGCGAGGACCGCGAGGATCTGGGTGACGAGCTGGCCGCCGATGGCGAAGTCCGCCGCGCCGGGGCCGCCGAGGCTCGGCGCATAGACGATGCCGGTGCCGATCGCCCCGACGATGCCGCCGACGCCGTGTATGCCGAAGGCATCGAGCGAGTCGTCATAACCGAGGGCGGGCTTGAGCTTCGAAACCGCGATGAAGCAGATGA
>CAYLKZ010000003.1:0-82988 GCA_964384275.1 uncultured Sphingobium sp. | reverse complement strand
GAGTCGTCATAACCGAGGGCGGGCTTGAGCTTCGAAACCGCGATGAAGCAGATGATCGAGGCGACAGCGCCCAGCAGGATGGCGCCGAACGGACCGGAGTTGCCCGCCGCCGGGGTCACCGCGACAAGGCCCGCAATCACGCCGGAACAAAAGCCGAGCGCCGAAGGCTTGTGGCCGACGATCTTCTCGACAGCCATCCACGCGAGGGCGCCCGAGGCGGTGGCGACGAAGGTGTTGATCATCGCAAGGGCCGCCGAGCCGTTGGCTTCGAGAGCCGAACCGGCATTGAACCCGAACCAGCCCGCCCAGAGGAGTCCGGTGCCGACGAAGGTCAGCGTCAGGCTGTGCGGCGGCATCGGCTCCCGCGGATAGCCTTTGCGCTTGCCGAGCAGGATGCAGGCCACCAGCGCGGAGACGCCCGCATTGATGTGGACCACGGTACCGCCCGCGAAATCGAGCGCGCCCATGTCGAAGAACAGGCCGCCACCCGCCCAGACCATATGGGCGATCGGGAAATAGACGATGGTGAGCCAGATTGGCGCGAACACCATCAGCGCGGCGAACTTCATGCGTTCGACCACCGAACCGATGACCAGCGAAATGGTGATCGCGGCAAAAGTCATCTGGAAGCAGATAAAGACATATTCAGAGATCACCGCATCGCTGAACGTCGCCGCCGTGCTGTCCGGCGTGACCCCTGCGAGGAAATATTTGCCCCAGGCGATGAACTTGTTGCCCTCCGGCCCAAAGGCGGTGCCATAGCCCCAGACCACCCAGATGATCATCGCGAGGGCGCTCGCCGCGCCGATTTGCGTCATGGTGGAGAGCATGTTCTTCGAGCGGGTGAGACCGCCATAAAACAGCGCCAGCCCCGGCAGGATCATCAGAAAGACGAGGATGGTGGACATCATCATCCACGCATTATTGCCCGGATCGGGCACCGGCGCGGCAGCGGCGGCTCCTTCCTGTGCCCAGACCGGCATGGAGACAGCGAACGCGGCACCGAGGGCGGCCACCGTTGCGCAAAGTTTCTTCGAAATGGTCATCATTCCCCCTTTCATCACAGCGCCGTTTCGCCGGTTTCGCCAGTGCGGATACGGATGGCCTGCCCGACATCGAGCACGAAAATCTTGCCGTCGCCGATGGCGCCGCTGTGCGCGGCCTGCTGCACGGCTTCGATTACATGGAGAGCCAGATCATCGTCGCAGACCACCTCGATCTTGATCTTGGGCACCATGTTGGTGCTGTATTCGGCTCCGCGATAAATCTCGGTCTGCCCCTTTTGCCGACCGAACCCCTTGGCCTCGCTCACCGTCATTCCGGCGACGCCGATGGAGGACAATGCCTCGCGCACATCGTCCAGTTTGAACGGCTTGATGATTGCCATGATCAGTTTCATGCTACCCCCTTGGCTGGTGTGCGAAGGGATAAACGCAAGGGACATGCCAGTTTCGAAAAACAGGCATTTCCGCGCTTCTCTGGCAGGGAAGAGTTTTCGTTGCGCCTCAAATTTGGGCAGGGCGCCGCCAGTGCCCATTTTTCAGGCAGGCGGAAATGAAAAAGGGAAGCGCATCCTCGCTTCCCTCGAATTCAAGGACTTATCCGTGCGGTTTGCTTTTGCGCGGGGGCGTATGCGCCGCCCTGCGGAGCGCGAAATTCAGCGCTGCGCCGCATCGGGCTGGATATCCAGCGCTGCGCGGGCATTGTCGGCCCGCTGGTCAAGCATCGACGCTGCTTCGTTGAGCGCCCTCGCCTCGCCCACAGTGACGCCGCCGACATCCCGCTCCTCATCGGAAGCGCCGCAGCCCGCCAGGCCAAGCGCTGCCATAGCGGTGACTATCCATCGCATCTTATAGCCTCCCTTCCGAACGGGCCGGACAAAAGAAAAGGGGATGGACCAGCCCGGCCGCACCCCCTCTTCCCGAAAAGAAATATATCGCGAAATTACAGGCTGTTGGCGACGTTATGCGCCGCATTGCCAGCACCGTTCGCAACATTGGCGGTAGCGTTCATCGCCGCATCCATCGCGTTGTCGGCAGCCTCGATCGCATTGTCGGTCGTGTTGGCGACGGCATTGGAGGTGTTCGACGCTTCCTGCTTCGAGCAGGCGGCCAGGCCGAGCGATGCAGCGAGAACGAGCGAAAGTGCGAGAGTCTTGGTCATGAGCAAACCCCTGTTTTCTGATACCATAAGATGCAGACTACCCCAGGAGAAATGCTTGCCCCAATAAGCCTGCGCCGCGTTTTCTACCGTCTCAGGCGATGGAAGGCAAGCCGCTGATGTGCGAAAGAGGCCCGGTCGCGCGCACAAAAGTCCATGGAATCCGGCGAGTCCCGCCTCGCGTGGCAGGGACGGAGATGGCGAGGAATATTCCCCTCATCGATATTGACCCCATATAAAGAATTCTTTATATGAACGTCATGACCGAATTGCTGGACATTTTCCGGGCGCTCGCCGATCCGACCCGCATGCGCATCATGCACCTGCTCGGCACGATGGAATTGTCCGTGGGCGAACTGGCGCAGGCCGTGGCGCAAAGCCAGCCGCGCGTCTCCCGCCATGTGAAGATCATGGCGGAGGCGGGCCTTATCGACCGGCGCAAGGAAGGCAATTGGGTGTTCCTGCGCATCGGTTCCTCGCCCGCCTGCAAGCAGTTGCTGCCGCTGTTCGATGCGATGTCCGGGTCGGAAAGCGAGGGCCTGTGGCTGCGCGCCGACCTTGCCCGCCTCGCCGCGATCCGCGCCGACAGGGTGCGGGCGGCCGACGATTATTTCGCCCGCCATGCCGAGGAATGGGATGCGATCCGCTCCCTCCATGTGCCGGAGGCGGAGGTGGAGCAGGCGATGGCCGCGCTGCTCGGCGCCGGGAAGATAGGCCATCTGCTCGATCTGGGCACCGGCACCGGCCGCATGATCGAACTGTTCGGCACGCAGGCCGAGCGGGTGAGCGCGATCGACCGCAGCCCCGACATGCTGCGGCTCGCCCGCTCCAAGCTGCCGGAGGACAATGCCGATCGCTACGACCTGCTGCTCGGCGATTTCTGCGACCTGCCGCTGGAAGACGGCAGCGCCGATCTCGTCACCGCGCACCAGATCCTGCACTATAGCCCGGTGCCCGAACAGGTGATCGCGGAAGGCGCCCGCACGCTCTCCGACCATGGCCGGATGCTGGTGGTCGACTTCGCCCCGCATGATCGCGAGGAACTGCGCAGCCGTGACCAGCATGAGCGGCTCGGCTTTTCGGACGAGCAGATGCGCGGCTGGTTCGCCGCCGCCGATATGGAGCTGGAGGCGACGAAGAGCCTGCCCGGCACGGAATTGACAGTGAAATTATGGCTCGGCCGCCGCAAAGCCGCGAAGGTCCAGCCGATCAGAGAACGGAAAAGCCTATGAATGTGCAAAGCAGCGACAGCCTGCGGGACGTCGAAACGCCGCTCTATGCGGACATGATCGGGGATTGCGAGGTCAGCTTCGAATTCTTCCCGCCCAAGACGCAGAAGATCGAGGAACAGCTCTGGCACAGTATCGACGCGCTGCTGCCGCTGGGGCCGCGCTTCGTTTCCGTGACCTATGGCGCGGGCGGATCGACGCGCGAGCGCACCCATAATACGGTCGCCCGCATCGCGCGCGAAACCTCCACCCCGGCCGCCGCCCACCTCACCTGCGTAGGCGCCAGCAAGGAAGAAATCGCCGAGGTCGCCCATGCCTATTGGGAAGCGGGCATCCGCCACATCGTCGCGCTGCGCGGCGACCCGCCCGAGCAGGGCGGACGTTTCGTGCCGCATCCGCAAGGCTATGCCAATGCGGCCGAGCTGGTCGCGGGCCTGAAGTCACTGCATGATTTCGAGATTTCGGTCGCCGCCTATCCCGAGGTGCATCCCGATGCCATCAGCGCCGAGGCCGATCTCGACAATCTGAAGCGCAAGATCGACGCGGGCGCGAGCCGGGCGATCACGCAATTCTTTTTCGCGCCGGAAACCTATTTCCGCTTCATCGATAAGGCGCGCGCGGCGGGGATCGAGGCGGAAATCCTGCCCGGCATCATGCCCGTCACGAATTTTTCGGGCGTGAAGAAAATGGCCGCGATGTGCAACACCGATATCCCCGGCTGGATGGAGCATCTGCTCACCGGCCTCGACGATCAACCGGGCGCGCGATCGCTGGTGGCGGCGACGCTGACCGCCGAACTGTGCCGCAAGCTCTATGCGGGCGGTGTGCGCGGTTTCCATTTCTACACGCTCAACCGGGCTGAGCTGAGCTATGCGATCTGCCATCTGCTCGGCCTGCGCGCGCAGGAGAAAAAGGCATGAGCGGACAAGACGCCGAAACCCTGCTGCGCCAGCGCGCGGCGGAACGCATCCTGATCTTCGACGGCGGCTATGGCACGTCGATCCAGAAATATGGGCTGACCGAGGCCGATTATCGCGGCGATCTCGATCTCGAAAAGGACCAGAAGGGCAATAACGACCTGCTGTGCCTCACCCGTCCCGACATTGTGAAGGCGATCCACAGCGCCTATCTCGACGCGGGCGCGGACATGATCGAGACCAACAGCTTTTCCAGCACGCGCATCGCCATGGCCGATTACGGCGCCGAACATCTGGTGTGGGAGTTGAACCTCGCCGCCGCCCGCCTCGCGCGGGAGGCATGCGACGAGGCCGAGGCGAAGGACGGCGTGCGCCGCTTCGTCGCCGGGTCCATCGGCCCCACCAACAAGACGCTCTCGATCAGCCCGGACGTCAACGACCCCGCTTATCGCGAGATCGACTATGACACGCTGAAGGAGCAATATCGCGAGCAGTGCGCCGCGCTGATCGAAGGCGGCGTCGATTTCCTGCTCGTCGAAACCTGCTTCGACACGCTCAACGCCAAGGCGGCGGGCATGGCCGCTCGCGAGGCGGAAGCGGCGGCAGGCCGCAAGGTCCCGCTGATGATGAGCTTCACGATAACCGACATGTCCGGGCGGAACCTGTCCGGCCATACCATCGCGGCCTTCTGGTATTCGCTGCGGCATCTGAAGCCGCTCACCATCGGCGTCAATTGCGCGTTCGGGGCGGACAAGCTGCGCCCCTATCTCAGCGAACTCTCAAAGATCGCCGACACGCTGATCCTCGCCTATCCCAATGCGGGCCTGCCCAACGAGCTTGGCCAATATGACGAGCTGCCCGAGCGCACAGGCGAGCTCATCAAGGTGTGGACCGAGGAGAAGCTGGTGAACATGGTCGGCGGCTGCTGCGGCACCACGCCCGCCCATATCGCCGCCATCGCGAAGGCGGTAGCAAGCGCGCCTCCGCGCCCGATCCCGCAAGTGCCGGTGATGACCCGCCTCGCCGGTCTCGACCCGATGACCATCGCGGCCTGACAGGATGGGCGCGCCCTTTTCATGGCGGCTGCGCGAAGCGGGACCGGGCGACGCCGAGCGCCTTTCCCTCATTGGCGCGGCGAGCTTTCTCGAAAGCTTTGCTGAGGTGATCGGCGGAGAGGCGATCACCGCCCATTGCCTGCGCGCCAACAGCGCGGAGAGCTATCGCGCCTATCTTGCCAAGGGCGCGCGGGCGTGGCTCGCAGAGATCGAACCGGGCGGCGCTCCCATCGGCTATGCGCTGCTGACCGAGCCGGACCTGCCCGGCGCGCAGGAAGGCGATGCCGAGCTGAAACGCATCTACACCCTCTCCCGCTTTCATGGCGGCGGGCTGGGCGCCGCGCTGATGCAGGCAGCGCTCGATGCGGCCACCGCACGCCAGGCCAAGCGCCTCATCCTCGGCGTCTATGCGGGCAATGACCGCGCCATCGCCTTTTACCGCAAGCAGGGGTTTGCCGATATCGCCACGCGCCAGTTCAACGTCGGCGGGCAGATTTGCGACGACCTCGTCCTTGCCCGCCCGATCGCCGATAGCATTTCATCAGGAAGCTGACATGACCTCCACCCAATCCTCCGCCACCTTCATCAATATTGGCGAGCGCACCAACATCACTGGCTCGGCCAAGTTCAAGAAGCTCATCATGGCGGGCGACTATGCCGCGGCGGTGGAGATCGCCCGGCAGCAAGTCGAGAACGGCGCGCAGATCGTCGATGTGAACATGGACGAGGGCTTGCTCGATTCCGAAGCGGCGATGGTCCAGTTCCTGAAGCTTATCACCGCCGAACCCGACATCTCCCGCGTGCCGGTGATGATCGACAGCTCCAAATGGAGCATCATAGAGGCGGGCCTAAAATGCGTGTCCGGCAAGCCGATCGTCAATTCGATCAGCATGAAGGAAGGCATCGAGCAGTTTCTGGAGCAGGCGCGCAAATGCATGGCCTATGGCGCCGCCGTGGTGGTGATGGCGTTCGACGAGGTCGGACAGGCCGACACGCAGGCGCGCAAGGTCGAGATTTGCGAGCGCGCCTACACGCTGCTGATGGAAATCGGCTTTCCGCCCGAGGACATCATCTTCGACCCCAATGTGTTCGCGGTCGCGACCGGCATCGAGGATCATGACAATTATGCGGTCGACTTCATTGAGGCGACGCGGGAGATCAAGCGCCGTTGCCCGCATGTGCATATTTCGGGCGGCCTTTCCAACCTCTCCTTCAGCTTTCGCGGCAATGAGACGGTGCGCCGCGCGATGCACTCGGTGTTCCTCTATCACGCGATACCGGCGGGCATGGACATGGCCATCGTCAATGCGGGGCAGCTCGACGTCTATGACACCATCGACCCGGACCTGCGCAAGGCGTGCGAGGATGTGATCCTCAACAGCGATCCGGGCGCGGGAGAGCGGCTGGTGGAGCTGGCCGAGAAGTTCAAGGGCAAGGACCCCGCTGCTGAAAAGGCCGCCGAGGAATGGCGCGGCTGGCCGGTCATCAAGCGGCTGGAACATGCGCTGGTCAAAGGCATCGACGCCCATGTCGTCGCCGACACCGAGGAAATGCGCCTCGAAATCGCGGCGCGGGGCGGACGCCCGATCGAGGTGATCGAAGGCCCGCTGATGCAGGGAATGAATGTCGTCGGCGACCTGTTCGGCGCGGGCAAGATGTTCCTGCCGCAAGTCGTCAAGTCCGCCCGCGTGATGAAGCAGGCCGTCGCTCACCTCTTCCCCTTCATCGAGGCGGAGAAGGACGAGAATTCCAAGGGCAAGGGCCGGATCGTGATGGCGACCGTGAAGGGCGACGTACACGATATCGGCAAGAATATTGTCGGAGTCGTGCTCCAGTGCAACGGTTTCGAGGTGATCGACCTCGGCGTTATGGTGCCCTGGGCCGAGATATTGAAGGCCGCCAATGAAAATCAGGCGGACATGATCGGCCTGTCCGGCCTCATCACCCCCTCGCTCGACGAGATGGTGACGGTGGCCGAGGAAATGCAGCGCGCGGGTCTTAACCTGCCGCTGCTGATCGGCGGCGCCACGACATCCAGGGTCCACACCGCGCTGCGCATCGACCCCGCTTATGAAGGGCCGGTTGTCCATGTGCTCGACGCCAGCCGCGCGGTGGGCGTGGCGACGGCGCTGGTCAGCGACACCCAGAAGGACGGGTTCGTCAGCCAGACGGCGGGGGATTATGAACATATCCGCGAGGCCCGCGCCAATAAGGGGCACAGCGCGCTCATCTCCATCGAGGATGCCCGCGCCAACGGCTTCGTGATCGACCCGGCGCTCAAGCCCGCCGCCCCGGCCCAACCCGGCATCCACATCTATCCCGACTGGGATCTGGCCGACCTGCGCGATTATATCGACTGGACGCCTTTCTTCCGCGCCTGGGAACTGGCGGGCAATTACCCCGCGATCCTCGACGATGCGATCGTCGGAGAGAGCGCGCGCAACCTCTTCAAGGATGCGCAGGCGATGCTCGACACCATCATCGCCGAGAAATGGCTGACCGCGAGCGGCGTCGCCGCGCTCTGGCCCTGCCGCCGCGAGGGCGACGACGTGCTGATCCAGACCGATAAGGGTGAAGTGCGCATGCCCTTCCTGCGCCAGCAGATCGCCAAGCGGGAGGGCCGCGCCAATATGTGCCTCGCCGACTTCATCACGCCCGAGGACGACTGGATCGGCGGCTTCGCGGTGACGGCGGGCCATGGCATCGAGGAGCATCTCGCCCGCTTCAAGGCAAGTCATGACGATTATAACGACATCCTGCTGAAGGCGCTGGCCGACCGTCTGGCCGAAGCCTTTGCCGAACGCCTGCACCATCATGTGCGCACCACCCTCTGGGGCTATGCGCCCGACGAGCAGCTGACCAACGAGGCGCTGATCAAGGAGCAATATCGCGGCATCCGTCCGGCGCCGGGCTACCCCGCCTGCCCCGACCACAGCGAGAAACCGATCCTGTTCGACATGCTGGGCGCGGTCGAGGCGGCCGGCATCACGTTGACGGACAGCTTCGCGATGTTGCCGACGGCAGCGGTGAGCGGCTTCTACTTCGGCCACCCGCAGAGCGAATATTTCGGCGTGGCGCGGATCGGCCGCGATCAGCTGGAAGATTATGCCCGGCGCCGCAGCGTGGACATCGCCACGGCGGAGCGCTGGCTGCGCCCCAATCTCGACTGAATGGAAGCGCGTCGCCGCTCCGGCCGGGGCGGCGGCGTTCGAGGTTTGCGGAAGAGAAACTGTGCCACTCTGAAACCGTTTCGCGCGCACGCAAAAGGCGGGATAGCATTTGGCCCGCGATGCGATTATGCCTGCTATCCATGCGAAACCTCCTCCTCCCGGCGCGGCTTGGCGGCGCCTTCCTCACCCTGCTGGCGGCGAGCGGCGCCGTTGCTCAGTCCGGCGCGCCCTTCACGGTTGCGGAAACCGGGAAGCATTTCAGCAGCCTTGCAGATGCCGTGGGGGCCATAGGCGGCCGCGAAGGCACCATCCTCATCGCGCCGGGCACCTATCGCCAATGCGCGATTCAGGAAGCAGGCGCGATCATCTATCGCGCGGCCCAGCCGGGAACCGCCATTTTCGACAGCGAGATTTGCGAGGGCAAGGCCGCGCTGGTGCTGCGCGGGCGCGCGGCGACCATCGAAGGCCTCACCTTCCGCAACATGCGGGTGGAGGACGGCAACGGCTCCGGCATCCGGCTGGAGCATGGCGATCTCACCGTCACCGGCAGTCTGTTCGAAAACAGCGAGGAAGGCATATTGACCCATGACGACATGGAAGGGACGATCCGCATCGATCACACCACCTTCCGCCGTCTGGGCCGCTGCGACCGCGATCTGGCCTGCGCGCATAGCATCTACACCGGCCATTATGGCCGCCTGATCGTCACCCGCTCCCGCTTCGATACCGGCGCGGGGGGCCATTATCTGAAGACCCGCGCAGCCCGCGTCGACATAACCGACAACAGCTTCGACGACAGCAAGGGCCACCTCACCAATTATATGATCGACCTGTCCAACGGCGCCAGCGGCCTCATCGCAGGCAACATCATGCTGCAAGGCCGGGACAAGGAAAATCACAGCGCCTTCATCACCGTGGCGCCGGAAGGGCGCGACCATAGCAGCGCGCAGCTCATCGTCCGCAACAACCGCGCCTCCTTCGTGCCGGGGCTGGTGCGGCAAAGCACTTTTGTCGCCAACTGGACCGACGATCCGGTCACGATCGCCGATAACGAGCTGGCGCCCGGCGTAAAATTGAAGGATCGTCGCTAAAAGAAGGAGGAGTTGCGGCGCGCATTGACTTTTCGCCCGCGACTCCGTATCGGCGACCTTCGATTGGCGGCTGCTGGCTGGAAAATCCGGCTGGGCGGCCCCTTTTTGTCATGCAAGATTCGATTTTTTGAGGAATGAGCGATGAAGCGCACCTTTCAGCCGAGCAACCTGGTCCGCAAGCGGCGTCACGGTTTCCGCGCCCGCATGGCGACCCCGGGCGGCCGCAACGTTCTGCGCGCCCGCCGCGCGCGTGGCCGCAAGAGCCTGAGCGCCTGAGCGACTCGACAGACGGCAGCGCGACAGGCGGCAACACGCCGCCATCCCTTCAGCCAGTCGCCATCCTGCGCAAGCGCACGGACTTTCTGGCTTGCAACAAGGGACGGCGGCAGCCGATGCCGGGCTTCGTACTGCTTGTCCGTGACCGCAAGGATGGCGATCCGGCGATCCGTCTGGGCATCACGGTAACAAAGAAGATTGGCGGCGCTGTCGTCCGTAACCGGATAAAGCGCCGCTTTCGTGCGCTTGCGCGTGACATATTGCCGCAAGCAGGCATAGCAGGCGCCGACCATGTGCTGATCGGCCGGGACGAAGGCATAGAGCGCGATTATGCGCAGCTGGGCCGGGAACTGACCAAGGCTCTTGCCCGCCTGAGCGCCCCTCCGGGTGAAAAAGAGTTGGAACGCGACCGACGCCATGCCGAGCGCAAGGCTGGTTCGGGGCCGAAGAGAGGCCGGGGCCGGGGCGGCAGCAAGAGCCGATGATCGCGCGCATGCTCATCCTGATCGCCCGCTTCTGGCAGCTCGGCCCGTCGCGCATCCTGCCCCCCACTTGCCGCTATCATCCCAGTTGCTCGCAATATGCGATTGAGGCGCTGCGAAAATATGGCGCGGTTCGGGGTAGCTGGCTGGCGCTTAAACGGCTATTGCGCTGCCAGCCATGGGGCGGATCGGGCCATGATCCTGTCCCGTGAGCAGCCATGATAGAGTGAGGAAAACGTCCGGCCATATCCTGCCGGGCTTATGAGTTTGGGAGCAATTCCACGGTGGACGACAAGCGGAATGTCATAATCGCGATGCTGCTGACCGCGCTGATTCTGTTCGGTTGGCCCTATATCGCCGAAAAATTGTTCCCCAGCACCGCGAAACCGGCCGCGCAGCAGCAGGTGCAGCAAAATGCGCCGGGCGCCCCTGTCGCCCCGAGCGCGCCAGCAGCGATTCGCCCGCGCGCGGCAGCGCTGGCGGACAGCCCGCGCATCGCGATCGAAACGCCGCGCCTGCGCGGCTCCATCGCGCTCAAGGGCGCGCGCATCGACGACATAACCCTCCCCACCTATCGCGAGACGGTGAAGAAGAATTCTCCCGCCATTGTCCTGTTCTCGCCGAGCGGCACGAAGGAAGCCTATTTTGCGGGCTTCGGCTGGTCAGGCGACGGCCTCACCGCGCCTGACGGCAACACTCTCTGGCAGGCAAACGGCGAGCGGCTGACCCCTTCCACGCCGGTGACGCTGCACTGGGACAATGGACAGGGCCAGCGTTTCGAAATCCTGCTGGCCGTCGATGACAATTACATGATCACCGCGACCCAGAAGGTTTCCAACACGGGTCGGGGCACGGTCGGCGTGCGTCCCTATGGCTTCATCAGCCGCGCCGAAAAGCCTATCGATCCCGACACCTGGACCATCCATATCGGCCCGATGGGCGTCTTCAACGGCGCTGCCAATTATGGCGTGGATTACAAGGATCTCGACAAGGGCGAAATCCCGGCGTCCATTACCAGCACCGGCGGCTGGATCGGCTTTACCGACAAATATTGGCTTTCCGCCCTCGTTCCCGATCAAAATGCGGCGTTCGAAGCCCAGTTCCGCACCAAGGGAGCCAATGCGGGCTATCAGACCGATTTCAGCCTGAACCCGACCCTGCTCGCCACCGGCAAGGCCGTCACCCACACCTCCCGCCTGTTCGTGGGCGCGAAGGAAGTGAAGACGCTTGAGGCCTATCAGGCAGGCGTCAACGGCCAGCAAGCTATCGTCAATTTCGATCGCTCGATCGACTGGGGCTGGTTCTACTGGTTCGAAAAGCCGATTTTCGCGCTGCTGCACTGGCTGTTCACGGTGATCGGCAATTTCGGCGTGGCGATCATCTGCCTCACCTTCATTGTGCGCGGGCTGATGTTCCCGATCGCGCAAAAGCAGTTCGCCTCCATGGCGGCGATGCGGGCGCTCCAGCCCAAGATGAAGGAATTGCAGGACCGCCACAAGGACGACAAGCCGAAGTTGCAGCAGGAGCTGATGGACCTCTACCGTAAGGAAAAGGTCAATCCCTTCTCCGGCTGCCTGCCGATCTTCCTGCAAATCCCGATCTTCTTCGCGCTCTACAAGGTGCTGCAACTCACCATCGAAATGCGGCATCAGCCTTTCGCGCTATGGATCAACGATCTTTCCGCACCCGATCCGCTGCATGTGCTCAACCTGTTCGGCCTGCTGGACTTCAACCCGCCCGCCTTCCTGGCGATCGGCGTGCTGGCGATCATCCTCGGCATCACCATGTGGTTGCAGTTCAAGCTGAATCCGGCCCCGATGGACGAGATGCAGAAGCAGATCTTCGCCATCATGCCGTGGATGATGATGTTCATCATGGCGCCGTTCGCGGCGGGTCTGCTGATCTACTGGATCACCTCCAACCTGCTGACTATCGCGCAGCAGAAGTGGCTCTACAGCCGCCATCCGCAGCTCAAGCAGCAGGCCGTGACGAAATGAGCGAGGCGGCCGACGGTCCTTCCCGTGAAGAGATGGACGAACGTATCGAGACCGCCCGGCGTATCTTCGCCGGCCCGGTCGCCTTCCTGCGATCCGCGCCGTCACTGAAGTTCCTGCCGGACCCCGTGGTGAAGGAAGTCGCCTTCGCCGGACGGTCCAATGTCGGAAAATCCTCGCTGCTCAATGCGCTGACCAACCGCAACGGCCTTGCCCGCACCTCGAACACGCCGGGGCGGACGCAGGAGCTCAACTTCTTCGACATCGGCGATCCGCTGATCTTCCGCCTCGTCGACATGCCGGGCTATGGCTATGCCAAGGCGCCCAAGGATGTGGTGAAGCAGTGGCGTTTCCTCGTGAACGATTATCTGCGCGGTCGGGCGGTGTTGAAGCGCACGTTGGTGCTGATCGACAGCCGCCACGGCATCAAGGAGGTCGATCGCGAGGTGATGAAGATGCTGGACGAGGCAGCGGTCAGCTATCGCCTCGTTCTCACCAAGGCGGACAAGATCAAGGCGAGCGAACTCGCCGCCGTGACCGAGCGCACCATCGCCGAGGCGCGCCAGCACCCCGCCGCACACCCGGATATCATCGCCACCTCGTCCGAAAAGGGCATGGGGATCGCCGAATTGCGCGCCGCCGTCATCGAAGCGCTGGATTAGGGTGGAAGCAGGCCGACGGACGTGAAATAGCCCAAGGGAGAATGCCATGCTGAACATCATCATCGGCAACAAGGCCTATTCCAGCTGGTCGCTGCGCGGCTGGCTGGCGGTGAAGCAATCCGGCCTGCCCTATCGCGAAACCGTCGTGTCCATGTATGACGACGCTTGGCCCGAGCGCCGGATGCAGGCCGACCTCGTTGTCTCCAACGGCAAAATCCCGACGCTGTGGGACGATGATATCCCGGTGTGGGATAGCCTCGCCATCGTCGATTATCTTAACGAAGCAACCGGCGACAGCCGCTTCTGGCCGCAGGAACGCGCCGCGCGTGCCTTCGCCCGGTCGATCGCCGCGGAAATGCACAGCGGCTATGTGCCGCTGCGCAAGGCGTGTCCGATGAACGTGCGCAAGGTCTTTCCCGCCCAGACGCCGAGCGCGGCGGTGCTCGAAAATCTCGCCCGTATCACTGCCTTGTGGGCAGAGGCGCGCACCCGCTTTGGCGCGGAAGGGCCTTATCTGTTCGGATCATTCGGAGCGGCCGACATATTGTTCGCGCCGGTCGTATTCCGTATTCAGGGCTATAGCCTGCCGGTCGAGGGCATCGCCCGCGCCTATGTGGAGACCATGCTCGATCATCCATGGATGATCGAATGGGTCGATGGCGCGCAAGCCGAGCATTGGGTGCTCGACCAATATGAGCATGGCCCGGACTATAATTAGAGCGCGTTGCGTTCGAACCCGCAGGGGGAAGCAACGCCCGCCCTTAGTGATGGCACCCGCGTGTTCTTTCGCCCGATTTTCCGCGTAGTTCTGTATTATCACCTACTCAAAATCAATCGGCCCGCCTTCACGCTCTCGAATGCGACAAGCTGCCTTATGGCCCACCGCCGCTCCCGTAAACCGGCACAGAGCGGTCGGGGAACCATCATAAGCGCGCAATGCTGCGCTCGGCCGCTTCCGCGGCGCGGCGGGCGGCGCGGAGCAGATTGGCCTGAAAATCGCCTACGCTCTCGCCATTGGCGTCGTCCGTCACCGCCTTGATGCCCGCCCAGCGCAGCCCCAGACGCCGCGCCACCTGCGCCAGCGCGCCTGTCTCCATATCGACCAGATCGCCCGCCAGCCCCTCCCGCAAACGCAGGCTGTGGTCGGGACATTCGACAAAGGCATCCCCGGTCACGATCCGAGCATGCGGCAGGCCGATATCGGGCAGCGGATGGGCACGGAACGCCTCAACGCTCGCTGGGCCGATAGGCCAGCTTCCCGCGTTGTAATGAACGAAACCGCCGGGCCTCTGAGCGCCATAGTCGCCCTGCACAGCCTCTTCGATCAGGAAACAGTCGCCGGCCTTGGCTGAGAGCCTTCCCGCCGTGCCGATAATCATCAGTAGCTCTGCATGATGCAGCGTCGCCAGCAGCGTCGCGGCGGTCGCGGCGTTCACCTTGCCGACACCGCAGCAACTGATCGCCACCTGATGCCCGCCATGGCCGATATGGCGGACGGAGAGATAGCCGTGCTGCTCGATCCGGTCATGCCGACCCGGCAGAAAGGCATCGGCTTCTTCCTCGACGCCGGTGATGATCGCTATGCGCATGATCAATGTCCTCCAAATGCCATCAGGGCGTAGCTTTCGACGCCCGCTGCGGCCAGCCGCGATGCGCCGCCCAGATCAGGAAGGTCAACGAAGAAACGCGCCTGTTCGATCACCGCGCCCTGCCCGCGCAGCAGGCGGACCCCGGCGAGCGCCGTGCCCCCGGTGGCGATCAGATCATCGACCAGCAAGACCCGCGCGCCGGGCCACACCGCACCCGCATGCACCTCTATCCGGTCGAGGCCATATTCCAGCGCATAATCGATGCCGACCCTCTCGCCGGGCAGCTTGCCCGGCTTGCGCAGCAGCACATTGCCCTTGCCCAGCGCATAAGCGAGCGCCGCCGCGACGACGAAGCCGCGCGCCTCTATCCCGGCGACCAGATCGATCGCATCGGCATCGAGCGTCGCGATCAGCCTGTCGATCGCGGCGCGAAAACCCGCGCCGTCCACCAGCAGCGTCGACACGTCGCGGAAGATTATGCCCGGCTGCGGGTAATTCGGGATGGAGCGCACCAGCGCGGCGAGATCCGCATTGGCTTCAAGTTCGGTCAGCATCGGGGCTTCCTCGCGATAGGGCTGTTCCTTCCAAAGCCCAACCCCGCCTGCGCGTAAAGCCCTTTTTCGGTGGCGTGGCGCGCCCCGTCGCATCGGAGGGAAGGCCCTGCCCCCTTCTCTGGCGTTTCGGCGAATCATTCGCTATCGGGGCGCCATGACCCTGCCCGATCCCGTAGCGACAACGCCCCTCGCCCTTGCCAGCCAGTTGATGGCCTGCCCGTCCGTCACCCCGGCTACAGGGGCGGTCTTCGACGCGCTGGAAGCGATGCTGACGCCACTAGGGTTCGAGATCGACCGCTTCGTCACCGGCGAAGCGCCCGATGGGCCGGTCGAGAATTTGATCGCGCTGCGCCGCAATGGCGCGGGCCGCCATTTCGCCTTTGCCGGGCACCTCGACGTGGTGCCGCCGGGACAGGGATGGTCGAGCGACGCCTTCGCGCCGGAAATCCGGGGCGACCTGCTTTATGGCCGGGGCGCGGTCGATATGAAGGGCAGCATCGCGAGCTTTATCGCGGCGCTCGATGATCTGCACGACCTGCCGGGCACCATCAGCCTGCTCATCACCGGCGACGAGGAAGGCGCAGCCGTCCATGGCACCCGCGCGATCATCGAGCGAATGAAGGAACGCGGCATCGCCCCTGATCTCTGCCTTGTGGGAGAGCCGACCTCCGTCCATCGGCTGGGCGACATGGTAAAGATCGGCCGGCGCGGGTCGGTCAATATGTGGATCACGGTAGACGGCACGCAGGGCCATGTCGCCTATCCGCATCTTGCCGACAACCCGGTACCGCGCCTCGTGCGCATCCTCTCGGCCATCGAAGCTATCACGCTGGATGAAGGCAATGACTGGTTCCAGCCCAGCAATATCGAGATCACCGATATTTCGGTCGGCAATGAGGCGACCAATGTGATCCCGGCGCAGGCGCGGGCGCGCATTTCGATCCGTTTCAACGACATGCACAGCGGCGCAAGCCTGACCGAGCGCCTCACCGCTCTGGTCGAGGCGGAAGGCGGCAGGCTGGAAGCAAAGATCAGCGGCGAGGCTTTCCTGACGCCGCCGGGCGACTTGTCAATGCTGGTAAGCGACGCCATTGGGCAAGTGACAGGCCTGACGCCGGACCTGTCCACGACCGGCGGCACCTCCGACGCGCGGTTTCTGTCGGCGCTCTGCCCGGTGGTCGAATTTGGCCTCTGCAATGCGACGATGCACAAGCTGGATGAAGCGGTCGCCATAGCCGATCTCGATCAGTTGCGGGATATTTACGCGCTGATCCTCCGACGCGCGCTGGGCGCCTGACACTCGCGCGGCTTCAGGCCCGCGCTTCCGTTACCGCCTGCGCCCCGCCAAACCGCTCCAGATAGACCGCCTCGCGGAGCGGGCGCGACAAGTGAAAGCCTTGAAAAACCGTGCAGCCCATCGCCCTTAGCAGGTCGATCTGCTCGCCGCTCTCCACGCCCTCGACGATCACCGAGAGTCCCAATCCCTTCACCAGCCCGACAATGGCGGAACAGATCGTCCGCGCCTCGACCGAAACGGCAATGTCGCGCGCAAGACTGCGGTCGATCTTCACGCGGTCGATCGGCAAATCCCGCAACTGAGCCAGATTGGAAAAGCCGGTGCCGAAATCGTCGATCACTATCTGGACGCCGCGACGGCGCAACTCCACCAGCGCCTTATAGGTATCGCCGCGCAGCTTCATCATCAGCGTTTCGGTGAGTTCGAGTTCCAGCATATCCGCCGGGGTCGCATGGCGATCCATCGCGCGGTTAAGGCGGTCGAAGAAATCGGGCTGGGCCAGTTCGCGGCGGGAGATATTGATCGACAAACGATGTCTCATCCCGGCCTTGGCCCAACGGGCCGCCGTGTAGCATACCCGATTAAGGATCCAGTCGCCTAGCTCCACGATAAGGCCGGTTTCCTCGGCCAGACCGACAAAGCTGTCGGGCATCAGCAAACCCCGGCGCGGATGCTCCCAACGGATCAAGGTTTCCGCACCGACGATGCGGCCATCGGAAAAATCGACCTGCGGCTGGAACTCCAGCAGAAACTCATCGCGCTCCATCGCGAGCCGCAAATCGCGCTCCAGCTCCGCACGGCTGGCGAGACGCAGCGCAAGCTCGTCCGAATAGAGCCGCACCTGCCCGCGGCCTCTCTGCTTCGCATCATACATCGCATGGTCGGCCGCCCGCAGCAATGCGGCGAGCGAAGCCCCATGTTCCGGATAATAGGCAACGCCTACGGACCCGCTGATCTCCACCTGCGCCCCGCCGATGTCGAACGGCTCCTCCAGCGCATATTGCATCGCGCGGGCGATCCGCATCGCCGAGCTTTCGGGGGGGATATACGGGAAGAAAACCGTGAACTCGTCTCCAGCATAGCGCCCGATCACCGCTTCCGAAACAGCGCCAAGCTGCATCGCCACCACTTCACGCAAGCGCCCGGCCACCCGCGCCAGAAGATGATCGCCCACCGCATGGCCGAGCGTGTCATTGACGCCCTTGAACCCGTCGAGATCAATGAAAAACATCGCCGAAGGGCCGCCCTGATCCGGACCTGCGAGCAACAACTCGACCTGGCAGCAGAAGCTCGACCGGCTGGCAAGCCCCGTCACCCCATCCTGCATCGCCAGCAACTGCACATTTTCCAGAGTGGTGCGCGTCTGATGGAACAGGCTTTCCATCGCGAGGGCGAGATCGGGCAAGGCCGCCTGCACCATGTTCGGCACTGGCGTCACCAAATCGCCATGAGCGGCGGCGAGCAGTCTTTCAGCGGTATGATCGACCAGCAGGAAGTGACGGCGCAGCATATGATAGGTGCCAAGGGCGATGATCGCGCCCAGCCCCGCCGCATAATAGGTGAAGTTGCCGCGACCGGGATCAACGACATGCGTCAGCAGCAGACTTCCGCCTGCCAGAACGCCTGTGACGCAACCGACGACCACGGCATAGGAGAAAGCCGTTCGCCAAAATGTGAACCTGTTAAAGGCCACGCGATGTCCCACATTATGCCATGCCTGGCGCATGACCCTCCGTTTCGCTCTAGCCCTAAAGAGGTTAACAAAATGAATCAGCGGGACGCTTCGGACCCGGAAATTCCATCATTTGCGACGACGTAAAATGACATAAAGCGCGCCACGTCCGCCATGGCGCGGATGGGCGGTTCGCACGCTGGCGATGGCATCGGCATGGCCGCTGAGCGCCAACCAGTCGCCGATCTCGGCCCGGATCGCGCCGCGCATGCGGGGTTCATGCGGATTGGTGGGCGCCGGGCGGGGATTGCCCGTCACGACCAGCAGCACCCTCACCCCGCGCGCGACCGCCAGCCCCAGCACCTGATTCAGGCGGCGATGCGCCATTTCCAGCGTATGGCCGTGAAGATCAACGCTCATTTCAGGGGCGATCAGGCCGCTGACGATCCGCCGTTCCCACGCGTCGTCCAGCGTCGCGACCGGTACGCGCGGGGCAGGAGCCGGCTTTGCCGGTGCCGTCTTGGCGGGGGCTTTTCCTTTCGCCGCGCGCGCCTTCCCGGCCGCTTCGGGCGGCTGAGGCGCAGGGACTGCGAGCGCTTCCGGCATAGGGATACGCCCCGGCAACGGGTGCACGGTTTGCGCCAATCTGGACCAGATTTCGCGTTCTTCAGGGCTGAGCCGTCGTCCAGCCATGTTCCGCCGCCAGCCGCGCATAGGTTCCGATCGGCACAAGGATCAGCGCGCTGCCCCGGCCGGACATGCCTCCCGCAATGGCGCGCGCCTCGGCTCCGGCCCCCCAGAAGGTATCGACCCGGTTCGCGCCCTTGATCGCGCCGCCGGTATCCTGCGCGATCCACACGCCTTCAGGTTCCGCCCGGTCGAGCGACAAGAGGACCGGCGCGCCGAGCGGGATATAGCGCGGGTCGGCAGCGACGCTCGCCTTCGCTGTCACCGGCAGGCCCATCGCACCCAGCGGGCCAGGCCCCGTCAGTTCCCTGAAGAAGACGAAGCTCTTGTTTTCGTTCATGATGGCCCTGCCCTCTGCCGGGTGGGCGCGCAGCCAGCTCATGATATCCTGCATCGATCCGGCCTGAATGAGTCCGCGATCCTTCATCAGCTTGCCGATGCCGGTATAGTCGCGCCCATTCTGGCCGTCATAGCCGATGCGCAGGATCGATCCATCGGGCATACGCAGACGGCCACTTCCCTGCACTTGCAGGAAGAAGAACTCGACCGGATCGGCCGCCCAGGCCAATTCCAGCCCTCGCCCGGAGAGTTGCCCCCCGTCGGCGATCTGTCCCCGCTCATAATAGGGCACGAATTTCTGTCCCTCGACCCGGCCACGGATCGACTTGCCTTTGAGGCTGTCGCTGAACTGGCCGAGGTCCACATCGATCAAATCGACCGGACGGCGATAGACGGGCACCTGATAGCCGACGCCCTGCGCGCGCGATCCGGCGATTTCCGGTTCATAATAGCCGGTCGCGAAAGCCTTGCCGTCGCCTATCTGCACTGCCTCGAAATAGCGGGAGAAGAAATCCGCCGCGCTGATTTCCGGCCAGCTTGCCGCCGCAGCGCAAGCATTGGCCCAATCCTGCCCGCGCGTGAGGCCCGACTGGTCCATGCGCTTCATCAGCGAAGGGCAGGAAACGCGGAAGGCGGTCAATGCCGCGCGCGTACGCTCATTATGGCGGACCAGCCCGGCAACCACAGGCCCCGGCGCGAGCCCGGCGCCAAGCGCATTATCCCCAGCCACCACGGGCAGCGGCTGTGCCTGCGTCACCGGAGGGCGCGGCGTCGAGGGCACAGGCGCGACCGGACCAACCCCGGAAGATTGGGGAATGATACCGCTCGCGCAGCCGGACAGCAGCAGGCTCATCGCCAAAAGAAAAGGTGCGCCGGACCGGCGCACCCTGCGGTGTTCCATCGCCTCGCGGCGCGAGGGGGCGATCATGCGGCCTCGTCTGTTTCGCTCAGCTTCCAGTTGGGATCGGACTGGCCAATCTGGCGCGAGAAGGTCCACACATCATGGGTGGTGATGGCATCTGTCATCGATCCGGCGATCACATTGCCGTCCCTGTCGCGCGTGACCGCCGCGATATCGGCATCGAACTGCACCGTGACCGACGCCACGCCGCCCCGCAGCGAGGCGTCGACGATCTGCGCGCGGTCGATGCGCACCAGACGATTTTCCAGCACCTGTCCAGCCTCTTCGCGCTCGGCGATCACCTGCTCGAAGGAATGGGCGACATCGTCTTCGCACAGCCAGCGCAGATCATCGCGCTTGCCCTGCCAGAAGGCGTCGAGAATCATGCCATAGGCCGAACGCGCGCCTTCCAGAAACTGGCTGGCGTCGAAATGCCGGTCCGCGCCGATGATTGCGCGCACACCGCTTTCCGCCGCCGGGACGATCAGCGCATCGGCAGGGTCGGCCCGCTCCGCCCCCATCGCCTGCGGCGCGCGCGGCTGCAATATGCGCGGAGGCGCGGCGCGATCTTCGGGCTGCTGCAACGGCGCCGGCTGCTGCTCATGCCCGGTGCGGCGCCCGAGCACCGAATAGAGCCGAAGCGCCAGAAAAACAGCGACCATGGCGAGGATGACGATCATGTACACGCGTGAACCAACCTTGTGCAATAAAGTGCTTGCCTGACTACATAAGCACATCGGCGCGGTTTTTCAAATCTGCCCACGGAAAATTCCACACGGTCCGCAGCCGGGCTTCCATAAAGCAGAACCTGTATCCGCGCCTACGGTTCCGGTCTTTTGCCGCACAGGCCCCCTGCCAACCCGTTGCCCTCTTCCCGATTGGCTGCTAAGCGCGCCTATCACTTCGCGGGGCCGGCGCGGTCCCCGCCGCATCAGGACAGGGAAAGCACAGAAATGGCCGACGAAGCTGCCTCCAACGAACCACTCGCCAATGGCGCGGACACCCAGCCCACGATCGGCCTCATCCTTCAATATGTGAAGGACCTGTCGTTCGAAAATCCCAATGCGCCCGCCGTCTACCAGTGGCAGGATCAGCCCGAGATCGACGTGCAGTTCAACATCGCGTCGGACAAGCCGGGCGACGACGTGTTCGAGGTGGTGCTGAAGGTCGAGGTGAAGGCCAAGACCGCGCAGGGCACCGCCTTTGCCGCCGACCTCACCTATGGCGGCCTGTTCGCGGTGCGCAATGTCTCTGACGAACAGATCCATCCCTTTCTTTTCGCGGAAGCGCCGCGTTTGCTCTTCCCCTTCGCCCGCCGGGTGCTGGCCGATGCGGTGCGCGACGGCGGCTTCGCGCCGCTGGTGCTCGACCCCATCGACTTCAACGGCCTCTATCTCCAGCAGATGCAGGCGCAGGTCGCGCAGCAGGATGACCAGCCTGTCGGCCACGCTTGAGGTGATATCGCCGGGCGGAGCATCGACCCTGTGGGGCTGATCCGCGCGACCGGAACGATCGGCGGCCTGACGCTCATCAGCCGGATACTCGGCATGGTGCGCGACATGGCCGTCGCTCGCTATCTCGGGGCGGGCCTGGCGTCGGACGCGTTCCTGATCGCCTGGCGCCTGCCCAATCTCTTCCGCGCGCTCTTTGCCGAGGGCGCCTTCGCCGCCGTGTTCGTGCCGATGTTCAATCGCACCATGGCGGAAGCGGACAGGAACGATCCGGGCAGCGGCCGCGCCGCCGCCTATGTCTTCGCCGGGCAGGTCCTGTCCGTGCTGTTCCCGTTCCTCGTGTTGTTCACGATCGTCATGATCCTGCTCGCCGCGCCCGTCGTCTGGGCGATGACTGGCGGCTTTCCCGACGGCGGGCCTGAGAAGTTCGACCTCGCCGTAGATCTCACCAGGATCACCTTCCCCTATCTGGCGCTGATCTCGATCGTTTCGCTGCTGGGCGGGATATTGAACTCGCTCGACCGCTTCTGGGTGAATGCCGCCGCGCCGATTCTGCTCAATATCTGCATGATCGCCGCCGTGGTCTTCTTTCGCGGAGATACGCCGATCGAGACCAGCTATACGCAGGCAATCGCCGTAACCATATCGGGCGTGATGCAGCTGCTCTGGCTGATATGGGCATGCAGGCAGGCCGGGGTCCGGCTGCGTCTTCGCCTCCCGCGCCTGACGCCGCGCGTCAAGGAGATGCTGGTCCTCATCATGCCCGCCGCGCTGGGGCAAGGAGCGATCCAGTTCAACCTGCTGATCTCGACCTCGCTCGCCGCCCGCTTCCTTCCGCAAGGAGCGGTGAGCTATCTTTATTATGCGGACCGCCTGAACCAGCTGCCCCTCGGCCTCATCGGCATCGGGGTCGGCACCGCCATCCTCCCTGCCCTCTCGCGCCAGATTGGCGGCGGTAATGAGCAGGCAGCGAAGGACACCCAGAACCGCGCGCTGGAACTGGCCTGGTTCCTCAGCCTGCCCGCCGCCGTCGCGCTCTGCGTCGTGGCGACGCCGCTGATCCGGGGGCTCCTCCAGCATGGCGAGTTTACCCCCGCCGACACCATCGGCGCCGCCTCGGCACTGGCGATCTTTTCGCTCGGTGTACCCGCCTATGTGCTCATCAAGGTGTTGACGCCCGGCTTCTATGCGCGGCAGGACACGAAAACGCCGGTGCGCGTCGCGCTCCTATCGATGCTGGTCAACCTTGTCGGCAATCTCATCCTCATCTGGCCGCTGGGTCATGTCGGCGTCGCGGCCTCCACCGCTATCTCGGCATGGGTGAATGTGATCATCCTCTACTGGCTGCTGCACCGGCGCGATCAGCTCCGCGCCGATGGGCGGCTTGTCGCGCGCGGGCTGCGGATCACCATCGCGAGCGCAATCATGGGCGGGGCGCTCTGGTTCGCGGGACCGCTCGCCGACCGCTTCATGGCATCCACTTTCCTCAGCCGCGTGATCGCGCTTGCCCTGTTGTGCGGCGGGGGCGGTCTGGTTTATGCGGTCGCGATATTCGGGACCGGGGCCTATCGCCTGTCCGAACTCAAGTCGCTGGTCATCCGGCGCCCACAGCAAGCGAGTAAATAAGTCATGCGCATACTTTCCGGCATCCAGCCGACCGGCAATCTGCATCTGGGCAATTATCTGGGCGCGATCCGCAACTGGGTGAAGATGCAGGACGAGATGGACGCCGCTTCGGAATGCTTCTTCTTCCTCGCCGACATGCATTCGATTACCGTGCATGAAGGGCGGGAACAACGCCTCGCCAATGTGCGCGACATGACCGCCGCACTGGTCGCCTGCGGCATCGACCCGGAGCGCAGCGTGCTGTTCAATCAGGCGCGCGTGCCTGCCCATGCGGAGCTGTGCTGGCTGCTGTGCGGCACCGCGCGCATCGGCTGGCTCAACCGCATGACCCAGTTCAAGGACAAGGCCGGGAAGAACCGCGAGGGCGCAAGCATCGGCCTCTATGTCTATCCGGTGCTGCAGGCCGCCGACGTGCTGCTCTATCAGGCGACCCATGTTCCCGTAGGCGAGGACCAGAAGCAGCATCTGGAGTTGACCCGCGACATTGCTACCAAGTTCAATACCGATTTCGGCATCGAGCTGTTCACCATGCCCGATCCGATCATCCCGAAGGAGACGGCGCGCATCATGTCATTGCGCGACGGCTCCTCCAAAATGTCGAAATCGGACCCGAGCGACATGAGTCGTATCAACCTTACCGACGATGACGACACCATCGCCCAGAAAGTGCGCAAGGCGAAGACCGATGCCGAGCCTCTCCCGTCCGAAGTGGCAGGTCTGGAAGGCCGGGCCGAGGCGCTGAACCTTGTCGGCATCTATGCGACGTTGACCGGCACCGCGCCCGATGCGGTGTGCGCGCAGTTCGCGGGGCAGGGTTTCGGCGCGTTCAAGCCCGCGCTGGCCGAGGTGCTGGTGACGCACCTGTCGCCGATCCGCCAGCGTTATGTCGCGTTGAAAGATGATGACGCCGCGCTCGACGCCATCCTTGCCAATGGCGCGGAGAAGGCGGCGGCGGCGGCGGAACCCACGCTGCGCCGCGCCTATGACGCTATGGGGTTGATGCGTTAAGAGCATCGGGCGGAAAAGCGAGGGCGGGCGGTGAACGGAGCGTTTTAGACGACATTCCGTTCAAACAGCGTTCAGTTGCATAATGGCATCTTATTGCCCATCTAGAGGAGGTGCCGGTGTCGCCGGCGTCCCTTATTATGCAGGACAAGACCATGACAGCCCGCAAACTCCTCGCGACCGCTCTCGCTTCCGCAGCCCTCCTCCTGACCGGCGGCTGCGCCCAGTCGTTCAAGGCCGATGTAGCCCGGTTCCAGCAGCTGCCCGCCCCGCAGGGCGAGAGCTTCACCATCGTTGCGGATGATCCACGTCTTTCGGGCGGGCTGGAATTTCAGCAATATGCCGCTCAGGTCGCGCAGAAACTGGGCGGCGTGGGCTATGTCGGGGCTGCGGACCCCGCCAGTGCGAAGCTGATTGTGCGCCTGCGCTATGAGGTGGACAATGGCCGCGAGCGTGTCCGGTCGACCAATATGGGCTTCGATCCCTTTTATCGCGGCTATTATGGCTTCGGCTATTGGCGCCGCCCTTATTATTGGGGCTTTTACGATCCTTTCCTGTTCGGCGGCGGCTATAACAACGATGTTCAGAGCTATACCGTCTACACTTCCTCGCTGGAGTTGAAGATTGACCGTACAGCCGACAATCAGCGCCTGTTCGAAGGCAAGGCGGAAGCCCAGTCGCTCAGCAACAAGCTGACATATCTGGTGCCCAATCTGATTGATGCGATGTTCGTCGATTTCCCCGGCAAATCGGGCGAAACGGTAAAAATCACGCTCGCTCCCGAAAAGAAATAGGAAAGAAGAGCGGCTCTCCTGAACGGGAAGGCCGCTCATCCATGGGCGGCCAGGCTTTTGCGAAAAACCATGCAGGGCAAAACGAAGAAGGGGCGCCCGGATGGAGTGCCCCTTCTTCGTTCCCGCTTACATTTCCAGCTTGCGCTGTAACACGCGAATATCGGAATCGATTTCCGGATTGGTCTGGCGCAGCTGCTCGATCGTTCGCACGGCGTGGATGACCGTGCTGTGGTCTCGGCCGCCGAATATCCGGCCTATCTCCGGCAACGAACGCGGCGTCATCTTCTTCGCCAGATACATGGCGACCTGACGGGGCCGCGCCACCGCCCGCGCGCGCCGCTTGGAGCGCATTTCGGACGGCTCGATATGATAATGGGCGGCACAAGCCTTCTGGATGTCATCCACGGTGATGCGGCGGGCATTGGCGCGCACCGCATCGGCCAGCATCACCTGCGCGAATTCCATGTCGACCGACCGGCCCGTCAGATGCGCATAGGCAAGCAGCTTGTTGAACGCGCCTTCAAGCTCGCGAACATTGGTGCGGATGGAGCGCGCCAGAAAATCGAGGACGATCTCCGGGATATCGACTTCCTGCGTCGCCGCGCACTTCGCGTCGAGAATGGCGCGGCGCAGATCGAGATCGGCCGCTTGGATATCCGCGACGAGGCCACCGGCCAGGCGGGATAGAATGCGGGAATCGATCGCATCGAGATGATGGGGCGCGCGATCGGCGCTGATAACGATCCGCGCGCCGTTGCTCGCCAGCTCGTTGATCGTGTGCAGAAACTCCTCCTGCGTCGACCCCTTGCCGGCGATGAACTGGATATCGTCGATCAGCAGCAGCTTGGCGGCCCGCAGGCGCGCCTTGAAAGTCATGCTGTCATTCGCCCGCATCGCAGTGACGAATTCGATCATGAACTTCTCGGCCGACATGTAGATGATATTATGGTCGGGGAAATTCGCCAGATACGCATCAGCGATCGCGTGCAGTAAATGGGTCTTGCCCTGCCCGGTGGCGCCATGGATGTAGAGCGGATTGAACAGCGGCTGGGCAGGCTCCGCCATCGCGCGCGCCGCCGAAAAAGCCAACCTGTTGCTGTCGCCAATCACGAAATCGTCGAAGCAATGACGCAGATTCAGCGATTCGCGCAAAGGGGAAATCTCGGGAGGCAGAAGCAGATCTATTCCGGCTTCCGCTTCAAGATCGTCGATCCGTAAGGGGGTGGCGAACAAAGCCTGATCGCCGCCGGAGATCGCGCCAGACGATCTTCCTTTGCCCCGGATAATGCGAACCTCACGAATTCCCACGCCTGCGGAGCGCCACGCCAGGCGCAGCCTCTCACCGAATTGATTCGCGATGAAAGTAGCGGAAAAGTCGGTAGCAGCGCAAAGATCGATAGTAGCGCTGAACGGGCAATAATCGCCCAGCAGCACCGGCTTCAGCCACTGGTCGAACATGCGGACACCGATGTCGCGACGCAGGCTCGCCCGCAGGCTCTGCCACATCGCATCCAGCGTGGCTTCGTCGATCTCGCCAGGCTGATCCCGCTCCGAACGCACAGGCTGATGCAGATTAGCAGCGATATCACCCCTCTCCGACACTCTGCATCCTTTCCGCCTTTTCGAGCTGAACTTCAAAATCAACACACCACATGGCGCAAAAAGCCCCCTCCCGCTTTTCACCCCTGAAAAACGGTTTCCCTTCTTTTCACTCATGCTGACAGCGGAACTGAATCAGCTCGCTACAGGGACTGATTAGGCAGGCGGTCGGGATGCGATCAAGAGGCGGGCATTCAAAAAAATGAAATAAATGGTTTGACAGCGCAACAGCCGCAGAAATGCGTTGATCCATATATCTTATTGTTATTACTATATTTTTTTTAAAACATGATCTTCCGATGTCCGCGAATCATTGCAACTCCTTGCTTCTGCTTTCGTCGCCTTTCTGATGGCATTTGCTTTCGGCGGAGGGCTCTTCATCATGTGGAGATAACAATAAACCTTGCTCCCCTCCCTCTAAGCCTCCCGTCCATCGAATCAGCCTTTCAGGCACACAAAAAACCCGCCGAATCGCTTCGGCGGGTTTTGTATCTGTCCGAAGGAACAGGATCAGGCGAGGGTGCCGATCGCCTTGGTCAGACGGCTGAACTTGCGAGCCGCGGTATTCTTGTGCAGCACGCCACGCGCGACACCGCGCGCCAGTTCAGGCTGAACAACCTGAAGGGCCGTCGATGCAGCAGCCTTATCGCCAGCGGCAATCGCGCTTTCCACCTTCTTTACCAGCGTACGGATGCGGCTGATGCGAGCACCGTTGATTGCAGTCCGGCGCTCGTTGCGGCGGATGCGCTTTTTTGCCTGCGGCGTATTGGCCATATTGTCCTCAAAATTCCATCTGCAACATGTGACCAGCCAGATACGCTCTGCACCTGACTCGTGAAGCCGTGGCCCATACCGCTTTCCTCAGAGGTCGTCAACAAAAACGGCATTTCATCGTCTACGCCCAGATCGCTTAATCCAGCGATTGCTCCGCTTTCAGCCCCGGCGCGGCGTTGCCGCTGGTCTGCACTGTCCAGTAATTCTCACCTTCCAGCCCCAGTGCGGTCAGTACCCCTGTCCGATAGGCGCCGGTATCGATGCCGATGCGATTCGGCATATTCTGCACCTCATCGGATTCGCTATGACCATGGATGACTTTCCAGGGGTGCCTGGCGCGACTTTGAAGAAAAGGCTGCCTTATCCAGAGCATGTCCTGTTCCGTCTGGTCCTCCAGAGTCATGCGGGGCCGGATGCCAGCGTGGACGAACAAATAGTCGCCATGCGTGTAATAAGCGGGCAGGCCGCGCAACCATCCGACCAGCTGCGGATTAACCCTCTCCCGAAAAAGAGAGATAAGGCGGGCCGCGCCTGCCACGGCGTACCAAGCCTCATCAATGATCTTTTCGGGGATATCCCAGCTGCGCAGCGTCGCCTCTCCGCCATATTCGAGCCAGAAACGCAGCGCCGATTCGTTGCCGTCGAGAACATCGAGCATGACCTGCTCATGATTGCCCCGCAGACAAGTCGCCCGCCCCTCGGAGGCAAGCGTGAACAGCAGCTCGCACACATCGCGCGATTGCGGACCCCTGTCCACATAGTCGCCCAGCATCACCAGCCGTGCCTCCTTGGGCACACGTGATGAAACATCCCGTTCGATCAGTTGGAGAAGGTGCGTCAGCAGGTCGAAGCGACCATGGACGTCACCGATCGCATAAAAGCGGTCGCCCCCGGTGCTGGACAAAGAAGCGCGCCGTTTCAAACCCCAGAATTTCATGAGGCACAGTTATCAGAATGGAGGAGAGAGAAAAAGTTCATCCGGTCACCATCTGATCCGCCGACATGGTTTCGAAACGCAAACTATAATGCCCGGCCAATTGCTCGGCCGGGCATAAGGATTTGCTACCGTGTTGCTGCTCAGTCGCGATTGCCCATAAAGCGCAGCAGGAACAGGAACATGTTGATAAAGTCGAGATAGAGGTTCAACGCCCCCATCACCACGGACTTGCCGACCATTTCCGTGCCCGCGACATAGGCATAGATGCTCTTGATCTTCTGCGTATCATAAGCGGTCAGGCCCGCGAACAGCAGCACGCCGATGGCGCTGATCGCAAAGTCGAGCGCGCTGGACTTGAGAAAGAGATTGATGAGCGAGGCCACCAGCAGGCCCACCACGCCCATGATGAGGAAAGTGCCGAAGCCCGACAGATCCTTCTTGGTGGTATAGCCAAAAAGGCTAAGACCCGCGAAAGCGGCGGCGGTCGCGAAAAAAGTCTGCGCGATCGACGTTCCGGTATAGACGAGGAAAATCGACGAGAGCGACAGACCCATTGCCGCAGCATAGGCCCAATAGAGCCCCTGCGCGGTTGCCGTCGACAAACGGTTGATGCCGAAGCTCAATACCATCACGAACGCCAGCGGGGCAAACATGATGACATATTTGAGCAACCCGGGACCGGCGAGAATCTGAGAGGCAAGCCCGCTTTGGGCAAACAGCAAGGCGACGATGCCGGTCAACAACACACCGCTGGCCATATAATTATAGACAGACAGCATATAGGATCGCAGGCCCGCATCATAGGCCACTTGCTGGGCCGCAGGGGCGGTTCGACCGAAACCGACGCTATCCGTCCGAGGGTCAGACCAGTTAGCCATTATCAAATCACTCCTTGTCATCGGCGCAGTTGCCGATCTCTACCAATATCGGTTTATGTGCCTCCAGTTTCAAGCAAAACCGGCAAGGGCAATCCACGCTATCTTTCCCGGCTAGAGCCGGGCATGATCGGCATCGCTTTCGGCCCGGCGAGGGAGAACGATCAGCCCCCCGATATCACGCCACAGGCAATGCGATCGCCCGAATTGCCTGCCGGGTCGGTCTTCATGTCATCGGGTCCGGCGTGGATCACGATCGCCGCGCCATCCGCATCCAACAGGCTCCCCTCTCCACCTTGCACCATCGCGGTGGGCACGAAGAAGCGCACCGTGCCCGTGCCGTCGGCGGCAATATTCATATTGGGCAGGTCGCCTTTGTGGGAGCCTTGCGGATTTTCGAGTCCATGCTGATGGGTGGTGGGGTTCCAGTGACCGCCGGCCGTCTTGAAATCCGGGCCATCGCATTTGCCGGTCATATGGATGTGAGTGCCATGCATGCCCGGCGTCAGGCCAACGGCCCACACCTGGACAGCAATACCCCCTTCCTGCTGGGCGAATTGCCCCTTGCCGACATCTCTGCCGCTGGCATCCTTCAATAGCGCGATGGCGACCGGACCTGCTGCTGCGGCGTCCTTGTTCGCGTCCGTGCCAGCTTCCCCCTGTAACGCGCCGGAACAGGCGCCAAGCATGGCCGTGGCAGCCAGAAGCGACAGACGAACAAGTAAAGGCTGGGAAGACATGATGACATCTCCGAAAAATGAACAGGGAATGAGCCTAAAGCCACACTAAGCCTAAAGCAAGGATACGCCCCTAGCTGCATATCCGACCAGCGTTCATCGGATAAATATGAAACTTAAAAAAAAAGGGCCAGCCTTGCGGCCAGCCCTTCCTTTTCAATTTCGTTCCGGAAGCCAGACTTCCGGAAGGTCGGATCAGTTACCCGAACCCGGACCGTAGGTGATTTCCACGCGACGGTTCTGCGGCTCGCGAACGCCATCGGCGGTCTCGACGCGGGGCTTGGATTCACCGAAAGCTTCGGTGGTGATCACGCCGTCCGAGACACCCTTGGAGACGAGATAAGCCTTAACCGAGTCGTTGCGGCGCTGGGACAGGCCGACATTGTACTTGGCGCTGCCCGAACGGTCGGCGTGACCGGCAAGCATGACCTGGGCGCTGCCGCAGTTGCCATAAGCCGAAACCGCGTTGTCGAGAATCGTGGCAGCGTCAGGCGTAACCGTCGACGAATCGAAGTCGAAGAAGACGATATACGGCCCAGGCGTACATTCCACGACCGGCGGCGGAGGCGGCGGGGGCGGGGGCGGCGGCGGGGGCGGCGGGGGCGGCGGGGGAGCCGCTTCCGGAGCCGAACCGAAGTTGTAGGTCAGACCAACCAGCAGGCTGTGCGTGCGCAGGTCGGTGTCAACCGCAGTGCCAACCGGCGCAAAGGCGGCGGTCGGACGGGTGCTGGTGACCAGATCCATATTCTGGTGATTGTAGAAACGATACTTCAGCGAAGCATCGAGGTTGCTGGTCAGCGGGAAGCGAACGCCCGCCAGCACCTGCCACGCGAAACCGGTGTCGGAATCGTCGGTGGTCAGGGTGTAGAGGTGGGTGCGCGCAACGCCGGCACCACCGCCGACAAAGCCCTGAAGGCCATCATCGGGACCGAAATCGAGCAGGCCGTTCAGCATGAAGCTGAGCGAGCGGACATTGCCGCGCGTGCTGCCGACCAGACCGTTGGCGTAGTCATTGACATCGGTCCAGGCGCGACGGAAGCCAACTTCCGTTTCCAGACGGAAACCGCCGAAATCGTAACCGATGACGCCATCGACGTCGAAGCCGGTGTTGTAATCGACAGTGCTGCTGGAATTGCCCGTGATGCCGACCGCCTTCACGTCCACATCTTCCACGATCATCGCGCCGCCATCAACGCCGATATACCAGGCGTTGTCGCGGGCGAGCGCAGGCGATGCCATCGCGGTCGTCGCAAGAGCTGCTGCAAGAGCAAGCTTCCGCATATCTTTCCCCTTTCAAAATGGTCACTAAGACTGCGACAACTCACTACTCTCTGGAAAGTTTCATGGCAAGACGTGTTTTCTTGCTAAAAGAAGCGCGCTTGATGCCACAATTTTTGTAAAGGTCGCGAGCATCCCCGGAGAAGGTGAATTTGTAAATAAATTGTAATCCAAACCTGTTTCGGACCCTAATTTCCTACGGGCCAACCGAATCAGGGCCCTTCGATAAGGCCATGCGTCCGCAACATAGCAAGCAACTGGCCTATCGCCAGACGCGCTTCGGCATCCACGAAGCTTCCGCCTGCGGGATCGGCGATCGCCGCAACGCGAGCGCCCACGACCCGCTGGCCCTCGACATAATAGCCATTTGGCCGCGCCCCGTCGGCCAGCCAGGCAGTCCCGTCATGGCGCCAGCAAAAGCCGTCCTTCGCCACCAGCACGCAAAGCCCCGCGCGCGGTTCGGCAAAACGCCAGCCACCCGAAGTCAGCAGCGCGAGGCATCCCTCCCGCCCCTCCCAGTCGCCCGATGCGCCCGATGCCACGATCCAGCATTGTCCGGCCTGCGCCCCTGCTGGCGGCGCGGCCAGCGCCCGGCTTTCCGCACAGGGGTGAAGCAGCATGTCGATCCGCGTCAACGCTTCATTATGGGTGATTTCCTTCTGCGCCTGCCCCGCCGCCAGCAGGGGCAGGGCAAAGCGGTCGCTCATTTCATCGGCCATGAGAGGCACTCCTCTTTCTTGTCGGGTAAATCGGGCGGGAAGGATCAGATGCTCAAAGCAACGGAGGCGATTCGCCCGGCGCCATGGGTACCGATCTGGCGTATCTCGGCGACAAGCGGGCCTGACACGCCCTTCGCCCGGTCGGCGGCAATCATCGCGGCGTCATATATCCAGTCCGCGCTCCCGCTTTCCGCCGAGCGCAACAGCCTGCCGCCATGGAACAGCGCGATGCGATAATATTCGCCTTCCTCGCCGAGCGGCGCATCGACGCCGTCCTGCCATCCCCAGCCGATGCGGCTGCGCCTGATCCAGTGAAGATGCCATTCGCCCGCGCGCCAATATGCACGAGCATGGACGGGGGAGAGCGGCAGGATCGCCTGCCCGGAAACCGGCTCGCGCGCCTGCACCGGCGTTCCGTCACCGATGCCGATCGCATCGATCAGCACATCGCCGCCCATGCGCAGCTGGTCAGCGGCTATCCGATACAGCGTCTCCTGCTCCAGCAGCAGGAATCGCTCTCCGGCGTCATGGCTGCCCATCGCCCATTCGGTGCCGCGCCGCCCGCGCAGCAAATGGGTGAGCCGCCAGCGAATCGGCCCGATCTTCTCCGCCTCGCCGAACTGGATCACCTCCAGCCCAAGCAGCGCCCGATTGTCGCCCGCCAGCAGCGCGGAGTCGTCCACGCTCGAAAGCGCCATGCCTGAATGCAGCAGATCCACCTCCACAATGGATTGCCTGTCGATCAGCCAGGGGCTAACCGTGGCGCCCGGCAAGACCGCAACCTGGCCCATCACCGCAGGCGGGGCGGTGGCCCCCAGCGAAGCCAGACCGCCTGTCGCCTCGTCCTCGACGAACAACTCCGCCATGCGCCAGCCCTCACCGGTTCCGGCGGCGGCAGCCACCACGAGGGGCGCCATCGACAACTCATCGGATGGCGGCGGCAGGTCCGCGACGATGAGGCTGGTGGCCCCATGCGGAGCATCCACCTGCACCGTCGGCGTGCCGGAACTGGCGGGAAGGTCCACCAGCCCTGCCCCACTCACCCGCTTAAGGGTGAGACGGACGCCCATCGCCTCCCATTCGCTCCGTTCCAGACGCCAGCGCCCCGGCAGCCCTTCGACCGAGAGGACCGCCCCCGGCTCCAGCACCAGCGCGCGCCAGTCGCAACGCAGGTCGAGGCTCGCGCGGCCCGTCCAGTCGCGCTGCAACCGAAACTCCGCAAGCGTGCGCGCCACGCCCGCCCGAAGCGCGGCGGGCAGGTCGAGGCTCGCCTCGCTCCGTCCCGCGCCGGGCCGCTCGGCAGTCTGCGCGCCTGCTTGAAAATCACGCGCCGGATCATAATGATGCAGGATCAGCCGCACCGGCACATCCTCGGCCCGGCTGTGCGACTGGCGAATGCCCCGCTCCCTCTTGCCGTTGAACGAAGCGCCGATCAGCGACCGGGCGATGGCGCCGCCCGCATCCTCCCCCCGCACCAGAGCCAGCCCGGCGGCATCGGAGCGAAGCGCGGCATCCATCCCCTCGACCAGCGGCGCAAGCGCATCGGCAACCGTCGCGCCGAACGCCGCATAGCCGCCCAGTTTCTGCAACGCCGCGTCCTCGTCGGCAAGGATCGCGCCCGCGCTCAGATCATGGCCAATCGCCGCCAGATGCACATCGCCGCCATCGGCCACCAGTTCGAAGGTCAGCGAGGGGATGCGGTTGCCGAAATCGGCGAGCTGCAAATTCTCGAACACCGCATAGGCCACGCCCCGGTGCGCGGGGGTCGCCGCCTGTCCCTTATGCGCCGCGATCAGCGGATCGAGCGCCTGATCCTCATCGCCCCGATGCAGGCGGAACGCGCCCAGCGCGCTCTTGAAGTCGCCCGCCGCGCCGCGCAGCAGATTGCCATCCGCCCAGATGCGCCGCACCGCCATCACCCGGCGCGATGACAGCGCCACCGCGAAGCTGGCGCTATAGCTATAGGTCGTCACCTTGGGCTGCCCCTTGCCCGCGCTCTGCCGCGTGCGATGCTCGACAAGGTCGGTCGCCCAGATCACCGATCCCGCCACGCGAATCGTCCCATAGAGGCGCGGCATCTGGTCGCCATAGCGCGAGGTCTGCAACCGCAGATCGGAAAGACGCGGCCCCTGCCGCCCCTTGGGCGCGAAGAGAAACCGGCTGTCAATCACCTGCCCCAGCGCCGCGCCGATCGCGCCGCCGATCGGCCCGCCGATCATCGTGCCGACGACATTGAGAACCATGGTCGCCATATGCCTAGCTCCTTCGTTCGAACGGATCGCACCGCCAGCGGCTGATGACTGGCCAGGGCGAAGCGCCCGGCATTTCCACCACGCGTCTGAGGCCCGCATCGGCGTGAACATGCCCCGCGCCGGTCGCGATCATCAGATGGAATTGCGCGGGCGCGGCTTCGACCAGCAGCACATCCCCCGCCAGCTCGTCCTCGACTGGGACCAGCCCCGCCGCCCGCAAGCGCGCCTCATGGTCGGCGACATGCCCACCGCGAAGCCGGTAGCGGACCGGCGCAGCGGCCCTCGCCTTGTCCCGCCCGGCCCCCGCCAGCGCGACCACAACCAGTCCCACGCAATCGATCCCCGTAGCGCGGTTCCGCCCATGCAGCCGAAAGGGCACGCCGATAAGCCCGCGCGCCGCCGCGACGATCGCTTCGTCCAGCCGACGCATATCAATTGGCCCCCGGATAGCGGGTCAGCAGATCGCTGCCCGGCAGATAGGGTTCGCCGCGAAAGTTGATCGCATTGGCGAAGCGCGCGCGGCAGGTCTCGATCCGCTTGTCGCAGCCCTGGGTCAGCAGCGCCCGCGTCCCCGGCGTGATCGGAAAGGGCGGCAGATCGGCCAGCGTCACGCTTCCCGCATCATTGGCGAGGATGGAGTGCCGAAGCCCGCAATTGGCCCCTTCCATCCAACGCAGCGACCCGAAGGCATAGGCACCCGCCGTCAGCGCCGCGCCGCCTAGGCTCGCCACCTCGTCCGCCATCGCCATGACCTCGACCCGCAGGCGGCGCGACGCCAGATCGATGCGGCACGCCCGGTCGCCCAGCCGCGCTCGACAGCCCGGCGACGTTTCCGGCACCGCCTGCGCCTGCAACGCCGCATGAGGACCGCGCAGTTCGACAGAAAAGCTTTCCCCCTGCTGCTCGACCGTCCCCAGCTCCCCGCGCATCAATTCCAGCCACAGCGCGCCAGGCTCCGCCCATTCGGTGAGGTGCAGCCACAAGGCCGCGCCATCCCAGCGCCCGGCGCGCAAATCCTTCTCGCGGATCGCATCGCTGCTGAGCGCGCCCTGCAAATCCATCGCCTCGGCTTCAAGGCCGATGCCGCGCGTGATCGCCGAGGGCACCAGTCCAGGCGCCGCGCGATAGGGGAAGCCCGCCATCACAAGGTCGCGATCATGGCTGGTAAGCCCGATCGCCACCCCATCGCGTCGCTCCAGCCGCCAGCAAAAGGCGAGCGTCACCAACTCCTGCGCCAATATCGCTTCCGCCCCGCTCATGCGCGCAACTCCACCAGCGGCACCGAGGGCGCCTCCCCGGCCGCGAAGGTCGCTCGGCTGATCTCCAGCCGGTCCTCGGCAAAGCGCACCGGCACATCGAAGCGATAGCCGCAGGTCAGCATAACGCCCGCCGCCGGGGCCTCGTCAAAGGCGATCACGCCCAGCCCGGCATGACTCCAGCCGCTCGTCCGCTCGACGCCATTGACGGCGATGCGGATGCTGCCCGCCACCGGTCGCGTGATCGCACGCTGCTGCGCATCCGCCCCCGCGCCATAGAGCTTCACCAGCTGGAACTGGCTGGCGATACCGTCGCCGGTGCCCAGCCGCTGGTCGATCGCGCTCACCGCCTCGCCGGGCGGCGCGCTCTGATTATCGAACGGGTCGGTGAAGCGAAAGCCCCGCGCCGCGCCCCGCCGCGCCCGGAAAAAGGCTATCAACGCGACCAGATCGCTCTCCGACCGCACCCCCGGCCCGGCGTCGAAGCTCAGCCGCGCATCGGCCCAGTCGCTGCTGCGCCGTTCATGGCCGGACAGGCTCTCTACGATCTGGGTCGAGAAGGCGGGCGCCACGCTCGCCTCCCGCCCGATGCCGAGCGGAAACAGCACATCGTCAAAGGCCTGCATATCCTCCTCCCCTTCCAGATCAAATGTCGTGAACCCGTCGCGCGCGACCTGCGGCAGCGCCCAGACAAAGACGGCGGCGCTGCCCCGCGCCTTTCCCACACGCGCTGCCGCCTCGATGCGCGGCCAGTGCGCCTGCGCCTCCTCGCCGCGCAGCACGAAGCCGGAGAGATAATGCTGCTCTCCGATGGCATAGCCCAGCCGCGCGCCCGCCGCCGCCACGCCCGCCCCGGTTCGCGCGCTGCGCCCCTCCGTCACCCAGTCATAATCCTCCAGCTGGAGCACATCGAAGGCAGGCTTCGCCCAGCCGACCGGCATGTTGGCCCGCCGCGCCTCGGGCATCTCCGGATCGAGCACCGTCGGCAGGTAAGTGAGCAGATGCGTCACCACCCCCGGCGCCTCGTCCCGCGCCGCCGCGCACAGCGCCGCCGTAGACGCCGCCAGCAGCGCGCCCGCCGCATCGAGCAGCGCCCTTTGCGTAGCGTCGAGCGGCTGGCGCATGTCCGCAATCGCCACCGGATCGCCGCCCAGCGCCACCTTCGCCGCCTCGTCATACAGGCAGATGCGGCCATCGGCGGGCATGATCCACCACCAAGGCTCGCCCACCTGGAATTTAGGCGGGAGGCCCGCCTCCTGCCCGATTGCCAGAAAGGCGCGCGCGACAGCCTGAAGATAAACCATCGCCTCGGCATTGGCGGGCGAGAGCAAGGTCGAGGGCGGCTCCCATCCGGTCAGCGCCGGGTCGCCATTGGCCGCCCGCTGCTTCCAGCCTTCCGGGCAATGGCTGTCGAGCAACTCATAGGAAAGCGACCAGATCAGCCCAAAGCCCATTGCCTTCGCCTGCGCCGCAAAATCGCGATGCCACGCCGCGCACGGGCCATTGAGCGCCCCACCCTCCAGGCTCGCCAGCAGGTCGCCCCCATCTGGCGCCAGCCGGAAATAATGACTCATCCCGACATAATGGAGAATATCGCCGCGATAGCCGAGCGCATGGATCTGCCGCACCAACCGCTCAGGCGTCTGGTTATAGCCATCATCATAGCCGGTGGCGATCGACAGCCCATGCCCGGGCACCATCACATCGCCGGCGGACAGCACCGAGCCGGAACCCTCGCAGCTTATCCCGGTCAGTTCCACCCAGCCTTGCTGCGGCGTTTCGAACAACGTCGATCCGCGATCATAACCGGGCGGCACCAGTGAAATGAACAGCCGGTCGATATCCCCCGCCCACACCGGATCGGCATCGCCGGGCAGGGAGAAGCCGCCCTTGAGGGTGTCGAGATCGATGCGGATGACGGCATTATCCGGGCTGCCCTGCGCATAGTTCCAGAGGCGGACATACCAGCTTCGCGATACTCCGTTCTGGTCGCGCCCTTCGATCGTCAGCGTCGGCCCGTCCACCGCGTCGAGCGGCCTTATCCCGCCGCTCTTCCAGTGGAAGCGCAGCACGCAGTGGCGAAAATCCCGCGCCGTCTCATAGGCGAGCAGCGGATGGCTCCATTTGTCCTCCGCCTCCCAGATCAGCCCCGCCAGATCGCCCGAGCCATGGAAGACCGCATCGACGCGCAATGCATCGGCGGCGGTCGTCACCACGCTCGCCATCATCGGTCGCGGGAAATTGACGGTCCAGTAAGGCGGCGCGAACCGCTTGATGAAATGATGATCCTGCGCCCGCCCGGCAGGCGCCAGCCAATAGGCCATGATGATCCCCCCGGATTATTGAGAAAGCGCGCCGCGCACGGTCCGCGCGATCTGGCGCGAACTGCGGGCGAGCGCCTGCGGGGCGCTGGCCTCCGGCGCGTTGACGGTGATGGATACGCGCACATCGCGTCCACCTCCGCCGCCACCACCTCCTCCCGCCGCCAGCACCGTGCCGCTGCTCGTCGGCACGAATAGCTCCGGTCCGTTCTCGCCGACGCGATAGGCCCGGCCCGGCGAGACCGGCCCGCCCGTCGCCCGCCCCGGCAGGCCGAGCGCCGCCATCGCAACACCGGCCAGACCGCCGAGCAGCCCGCCGCCGCTACCAGCGCCCGAAGCCCCTCCGACCCCGAGCGACGACAGGCCCGATGCAATCGCGCTCCGCGCAATCGCGTTCATCGTGGAAAGGGCAATGGCGCGCAAATCGTCGAACCCCAGCTTGCCGGTCCGGATCGAGCGAAGCAATGCGCTCTCGATCGCCCGCCCCGCGCGGTCGGCCCCACTGGCGAGCGGCCCTTCCAGATCCTGCCGCATCGCCGATACATCCCGCGCGAAAGCCTGCGTATCGGCCCGCACCCCTATCACCAGCCGGTCGATTTCCTCATCCATCGGGAAATATCTCCTGCAATCGGGCGATGCTCTGACGCGTGGGCGGCGCGGCTTCCCCGCCACAGCCGCTTTCCAGCATCACCCGGACTATGCTTTCCATCTCCGCCGGGGTCGCGCGCCAGAACTGGTCCGCGCTCCACCCCAGATGCCAGCCCGCAAGGCCCGCCAGCCGCAGCGCCACCGGGGCGAAGCGCCCCGCCTCCGCCTCGCTCATCGCGCGCCGGTCAATATCTGCCGCAGCACCGCCTTCAGCGCCGGGGTCGCGTTCGCCAGCCCCTGCGCCGCCAGCGCCTCGCCCAGATCCTCGCGCACTATCCCCTCGGGCCAGCCGCTACGGCAATGCCAGAACAGCGCGACCATCTCGGCGAGCCGCAGCGCCCCCGCGCTCGCCCGCTCGACCAGCGCGAAGAGCGGACCCAGCTCCTCCTCCGCCGCGACCAGAGCCGCGAAGCTCGGCCGCAGCACCAGCCGCTCGCCGCGCACGATCAGGCTCGCCTCGCCGCGCAGGGGGTTCGCCCGCTTCGCTCCGCTTTCCGGGCCGCCGCTCACAGGCTCACCACCGCGCCGGAGCTTTCGAGGCTGATCGTGTAGTTGCGCTCGCCATTATAATCGCCCGCATATTCAAGGCGGGTGACGAGAAAGCGCCCGCGCATCCGTTCCCCGCTTTCGAAGCTCAGCTCATACTCGTCGATGGTGCCCGCGAGCGCATGGTTGCGGATGCGCGTTTCGCCATCCGATCCTGTGAAGATACCCGCTGCCGACACGCTCACCGATCGCACGCCCGCACCCGAGAGCAATTCGCGCCAGCCGCCCGAATCCTTGCTTGTGACGTTCACCGCCTCGCCATTGACCTGCAACTGGGTGGTGCGCAGACCGGCGATGGTCGTATAGGCCACAGGTGCGCCGCCATTCCCGACCTTCAGCAAAAACGCGCTTCCTTTTTCGACACTCATGGAGCAATACTCCTGCATTGATGATGGCAGACGGACGACGAGGATTTCGCCTTCCGCCACGCCTTTTGGGGTGGAGAGGTCATAATGATGTTTGTTGCACTCATTCTTGCCGCAGCAGCGCCCGCAGACGCCGTGCCCAAGGCGCGTCAGGCCTACGCCTCCTGCCTCGGCGGCTTCACCAGTGACGCGAGCACAAGGAAAATGGCGCGCGATACTTTCCTCGCCGGGCTGAAGAGCAAATGCGCGGACAAGGAAACCGCGTTTCGCACCGCTCTCATCGCCGCTGACAAGGCCGACGGCATGACCGATCAGGAGGCTCAGCAGGATGCCGACGATCAGGTCGCCGAATATGTCGAGAAGATGACGAGCGACTTCGACAGCAACCAATAAGGGTTGCCACGGGGGTCAGGCCGCCAATACGCGGATGCGATAATCCATCAGCGCGTTCCAGCGCCCCGCATTGGTGCGCAGCAACCGGGATCGAATCAGCACGAGCGAGCCAACCTGCCACCCGCCGACCGTGCCCGGCAGGCGCTGCACCGCGCCCTCTGCCAGCGGCAGGATCGCGCCGATCCGGCTTGTGGTTTCGAGATCGTCCTCTATCGTGATGGCGATCCGCAGTTCCCGCCCCGGCCGGTCCTTGCACCCCCAGTCGCTGCCGCTGCACTCGCCCAGCACCATGGTGGGCGGCGTCGCCTTGACCGGCATGCCGTCATGCACGCGGTTGACCTTCGCCCTCAGCGCCGCATCCTCGCGCAGCAGCGCCAGCACTGCGGCGCGAATATCCTGCTCGGCCGTCATAGTCCCGTCCTCCCGATGTTCCGCAAATTGGCATCCCTGATCCAGCGGTCGAGCAGGCCGCGTCCTTCGATCACCACCACTTCGCCCTCGACCCGCGCGCGAACGCCGCCCAGCGCCCCGGCCTCTTCGGCAATCGCCTGCCGCCTGCGCGCGGCCCGCGTCTCGCCTGCCAACGCGGCCCGTTCGAGCAGTCCGCCCATGCCCGGCGCGATCATGCGAGCCGCATCCGCCGCCAGGGCCGCCAGAGTGCGGTGACGATCGCGGGCGGCGCCTCACTCTGGCTTTCGGCGAAGAGATGCGCGGCCAGCCGCACGACCCCCTGCCGCAGCGCATCGGGCAGGTCCGTCCAGCCATCCGCCAGCCCGGCGACCAGATCAACCGTGATGCGGGCAGGTGGATCAGCCCGCATCACCCGCACCCAGCCATCGCCCGCGCCGTCGATATCGATCGCATAGTCCTGCGGCGCAAGCGCGCTTTCCGTGCCGTCCAACGCCACCGCCTGCACGCTCGCCATGGTGCGCACCGGGCAGGCCTGGAGCCGCCGCCATTCCCGTTCCGCGCCGCACATCTCCACCCCCGCCCGCGCGAAGAGCATCTGCGCGCAGAAATCCTCCGCCATGCCGATCGCCGAGCGGCACAGCGCGGAGATCGCCTCGTCGTCCTGCGCGGTTTCGATGCGCAGCCATGCCTTGGTTTCGGCCAGCGCCGCCTCGATGATGGGCTGGCCCACCGCTTCCATTCGCACCGTCATCGCGTGCGCCTTTCGCTCATGAAAAGGAAAGGCCCCCTCCGCGTCTCGCGGAAGGGGCCACGCTCATTCCGCTGCCCGATCAGGAAGCCGCGAATTTCAGCAGCTTGATCGCCTCGCTGTTGACGACCGCGCCGCCCAGCCGCTTGACCGCGTAGAAATGCACGAACGGCTTGTTGCTGTAGGGATCGCGCAGGATGCTCGTCTCATTACGCTCCGCGATAACATAGCCGCGCCCGAAATTGCCGAACGCGATGGAGAGGCTATCCCCGGCGATATCCGGCATGTCCGCCGCCTCGATCACCGGATAACCCAGCAGCGTGGTCGGCGCGCCCTCGGCCATCGCCGGCTGCCACAGGAACGCCCCGTCCGCCGTCTTGAACTTGCGGATGCGGGAAAGCGTCGCGCTGTTCATCACGAAGGCCGCGCCCTGACGATAAGGCGCCTTCAACGACTGGACGAGATCGATCAGCACATCCTGCGGGCTGCCCGACGGGAAGGCCCCGGCGGCACCTGTCGCCAGATATTGCAACGTGCCGAAGGCGCGGGTCGCATCGGCCGCGCTGCTGGTCGCATAGGTGAGGAAGCCCTTGGGCTGGTTGGTGCCGGTGCCGTTGACGAACGCCGCGCCCTCCGCCTTGGCGAACTCGTGGGCGATCTCCCCCGCGAGCCAACCCTCGACATCGAAGGCCGCATCGTCGAGCATCGCCTGGCTCGCCGCCGGATTGGCGTAAAGCTCACCCCAGGGCGGCGCGATCTCGTTGAAGGTCGGCGTCGCGGTTTCGGCGCGAGCGCCGGTTTCGCTCGCCCAGCCCGAAGGCGTGCCACCGCTCGCCACCAGCTTGCGATAGCCCGCCGTGCCGGTCCGCACCACATTGGCGATCGCGCGGATCGGCGAGATCGCCTTGAGCGTCGTGTCGATCAGCGCGTCGATCTCCCGCGGCACCGCGTAACCGCCGCTCGCGCCGGTGGCGCCCGACAGACTCTTCAGTTCGAGGCCCGCCTCCTGCCCGCGCCGCAGATAGCGATCGACAAAGGCGACCCGCGCCGGCTCCGCCGCTGCCATGCCCTTGACGCCATCCAGCGCGGGGCGCTCGACATCGCCTCTCCGCATGGCGGCCACCTGGCCTTTCAGCGCGGCCATGTCGGCTTCGATCGTGACGAGGCGCTCGGCACCGGCAAGCGCATCGAAGCTCTGTTCCAGCGCATCGGCTTTCACTTCATACATAGGCTTTCTCCCATTATCGGCCATGAAAGGAAAAAGGCCCCGCCATGCGGAGCCCCTTTGGAAAATGTCGCGATCCTCATTCGATCGCATGCACACGCGCACCCGGCTGCATCGGGAAGCGGACGAGGCTGACCTCGACCAGTTCCAGATCCTTCAGCACACGCGGGGACCGGCCATCGGCGCGAGTGACGCGATAACCGAAGGACAGGCCGTTGACCGCACCCGCCTTCAGCAGCGTGGCGGCCTCCCGCCCTGCTTCTCCAGCGGTGTCCGCCACCTGCCCGATCACGCGCAGCCCGCGCTCGTCCTCGGCCATGCTGTCGATGCGGCCGATGGGCCGGTCGGGCCGATGCTGCCAGAGCAGCGGCACCGCCCGCCCCGCCCAGAGGCGGATCGCGCGGGCAAAAGCGCCCTTGCGGATGATGTCGCCGCCGCGATCCTCGCGATCGAACAGCGCCGCATAGCCCGCGAACCGCACGCCGCCCGGCATCGCCTCGCCCTCGTCCGGCGCGGCGCTCATCCGCGCACCAGCGAAAACAGGCCGAGCTTCACCGCCATGCCGATCAGCATCAGCGCCAGCCCCGCGCGCACTGCCCAGGCGATCACCGCATCGGTGGCGGTGCGCTTCGCATCGCGCCACGCCCCCAGCAGCTCACGCAATTCGCGCACATCGCCCTCCGCCTGCCGGTCGGACAGGCCGAGGCGGTCGAGCGCCCGGCGAGCGCCCATTTCGCTCGCCTCCTCGACCAGAGCGCGCAGCATCACAAGGTCGCCGCCCAGTTCCTCGGCCTGCGCGACCAGACCCGCGACGATATCGCTGTCCCTCATGCCGCGCCTCCTTCCGGGTCGAGGCCCAGCATCGCGCGCTTCTCCCCGGCGGAAAGGAACTCCGCCCCGCCGATCCGCGCCCATTGCGTATCGCGCTCCTCGGCCAGTTCCGGCAGGCGATCGAGATCGGCGGCCAGTTCCAGCCCCGGCATCCAGCCGCGCAATCCCTGCGCGATCCCGCCCGATATCTTGCCGAGCAGCGGCAATATCGTCTGACGCCAGAGAGCGCGGTTGGCCTCGCGATAATTGGCATAGGTATTGTCGCCCGGCAGGCCGAGCAGCAGCGGCGGCACCCCGAAAGCCAGCGCGATCTCCCGCGCCGCGCCTTCCTTCAGCGCGACGAAATCCATCTCCGACGGCGACAGGCTGAGCGATTGCCAGCTAAGGCCGCCTTCCAGCAGCATCGGCCGCCCGGCATTGGCCGCGCCCTGAAAGGCCGCCTCCATCTCCGTCTTGAGCCGGGTGAACTGCTCGGCCGAAAGCGCCGCGCCGTCGCGGCTGTCATAGACCAGCGCGCCCGATGGCCGCGCCGCATTGTCGAGCAGCGCCTTGTTCCATTGCGTCGCGCAACTACAAACAGTATTACAATTCTTGGAATCGCAGATTTCTGTGGATATCTGTGTGGCCGCTTGTGCAGTTCGGCCTTTCACGCCATTTGGCTCTTGCTCACACTTGAGCAATGACGGAATGGACATCAAACGACGTAACGAAATCAATCTGTGTTCGGAGATAATGATTGGCGAAGCGACCAACCAATGCTGGACAGTCTAACCCAGCGCCTAAAGTGAACATGAGCTTGGCAGATATGCGTGAGGGGGTCGCTCGACTTTCAAAGCGGTTGGAGGAACTAAATGCGTTCGATGCTGGGAAGATGTGGGTAGAAAGCCCGCCCGAACTTAAAGTTCTGGAAACAGCAATTGAAAGAGCATTAGCTAAAACGTTTGGTGATGACACTCCAGATTTCAGGAGGTTTCGTACTGCGGCAAGCCTGCGTTGGTCGCCGATGGCATATATCGGTGGACAGAGAACGCCGCTTTCCGATTATCAAAATGCGGTCGGGAAAAAGGTCGAAGCCTCGCGGGCGCTTCTTGGGGAAGCCATCAGAACCCTTCAGGAAGATATTGCTGAAGAAGCGGAAAGGGATGACCAAACCGCAATCGTGGGTGTCCAAACCATATCGTCCAACAAGGTGTTTGTCGTTCATGGCCATGACGATGGGGCGAAAGAGCAATTGGCTCGTTGGCTTGAAAAGCTGGGCCTTGAAACGATTATCCTGCATGAGCAGCCCGATCAGGGGCGCACGATCATTGAAAAGTTTGAGGCTTACGCTGGTCAGGTCGGGTTCGCAGTTGTCCTTCTAACTCCCGACGATATTGGCGCAGCAAAAGCCGATGCAGGCCAGCATTTCCGCGCTCGGCAAAACGTCATTTTTGAACTTGGCTTCTTCGCTGGGAAGCTAGGCCGTGGAAAGACTTGCTTACTCCGCAAGGGCGACGTGGAAATACCCTCTGATCTGTATGGCGTCATCTATTCCGAGCTTGATGCGAATGAGGGTTGGAAAATGAAACTGGTGAAAGAGATGAAGGCTGCGGGCGTAGATTTCGATGCCAACAAAGCTTGGGAATGAAACTTCACTGACGATCCAGTCGCCATTCTTTGCCCAAGGAGCCACATCAGAAAGGCAAGTTGCTTTGCCGTGGGTCTGGCTTTGAGCTTGGGCTTATCGTCTCACAGATAGTGATGGCCAATTCCTTGGCAGCTTGCTCACGCAAATGCTCGTCAGGTGCCGTCAAGCCGATACGCGCCCACCCAGCAGATGTGAGCAAAGCATCAGCGATTAATGAGGGGTCGATTCGTTCCATGGACATATAGGAACAAATCATGAACTTCTGCGCAACTGGATTTGCGACGAACGGTTGAGGTGGTGTCCCGATTTGAATTTTGACGCTGCCCTATCGTATCCGGTTTCCGCTTCCTATACGCTATAACGGAAACCAAGGAGTTAATATGGCCGTTGAAGATCACCCCAAATTCCCCGAATGGAAAGCTGCACTTGAAAAAGTAATTTCTGCCAAAGAAGCGTCTATCGCGGGCAATGCATGTCAGGATGATGTTGATAGAGCCTTGGAAGAATACTACAAGATAGCGGATGAAATCTGATGCTTAAAGATCCGTGTTCCTAAAAAATGGAACCACTACAAAAAGCATACAGCCAATTTAAACTGACAGACTACCTGATCGGACTGTTCTTATTTCGACGTCGTTTCCATCCAATGCGAATCGATTGAAATCAGACACATTTGCCATGCGACCCGAAGGGAGAGAGTATCTTCCTTATCGACTTGGCCCGGTGTCATGGATGCCGGGCCATTTTGTATCAGGGTCGATATGGCTCACATGCCTTGCCGTCATTATCACCATCAAGCCCAGGACGATAACCCGGTTCCAATCGATACATCGGTGCTACGCCTGCGGCTCTGGCTTCATCGCAATTTGCGAAATATCGATCCTGTGATCGATCGACGCCATCGGACATGAGGAAGGCGAACGTCCTGTTGGTCTTCACCTCGTCTGCTATGCTGAAAATCGCAAGGCCAGCAATCGTAAGCGCAAATGCAGACTTTGCGAGGAATGAAGCAGTTTCCAACCAGCCCGGTTCTTGGGGCTTGCGGCGATAACGCCGGTTCCCCTTCTTCCGATATGAGGGATATTGGTATGGTGGCCTATATTTCGTCATTCCGCCATTGTGGCGTTCGGCATCTTAAAGCTGGGTAAATCAACGACAAATGGGCCGTTGATTGTTGAACTTGGGCCATATCGCCGTGGTGCCGCTTTGGACCATCGCGCAGTTGATTTCGATCTTCTGTTCGTTCCAGCAAATCGCCGTAACACGATTGTAGGAAGTGCCTGTTTGCTCGCATTGGAGTGTCTGCCCGCTGGCGAGTTCTGATAGCTTGGCTGTTGCTGATGCTGCCGACGCATTGGGGCATGGATGACCAACAGAACAGGTTTCATCCCTTTCACGAGCAGCAACAGCATGAAGCCTAATTCGCGTCCCATCAGCACAACGCAGGGTATCGCCATCTGTGATGCTCGATACCGCGCAAGCAAAGGTATCAGCGCTCATCAGCGTTTGGGCTTTCGTCTTATCGCCAGAGGGCCACAAAAGGGTTATTGAGAAGGCAGCGACTGCAACGGCGGAAAGCAGGATGGGAAATGGTTTCATATACGGGGCCACTATCGCAATAATCCTGAAAAAATGCCAACATGACGTATATCGGCTGGCATAGGGAGGATGGAAGTTCAATGACGACTAAACTCAATCCGGTTGCATTCATCGTCGTTGACGAAGCCGGTTGTTTCCACTCCCCCTCATTCTCAAGTCCGATCAGGATAATTCCGCCCTATGGAAGCGAAGTGGAGATACTGAAGGAAGATGGGGATTGGGTGCTTTTGAAATGGTGTGGCAAAGAGGCTTGGACCATTCGATCTCATCTGGAAAATGATCTGGTCGACAGGCGTGAAAATATGCTTCCACCATCGGTTTTAGCCCGATCTCGAAGCATCGATGTTGGCCCATATAACAGCTATTCAAGCATCGAATATGGACCGCGTGGAGGACGCTTTACGCGCACAAGGAATGGGTATCGACGTTATTTCTAACCTGATTATGGGGAGCGCTTATAGACGTGGAGCCTCATAAAACATGCCTTCGACAAACAGGAATATGACGTTGGGGGTTTTGCGGAAAAAGACGGTCTGGCCCCCATATTCAAACTCACCATCGTCTTTGTTGAAGAACCTCGGATCGAGGTCCAAAAATTCGGTCACGTCCTGAATCAGCTGTTCCATCTCTGCTACCTTCTGTTGGTAGCTATCGACCTATAACCATCGTTCAGACGGTCGATCGAAAACAGAAACTTACCTCCTTATTCATATCGACTAACCTTCTTCGTTTGTTATGCCGATTGAGCAAACGGGAAGGATTTTGCAAAATGAAAGTGGCAGTTGTTTTATTGAAAATGAACGGGAACGTGATTCCATATCTAGCAAAAAATTTGATGATTACGAATCTGCCATAACGCACATTTTCAGATCCATAGATCATTACGAATTTGATGGTGTCCAATTTCATATTGATAAAGAACGGATATGGATATCCTCAGAAAATGAAGACATTATCACTTTTTATGACGATGATACCTTTGTTCAATCGTTCAACATCAAAAAGGCAAAGTGGGAAGAACGCAATATAGATTGATATGGAAATGGGCTGCTGGTGTCGGTTGCACTGGCGGCCTTTTTCTTTGAATGAATGATCGACTGGCATGGTCGATCATATATCCATGATAACGTGGAAATCTTACCAAGCGCTTTGGTTGTGAATAATAGGAAATAGGTATCGACCTCAGCCAAAAAGGCCGCTTGATGACCCAGTTGGTAACAACCAACGGAGTGATACAGAATGAACTGGAAGAACTACATCCGCGCACAAGACGTGGTGAAGCTGATGGAAAATTGGAATGAGCAATTGCCTCTCAAGGGCACCGAGCAGGAGAAGGATTTTTTCCCGGTGGTTCGGCTCTATGATCCATTCAGCAATGCTCAATGGCTGGTCACTGAAGCAGATGAAGATGGGTTGGCGTTCGGCCTCGCCCATATTCTCGAATGGGAATTGGGATATTTCGACCTCGGTGAAATCTTCGACATGAAGATCGTTGGCATCCGTCGAATGCAGCAGGATTTGACCTTCAACCCCGACCGTCCGTTGTCCCAATATGCGGCTGAAGCCTTCTAACAGAGCGGCATAAATCCCACTCAAAGTGATCCTGCCAGCAGTCCAGTTGGCAGGATTTTTCTTGCCTTTTGTGGCCGACAGTCATAAGCTGTGAGCTTATAGTCACTGTTATGGAACAGAGACAGGAAATTGTAGAAACGCCCGCATACCTCAAGCAGGCAGCGCGCATTGGATTAACCCCAAGCGAGATGGTTCAGATTAAGCTCCATCTCAGCGAGAACCCAGAAGCGGGGGACATTATTAAGGGGAGTGGAGGCGTCAGGAAAGTCCGCTTTGCTCGTCCCAACAAGGGGAAGAGTGGAGGTGTTAGGCTGTTCACATTCTTTTGGACTGTTGAGGCTCCTCTGTTTCTAATGTGGGTCATCGCTAAGAATAAGCAAAGCAATATCAGCAAAGAGACCGTCAACATGCTCCACGCAATCGCAAAGGACATTAAAAATGGATAAGGAAGATGAAGAAGGCATCCTACAGGGAATGCGTGAAGCGGCTGAGCATATGAAAACTCTCCGCGCTGCTAAGGTCAAAGCAGTAAGGGAAAAAACCCATCTTAGCCAATCAGCGTTCGCCAAGCGTTATCACATCAATGTCACCACGTTGAGGAATTGGGAGCAAGGTCGGGAAATTGATGGGGTTGGACAAACCCTGCTCAAACTCATCGAACGCGATCCAGTGGCCGTGGATAAAATGCTCAACAGCTAATTCCATTCAAAGTGATGCCCGTTGGTTTCTACATAGCCAACGGGCATTTTTGTGGATGGATTACTTGCTCTCCATCTTTTTAAGAATGGAAGCTGCCTGTTCTCCAAGGGCCTGTATCGAAGCACCTAACTGGTCGATCTGGTGATCTACCTGATTAAGTTTGGAATCCAGTTTCACGAACATTTCATCGAAATTGAAGCTGGCTGATATTGCCTGTTGCGCTTCCACTGATGCTGGTTGCCAACCTTTCGAATATGATGGCTGGGCTTTCGGTGTTCCATGGCCAACCCATGTGTCTACTGGCTCTTTCAAATCCGTGGTGAGGAAATGGAAGTTGGTTGGGATTGGATCGCCAGCAAAGGCGACAACCTTGGTATTGTCGTCTGGGCTGATGAGATAGGTGGCTTGAATGCTGCCCTTCAAAAGCCCCTGCTGGCCGATCAGTTCGGCAAGGACCGCGACATAACGAGTGTAGCGACCGGCTATCACTGGTTCATCCAAAGGAAACACATAGGCGACGCCATATTTGGTTGTGAAGGAATAGCACTCTAAGCCTGTTCCTTTGACCGCTTCGTCAATCGCATGGCGATCAGCCTTTGCGTCATATTCGAGCAGAACCGCTGACGCCTCGATGAAAGATTGTTTTGTTGGATATTGTTCGAATGAGCTAAACGACCAGAAGGATGGGAATGCCTTGCTGCTCGACTGCTCTTTGATAATGGATTTCAAATCTGAACTTGGGTTTTGTAGATTGTCGAATGCTGAGACCTTTTGATCTGCTCCGGGTCTGAAAAAACGTGTGATATACATATTGATATGCCTCTTTATAATTATTGTTATCGGGGCTTTTCCTGCCTCCTTTCTATTTATTAGATTGGTGATTTTTGGCTCTGAAATGACCTGAAAACAGCCATTTCGTTCCGATAAATACGGAATGAAACAGATAACAGAACATTTCACATTAGACGAACTCACCGTCACCAATACGGGATTACCGAACCAACCAAATTCAACCCAGCTTTCTCGTTTGGTTTCCACCGCGCATCAGATGGAATTGGTTCGAACGGTCTTGGGCAAACCCATCAGGGTCAACAGCGGGTTCAGGTCCGCAGCCGTCAACAAAGCAGTTGGAGGTTCCCCAACATCGGCCCACGCTTTGGGCTATGCGGTGGATTTCGTCAGTCCGTCCTATGGCAACACGAAAGCCATCTGTCAGGCGATCATCAAGGCTGGGATCAAGTTCGACCAGCTCATCTTAGAGCGTCCTGATATCGCGGGTTCATGGGTTCACATTAGCTTTGATCCACGAATGCGTGGACAGGTGCTCACCTACATTGGTGGCAAATATCTCACCGGGCTTCGTGCTTGATGGCAGGATACCGCAATGGATTTGAAAAGCGGGTTGCTGACCATCTTGGACCTGATTGGGAATACGAGCCAATCAAACTGCCCTATACGATTCCGCACACCTACACGCCTGATTTCGTCCATCACGGCACCAGGACGATTATCGAAAGCAAGGGCCGCTTCACTCAAAGTGATCGCCAGAAGATGATAGCGGTGAAGGCCCAGCACCCAGACTGGACCTTTCACATTCTTTTTCAGAACCCGAACCTGAAAATCAGCAAGGGCAGCAAAACCACCTATGCGCAATGGGCGGAACGGAACGGGTTCCAGTGGTCGTCAATTTAGGCTGCTCGCCGCCCCAGCCGCTCAAAGTCAGCCATCGTGACCTTTAGGGCCAACTCGGTCATTCTCTCCGCGTATTCGTCTGGATTTGTCGCGTCGATATATGGTGTTTTATGACGCCAATCCTCAAAGAACGCTCTCTTAGCATCTTCGCTCAAACACCGCTTTGCGTCATCATCCTGAACCACCAATATGGAAACAAGCGGCAGTCCATAGGCGTGGCATAGCTTCGACAACCGGAAGAGCTGGTCAGCAATCTTTTTCCAGAAAAACCGATTGGTCGGCTCTTCCCCATGATAAGCGACATATAACTCGGTATATGAGATTTTCCGTTCAGGGTCTTTTCGGCATTGCTCGATGATCTTGCGGGCTAACCCTAAAGGCGGATAGCTGACCTCTCCGCTGTTCTCCATGCGCTCATGAGTTTTGCGCTCGTGCTCACGGTAGCAATCGATCAGCGTTGCATGTGGCGCTTCCGTCACCTGCTTTTCTTGAAACCGCGCAATCTGCTTTTCCAGCTTCTCGATTTCCTTCTTGAGCCTTTCGACCTCATCCCTAAACGGCATCAGCTTCATCCCGCCTTTCTGTTTCCGAAACGGATCGGCTATCGAAGAAAAATGAAGGGTTGGTTGCTCGAAGCGTCTCTAGGCCGAATATACTGCTCTAATCGTCGGAATTCCAAAACAGCCGATGCTCAACAGGGGAATAGCCTTCACCCCATGATGCGAATTCCTTACGGTAGCGTGCCCACCACTGCTGATAGAGAAGCCCCCAGTCTAACGGCATGGCGTGCTGGCATTTGGCGTAGCTGGGGAAGATACCCCTTGCCGCATTCTCTGCGATCATGTGTCCACGACCCACGGCACGGCTTGTCAGTTCCTTGAGTGTATTGCGGTCCTTTGTTGGATCGTAGTCAGGTCTGGTAGATCGCCTTTTGAGGTGTTCCTTCTTATGCGCCTCACTGAGTTTTGCTATCACCCCGATTTGCCAGTTTCTCAGCTTCGGTCGCCTGAGCTTGATCCGCATGACCTTACAATAGCGCTCCACGCTGGGTAGATCGTTCCGCTTGTCAGCTATCTGATATTTGGGCGAGCCGTCCGCCAGCATATGAGTGTCAGGCATTAGCCCATCCAGCATCGCCTCAATCTGTTTGATGATTTCCGCCTTACCCATCCCAAGCGGAATTGCGGCGATTACCGCTGACGGTTTGCCCTCCATAACCCATTGCTTACCCAGATAAGCCTCAAGCCCGTCCATAACGTCAGAAGCCCGCTCTGCGCTGTCGTGGCGCACAATGCCAAGCTGGGCAGTGCTGGGCTGCGCACCGTAATGGCCCATGAAGCGATACTGCTTCGTCGTTCTCAGGTCGCCATCGTCTGTCTGAACGTCCCCCAGATCGTCATAGACAGCAAGGACGGTATCGAAATCCGCTGGTAACGCCTCTGCGCCTGTCAGTTCGCCAGCACGGTATTTGCGGGCAAGCTCATAGCTTGGGCTGATTTGCAGGAACGTGAACCACAAATCTGCTGCCCAAATCTCCTGAAAATCCATCCACCTGTCTTGCCAAACCGTGATGAAACTCAGGTTTGGCGATCGCCGCTTGCGCCGTTCTTGCATCTGCATTGGGTTGGCTCGTTATTGATATTAATCCGTGCCAACTGCCTATCAGGCCAACCCCACTGTATCAAGGTTTCACGACGCAGCATGGTGCTAAAGTCGCTAATAAAAGGAACATCACTTTGTTTTATATTGAAAACCAATCTGCTCACAACACCGAGGCCGACGCTAAAGCAGCCAGCACTTATAAAAATCGCTGGGATCGCAATGATCGCCGCCCCGGCTGTGATCTAAGCGTATTCAAAAAGCAGCCTAAGCTCACTGACCTAAACAATGTTGAGCGTTTCATTCTTGGTCTTGCTAATCACTCAGGCCATACCAATGCTATCAAGGTTGCCGCAGCCAGTCGCTGGTGTAGCAGCGTCTATACCAGCCTCACCGATCAGCAAATCACCCAGCTTATCAAAGCCTGTTCGTCTGATGAAAATTTGGATGCTTTGCTCGACAATATGCTGTCCTACTTCGATACCGTGACGGGCTACGTCCACGTTCCTCCGAAAAAGGGCGACCGCAAAACTACGCTTAGCCTTGGTGTTTTTGCAAACATCAACTCCTAACCCAATCCAATAGCAATCTTATCCAATGCATGGGGATCTACTTCATGCATTGGAGGATTGCGTCTAATTCAAAAAAAGGAAATTTTATGGCAAAACCACTTCCCAACATAAAAACAACCGTCAATTGGCTCTCACCACTCGTCAAATCAATCCTCGAAACACAGGTGCCTGATAACGTCCATAATCAATGGTCGCATCAGCGTTATATCCATCAACCAATCGTTATGGGCTTGGTCGATCATCAAACCAAACGACCGAAGAAAATCACCGACCTTTACAACGCACGAACCCAACAGCTTTGCGAGGCTTTGGAAACTGCGCTTGGGGATAACTATTGGGTTTTCAACAACGGTAAAGTCGATTGGCGCAGCACGGATTTTCTAACCGCTACCGACGATCCAGACGCCCTAATGATCCGCCCTCGTTGGACTTCCTATCTGTCCACACATTCAGGAACGTGGATCAAACCGGGATCAACCAACAAATCGTCTCAAGGTTACGGGATTAGTATCTACGTCAAACGGTTTGTGGATGCCAGCCATAAGACTGCTTTCCTCATCATGCGATAAGCAGCCATCCCAGCGGGCCGCCATGCTCGCTGGGCGCGTTATACGGCACTCCAACGCCCAAGGGCCAACCCATTCAAGCTGCTTCGCAGCCAGCGGTTGAGATATCCCCAATTCAAAAGACCAAAAGGCGATAGCAACTTGCACTCAATCGACGGCGAGCCGCAAGGCGAGTTGATTGAGTTGCAACCTACCACAAGAGCGCAAGCGATTGGGGGAGGTATTAATTGTTCCCATTTATATACGATGAAACTGTCCAACTTATGACCCGCTCCGCGGTTCAATGCGTTGTCCAGTCCGCTCGCTCAATCCACCGGAATTGCTGCCGCAATCCCAGTGGATTTTCATGGCGGAGCAATCTTTTACTGAATTTCTCAGATCGATTGAGAAAAAAAGCGTTAAATAAATCTTCTTATAAGTGCTGATTTAACGCACCCAATTTTGCGTTGGAGTGCCGTATAACGCAAAATAATATCGACTAATTCAGTCAATTCTAGCAGAATTTTATAAATAAATTTGGGAGGCGGACGTTCAGTTTTGCTAACTTGGTTCCTTGTTTCCGCCTCCCAAACTCAAGGAACTCGGCAAAGCTGGCATCGATGTATGGCAAAACGCATCGCAACGATAACAACAAAGGAACCATCACTATGCCAAAAGGCGCAACCACTCTACGCATTCAATATGTTTCTGCACCCGCAGGTTCAGGCAAAACCTATCAGCTCATCCAATTAGCGGCCAAACTCGTTTCCAGCGAAAACCGCAAGGTGCTTATCGCTCAGCCAACCAAAAAACTTATCATCCAGACGGCCAACAATATCAAATCCATCGATCCAGATATCGAGGTCAAAGTCATTTATAGCCTTGGGAATGGATCAAGGGTCATATCGCGCATCGAGCAGCATATGCGCGAAGCGGATCGCACCAAGGGCCAAATCCTTCTCATCACTCAGGAAGCACTCAAGCGCCTGCCAAACGCATATCGCGTCCATTGGGATTTGTTTGTTGATGAGATTCCAGCCGTCTTTGAAAACATTCCCCTGAAAGTCGTCAAAACTCACCATTATCTCACGGATTTGATTCAACTAACGCCGATTGCGAAGGGCATTTCCTCGATATCCATTCAATCCGGTAAAATGGCAGCGACCGAAGCTCTAAACATCAATCAGAGCGAAGATGAGCTAATCGGCCATTTCAGAGAGATTTCAAATCATATCCTTGATGAGAATCGAACTGTTATGGTTCAAACCGATCAATATCAGGAATTGATATCTGGCAAAAAGAAGAAAGGAGAAATCAATTTCTTCTCATTGCTCGATACAGGGTTTGTCAAAGGATATAACAGCATCACATTCATGGGCGCCAATGCGGAGGAAACTGAGCTTTTCATTCTGTGGAAGGAAATAGGCTGGGCCACGTTCGTCAAGCATCCAGTCCTCTCCAAAGGGCTTCGTTATGCCAAACACCAGAATGGTCACCGCCTTTCAGTGCATTATCTCTTTGAGAACGAATGGACCAAGACGCGTTCCGAGTCTCTTGATGATCAAACCGGCCTCACTTTGCTGGAAAGCGTAGGAGAATACCTGCAAGGCTATTTTGCTGGGCGGCGCTTCCTGTGGGTCGCAAATAAGAACGCACCTATGGAAATGTTCGATCAAAATGACCGTCTGCCTCCTGTCAGCCATGGTCGCAACGAACCGCATTTCATGAACTGCCATGCCGTAGCCAGCACCATCGCGCTCGTCCACAACCATGCCAGCGCAAAGTTTCTGGGAATGCTTGGTCTGACCGACCAGCAAATTCGCACCATCATCTGCTATCAGGCTGAATATCAGGCTATCATGCGTTGTTCGCTTCGCGATCCCAATGCGATTGCTCCTGTCACAGTCATTGTTCCCAGCCGTTCCAGCGCTGAATGGATCGCCAGTAAATTTGACGGCTGCTCATTGAGCAAGCTGGAAACTGGTCTTGATTGGGAGGTTGGGAAGGCAGGTCGCCCGGCTCATGCAAAACGCAAAACCGCTGCTGAATATCAGAAGGAATATCGCCAGCGTAAAAAGGCCGAAAGGCAAGTCAGCCAGTGACCCAGATAAATATGAGGAACCATATGGGGGCCTCATATTATGTCGAAAATCATCTCAGTCCTTTCAAAAGTCGATGAATGGGCAAAGCCACGTCGCAAACTTATCGTGACCCTTACCGTAGCTTCAATGGCTGCTTTTGGCGTTATCACATCACCTGATGTTGTGGGCATTGTGGTGGATATCGCGATAGCTGCTCTTTCTCTGCTCTAATGGGCAGAAACCTGTGGGCCTCCTTTCAATAAATATATTGGGCGACATGGCTTTCATGACTGTCCAATAACCCTGAACAGCGAGGCCCATTCAGCATGAATGATAACGACAAGGTTGATACCACATTCCTTTTAGGTCGCATCGTAGCCGATATCAAAAACATCAATCACAAACTGGATGAGATACGGGATGATATAAAAGAAGATTTGCGTAACCACGAAAGCAGGCTGAATGGCGTTGAAACTCGAATCACCAATATGGAAAGCTGGAAGAAGTCCGCAATAGCAATCGCCATAGCGTTCAGCATCGCCATTACCGCGATATGGGCTATTGCCGATGATTACGTGAAGGACCGCTTATATGGTTCTCATGTCGAACAGCAGGTGAAATCATCCCGTTAAACTAAATAGTGGATGACACAGAAACCATCCCCCAAACAACCAACATTTGAACTTCGAAAACCACAAGAACCGCTTCTTGAACTGCTCAGGAGCGACGTTCCCAATGTCCTTGCCGCTGGCTCAAGCCGTGTAGGCAAAAGCTGGCTTTTGATGGTGTGGCTAGTGCTGCTTTGCCAGTGGTATCCCAACAGCCGTCACGGTGTTTTCCGCCGTAACCGCAACTCCTGCGAAACCAACCTCTTTAAGCTGACCCTGTATCAAGTCCTGAACTCACTTGGCGTGATGGGCGAATATGCGCCCGGCATCAACAAATCCGATCTGACCATCACGTTCCCCAATGGCTCGGTCATATCGTTCCATGGCCTTGATGAGCATAACCGCGACAAGGTGCTTGGGTCGGAATTCCAGACGATCTGGATGAACGAAGTTTCCGAGTTTGATTATGCGGACGTGGAATTCCTTCGTGGCCGTCTCTTTGGCGACGTTTTCCACAAGGACACCGGCAAGAAACTGACCCGCCGAATGTTCTTCGACTGTAACCCAGACACATTCGATGATTGGGAATATATCCTGTTCGTCAAACAGGTTCACCCGATCACCAAAAGGCCCCTCCGCGCTCCACAGGATTATGCCTATGTCCGCATGATCACCGACGATCAGGAATATATCAGGCAGAATATCGACCAGTCGGATGAATGGAAGGAACGCTTCATCTATGCGAACTGGACGGCCTCGAACCCCAACGCGCTGTTCAGTCGCAAGATCATCAACGAGAATCGATATTTCGGTGATCCCAATGACATAGTTTTCAAGAAGGTCGTGGTCGGCGTCGATCCCCATGCCGTTTCCAATGATCGAAGCGATTTGACCGGCATCGTGGTAGCGGGGATCACATATGACGATCATGCCTATGTGCTGGCTGATTATTCCACCAACGATAAGGATTGGGAAAAATCGGTCATAGAAGCGTTTGACCGATACGAAGCCGATCTCATTGTCGCGGAACGGAACAATGGCGGTGATATGGTCGAGAAGGTCATTCGACAGGCTCGACCCAATGCCCCTGTTCAGACAGTTTGGGCATCACGCGGCAAGGAAGTGAGAGCAGAACCTATCGCGCTCAAATATCGTCAAGGTCAAGTCCATCACGTTGGCGATCAGCTATCCGAACTTGAAACCGAAATGACTTCATTCGGTTCACCCGGTCGCGAAAAATCACCTGACAGAATGGATGCTATGGTTTGGGCAGTTTGGTCATTGTTCGATATCGGCGGAGATATCAAAGCGCCATCACCAGTGAAGATATATCGATCACGATGCTGGTGAAATCCGATCATACCGACTGAACCAATAAATACCTTTGATAATTATCAGAGGTATTTTTTCAATGACGATCAACAGAGGGGAAGCGATCCACGAGTTAGCAAGATGGCACTCAAGATGGAAAAAGAACAGAGATTTCCTATCAGGTCGCGATGCTGTCATACAAGCTGGCACCAGATATCTTCCCAAACCCACTTATGGAATGGGTGACGATGAATATAACGAGTTCAAAAAAGAGGTCGGCTTCTATCCTGCTTGTATCACCGTCATGGAAGGCTGGTTGGGCCTCATATTCAGAGACGATCCCGATCTAATTGCTGAACAGCATGAAACCCTTCTGGACTTGGAACAATGCGTCACTCGTGACGGCGACAGCTTGGAAGAATTTGCTCAATCGGTTGTTCGGGAAACGCTCACAACCAATTGGGCCGGAATTTTAGTCGATCACCCAACCCAGCCGGAAGGCGTCACACTCACCGCAGCAAATGCCATTGATGAAGGCTTCCGTCCTTTCCTTGCCCTTTATCCAGCAGAAAGCATCTTGGACGTTGAATATGGCATCGTCCGCAACAGACGAGTGATTGCCAAAGTCCGCCTTCGTGAAACCGATACCCGCGAATTAGAATTGAAGCTGGTCAACGGCATCTATCACATTGAGACATGGGATAATGTTGATGGGCAATGGCTGCTCACCAACGCCACGATTCCCACGCGCGGCGGGAAACCATTAGACTTTATCCCGTTCAAGATCGCCACCACTAAGCAGGCCAAATATCCAACGCCAGCACCATTCGAACATATGGTGGATCTCAACTGCGAAATGCTCATCATTGAGGGCAAACTCGCACAGGCCCAGCGCCATGCTGCTAATCCAATCATCACGGCATCTGGCGTCAAAGTTCAGACCGATGAAAATGGTAAAGCTATCGAGCGCCAATGGATACTTGGTCCTGGCACCGTTTGGGAATTTGAGGGCGAAGTCAAAGTCGATGTGACCGAATTCGAGGGCCATGGCATCACGCGCCTTCAGACCCGATTGGACGAGAAGAAAAGCCAACTCGCCCGCACTGGCGCCCGTATCCTTCAGGACGACAAAGCAGCAGCGGAAGCAGCCGAAACGGTCGTCATCCGCCAAACTTCCGATAATTCACGCTTGGCTGGAATGTCCCGCATCATTGCCCGCCATATTCAGGATGCCTTGCGCTGGATGGCTTGGTGGTTGGGTGCTGACAATACCGACGATGTTAGCTTCGAACTGAATTACGATTACACTTCAAACACATTCACCAAGGAAGATTTGGATGCTCTTGTCACGGCTTATCAAGCTGGCTGGATAACAAAGAAGATCATATATCATTATCTCACCAGACCGGGCGGATTGATCGATCCAGCAGTTTCCTATGATGAATGGCGTTCACAGCTTGAAGCAGAAGCGTTGGACAGTCCATCAGCAGGGCTGACCTTCAAGGCCAACAATTCGGCTCAAGGTGATAATTCCGAAGGCGGCGCTATCGAGTGAGCGTCAACGAAGAATTGCGGGACCGCGCTATAAGGCACGCTCTCAAACTATCACGATATAGCAACGGGCTGGTTCAGCAGATCATTGCCCTGCTCAATTCCGTGGACGACGAGCTGGTGGGCAAAATTGCTGGCCGCCTCGCCACAATCGAAGAACGCGGGATAACCCTTAGCAGCAGGACCACGAAGCGCCTTCAAACGCTCTTGGACGAGGTGCGCGCCGTCAACGCTGCCGCATATGCGGAAGTCGGCAAAACCCTGTCAGATCAGCTTGTCGGGCTTTCTGGCGTTGAAGCCGCCTATCAGGTGGACGCGATCGCGTCTGCCCTGCCCATAAAACTCGGCGTCAGCGTTCCGTCCCCCACTCTTCTCCGCACCATCGTTGAAACGTCCCCCATTGGAGGATCGATCCTTTCAGATTGGGTCGATGGGCTGGAAACAGATCGCATCGTCGCGATGGAACAGGCCATCCGCAAAGGGTTGGTATTGGGATCATCGACCGATGATATCGTGCGATCGATCCGCGGCACCAAGAAGCTGAATTACGGCGATGGCGTCCTCCAGATCAGCAGACGCAAAGCGCAAACGCTGGTCCGAACATCTGTCACCCATGTCACCAATGTATCTGCCCAAGCTACATGGCAGAAGAACTCCGATATTCTCAAGGGCTGGCAGTTCATCGCCACGCTGGACAGTCGCACCAGCATCACATGCGCATCGAACAGCGGGAAGATATTCGAGATTGGCAAAGGGCCGATCCCGCCACTCCATCCCAATTGTCGTTCCACCACCATAGCGGTGACAAAATCCTTCAAGGAACTCGGCCTTGATGCTGATGAACTGACAGATGGCCAACGCGCCTCAATGGATGGGCAGATAGTGAAGGATATCAGCTTCACCCAATGGCTGAAGAACAAGGGCGAGAAAGTCCAGAATGATATCCTTGGCAAAGCACGGGCTGAACTGTTCCGCTCTGGGAAACTGTCACTGGATGATTTCGTCAAGAATGATGGAACTGTTTTGACGCTCGAACAGCTTCGCAAACTCCACAACCTCTCGGAATAAATACCGATAAGCAGAAGGCAAGGCTGACTGCGAAACTGCTGCCAAGGGCGGCCACCAGAGACCTGCAAGGCGGGCGAAGGATGAATTATGTCAGAAGAAACAAAAGATACCACTGTGGATGAAACCGCAGGACTCAAAGCCAAAGTGAAAGAACTTCACGGCATTATCAAAAATCTACAATCCGAAAAAGAATCAGAACAAGCCGCCAGAGAGGAAGCTGAAGCAGAAGCGGCTGCAAAGGCTGGTGACGTAAACAAGTTGCGTGAACAGCTTGAGGCTAAGCACAAAAAGGAAATCGACACTCTCAAATCGCAGAACGAGCAGCTTTCAAACGATCTTCGCACCATCCGCGTGGACAATGAGATTTCACAGATCATTGCCAAGTCCGGCGTCATAGCTGCCCACGTTCCAGCCGTCGAAGCCTTGCTGCTCCGCAAGGTCGAATATGCGGAAGGACAGGCTTCCATCGAAGGCAAATCCATATCTGATTGGGCTACCTCCTATTTTGCTAAAGACGGCGCGATCTATCGCCCAGCACCAAATAACAGCGGTGGTGATGCGATGGGCAATGATGGTTCCAAAGGCTCAACTCACAACTTCACTCGTGAAAATATCAATGAACGTATCGGTGAATGGGCAATCCTCGCAAAATCAAATCCAGATGAAGCAAAGGCAATTGCTGTTTCGGTAGGCCGCAAAGATTTAGCCGAAGATCTATAACCGAAATAGGCAATCCGAAAAACTGAAGGTCATCCAGAACTAAATAGTGATGCCGGGGAAATTTGTCCCCGGCGTCCGACAGGTCTCGCACTTCGTCGGTCTTACAAATCGACAAAAATAGAAGTGGAGAACCACCAAAGATGGCTACAACAAGACTTACTGATATTGTTCTCGTAAAAACATTTGCGAAGATCGTTGAGAGCAAGATCACCGAAAATTCTAAATTCCGTCAATCAGGTTTGATTGTATCTGACCCCCGCATTGTCACCAAGGCAAACACTGCTGGCTTCGAAGGAACTCTTCCTTTCTGGAAGCCAATCGCAGGTGGCGAAGCTGCTACCATGAATGACGATCCAACTTCAAAAGGCACACCAGCCAAGGTTGAACAAGGCAGCATGACCGCGCGCATGATTCAACGCGCCCTTTCATTCGCAGCTATGGACCTCGCGGACTATGCCAGCGACTCCGACGCAATCGAATATGCTGCTGGTGAATTTGCTCGTCTCTGGACAGCAGATGAAGAAAGCACCGTCCTTGCCATCCTTCGCGGTATCATCGCGGACAACACCGCCAACGACAGCGGCGATATGGTCAAGAACGTTTCCCGCAGCACTGGCACTATCGATGCCACCAACAAGTTCGGTGGGTCCACCCTCATTGAAGCCCGTAAGCAATTGGGTGACGTTGGCGGCGAACTCAAGTTCATCTTTGCGCACTCAGACATTGTGAACAACCTTCGTGCTGCTGAACCAAATGCTTTCGTCCCAGCTTCTCAAACCAACATCGGTTTAGAAACTTACATGGGCTATGGCGTCATCGAAACTGATAACGCTGGCATCGGTGGAACTACCAATTATCCAGTTTACACCACCTATGTCACTGGCTCCGGCTTGTTTGGTTACGGCGCTGGTAGCTTCGGTGAAAACGCATTAGCGCAAGTTCGCGACGAGTTTGCTGGTAATTTCTCAGGCCAAGAAACCGTCATCTCACGCCGCCGCTATATCCTCCACCCATTTGGCTTCACAAACAAAGAAGCACCAACAAACGGTGTATCTCAAGCCAATGCGGAATTGGAAGTGGCAGGAACATGGGATCGCGTTATCAGCCGCAAATCAATCCCATTGGTCGCAGTCCGCACCAACGGATAATCAACAGAACGAAAGCCCCGCTGGAAACGGTGGGGCTTCTTTCTGACTGACATACCGTCGGAATAAATACGGTATGATGATAGACATTTCACAAGCCGATGCGGTCCATACAGTTCGCGGAAACGCTGATTGGATCGCTCTTAGCTCTACTCAAAAATCCGCAGCGCTTGCCAAAGCAGATGATTACATAACGGCCTATTATCTGCCCTTCAAAGCATCAGTTGAGCCAGATGATAGCAGACTGGTGACAGCTTCCGCATTGCTGGCTTTCGAACTCCATAAAAACCCAATCGAAATGAAAGCAGATCAACTCATCAAATCGAAGGAGATTGAAAGCGACGGCGATAGCGTCAAAACGACATATCAGGACGCGGACAAAGCGCCTGTCACCGATCCATATCCACTCATAACCGCTCTCCTTGCTCCACTTAGAGTAGCGTCCAGCACGGCAGAAAGCGTCACATTCGGCAGGATCAGGCTGATATGAATGACGTGGTGAACCAATTCCAATCGGCCACTAATGAGATTTTCGAAATGTGGGGCGTGGCTGGTGTTCTATCTCGCGTCACCCAATCGAAATTCGACCGCATCACTGGTGCAGTTCAGACACCGGCCAGCAAGCAGGATATTTCAGTCCAGATCAAGCTGGGTTCCCGCACGGTCAAGGATGACAACGGGGTCGAAACCATCATCCAGACGGCAGCTTGTCGCGAGGAATTGAAACAAGGGGATTTGCTCACCGTCGCTGGCCTTTCCCTTCGGGTGATTTCCGTGAAGCCCAAAACGGTCAAAGGTGTGGTGATAAGCTGGCGCGCAGATTGTGAAGGAGCCAGCCAATGAAGATCGATTTTTCCGACCTTACCAACAACATCGAAAAGGACATGGAATTGACCGAACAGCAGGTTGTCGAGGTGACGAGCAAAATCACCCTTGATGTTCACGCGGATTTGGTTCTCGCCACTCCTGTCGATACCAGCAGGGCAAGACAGGGTTGGACGGCGGAAACCCCATCAGCGCCCTATGAACCCGGCATCATCGAAAACAATGTCGAATATATCGGCGTCCTCAATGATGGCCACTCACCGCAGGCCCCAGCCGGATTCGTGGAAACCACCGTTCAGAAGCATGGAGGCGCCATCGATTGATAACCGACGATATAGCAGCATTGAAACGCATAGCGCTGGACACATTGGCCACCAGCCATCCCACCTTGAGTGTTTTCCTCGATAATGAGCCGGTCGAGCAGCAACCCGTCAATCAGCCATGGTGCCGCTTCGTCGTTCGACCTGGCGCTAAGGTGATCGCACAGGCCGGGCAGACCAAAAAATATCAGCAGCTCGGCATCGCCTTCCTCCAAATCATCATTCCACCCCAATCACATGAAGTAGCTGGATATCAGATAGCAGAGGCGTTGGACGCCGTTTTGCGTGATTGGCGCAGTCCTGATGGCGCACTCACCGTCTATCAGACGGAATACAGAACAATTCCATCGAGTGATAAAGAGCCAAATTTTCAGATCAACTATATGGCCTTCTGGAAATCCATCCGAACCTAAGCCCGAAAAAGTCACCCCTCCAGACCGCTAAATAATCTGAGGCCAAAGGCCCTGTTATTTTTCGATATTTGGAGGGCCGACAATGGCAATTAACTCTTCCGACATTACGTTATCAATCATCCCAGAAACAGTTCTTGGGGTCACACCTACCACTGGCGTTCGTTATGAACTGCCGACCAAATCTGGCCAATCTTTGCCAACCTTCAGCATGAACGAGATCCGTTCTGAAACCATGCGCCCAAATCGTGCTGGCAATGGCTCGCGTCGCGGCAACGGATCAGGCGAAGGGTCTTTCGATTTCCATTTCCAAAGCACCGACGCGATTGATTACCTCATTGCGTCCGCAGTCGGCGGCGAGTGGAATACCGTCGTAGGAGAGAATGGCGATCCAGACGTTACCAGCATCAAGGCAGCCAAGAAGGACAATAGCTTTACCACGATCGCCGCATTGAAATCCGACTGGTTCCAGATCAACGCTGGCGGGCTTTGCACCGGAATGACCATTTCCTCGACAGCAGATGCTGATGTTTCAGCCACCTTCCCATTCATATTCACCGCCCGCACTGATGCGGGATCAGACAGTTCTATCACCATCACACCTTCAAACGGCGGGTTGGAATATGTTGGTGCCGAGGTCAAAAACATCACTATCAACGGCGTTGATGTGAGCTACCGCGAATTGTCATTCGAAGTGACCCAAGATCGTGCTCCACGTCCTGTTCTCGGTTCAAACACTCCAATCGGCGTTGGCACTGGTGGAAACCGTCAGGTCCAATTGACCCTCAAATTCTACAAGGACAGTCGCCTTGCTGAACAAGCCTTCACCGGCGAAAGGCAGGAAGTTTCCTTCGATATCGGTGTAGCGGGTGATGGATATCGCTTCACCATTCCAGCAGGCCAAGCATCGTTTCCAACCGATGAAACTGCCAACGAATTGATGACAAGCGTGGTTTTCACCGCAGCTTATGACAATGACGAACAAACCGATTTGATCATCACCAAATTATAACAGCATCGTTTTCTCCTCCTGTTTTTCGATGCTGATGGGGTGGCTCTATGCCGCCCCATTCTCTTTGGCATTAATAAATAAATGAAAAACAGGAGATTTCAGCGAATGGGTAAATTCACTTTTCCAAAGAGATATGATGAGAAAGAAGCCAAAGACGGTATCTGGTTCGACATTTACGACGAACATGAACAACATTGGGGCACCTATAAGATGGCCCTTTTCAACATTACCGCTCCACACGTCAAACAGGCCATCGCGGCTTGGAACAGAAAGCATAAGAAAGAGATAGAAACTCGCAAATTCAAAGGCAATGAAGGCATCATCCGCGCATTCGTCGATATCGCTCTTTTGGATTGGAAAAACACCGAAATGCTCAATGGTGGCAAAGCGCTGCCATTCTCAAAAGAAACAGCCTATGCGCTTTTAAGCGATGAAGATGCTTCATTCCTTTCAGAAAGCCTTATCGATTTTGCTGGGAATGTCCGCAATTTCGCTGGTGAACCCGAAGCCGACCAAGAGGACGACGCAAAAAACTCATCAGCTTCCTGAAATGGATCGAAAACGGCGGGGCAATGATAATCCGCGATCTGGAAGCAAACCCAGACAATGAATATCTTGCCCAGCTTTATGCCGAAGCGCCTCGCATAGAAGGCGAACGGCAGTCCTTATATTGGGACGCATTTCAGGAACTCGGCACCGAACGACAAATCGGAATGACAGTTGGCCCTATCCCTTTAAGCAAGGTTTGGGATTGGGCTTACCACTCCAATTTCAGCTATAGTGAAGCAAGAGCGTTGGTTTACGTCATTCAACGTATGGATGGCGCCTATCTGTCTATCATCGCGGATAAGCAGAACAAAAAGCCGAAATAAATACAAGAAACCAATCGAGGCTTTTATGAATGGACACCGCAAGAACCATCCGAGTTACCATTGATCCGAAGGGCGCACAAAGCGGCGCTCAATCGGTCAATCAATCTCTGAGCAGCATTGGAAAATATGCTCAGTCGGCTTCTGGTTCAGTCGATAAATTCAAATCAGCTAACGACAATGCTGTTTCCAGCATCAAGAAGCACAAAGCTGCCAATGACAATCTGGGCAAGAGCGTTGGCAATCTCCGTGGTCTGCTTTCCGATGCGTCGGGCAATTTAGGCCGATTGGGTGGAGCAGCCGAAGGCGCTGCTTCACGATTATCATCATTTGCGTCCGTTGGCCGTGGGGTCGCTACTCTTGGGTTGGCTGGCGTCCTAGGCGGAATAGCCGTCGCATTCGCTGCCGTCGGTATTGCTGCTCTGCCGGCGACGGCAAAAGTCCAGCAGTTCAAAGCAAATTTGCTCACCATCACAGGATCAGCAGCAGCAGCGGAAAACGCATATGCTGGTTTAGTCCAGTTCGCCAACAGCACACCGTTCGACCTGGCCCAATCGATCGAAGGCTTCACCAAACTCCGTGCCCTCGGTCTGTCCACCTCAGAATCCATCATGACCTCATACGGCAACACCGCTGCCGCGATGGGCAAATCCATGGAACAGATGATTGAAGCTGTTGCTGATGCGACCACTGGTGAATTTGAGCGTCTGAAGGAATTTGGCATCAAGGCCAGCAAATCAGGTGACGAGGTAGCCTTCACATTCCAAGGCGTGACCACGAAGGTCAAAAACAACGCAGACGAAATCGAAAAATACCTCATCGGCATCGGTCAAACCCAGTTCGCCGGTGCGATGGAAAATCAGATGAACACCCTCAATGGCGCATTCGCCAATTTCGAGGATAATCTGTTCAACATGATGGCCGCGCTTGGCGACGGTCCTTTTGGCGCAGCGGTCAAGGACATGATCAACACGGTTGCTGATGGCATCGGTGCGATCACCCCGCTTCTTTCAGGCGTCATGGATATCTTCGGCGGGTTGGTATCGCTTGTTTGGGATACGCTCAAAGGGCTGACCTCGATGTTCACCTATGGTGAAAGAGGCGCTGGCGAGATGAAATCCAGCTTGGATAACCTTGCTGTGGTATTTTCCTTCCTCGGTGAAACAATCACCGTGGTCGGACAGATCACCGCCGCTGTTTTCAGTGCCATCGGGAATGTGATCGGAACGGTCGCATTTGGCATTAGAGATGCTTTCGCATCACTGTTTGGCTGGCTGATTCCAACAACCCAGAGTGGCGGCCAGTCCATGAGTGAAGCCTTCGTGGGCGTTCTCCGCGCTGCTTCCTATGTAGCCAGCCAGCTTCCAAATATCTTTGCCGTTGCCCTTGCTGAACTCAAATCGATGTTTACCAGCGCGGGTTATGCAATGGCCGAATCCTTCAAGGGGAATTTTTCCGAATGGAAGAATGTCGATCTTACCTTCGGCAATACCCAAAAGGTGATGGGCCGTGTTCTCGAAAATGCGGGCAAAATCCAGCAGGACCAGAAAGGCAACCGTGCTTGGATCGATCAACGCAAAGGATCAGGCAAGGGCAATATTGAATATGATGCTGTTCGTGGTGGTGCGACGGCGGACAAGAAAGACAAGAAAGGTGCCGATAAAGCAGCACAGGAAGCCGAGCGCCGTGCCAAAGCCCAGAAGGAATTCTGGGACGGCATGGAACAGGAATTAGAACTTTCCAAACTTACCACGCAGGAAGCTGAAAAGCGCCGCAAGGAATTGGAATACGAGAAGATCGTTGGCCGTGACATCATCGCTGGCGAGAAAGAACGTCTTACCACCTTGATGGAGCAAACCAAAGCGAACGAATATCTCCAGAAAGAAAATGAAGATCATCGTATAAAGATGATCGACCTTGATACCCAACAGGAGGTTTTGAACGCCCGTCTCAACGGCGCATCAGAAGAGTCCTTGGCTGTTCAGCAGGCGATATCAGAACGTATTGCTGACGTGAAAAAGCAGAACATCACTTTGAGCGATACCCAGCTTGAAAATCTCAAAAAGCAGGTCGAGGAAGAAGAAAGAAAATCAGCAGAGATTGCGAAGCAGAACAAGATGCTCGACCAAGCCAATCAGCTTGCGAGCCAATATAGTAAAACCCAGCAGAAAATCGATCAGAAGAAGGAATATGAAGAACAGGTTCAGGCATTGGCTTATGCGCTCGATAACAAACAGATCAGCAAAGCGGTATATGATGAAACCATCGCTGGAATGAAACAGGCGATAGCTGAAACCAAAATGAAGGCTGTCGAGGAATTTTCCGATAGCATCGACCAGTTGGCAGATTATTTCGGTGGGCAATTAGGCGGCGTTCTAAGCTCATTTGCCAAGGCCATGAATGATGTGACTGGTTCCGTTCAGGGCAAAAGCGGCATCGGTTTAGCCATGAAGCAACTCGGCTTGGGTGATGTTTTTGGCGACACAATGAAGGATTGGTTCAGCAAGGACAGTGACCTTGGCCAAATGTTCACCGGCCTGAAAGGCTCCTTCAATAAGCTGTTCGGCAGCAATGGCACTCTCGTCAAGAACCTCGGCAAGACACTTGGCGCAGCAGGAGCGGGCGCACAGGTCGGCCAAACGGTCGCTGTTTTCGGCAAGATGCTATCCAGCAAATTCTCCACCACTGGTTCAACGGTTGGCGGCGCAATCGGTGGCGCTGCTTTTGGTCCAATTGGTGCGATAGCTGGTTCCATCCTTGGTGGTGTCGTCGGTGGCCTGTTCAAGAAAGCGAAATGGGGCACGTCCACCATCTCCATGAGCGATGGGGAATTGTCCGTTGGCAGCACCAGAGGGAACAAAGGTTCCTACAAGGCCAATTCCAGCACAGCAGCAGGATCTATCATCAGCGGGATCGAGGCTATCGCGGAAGCGTTAGGCGGAACGATATCTGGCTCCCCCAATATTTCCATCGGCCAATACAAAGGTAAATGGCGCGTCTCGAACACTGGCCGCACTGGTAAGCTGAAGGGCAACTATAGTGATGTGACTGATTTCGGTAAGGACGGCGCGGAAGAAGCTGTTGCCTATGCCATCTCAGAATCACTCAAACAGGGCATTTTGACAGGCGTTAGCGCGTTCACCCAACGTGTTCTCAAGACGATGGACGATACCGATAAAGCGGTCACATTGGCCCAATCCTATGAGGCCATCTTGGACAGTTTGGCATCCTATAAGAACCCAATCAAAGGCGCTGTTGATGAAGTGATCACCTCCATCGACACATTGGCTGAACAGATGAAGAAAGCCGGTGCGACCAGTGAGGAATTGGCGAATGTCGAGGAATACCGCGCTATCAAACTCCAACAGGTGCTTGAGAATCAGGTTTCCGGTTTCCAGAGCTTCTTGGATGATCTGAACGGAACAGCCAGCGGTAAAAGCACATTGACCCTTCTCAATGAGCAAATGGCCAAGATGGAGGAATTCAGAACCACATTAGCATCAGGCGGCACCATCGATCAGGACAAGTTCACTTCGCTCGGTCAATCGATCATGGAATATGCGAGTGAACTTTATGGAACCCAAACTTCATCCTATCAGAGCATCAGGAAGGATTTGATTGCTTTGAGCGAGTCCGCATTGGGCAATGCTACCAGTGCTTTCAATTCAGCATCCTCTACTGGAAACACCTATACGGCGATCAACGATAACACGGAGCAAGTGACTGCTTCTATCAGCACCACAAATGATCTTTTGGCGCAGATACTGGCTTCGATATCTGTGAATGGCATTTTCTCCGCTCAAACCGCAGCAGCATTGAAGGCAGCTAACGGGGCGCTGATATCCTTCGCGTGATAAATAATGTTATGATAGATGATAGCTCACATGCCCTGTTCGTTCGAAACGAATACCGATACGCCGACGCGATCGACAATACGGTCAAAGCCAAAAACCCAAGCGCCCGCGAAGTCAGCATCAACACTCAACTGAATGCGGTTGATGCTACTGCCATAGCGAACAAGCATCTTGCCGATGTCAAAAATCCCCGCGTTTGGGAGATTGAGATTCAGGGCGTCTTGGACTTGTCCAGCTTCATCGGTGGACCACCCAGCTTCATTCCTAACTTCCCCAAATATGCCAAGACCACTGGCGAGGTGAAAATCACCGCTGCCAGCGTCGATTACAATGCGGGAACCACCATTATGGAGGTTCGCAGCATATGACCGCGCTCGTCCTCAATCCCAATGATTTTTCGATTGTCATGGCCACAGGCGACAAGCCCGAATTCCTCCTGAACGATGAACCCGGCTTGGTATGGCGCACCAACAATCTGGGCGCGATCACGCTGGTAGTGGAATTGGATGGGCAGGAGATCGATACAGTAGCTTTGGCAGGAACGAACCTGCTCCACGGCAACACCGTCCGCATCAGGCTTGGCGCAACTCAAGCCGAGATCAACAGCGGCACCGCCCCTGTCGATATAACCACAGGCATTGCCAACGGGACGCCCATGATAGGCAATTCCTTTGTCATTCAGAAGCTGGACGCACCTGATGCCTATCTCTTTATGCGCCTTGATATTGTGGCGACGGGCAATGCGGTCCCTTATGTCGATGTAAGCAGATTGCTCATCGGTAAATCCGTCAATTGCGATGGCGTCGATGTGGGGGCTGAACTGAACTATGTGAACAACACCAATTCCGCGCTCGATCCAAAACGCACCAAACCGCTTTGGAAGGTCACGGTGAGTGGCTTCACGGAAGCAACCAAATTCGGAATTTGGCATCCCCTTTTGCTCGATCTTGGCGATCAGCATGGATTCCTTTTCGTTCCATATCTGGAAGGCGATTTTGTCCAAGAGCAAGCTGTTTTCGGGTTTATATCAACGCAATCGAAGGGAACCGCTTCCAATTCGGATTATTGGGTTATCGACCTACAGGTTCAAAGCATCATCTAATGAGCCTGATAAATACAGGGTATAAAACGAGGCTCATATGAAGAATGAAAAATCTCTATCTTGAAGTAAGTCCAATCCTGCCAAATGGCAATCTAACCACCCTTAGAATGTGCTCATCCAGCGTGGGTTCTTCAACGACACGCCAAGACAGCTATATCTGGCTACCCTTGATCACCAGCTATCCCACATTCGATTTTTCCCTCACGAGCAACGGTCTGTTGAATGAAGTCCAGATCAGCTATGGGGATATCAGTTTCAACGTATCACACGTTTTCCAGAACGAAGAATGGTCCACATATGATTTCACAGGTGCTTTGGCGCGCATCTGGTGGGGTGAAGCTGGCGAGGATTTTTCGACCTATAAGCAGATATTCGAAGGGGCAGTTTCAGCCCTGTCACGCGAAGCCCATACGGCAACCCTAACCCTGCTTGGCACAGAAGCAGATATCGTCACTAACCTGCTATATGATGCTTATGAAGGCATCGGCGGGCCAGAAGGCCCAGCCAGTCTCAAAGGCACTCTCAAGCCTTGGTGTTCTGGCTTTTGCCAAAACATCAGCCCTCTCTTGGTCGATCCTGTCTATTGGGTTTATCAGGTCCACGGCTATGGCCCCATCCAAGATATTCCAACGGTCTATGAATTTGGCCAAGCGCTTTCAGACCCTGTTGCCACGGTCAGCAGCTATGCAGAATTGATCGCACTGGATTTGACCGAGGCTCAATGGGCAAAAGCGCCGGCCATCGGCATGTTCCGTTTAGGCGGTCAGCCCAGCCAGAAACTCACTTGCGATGTTGAAGGTGCGAAGGACGGCAGCACCTATCCAACCACCGTTTCAGCTATCGTCCAGCACCTAATAAAGACAGCAGCGCCGACAGCCCAATTTGGCGATCTATCAGCATTCAATAATACAAGCTGGTGCTTCTATGCCACTTCGCAGGTCAGCTTGGGCGATATCGCGAGACAGGCAGCATATCAGGCTGGTGGATATCTCTTCCCTGATGGCTTGGGCGTTTGGCAGATAGGCGATTATTTCGCACCAAAACCATCAGGCATCTTGAGCACGGAAGGCGATGCCGAACCCATCGTATTGAGCATCAAGGAACTCACCACTGGCGGCCCTGTCTACAAGGTTCGCGTTGGTCATGATCGATGCTGGTCCACTCATAGCGATAGTGAAATCAGCGGTGCCATTTTGGAGATCGGCGAAAACGCCGACGCATTGGCAGCAGACGCAGAAGCAGCACGAGCAGCAGCAGAGCAGGCTCAAGCCGATTTAGCCATTGCGCGCACTCGTCTGGACGCCATGGCAGCCGATGGCATCCTCGATCGATCCGAAAAGAAATATTGGACCGGCCAATATTCCACGTTGAGTGGGGAGAAGAACGAGCTGCTGGGCGAAGCGACCGGCTTTGCCGATGTAGAAGCCGAAAAATCCGAACTCATCACCGCCTGGGCTAATTTGGACAGCTATCTTGGCGCATTAGATCCCGCTTGGAACAATATGACGCAGGATACGGCAATCGACCGCACCGCGTTCAAAGCAGCATGGGATGCCGTCTATGTTGCTCGCTGGCAGCTTAATGCGTCCATGTCCGTCAAGGCAGCAGATCGCGCTGTCTGGGATTTTGTCACTGATCCAAATGGCACCAAGCCAGAAGATAATGCGACGGTCGGCGCCCCAGCAGGAACGATGGTTGCCAATGTGCCAGCGGAAACTCTGGTTTCCGATATTGAATATCTGATGCTCAATGGTGGCCGTCCACCCAGCGTTCTTGCTCCTGTCCTTCAACAGAAGATCGACTTGCTCGCGATCAGGGCAACGGAAATGGGGGCTGGCAATTATGTCGCCATCTCGGATTTGCGAAATTACGCCGAAGGCCAGTTTGAGCAGGAAGAGATACAGCGCACCTCCCTTCAAGCCCAGATCAACGACAACTATGCCGAATTCACGGAAGAGAATGCTGCTCGCATAAGCCAGACCGAAGCTGTTGCTGATAGCGTCACTCTGCTGACAACTCGCGTTGGCGATGCTGAAGGCTTGATCACCATTGAAGCCCAAGCACGAACCGATGATATCAGTTCAGTCGTCTCTCTCCACGATACCTTGAAGGCCCGCGTCGAAACAGCGGAAGCCACGATAGTTGATGACCGGGATGCCAGCGTTCAACGCGATGAAGCCATTACCACCACCACAGATGGTATCGTTTCCAGACTGAACAATGTGAACGGATCAGGCCAAACCCTTGAAGCCCGCGTCACCAGTTTGAACCAAGCTATCACGGACGAGAGCGGAGCCAGATCGACCGCCATCAACCAAGCGGTCAGTGATATTAATGGCCAGATAAGCGGAGTGACGCAGACCCTTTCCAGCACAACCGATCGCGTCGGAAATGTCGAAAATAAGTGGTCTGTCACAATGGATGCTAATGGCAAGGTTGATGGAATTGCCTTGATAAATGGCACCAACATTAAAAGTGAGATTGGCCTTCGTGCTGACAGGATCGTTGTCTACGACGCCAGTGGCAACGGAACTTCTCCATTCTTCATCAGCGGAAATCAAACTTATATCAACACTGGCATTATTGAGAATCTTTCAGTCGGAACGATCAAGCTCGGTGCCAACACATTGTCCGTTCCACAAACATTCGAGTTTGCCGATGCTTTGATTGATCAGACGATAACCCAGACGATTTCAGGCGGTGACAGCTTCACATATGTAGGTCAGGGAAATGGAGATTATATAATTTTCTTCAATAATCAATACTACTACATAGGCATGGGGAGCGGCGACTACATATACAATCAACCAGTCTACACCTTTTCGGGAGGAATTACGGTTTTCGAAACTGGTTGGATCGATCTTCAATCCGGCGGTTTGCCCGGCAATATGATGGCGGTTCTTTATTCGACGCTCTGGTCCTACAACACCTATGACGTTGGGCAAAAGCATCTGCTTTGGGTCGATAAGAACGATGGCAATGGATGGCAGCTTTCAAAGCAATCCACCATTGGCGTTGTGACGAGCAGCGGCGACACTCGCGGTTATATCCCCACCTGTATGACCACCACCGTTGGCAATGTGATCCAATGCAAATTCAAATTACAAGCAGGCAGATACAATGTTGCTTACGGAGGAACTGAGAACTCTTCTTACCTTCAGGATATCACGCTCGCAATCATGGGGACAAAAAGATGACATACACCGCCATATTCGATGCTGATGGAAAATGCCTTTATGTCGTTGATTCTGACAGAAGCGTTAGCGATGATGGACCTGAAACATATGCGGTGCAGATCGAAAGCAAGATCAATCCGAATGATGTCTTCTACGATACGGACAACGCCAGAATGGCATTCAAGGCCGACTTCCTTCCATCCATATCAACGAGCACGATCCAAAATTTACCAGAAGGAACGCAAGTCACTTTGAGTGATGGAACGTCATTCCTCGTAGATGATGGATCGATCGAATTTGAGGTGGAATTTCCTGAAACGATCCACGTCATATTGGAGCATATCAGATATAGGACAAAGCATGTTGAGGTGAATTGTGAAGCACAAGATTAATCAGAACTATGTCGAAGCACGAAAGAAGGCATATCCATCGATCACAGAGCAGCTTGATATGCTCTATCACGATCCTGAAAAATGGCGGGAAACCATCAAGGCTATTAAGGACAGCATACCGAAGGACGATGGATAAATACCTGACACAAAGGAGATCATCTTTGAATGTCATGGTATAATTTCGGCACCCTTTCACTCACTCATAGCAGCGATCAGGTAGTAGGCGATCACGCCGTTTTCACCGCATTGACCGAAGGCTCCGGCCTTATCATTGATGGCGCAGTTTATGGGGTCAAAAGCATCGAGGATGCTGACCATCTGACCCTTACTCGTCCATATGAAGGTGCCACGGCTTCGGGCATTTCCTATGAAGCATTTCCGACCGAAAGCAGGGCTATGGAAATGCTTCTCCAAGTCGGTGAGTTGATTGCCCTAACGGCTCCACTCCAAGGTTCGGTCGAAACCTTCAACAGCCTGATTGCCGATAAGGCTGCCGAGGTAGCTGCTTCGCAAGATGATATTGAGCAGAAACATGGTGAGGTCATTTCGGCCCATTCGGACACACTGGGCGCAAGGGACGATGCTTTAGCAGCACAATCAGCATCAGAAGCGGCCAGAGACATAGCAATCGCCAAGCGGGATGAAGCCGTCACAGCGGCCACCACTTCCACCAACGCGAAGGCCACAGCGGAAGCGGCTCGTGATTTGGCCGAGGATTATCGGGACGAAGCCAACGCATCAGCCACATCAGCCAGCCAGGACGCATCAGACGCTGCTGGAGAGCGTTTCGCAGCACAGGATGCCCGCAATGCTGCCCAGCTTGCTCAGATCGCATCAGAGAGCGCGAGGGACGCATCTGTCACCGCAAAGGATTTGGCAGAAGCTGCCAGCACAACGGCTGAAGATGCTCGTGGCGACGCACTGGCTGCTCAACTGGCCAGTGAAGATGCCCGCAATATGGCAGAGGAATATCGAGACGAAATCCAATCCCATATTGCTGATGCCCAATCGGCCAAAACAGCAGCCGAAGATGCTCGTGACGATGCACAGGCAGCGGCAGAAGCAGCAGCGCTATCAGCCGAAGAAGCATCTCAATTTGATCCTTCCACTTTTGCCACCAAAGCCGAATTATCGGGGAAACTCGACAAAACCGGCGGAACCATCAGCGGCGCTCTAAACACGAACAGCACCATCTCTTTGACCCAAGACTTGATCCTGAATGGTTCGAATTACACCCATTATATCGTCCGACCCAACGAACCTGATAAGAAGTCCATTGCCCTTGCGGTCCAAGGTGGTGGTCCATTGGATCAGCTTTATGTCAATGCTGGCAATTCCATATTCACCGGAAATGTCGGCATCGGCACCAGCAACCCGATCGACAAATTGCACGTAAAAGATGGATATATCAGAATCGAAGCATCCGCTTATCCAAAGCTCATTCTTAACAACACGGGCAATTCATCCAATTTGAGAAAGTGGCAAGCTTATGTTGATGATCTGGGCAATTTCAAAATATCGAGCCTTGTCGATGCTGAAAACGCAGAGCAGCAGGTTCTTACGTTTTCATCTCAAGGGCGGCTTGGTGTAGGTATTACCGATCCAACGGCCAAACTCGATGTAGCTGGTTCAATCCGTACCACAGGCGGCGTTAATTCTGATGGGGGCAACATCCATATCCGCAATGCCGGTCCAACGCTCTATTTTCGAGACACTGACAATCTCGCATCAGCAATCCATTGTAATTCGAACATACTCTATTTCTTACGTTCACCAGTTGATTCAACAGAGTTGGTTCAGGTCAACGGTGCTTGGCCACTCGAATTGAATTTGACCAACAACCATGCGCAGTTCGGTGGTGATATCACGGTCTACAGGCCACAGACAAACGGCATCATCCGTATCGACGCACAGGATGGAAAATACGCCTATTTGAGCCTCATCAAATCCGGCAAAACCATGTGGGATATCGGGTCCGACACATCAGCCAATAGCGGCGGTAATGTGGGTTCGGATTTCTATATCCACCGCTTCAACAATGATGGCGGATATATGTCTCGCCCCTTCGCAATCAGCCGCGCAACAGGCATGACCTACATCAACGAGGGCTTGTCCTTGAGCGGACCGCTCAATGGCTTCGGCATCAGCAATCAGGGATCATTCATCCGTCGATCTAATGACGTGAACGCAAACGGTAACTGGTCAAAGCAGCTCGTGCTGGCTGGTGGAGAGGCTACTGCTAAGCCTTGGTCCGCTCCTATCGAAATCCGAGAAGTCAATCAGGTCGGAAACACCAATGGACACCATAGCAACTCTCCAGCGATCGCCTTCCACTGGAACCAGATATGCTCGGCCTCCATCAAACTCCATGCTGATAACAGCTTCCGCTTTCAGGGCGATTGGGACGAGAACCTAGCGTATCGACCGATCTGGGCAGGTGAACATTATGCGGCCGATGGCGGATGGTTTCGCGTCTCGAACAGCGCTTCAGGTATCTATTGGGAAGCCTATGGCCGTGGATTGAGCGTAGCAGATAACGGCGCCAACTATGGCAATATCAACACCTATGGCACCGGCATGAACGGCTGGAACGGCTACAGCATCAACAACTGGCTCACGATGATGGCCAACGGTGCTGGTGCTGGCACAATGCGGGGCTTCTATTCCGTCGATAATGGCGGTTGGCTGATGTATTGGGACAGTGGCAACAATGCGACTTTCTCCGGCAATATCACGGCCTATTCGGACGAACGCCTGAAACAGAACAAGCGCCCGATCCTTGATGCCACGGAGCGCCGTGCAGGCATGGCGGAAGCAGCCATCATCTACGAACGTGATGGGAAGACGCGCATCGGTTTCGGCGCACAGACCTTGGAGAAATCCAATCCAGAGGTCGTGTTCACAGCCGATGATTTAACCCAGACAAAGACAGTCAACTACATGGATTTGGTTGCCATCTTGGCCGTCGATAACCAGCAGCAGCAAGAACGAATTGAGGAACTGGAAAGCGAGGTCACTTATCTCAAATCCATCATCCAGAATATAGAAAACAGATTAACACAGGGAGGACTATAAGATGATAAGAACTGTCATCTCCCACGACGCGACAACAGGAAAGGCCCGCATCAAATTCGAGCATAACGGCGTAACCGTCGAACAGGATTACAACCTGATCGATGTTATCCCATCAACCAGATATGTTTTCGCCGCAATGGGATTGGAATTTGATGAGAGCTATCAGGCGCTGGCTATGGATCGCTTGGAAGCGACAATTCAGAACCAGATTGAAGAAGGCGCAATTCAAAACCCACCTGAACCACAAGCGGCAGCATATAGCCCACCACCATCAAGCGATGAAGAAACGGAGGTCGATGAATGACCCTTCCTTCATCTGGCCCGATCTCTTTCTCACAGATCAACACCGAGCTTGGAAAAGCATCAAATGCGACTATCAGCCTGAATGACGGCGATGTTCGCAATCTGGCGGGGAAAGCATCTGGTGCGATCAGTATGTCCGATCTGCTGGGCAAGTCCAGTGGTCCGGTTTTCGATTACCCGCCCGGCTATTATGAGCGATCTGCTCGCGGCACAGTGATCTTCAAAATCACTTCCACGGTTCCTTGCGTCTGGACCTACACGAGATCAGGCACCGGCAGCAACGTGCCGACAACGACCGGCCAAACCAGCAACACATTCCAGATGCAGGCTACGGCCCCCAATCCTAACACCAATCGGACATGCCAATGGAATTTGACGGCCACATATAATGGCGTGGATTACAATTGGACCTGTCAATTGGTCGCACTCGGCACAGGGATTTCGTAGTCCGTGGCGCTTCTCTCGTGGGAGAGACAGTTCAACCCTTAAAAGAAAAGTGGACAAAATGTCCCAATCGGCATGAAGCATATCGTGTTAAAAATACCACATTCCTTTTCTTTTACGAGACAAGGAATCCGCTATCGTTGACAGAGAGGAACACGAAAAATATCTGACTGTCCGGGTTTCAAATAATATCAGAAAACCCATGTTCAGAAATGAGGAAATTATGAAGAAAATCTCGCTCGCCGTTATCGCGGCTGCCGCTATTGCTTTGCCTGTTTCTGCCAACGCGCAGGGCTATATTCAGGTTCAGTCTGGCCTCGATTCCTTGTCTGTTGAAGGCAGCTCGACCGAAGGCGTGGCTTATGGCGTGGCGGTCGGCTATGATGTGCCGGTCAGCGCGAATATGTTCGCAGGCATCGAAGGCAGCGTTGATGACAGCTCGGCCAAGGAATGCGCCCGTAACGTCGATGTGATCGGTGATCGCCTTTGCGTCAAGACGGGTCGTGATCTCGCGGTGGTTGCTCGCGTCGGTGCGAATCTTTCCGAAACCGATCAGCTTTATGTGCTGGCTGGCTATACCAATGCCCGCGTCAAGGCCACCTATGACGATGGCGTTGACCGCTATTCGGCCGGTGCGAACGGCGACGGCCTTCGTCTGGGCGCTGGCTACAAGCACAACTTCGCTGGTAACCTGTTCGGCAAGATCGAGTATCGCTATTCGAACTACGAAGCCGATGTCAGCCGCCACAATGTGCTGGCCGCAATCGGCATGAACTTCTGATTTGGCAACAATCGCTAAATCGTAGATGAGGTGATGGCCCGGTCTTCCGGGCCATCATTGCGAGTGGCTTAGCGAATCATGCCCAGAGGGTCACATCATGACGAAACCGGCATTCTCTATCAGGAGAACGGCGAACTGGTGATCGTCTGTGACAATACCCAGAGATGGCGCGTTGAAGGTAGCTTCTTGATGGAGAGGAAGGCCCGCAAGCTGCTGGGCAAGCGGGTTCGTATCGAGGCAACCAGAGTGGATTTCGACGTGCTGGCTATCAAGAAGCTGACTTCAATCTGAAAGCTGCCCGAGTTAATTCCCATTGATAGGGTTTTGAATTAACCAATCGGGCGCGGGAATGAAGGTGCAACCTTCCACTGTTTCAACATCATCGGGGATTTCATCAAGCCAAGTGAGCCGAACTATCGGGTCGCCTTCGTCCTCCATGGCTTGCCATTCGGGATTCCACCTTTCGGCCGATCCCGGTGCCCATTTAAGGCATATATCGATCCAACAGTGCATCCTTTGAGCGTCATTCATTCGTCAGTTCTCCTTGTCGGCGGCAGGTTTCGAACCATCGATACAGTGTTGAAGTGATCTATCTCTATGACGCCAAAAGCATCATCTGAAACCCGTATCGGCCATCGCTATTATACCAACAAACTCGGATTCAGCAAAAATCGATAAATACGGAATGACGACAAACAGCATTCCAGCAATCACTTTATCTGAATATCACCAAGACGGCATCACCTATCATTCAGCACCACTTTACGGAGACAATCCGGGCGAATTTGATGCGTTGGAATTGCTGGAGCGATTAGCCGCCAGAACGATGAGCAGCTTTGGCACAAGTGAATGGGTTGGCCCACCGATCCGAAAAAACCATGAAGGCTGCTCAGCACTCACGCTGGAATATGACGCCAGACAGTCGAACCGAGTAGCCACGATACTGATGGAGATGGATCGAGCCTTCCTGATGATCCCGACCCAAAGCGAAAACCTGAACTGTTATGCCTTCCTGTTACCGACTCTGAATCTGGCGACATTCAACGAGGCCAAACGATGCTCAACCCTAATCGCTCAATATGTGGAGACACCGGGACTGACTCCGAAAAGCTACCTCCCGACATTCCAATTCCATATGCGAAACGACCTACCGATCCATTTTTTCGAAGGTCGATTAGTGGACACCGAAACGATGGTGGAATTTGGAGCAGGCATATTGACGAAAATGAATTTGTTTGAACGATGATATCGACTTACTGAATTGGAACTTGTAAAAATATTCCAACTCATGAACAGAAAAATGGGAGAAACCATGAAAACACTAAAATTTGGAGCGATTTGTTTAATTCTACTGGCGTCGAACGTCTACGCACAAGACGTAAAAGTGATCATCACGCCTGATATTGGTCAGGAAGTAACCGTTCCAGCAGGCGGCGATATCTACAGCATTTCGCACATTATCAGCGTCGATGGCGTCGAATTAGCAGAACCTGCAAAAGCCGGATCATGGATGCTGGAAAGCCTATATCCAGCAGGAACGAAATTGGTTCCATCTTCGTTGACGAAAGCGAAATTGAAAGCCTGCGTCCCTCAGAAAAACACCCTTGAACCATCCGGTCCCTGCTTCATTGACGATGATGGTGATGGGCTGTTTGATCGTCGCGCTGGTGATGAAATGGAAGTCGCTCGGAAATTCAAGACCCCAGTCGCATATTCGCCTACGACGGTATCGATCACTGGAGAGAAATCCTTCAAACAGGTGATCCTCTTCCAAGGCGCAACAACCGACAGTCTCAGGTTTTCTTATCGTGAGTTCAAAAACGATATGGCACGACCGGCATTCACAGAGGAATTGACCATTCCCCGCGAAACTTTTCCCGCGATGATAATGGTCAAGAACATTCAGTTGGAGATTCTGGGTGTCTCAGGCATGGGTTTGAAATATCGGCTCGTGAAAGTGAACTGATACAGAGATTTTTGAAGAAGGCTCGCCATTATATGACGGGCCTATCATTCTGAGTGGAATGCAACATGACGAAGATCAGCTATACGAAATCCCTAATCTTCATAGTAACCGCGATGACAGGACAAGCTGCTTATGCTGAGGAAGATGACCGCTGGATCCAGTATGGCGTGATGAAAATTCAAAATTCCACGGTAGATGTCTATGCAGATTTGAAATCAATGGATATCGAAGGAAGAAACGCTATCATTTGGACAAAGGCCGTTGCAGATAAACCTATAAATGGAGATATCAAGGAATTCAAATCTCGATATATTTTTGACTGCGACAACCGTCGACAAGCATCCACGGATTTTATCAAATATGATGTATATGGAAAAATTCTAGGTTCGTCATATAATCAGAAGGAAGAGTGGACGAGAATAGTTCCAGACTCGATGGCGGAAGGGCTTTTTGACGCGGTGTGCGATCCGATCATTAAGAATACGAAATGATTAAATAATATTCATTTTTATGTCGCCATTTTCAATGAGAATTTGAAATGATACCCTGCCATTTCTGATAGTGGGGTCATTCATCCAACCAAAAAATACCATTAATTCTCGATCTTCCGTTGGTTTTCGATAAATAGTCGACAACAACTATTGGAAATCTGAATGAATGACAAAAAGGAAGAAGAATGTAGCACCTGAAATGGCCAATGGTGCCAGAATGGTCCAGAAGCAAATAATTGAATCATCCAGACCAGTTGGCCGTCCGAACATCAGGACCATGGAGATTGAGACAGAGATATTCGAGCGTCTGAGCAATGGTGAAGGCTTAGAACGCATCACTCAAGACAGCCATATGCCACATAGGGCCACTGTATCCAATTGGATGAAGCAAGACCCAGAGTTCATGAAAGAGATCATGACAGCATATCAGTTGAACACTCTGTTCATGGTGGAAATGGGAATGAGCGTAATCGACGGCTCCACATATTCAACAGGCAATGTGGAACGCGATAAAGCCAAGCTCTCATATATCAAATGGTTGATGGGCAAATTCAATCGCACTGTCTTTGGAGAACATATTCAGGTCACCGAACGAAAAGAAACTGTTCAGATCGTTCTACCAAGCCAATTTGACGGTATCGATGCAGATTTCAGCGTGATCGATAAGCCAGAAACAGGCGAAAACAGCGAAATGTCAGAAACCGGCAACCAAGGCCCATGTACTATAGCTGAAAGGCAGAAACCTTAACAAATGTTAAGACGAAGCCCGCAGAAAAGGGTGGGTTTTGGGGGATGAATTCAGTGGTTTCAGAATTTTTCGGGGTGGTTTGAATGGTGGATTTTTTGAGAGAAATGGCCCTTGGTTTATGGTCATTCATCACCACGAACATACTTGTGGTCGTGCTTTTCGGTTATCCCGCCTATTGCTTTTGGAAGGCCCTTGATGATCGGAAGAAGGAACCCGACGACCGAAAGATTTCATATGACGCGCTGGTCGGCTGTCTAGGGTTTCTGCTCCTTGTAGCTGGCATTTTCATATATAATGGCCGGAACAGCCATCAGGATTTCAAAGAGATTTGCTCGCTTCATGAGCAGCTATTGAAAAAGCATATGAAACCAGATGATGATTTCGACACCATCAAGGACGATGAATGGAATTATATCTGCCATCCAGAGGAATATGAGCACGACACATTGGAATGAAGATCCTTCATTCGGCTAACAATCGATATATGGATTGACGATGGCATCCAAGTGTTTTGGCTATCTCTGACGCCTTCATACCAGCATCAGCCAATTCCTTCACTTTCTGTGGATCGATGATGGCCTTTCGACCTTTATAAACACCATTCGCCTTTGCCCGTTCAATCCCTGCTCTCTGACGCTCTTTCCTGATATCGTTCTCGAATTCAGCAACCGCACCCAATATGGCCAGAGTAAATTTGCCAGTCGATGAACTGGTATCGATTGATTGGTGGACGCATTGGAAGCTGACACCCTTCTTGCTCAACTGGTCGAGCATCTGGAATAGGTCAGATAACGAGCGGGCAAATCGATCCAATCGGCTGACTATGATGGTGTCCCCTTCACGGACAAAGGCCATCATCTCCATTAGGCCAGGTCGATTGCGGTTCGATCCACTGGCCATGTCGGTGAAGATGCGTTCACAGTCGGATAATTCCTGCTGCTGAACCTCAAGGCTTTGGTCGGTGGTTGATACTCTCGCGTATCCAACGCGCATGGCTGGCTCCTGTCATATTTGGTTCTGGAGCCAATCCATCTGGCGTCATTTTTGTTGGAAGTCGGCCAAAAAAGACAGGACATAGATGGCTGGGTGACTGTCTTGGACAGGATTTCCCAATCGTGACGCGATGGAGAGCCATAGAGCGCCTCTGGATCATCTGAACAGTTTGGGTGGCAGGATGGTGGGAATGGTTGCTCAGCGGGCTTCTATGGGGCTTGATGGGTTGGGAATGGAGGGGGCTTTTGGTTTGGAGGGGTATACCCAGATTGTCAGGGGGTGCGAACTGGGGCGGCCGATTCAGATTTTAAGATCAAAATCCATTTCCCAAAATCCTGTTTCATCAGATTTTTTCGTCACCCTTTCAAAACCAGTTTGATTGAGCAATTGTATTGGGCAGCATTCCCTTGAAAATCGGCAATTCTGATACGATCTAGGTTGTTGGAGGGATGAGAATTTGGGGGAATACCATGGCGTTGAAAGATGATTTAGAGAAGCGCGTCAAAGAGATTTTCGGAGAGCAATGGACGAAACGTAATGGAACGGTGGTTCCTTCTGACGCCAGTGTTAAGCTAAGCAACGATGCTGTAGAGATTGATGGAACGATACTCTACGCTGATCTTGCAGATTCTACAAAGCTTGTTGACCAGTATAAGCCCGCGTTTGCGGCAGAGATTTATAAGGCATTCCTTCATTGTGCTGCTAGGATCATTTCATCTGAAGGGGGAACCATCACAGCATACGATGGCGATCGCGTGATGGCTGTATTCCTTGGTGAATACAAAAATACTACCGCAGCTAGGACTGCTCTCAAGATCAACTGGGCTGCAAAGCAACTTGTTCAACCCGCCATGAAAGCCCAATACCCTAACTCTAACTTCACGCTGAAGCATGTTTGCGGCATAGATACATCAAAACTGGACACCTCGAAAAACCGTCGGATTTGGGCGTGATGGCTGCTGTATGGACCGC
>CAYLKZ010000002.1:0-137908 GCA_964384275.1 uncultured Sphingobium sp. | reverse complement strand
GCAACCGCGTCTATATGGCGGCGTCACAGGTGGAATGACGGCAGCAGGTTAGGGCCGCAGTCAATGGCGTCGGCCTATAGCCGGCGGGGAACGGTCCTCTGCCGGAGAATGGACAAGCAGGGCGGTCGTTCAGGCCGCGCGCTGTTTCGGCTGAATGGCGCTCAGTCTATCTTCTGTCCCGGTCAGAAGGAACTGGCTCCTTGCAGCTTTTGCGTCCGATGCATCATCCGATGCATCAGAAGTCCGGCTTCTCATAATAAGGCGGGGGCATGATCACCTCCATCCGTTCCGACAGCAGCGGACGGAAAGAGGGACGGGATTTGAGCGCCGAATACCAGCGTTTCACTGGTTCATGTCCGGCCCAGTCGATGCCGCCCAGATAATCGGCGACAGAAAGCTGCGCGGCCACCGCGATATCGGCGAGGCTCATGGTGCCGCCTGCCAGCCAGCTGCGATGGTCGAGCAGATAATCCATATAATCCATATGGGTGTTTGCGTTGCGCATTGCCTCGCGCAGACGTCCGCCATCAGGGGGCGCGCGGTGGACAAGGCGCTTCTTCATCCGCTCTTCCAGCAGCGGCGCGGTAACATCCCGATAGAAGATCTGGTCCGCCCAGGCGGTGAGGCGCCGCACCTCTGCGCGGCCGGAGGTGCTGCCGTTGATGAGCGGCAGCTTTTCGACCGTTTCCTCGAAATATTCGCAGATCGCCTGACTGTCGATCAGCACGATGCCCTTCTCCTCATCGACCATCACCGGCGTCTGGCCAGCGGGGTTGAGGTGGAGGAAAGCGTCCTGCGCCTCCCACGGGGATTCGCGCACCAGATCATAGCCGACGCCCTTTTCCCCAAGGAGAAGGCGGACTTTACGTGAAAAAGGACAAAGCGGAAATTGATAGAGGCGCCACATGCGTCCTATCTAGCGAATCGGTGCCGCGATGCCAGCCTGTAGTGAGGTCAAAAGGGCAAGTGTTGCATTTTGTTGCAACTCTTGCCCCCGGCTGTGCCGGAGAGGGGTAAAGCCCCCCTCAAATGGCCTCGATAGAGGCGCCTGACGGAACGATCCCTTACTGGATGGTAAGCGTCACCGCGCGGCGGTTCTGCGCCCAGGCGCTTTCGTCGGACCCCATGGCGACCGGACGTTCCTTGCCATAGCTGATCGTGCTGATGCGCGAGGCGTCGATGCCGAGCGAGGCGAGATAATTCTTCGCCGCATTGGCGCGGCGTTCACCCAGCGCGAGGTTATAGTCGCGGGTGCCGCGCTCGTCGCAATGGCCCTCGATCGTCACGCGGGCATTCGGGTTCTGCATCAGCCACTGTGCCTGACTGCGCAGCGTGTCCTGATCCTGGGCGTCGATGCCATAATCGTCGAGATCGAAAAAGATGCGGTCGGAAGAAACGCTCGCGATGAAATCTTCCTGGCTACCCTTGACCGGGCCGGTGGGGCCGGTGGATGCGACGGGACGATCCGTATCGACGGGGGCGGGCGGCAGTTCCGTGGGCGCCTTTTTCGCGCAGGCGGAGAGCGCGATCAGAGCGGTGGCGATCATCAGGGAACGCGTGATGGGGGGCATGATATTTCTCCTTATTCCTGCAAGATGCGAGGCTGATGACAAATGCCTCTGTTGTCAACTTCCTGCCCATCGGTTTGATCAGGGGCGGAAAGAGGCAGCAGTCAGCAGCGATGATGAACCCGGATCAGGGCAGCAATGGTCCCCATGCGGGGTCAGAACCCGACAGCGGCGTCGGAATGCGGCGCTCGTTCATCCCGGTAAGATCGACCTGCCAGACCTGGCTCACGCCCGAACGGCCCGGAGAGGTACGGAAGAATTGCAGCACACGGCCATTGGGCGCCCAGGTGGGGGATTCGTCCTGCCAGCCATTGGTCAGCATTCGCTCATTGTCGCCGCTGGGCGTCATCACCGCGACACGGAAATTCCCTGCTATCTTGGTGAAGGCGATGAGGTCTCCGCGCGGACTCCATTCCGGCGTCGCATAGCGCCCGCCGCCATGGCTGATGCGGCGCTGGTTGGAACCGTCGGCGTTCATCATATAGATTTGCTGGCTGCCAGAGCGGTCGCTTTCGAACACGATCTGGGTGCCGTCGGGGGAATAGCTGCCGCCCACGTCGATGCCAGGAGAATTGGTGAGGCGCACCGGCGCGCCGCCCTGCGCTGAGACGCGGTAGATGTCGGTGTTGCCCGCCACCGCCATGGAGAAGAGAATGGTGCGGCCATCGGGTGACCAGCGCGGCGCAAAGGTGGTGTTGCGGCTTTCGGTGACGAGCCGTTGCTTGCCGGTGCCGATGTCGTAAACGAAGATGCGGACGCGGTCGCCCAGATAGCTCACATAGAGGATCGAGCCATAATCGGGGGAGAAACGCGGCGTCAGCGCGATCGACTGGCCGTTGGTGATGAAGCGGTGATTCGCCCCGTCGCTGTCCATGATCGCGAGCCGCTTGACGCGGTTATCCTTGGGGCCGCTCTCGGCGATATAGGCGATGCGGCTGTCGAAGAAGGGGCTTTCGCCCGACAAGCGCGCATAGATGGCGTCGGCGCATTTATGCGCGGCGCGGCGCCAGTCGCGCGGGGCGACGACATAGCCTTGCCGCGTCAGTTCGGATTGCAACGCGACGTCATAAAGATAGCAGCCGACGGTGATGTCGTTGTCGCCACCCGCCGAGCGGACGAAGCCATGGACCAGCGCTTCATAGCCGCCCCAGCTGGCGTAATTGGGCGCCGTCACTTCCGCCATGCTGACCGCGCGCATGCCGCCGGGGCCGGAGGGCGCGAACAGGCCAGAGCCCTTGAGGTCATCCGCGATCACCTGCGCGATCTTCTGCCCCAATTCCTGCGTGGTGCCCGCGGGCGTGGTGACGTTCTGGCTTGTCGGCAGCGAGGGCACCGCGACTTTGAGCGCATTGGTGCCGCTGTCGTCGGTCACGTCGACGGAAAGCTGGGCATGGGCGGCCATGGGGAGTACGGACGCCGCGAGCAGCAGGCCGAGCAGCGTCGTCATCCGGGTCTTAAGCGGTGTGAAACGGATCATTGCGATAGCCTCTTGTCGAAATTTATCTGAAGGGATTGCCAGGTCGAATAAAATTGTGCCGGCAACTGGAATGGGGCCGCAAGGCGAACTGCTTTGATCGCCTGTTCCTGATGCAGCCGGACTTGCGTGCGGTTGCTGTCGGTGACGCCTTGAGTATCGACGATTTGGGGTGTGCCGATGACCGCTCCGTCACGCGCCAGCTTCACGCTGACGATGGTGCGCAGCGATTCGACATCGGCTCCGGTCGGCGCTTTCCAATGCGGTTTTACCTGGCGGCGTATCTCTGCATTGAGTGCGCTTGTTTGCGCTGCACTGATTGCAGAGGCGGGCGCGCCTTCGCCGGGTTTGGTGGCGGGCGTGATGCTGCGGCTCGCGGATTTCATCCAGTCGCTGGTGTCGAGCTTCAGTTTCGAACCGGATGATTTGGCCGCTGTACCCTTATCCCCTGTGCCCTTATCCGTCGCGCTAGTGCTCGCAGTTTTGGCGCTGCTCGGCTTGGCCTCGGGCTTTGCCGGAGCCTTGGCCGCTGGCTTGGCGGGCGGGGCTGGCTTGCTCACCGGCTTGGCCGGAGCCTTCGGCGCAGGCGTGGCGGCGGGCTTGGGTTTGGCCGGTTCCGGCGGCTTGGGGGTCGGTTTAGGCGTCGGCTTGGGTTCGGGTTTCGGAACCGGTTTCGGCTCCGGTTTCTCGACCGGCTTCGGCTTCGGCTTGGGCGCCGGTGCGGGCGGCGGCGGCGCGGGGGCCGGTTGCGGCTGGGCGATGCTTTCCGAAGGCGCGGGTGCGGCCTGTTCGGGCGGCCCTTCCTCTTCGCCGGGAGAGGGCGGCGGCGGCGTTTCCGACAGCTTGGGCGCCATGGATTGCAAATCCACGGCATCGGCAATCGACACCTCTATCGGCTTGTTTTCGAGGGAGATCGGCTTGGGCGTCACCCAATTGGTGGAAAGCGCCGCGAACAGCAGCACATGGGCCGCACTCGCAATGCCAAGACCGATTTTTTCCGCGCGTTCCATGCTCTGCTCAGCCTAGGGGCGTCATTCTGAACCGCCGCTGACAGGCGCGTCGGCGGCAGCGGTGCTGACCAGCGCGACCTTGTTCAGCCCTGCGCGGTTAAGCTCGCCCAGCACGCGCGACACGCGGCCATAATCGATCGCTTCATCGGCGCGCAGGTAGATTTGCGGCGCTTCCAGTCCCGCCTTGGCCGCAGCCATCGCGGCGAGGCGATCGGGCAATTCGGCCTCGGTCACTTCCGTCTCGTTGATGAAGAGGCCGCCCTGCGCGTCGAGCGAGAGGATCGTCGGCTTTTCTTCCGCGTCCAGGGCCTTGGCGCGGTTTTCGGGCAGCTTCACCGGCACGCCGGTAATCAGCAGCGGCGCCGTCACCATGAAGATGATGAGCAGCACCAGCATGACATCGACCAGCGGCGTCACGTTGATGTCGGCCATCGGCTGGCGCCGCCTGCCGCGCTTGGCAGAGGGGGAGGTGCCCATCCCCATCAGCCGTTCTCCAACTCGCGGCTCAGCGTGGCGTAGAAGGTGTCGGCGAATCGGTTGAGGCCGGATTCGACCTTGTTGATCGCATGGCTGAAGCGGTTATAGGCGATCACCGCCGGAATGGCCGCGAACAGACCGATGGCGGTCGCGAACAGCGCTTCGGCGATGCCGGGCGCGACCACCGCGAGGCTGCTGTTCTGCTGCGCGGCGATGGCGGTGAAGCTGCGCATGATGCCCCAGACCGTGCCGAACAGGCCGACGAACGGCGCGACCGACCCCACCGTCGCCAATATATTGAGGCGGTCGGAAAGCTGATCGACCTCATGGCCCACCGCGCTCGACAGGGCGGTGGAGATGCGGTCGCGGGCGCCCACGCGGTCCACCAGCTTCTGCTTGGTGGACCGGCGCCATTCGGTGATGCCGGATTGAAGCACGCGGGCGCTGGGCAGATTTTCCGCGCCCCGGCTTTCGAAGAAACGGTCGATGTCGTCGCTGCGCCAGAACTGCTGTTCGAAATTGGCGCATTTGCGGCGGATGCCGGAAAGCGAGAAACCGAAGCCGATGATGATCGCCCAGGTCCAGATGCTGGCGAGCAGCAGGCCGACCATCACGATCTTCACGACAATGTCGGCCTGCATGAACAGGACATAGGGCGAAAGGCTCACCGCCGCATTGGCGGACAGGTCAACAATAGGCACGGTCATGGGCAGACATCTTCCCCTTGGGCAATGCGGGTGAAAAGCGCGACCCAGGATTTCGGTTGCCGCTTCGGACGGCCCTGGGGCGAAAGAAAGGCGACGCGGACCTCGCCACGGGTGAGGAGATCGCCGCCGCGCATCACATCCTGCGCGATGGTGACGGTGGCGCCGGTCACGGTCTCCACCCGGCTGACGACGATCAGGTCGTCATCGAGGCGGGCGGGCAGGCGATAGTCGAGGGCGACGCGGGTGACGGCATAGACGCCCTCTCCGCTGTCGAGCGCGCCGCGCTGGTCGATGCCGATCAGACGCAGCATGTCGGACCGGGCGCGCTCCATATAGCGCAGATAATTGGCATGATAGACGACGCCGCCCGTATCCGTATCCTCGAAGAAGATGCGCACGGGATAATGATGGACGCCCCCGGCAAACACGCCGGAAGCGGGCGCTGGAAGGTCGGATGGCAGCGGCGTGGTCGACATTGCGCCCTGTCTAGACGAGCGACGAGTCGTTGGCAAAGCCCCAAATGCGTCTTGACGTCACTAAAGCGGTGTTCGTCGCTTTGAGAGGCGGCGCGGCGGGCGCGGGCGCGATGGCTGGCCACTTCTAAAGATCGAACAGCCCATCCTGCGCCGAAGGCGGCGGATTGAGGCCCAGATGCTTCCATCCTCCGGCATTGAGGCAGCGCCCGCGCGCGGTGCGGGCGATCAGGCCCAACTGGATGAGATAAGGCTCGATCACTTCCTCAATCGTGTCGCGCGGCTCGGAAAGCCCGGCGGCGAGCGTTTCGACGCCGACCGGGCCGCCCTTGTAGATATCCGCGATCATCATCAGATAGCGGCGGTCCATCGCATCGAGGCCGATCGCATCGACCTCCAGCCGATTGAGCGCAGCGTCGGCGAGGCGGGCATCGACCACGCTCGCGCCCGCGACATCGGCGAAATCGCGCACCCGGCGCAGCAGACGCCCGGCGATGCGTGGCGTCCCGCGTGAGCGGCGAGCGACTTCGGCCGCGCCATCCTCGCTCATGCCGAGGCCGAGCAGGCGCGCGGCGCGGGTGACGACCAGCATCAGCTCATCGACCGTGTAGAATTGCAGCCGCACCGGGATGCCGAAGCGGTCGCGCAGCGGCGTCGTCAGCAGGCCCTGCCGCGTCGTCGCGCCGACCAGCGTGAATTGCGGCAGGTCGATGCGCACCGAGCGCGCGGAAGGGCCTTCGCCGATCATGATATCCAGCGCGCGGTCTTCCATCGCCGGATAGAGGATTTCCTCGACGGCGGGATTAAGACGGTGGATCTCGTCCACGAACAGCACGTCGCCCTCATCCAGATTGGTGAGGAGGGCGGCCAGATCGCCCGCCTTGGCGATGACCGGGCCGGAGGTGGAGCGGAAGCCGACGCCCATTTCCCGGGCGACGATCTGCGCCAGGGTCGTCTTGCCGAGGCCGGGCGGGCCGAAGAACAGCACATGGTCGAGCGCCTCGCCGCGCGCCCTGGCGGCCTCTATGAAGATGCGCAGATTGTCGCGCGCGCTCTTCTGCCCGACAAATTCCTCCAGGCTTTTTGGCCGCAGCGCGGCGTCCACATCCTCGCCCCGGCGGGCGGACGTGACGAGGCGGTCGGCGTCGGTCATTTCGCTGCCTTCCTGAGCGCGAGACGCACGAGCGCGTCAAGCGTGGCGCTTTCGCCCAGTTCGTTCTCCGCCGCCATCACCGCCGTCGAGGCCTCGGCGGGCCTGAAGCCGAGGCTGGTGAGCGCGCTCATCGCATCGGCGGAAAGGGTGCCCGCGGGCGCCGCCGCCACTGCTGCGCCGCCGATGCCGCCCATCGCCGCGCCTGCTCCTGCGATGGCGCCGGTCTTGTCCTTCAATTCGCGCACGATGCGCTCGGCGAGTTTGGGGCCGACGCCGTTGGCGCGCGCGACCATCGCCTTGTCCTGCGCGGCGATCGCGCGGTGCAGCTCCGCCCCGTCGAGCACGGAGAGGATGGCGAGCGCCACCCGCGCGCCCACGCCCTGCACACCGGTGAGCAGGCGGAACCAGTCGCGCTCCCCCCCGCTGGCGAAGCCGACGAGGCGGATGAAATCCTCGCCCACCAGCATTTCGGTATGGACGGTCACGGCTTCCCCCACCGGGCCGAGCGCGGCGAGCGTGCGGGTGGATGCGCCGAACAGATAGCCGACGCCGCCCACATCGACGACCGCATGGTCGATGCCCGTGCTGGCGAGCAGGCCCTTGAGATGCGCGATCATCGGCGGGAAAGGGAAGGGCTGTGGATCATGGTTGATCCTTAGCCATGTTCACCCTTCGTTTCCAAGGGAAAAGTAATTTTAGGTGTTAAGAGGGAAAGAATGCGGATTGGCCGGCGCCTTCGTCCATAATATGGCGGAACCATGCCGACGATCATCCTGCTCCTCGCCTCCAACATCTTCATGACCATTGCCTGGTATTGGCATTTGAAGGGCGGGGCGGCCAAGCCGCTGGTGGCGGTCATCCTGATCAGCTGGGGCATAGCCTTTGTCGAATATTGCCTCGCCGTGCCTGCCAACCGGATCGGCTATGCCCAGGGCTGGTCGGGCGGGCAGTTGAAGATCGCGCAGGAAGTGATCGCGCTGATTGTCTTCGGCCTGTTCATGGTGCTGGTGCTGAAAGAACCGCTGGGCTGGCGCCATGCGGGGGCGTTCGCCTGCCTTGTCGGCGCGGCGGCCTTTATGTTCGCGGGGAAATAGCCGCCGGGCTGCGTGTAATCCGGGGGGCTTCAATCCGGCGATGGCGGCGGCGTTTCGTCCGGGCTACGGCCCGGCTCGTCCTCGGCGGGGGAGGTGGGGACGATCTCCGGCGGCTCGCGATAGGGCGTCTCTACCGGCGGATCGAGCGGCGGGCTTTCCGGTGGCGACTGCGGCTCGATGATGTCGGGCGGCGGGCTGTCGGGATGGATTTCGGGATTGGGATGCGTGGCCATGGGCGGACTCCTTGGTTGCAACCGGAACAGCGCCCGGCGCGCGCTATGGTTCCGCCCTCATGGTCGCGCGTTTCCCTAATGCGCCCGGCCGAGGCGAGGAGTCAGAATTTTACCCGGCCAAGTGCCTTCGCGCTGGCCTTCATATGCGCATGGGTGATCGCGACGGCGAGCGCATCGGCGGCGTCCGCGCCCGCGATCTTCGCGCCAGGCAGCAGGCGAGAGACCATCGCATGCACCTGTTCCTTGCTCGCATTGCCGACGCCGACCACCGATTTCTTGACCAGCCGCGCCGCATATTCGCCGACCGCCATCCCCGAACGCGCGGCATTGAGCAGCACGACGCCGCGCGCCTGCCCCAGCTTCAGCGTCGATTGCGGATTGACGTTGACGAACACTTCCTCGACCGCCGCCGTATCCGGGCGATGGCCGAGGATGAGGTCGGTCAGCGCCGCGTCGAGCGTGACCAGCCGTTCGGGCAGCGGGGCGGCGCTGTCCGTCCTGATCTGGCCGTTGGCGATATGACGCAGGCGGTTGCCGTCGGCGAAAATCAGACCCCAGCCGGTCGTGCCGAGGCCGGGATCGAGGCCCAATATGATCATGATCCGACCGGCATATGCGAGCGGACCGGCCCCTTCCCGAAAAGAGCAGGGGCCGCGCCCCGGATCACAGCTTCGCCATCACCTCGTCGGAGACTTCATAATTGCCCCAGACGGTCTGCACATCGTCGTCATCTTCCAGCGTGTCGATGAGCTTCATCAGCGTGCCCGCATTGGCCTCGTCCACTTCCACCGTGGTCTGTGGGCGCCAGGCGAGCTTCGCGCCTTCCGCCGGGCCGAGCACTTCTTCCAGCGCCTTGGCGACTTCGTGGAGGGCATCCATCGCCGTCCAGATTTCATGCTCGTCCTCGTCCGAGGAAACATCCTCCGCACCCGCTTCAAGCGCTGCCTCGAAGATCTTTTCCGCGTCCCCGGCGCTGGCCGGATAGGTTATGAGGCCCATGCGGTCGAAGCCATGGCTCACCGCGCCGGACGCGCCCAGGTTGCCGCCATTCTTGGAGAAGGCGGTGCGGACATTGGTGGCCGTGCGGTTGCGGTTGTCGGTCAGCGCCTCGACGATGATGGCGATTCCGGCAGGGCCATAGCCCTCATAACGCACTTCTTCGTAATTCTCGCCGTCGCCCTTGGTGGCCTTGTCGATCGCGCGCTGGATATTGTCCTTGGGCATCGACTGGGCCTTGGCGGCGTTGACCGCGAGGCGCAGGCGCGGGTTCATGTCCGGGTCGGGCATGCCCATTTTCGCCGCGACGGTGATTTCGCGGCTGAGCTTGGAAAACATGGCGGAGCGCTTTTTGTCCTGCGCGCCCTTGCGATGCATGATGTTCTTGAATTTACTATGGCCTGCCATCGGTTGCCGTTTCTCTAGGAATGGATGGATTGTTGTGCGCCCTTACACCAGCAGGGGCACTCAGAGCAAGATTCGCCGCCAGCGGGCATCATGCCAGCGGCTGGGCTTCCACCCCGTTTCGCGGCAGGTGCCGACAGGCGTGAAACCCGGCGCTTCGTGCAGGCCGATGCTGCGGTATTGGACAGTGATGAGTGAGAAACGCGCGACGGAATGCGGCGCCGATCCCGCTCCAGATGAGGGCCGAGACGTCAGACGGTGACGGCGGTGCCGGTGGCCGATACCATCAGCATCGATCCGTTGGAACCGAGCACCTCATAATCGAGATCGACCCCGATCACCGCATTGGCGCCAAGCTCCCGCGCCCGGTCCTGCATTTCGGAGAGCGCCTGTTCGCGCGCGCGTTGCAGCACATTCTCATAAGAACCCGCGCGGCCGCCGACGAGATCGCGGATGCCGGCGAACAGATCGCGGAACACATTGGCGCCGACGATCACCTCGCCGGTGACGATGCCATGATAGTCCTGGGCCGGGCGGCCTTCCACGCCGTTGGTCGTGGTGACGATCATCCCGCCGTTTCCGGCGGAAGCGGAACTGCCCCAGGGGGACTGTGCCATCCTGTTTCTCCTTTGCCTTGCTGCCCGGCCCCTATGTCTTGCCTGCCGTCGTTTATTCGATGCCGAGCGCGTTCTTGTAGGTTTCGAGCAACGCTTCGGCTTCCTGACGGACATGGCTTTCCAGCTTCCGCAGGCGCACGATCGCGCGCATCGTCTTCACATCATAGCCATTGGACTTGGCTTCAAGATACACGTCCTTGATATCGTCGGCGATCCCCTTTTTCTCTTCCTCAAGGCGCTCGATACGCTCGATGAAGAGGCGCAACTGTTCGGCGGCGACATTGCCTTCGCTCATGATAAATCCCCAGACAGAATCATTGTGACAGAAAGAAAGGCGACGTCCTTAATCGCTCGTCCGGTTTCTGGCTATGCTTTCTTCTGTTCCTGTTGGCGGTTCGGGCGCGGCCATAACCCTTAAGTGCGGTCTTTCGCCGCCTGCATCCTCTGCCGCAGGGTCATTGATTATCGGCGCGGCCATGATAGGTTCCCCGTCATATTCCTGTCGCGCAGCGGGGATAGAGCCTTATCCTCCACCAAATGGCCGGTGCGCTTGCCGCCTGCCACGGTCTACAGGAGCTTTCTTGAAGAATATCGGTCCCCGGTCGCGTAAAGTCCGCATCCTTGCCACACTCGGTCCGGCCAGTTCCGACCGGGAAATGATTCGCAGCCTCTATCTTGCAGGGGCTGATGCCTTTCGCCTGAACATGAGCCATGGGACGCATGATGCCCATGCCGCCAATGTCGGCTTCATACGGGCGCTGGAAAAGGAATATGGCAGGCCGACGACCATCCTTGCCGACCTGCAAGGCCCCAAGCTGCGCGTGGGCAGCTTCGCCAATAATCTGGTGACGCTGAAGGCGGGGCAGGCCTTCCTGCTCGACCGCGATGAGGCACCCGGTGACGATAGCCGCGTCAACCTGCCCCATGTCGAAATTTACGAGGCGCTGAAACCCGATACCCGGCTGTTGCTGGACGATGGCAAGCTGGTGCTGCGCGTAACGCAGGTGGACGACAACCGCATCGAAACCATCGTGGAGGTGGGCGGGGCGCTTTCCAACCGCAAGGGAGTCAACGTGCCCGATGTCGTGCTGCCGCTGGCGGCGCTGACCGACAAGGACCGGCGTGACCTTTCCTTTGCCATGCAGCAGGGGGTGGACTGGGTCGGCCTCAGTTTCGTGCAGCGGCCCGAGGATGTCGCCGAGGCGCGGCGTCTGATGGGCGGCCACGGCGCGTTGATGGCGAAGATCGAGAAGCCCGCCGCCGTGCAGCGGCTGGAGGAGATATTGGAACTGGCCGATGGCGTGATGGTGGCGCGCGGCGATCTCGGCGTCGAGCTGCCGCCGCAGGAGGTGCCGCCGTTGCAGAAGCAGATCGTGGCAACCGCGCGGCGCATGGGGCGCCCGGTGGTGGTCGCGACGCAGATGCTCGAATCGATGATCAAGGCGCCTACTCCTACCCGCGCCGAGGTGTCTGACGTCGCCACCGCCGTTTATGACGGGGCGGATGCGATCATGCTGTCGGCGGAGACGGCGGCAGGCGATTTCCCGAGGGAAGCGGTCGCGATGATGGATAGCATCGCGCGCACGGTGGAGAACGGGCCGGGCTATCTCGACCGGCTGCACTTCACCCGGACCAAGCCCGATGCGACCACCGCCGACGCGCTCGCCGAGGCGGCGGGCAGCATCACCCGGACGGTGAGCGCGCAGGCGATCGTCTGCTTCACGCTAAGCGGCAGCACGGTGCGCCGCGTGTCGCGGGAGCGGCCGCATACGCCGATATTGGCGCTGACCCCGCGTGGGGAGACGGCGCGGCGGATGGGGCTGTTCTGGGGCGTTCATGCCGTGCGCACGCGGGATGTGGGCAGTTTCGAGGAAATGGTCGGCAAGGCTCGCCGCATGGCGCTGCGTCACAAGCTGGCTGGCGCGGGTGACAAGATCATCGTGCTGGCCGGGGTGCCCTTCGGGACTCCGGGGTCGACCAATGTGATCCACGTCGCTCATCTGCATGGCGATGAACTGAAGGGGCATGATTGAAGCGGTGAAAACAGGGTGCGGATAGCGAGCGCCGATAGTCAAATCGGCAGATCGTCTGTCCTCATGCCGGGAGGCGAGCCATCCCTTTTCCTGCAAACGCGAAAAAACCCGGCCTTTCGGCCGGGCTTCACCTTTTCATCGTCAACCGTCGAAGGCCGGAGCCTCGACGATAGGGCAATCAGCCCTGACGTGCCTTGAAACGGCGGTTCGTCTTGTTGATGACATAGGTCCGACCGCGACGACGGATCACGCGGTTGTCCCGGTGGCGGTCTTTCAGTGACTTCAGCGAGTTGCGGATCTTCATGGCGCAGCCTTCGATAATGATTCTGTGATACGAATTTGAAGCGCTGCCCCTATGGTGCCCGGAAAGCAAAGTCAAGCGCCACCCGCGCGGCCTGGAAATATTCCCGCGCCGTCCCCGCGCTATGCGCTCTTGTTCATCTTTCATGCAGGGATAATATGGGCAAGGAAGGGCGAAAGGCGGCGGCCTGCCTGCCGGCCCTCTACCGAACGGATTGAACAGCGGAGAAAAATATGACCCGGCGCTTTGGCCTTGCAATGGTGGCGATACTGGGCGGGCTGGCGCTGTCCGGCTGCGCGGCCTCCATCCCGCCGGTGGAGGTCACGCGCTTCCACGCGCCGCAGGGCGCGCCGCAATCGGGCGGGATCGTCGTCGAGCCGCAGCCCGGCCCGCCGGACGGCAGCATCGAATATCGCACTTTCGCGGGCGCTGTGGCGCAGGAGCTTCAGCGCGTAGGCTTCACCGACGAGAGCGGGCGCCAGACAGTGCGCGCCAGCGATTATGTCGCGCTCATCGCCTATGACCGGCAGGTGCGCTCGCCCAGCGAGTACAGCGGTTCCCGCTCCCCCGTCAGCGTCGGCGTGGGCGGCTCGACCGGAAGCTATGGCAGCGGCCTTGGCGTGGGCATCGGCATCAATCTTTCCGGCAAGCCCAAGGACATCGTCGTCACCCGCCTGTCGGTGCAGATCCGTCGCCGGTCCGACGGGCAGACGCTTTGGGAAGGGCGCGCGGAAACCAGCGCGAAGGTCGGCACGCCTGCCTCGCAGGCGGGGCTGTCGGCGGGCAAGCTGGCGAACGCCCTGTTCGGGGGCTATCCCGGCAAGTCGGGCGAGACTATAACCGTAAAATGACCTTATCGATCAGCAGCGCTTTCGACGCGGGCAATATCCGCGTCCTTTCCATCGACACCAGCGGCAGCCCGTGGCGGGCGGAGTTGGAGATCGCCAAGGACAAGGACAGCGATTTCTATCAATGGTTCCACTTCCGTGTCTCGGGCGCGGCGGGCCAGCCGGTAGAACTGGTCCTCTCCAATTGCGGCGGCGCGGCCTATCCCGATGGCTGGCCCGGCTATAAGGCGCGGGTGAGCGAGGATCGCGAGCACTGGTGGCTGGCCGACACCGATTATGCCGACGGCAAGCTGGTGATTCGCGTCGAGCCGGATGGCAATGCTCTGTGGGTCGCCTATTTCGCGCCTTTCTCGATGGAGCGCCATCACGACATGGTGGCCTGGGCGGGGATGCAGCCGGGCGTCACCCAGAAGGAGCTGGGGCAGACGCTTGACGGGCAGCCGCTCGACTTGCTGACGCTGGGCGAAGGGGTGAAGCAGGTCTGGCTCTATGCGCGCCAGCACCCCGGTGAGACGATGGCCGAATGGTGGATGGAAGGCGCGATCGAGCGGCTCTGCGATCCGCAGGACAGCGTCGCGCGGCTGCTGCGCGCCAAGGCGACGTTCCATATTGTGCCCAATATGAACCCCGATGGCAGCAGGCGGGGGCATTTGCGTACCAATGCGGCCGGGGTGAACCTAAACCGCGAATGGCGGGAGCCCTCGCTGGAACGCAGCCCGGAGGTCTATCTGGTGCGCGCGGAGATGGACCGCACCGGCGTCGATTTCGCGATGGACGTGCATGGCGACGAGGCGATTCCGGCTGTCTTCATCGCCGGGTTCGAGGGCATCCCATCGCTGAAGCAGGATCGGCTCGACCTCTATAACCGCTATCGCGATCTGCTGGCGGCGCGCACGCCCGATTTCCAGACGAAGATCGGCTATCCGCTATCCGCGCCGGGCAAGGCGAACCTTACAATGTCCACGGCCCAAGTCGCTGAACGCTATGGCGCGGTCAGCATGACGCTGGAAATGCCGTTCAAGGATAATGACGATTTGCCTTGCGAGGATTTCGGCTGGTCGCCCGCGCGCTCGGCCCAACTCGGCAAGGATTGCCTCGCCGTGCTGGCGGAGATTATCGACGATCTGTGAGATATGGGGCCGGGCAGCAGGATCGGCTGGCTGTCATATTATCCGGACGCTCCAGCCGCTGGAGCGTCCGCACCGGATAGCCGCCTCTCTGCCCGACCCTCCGCCTGTCAGCCGAACACTTCGCCGAAAAACGCCTGCATCGCCTTCCAGCTACGGTCATTGGTCGCAGGCTGGAAACCGAAGCTGAGATCCTCGGCCAGCGGCACGTCATTGGCGGTGAAGGCGTGGCCGGTATGGCCATAGGCGACAAGCTGCCAGTCCGCGCCGCTCGCGTTCAGTTCATTGGCGAGCGCGACGGTCGCGTCGGGCGGGCAGAGCGGATCATTCCAGCCATGGCAGACGAGCAGCTTCGCCGTGATCGTCTGGTTGGGAAAGGGCGGCGCGTCATAGACGCCGTGGAAACTCACGCCGCCCAGAATATCCGCGCCCGCGCGGGAAAGATCGAGCACGCATTTGCCGCCAAGGCAGAAACCGATCGCGCCGCAGCGCGCCGCGTCCACGCCGGGCAGCTTGCGTAGCTCCGCCAGCGCGCCGAGCAGGCGGTCGCGCATCACCGCGCGGTCGGCGGTCAGCTCCGTCATATATTCGGCGGCTTTGGGGTCGCCCATGCCGCTGGCGCGCTTGCCCTGACCGTAATAATCGACGACCAGCACCTTGAAGCCCACCGCCGCCAGTTCCTCGGCCTTGGCGAAATCCCATTCCTTCGTGCCGAGGAAATTGGGAAAGAGCAGCAGCCCCGGCTGCACGCTCGCCGCCGGATCATAAACCGCCATCGATTCAAATGGGCCGCCCGGTCCTTCATGCACGATGACGTGGCGTTCGATGCTCATCCTTATTCTCCTGATCGCTGATTCCGCAAAACGGGGACTGTTATTGCCACGCTTCTGCTCCGGCACAAGTTGCGTTGTCGGCAGATCGCGCTATGAGGGCGCGCATATTCGATCCTATCCGTTGAAGAGACAAGGAAGCGCCGCGATGCCCGTTCTCGTTCTTATCCGCCATGGCCAGTCGGCCTGGAACCTCGAAAACCGTTTCACCGGCTGGTGGGATGTCGACGTCACCGAACAGGGCGCCGAGGAAGCGCGTGCCGCAGGCCGCCTGATGAAGGAAAAGGGCCTCGATTTCGATTGCTGCTTCACCTCGGTCCAGACCCGCGCGATCAAGACGCTGAACCTCGCGCTGGAGGAAATGGGGCGGCTCTGGCTGCCGGTCGAGAAGGACTGGCACCTCAACGAACGCCATTATGGCGGTCTCACCGGTCTCAACAAGGCGGAAACCGCGGCCAAGCATGGCGACGAGCAGGTGCATATCTGGCGCCGCAGCTTTGACATTCCGCCGCCGCCGCTGGAAGCGGGCAGCGAGTTCGATCTTAGCCGGGATCGCCGGTATGAGGGCATCGCGATCCCCGCGACCGAGAGCCTGAAGGATACCATCGCCCGCGTGCTCCCCTATTGGGAAGGCCGCATCGCGCCTGAACTGAAGGCGGGCAAGCGCGTCGTCATCTCCGCCCACGGCAATTCGCTGCGCGCGCTGGTGAAGCACCTTTCCAACATTCCCGACGATGAGATCACCGGCCTGGAAATCCCGACCGGCCAGCCCATCGTTTATCAGCTGGACGACGCGCTTAACGCTGTCGACCGCTATTATCTGTCGGAGCGCTGATAAAGGCGGCTTCCTGACAGAAGCAAATTGAGGGACAGGGCGCTTTCGGGCGCCCTGTTTCGTTTGGGAGCGCGCCGCGAGGGAATCGCGCAAAGGGTGTCAGGCGGCGGCGGTGCCGTCGCTGGAAGGCAGGGCGGGGCCATCGGGCTGCGCCTGCCCGACCCCCTCATGCCAGGCGCGCTTGCGCGCATACATATCGGCGTCGGCGCGCTCTATCACCGTTTCCTCGGTATCCTGCAAACGCAGCATGGTAAGGCCGATCGCGGCGGAGATCGGCAGCAGATTCTCACCGAAGCGGCAGGGCGTGCGGTGTAGCATGTCGGCCAGTTGCTCGGCCTTGGCGAGCGCCTGCTCCTCCTCCACCTCCTCAAGAATGATGGCGAATTCGTCCCCGCCGAGACGCGCGGCAAGGTCGGTGGCGCGGATATGCTTCTGTACGACATGCGCGGTGTGGACCAGCGCATAGTCGCCCGCGCTGTGACCGAAAGCGTCGTTGATATATTTCATCTGGTTGACGTCGATGAACAGCAGCGCCGCCTTGGTGTTGTAGCGCCGGGCATGCACGAGTCGCTGGCTCAGGGCTTTGAGAAAGAAACGCCGGTTATAAAGCGGGGTCAGCGTGTCGCGCACGGCCACGCGCTCCAGTTCCGCATTGGCGAGACGGAGCATGCGCAATTCCCGGCGCAGCCTGGAGATCTCGTTCTTCAACTCCGATATGGCGAGGGTCTGCTCATCCCGCTCCGTCGCGGTCGACAAGGAATCCGCGATGGCAACGCCGTTGCGAAGCCATGCGCTGTCTCTCCCTGAATGTGGGCTGTGAGCAGCCACTGTTCCGGTCCCCTTTTCGATCGTCCTGTGGTTTAACAGGGTCTCTATAGCCGATTTTCTTTTCCCCGTCAGCATCGCATCCTGCCATCTTTGCTCAGTAATGGTCCCGTAAAGGGAAAATGCGGGGTCCGGAGGGGCAGGGAGGGCAAAAACTGTCGCTTCGCGAATCAGTCGCTATTGCAGCGGGGGTCGATGTTGGGCATTGCCCCATGGGCCTGCACTGGTTAAGGCCCGGAACGAACCGGAATTAAAACAGGATGCAAAATGACGGGGGAACAGGCGTTGCAGGATGAGCAGGACGGCGCTGCCGCAGCGGCGAAGCCGATCGTCGGCGTCATCATGGGCAGCCGGTCGGACTGGGAAACCATGCAGCATGTCAGCGCGACGCTGGCCGCGCTGAAGATTCCGCATGAATGCAAGGTGGTGTCCGCGCATCGCACGCCGCAACGGCTTTACGAATATGCGACCGGCGCGGTCGGGCGCGGCCTGAAGGTGGTGATCGCCGGAGCGGGCGGCGCGGCGCATCTGCCCGGCATGGCCGCCAGCATGACGCGCCTGCCGGTGCTCGGCGTGCCTGTCGAATCCAAGGCGCTGAAGGGCATGGACAGCCTTCTTTCCATCGTTCAGATGCCCGCCGGCATCCCGGTGGGAACGCTCGCCATCGGCCGCGCGGGCGCGGTCAACGCCGCGTTGCTCGCCGCCGCGATGCTGGCGACTGCCGACGACGCGCTTGCCGCCCGGCTTGACGCATGGCGCGCGAAGCAGACCGCCGATGTCGGGCAGGAGCCGGAATGAGCGTGCTGCCGCCCGGTTCTGTCATCGGTATTTTGGGAGGCGGCCAGCTTGGCCGCATGCTGGGCGCAGCCGCCGCGCAGCTCGGCTATCATAGCCGCATCTACGCGCCCGAAGCGACCGGTCCGGCCGCCGATTGCTGCCTCGGCTGGACGCAGGGCGCCTATGAGGATGCGGACGCGCTGGGCGCTTTTGCCGATGCGGTCGATGTGCTGACCTATGAATTCGAGAATGTCGATAGCAGCGCGATCGCCACGCTCGCCAGCCATGGCGTCGTGCGTCCTTCGGTCGAGGCGCTGCGAATCGCGCAGGATCGGCTCAGCGAGAAAAATTACGTCACCGGGCTGGGCGGACGCACCGCGCCCTTCGCGGTGGTGGAGAGCCTCGCGGATCTGACCGGCGCGCTGGCGCGGATCGGCGCGCCGTCGATCCTCAAGACCAACCGTTTCGGTTATGACGGCAAGGGGCAGGTGAGGATCGGCGAAGGAGCGGACCCCGCCGCCATCTGGGATGCGGTGGGCCAGGTGCCCTCGATCCTCGAAGGCTTCGTGACCTTCGATCAGGAATTTTCCGTCATCCTCGTGCGCGGGGCCGATGGCGATATCCGCTTTTGGGACAGCCCGGCCAATGTCCATATCGACGGCATATTGGCTACCTCCACCGTGCCCGCCGGGCCTGTCATCGCCGCGCAGGTCGAGGAAGCCCGCGCGATGGCGCGCAAGGTGGCCGAAGCGCTCGACTATGTCGGCGTGCTGACGCTGGAATTTTTCGCGAGCGCGCAAGGGCCGGTGTTCAACGAAATGGCGCCGCGCGTCCACAACAGCGGGCACTGGACCATTGAGGGCGCGATCACCAGCCAGTTCGAAAATCATATCCGCGCGATCTGCGGCCTGCCGCTCGGCGATACCGGCCTTGCCGCGCGGGGCGTGGCGATGCGCAACCTGATCGGCGACGACGCGCATGGCTGGCGAGAACTGCTGGCGGACCCGGTCAATCATCTCCACCTCTATGGCAAGCGCGAGACGCGGCCGGGCCGAAAGATGGGTCATGTGACCCGGTTGGAGTTGTAAGGAAAAGGCGCGGCGATGAATCACCCCGAAATCATCCTGATCCTCGCTCGTGCCGATAATGGCGTGATCGGCCGCGATGGGCGGCTCCCCTGGCAGTTGCCCGCCGATCTCCGTCGTTTCAAGGCGCTGACCATGGGCAACCCTATGATCATGGGGCGCAAGACCTTCGACAGCCTGCCGGGCTTGCTCGACGGGCGGCGACATATCGTGCTGACGCGGGACGCCGGCTGGCAGGAGGAAGGCGCGGAGGCCGTGGGTAGCGTCGAGGAAGCGATCCGGATAGCCAATGCCCCCCATATCGCGGTGATCGGCGGGGCGGAAATCTATCGCCAGTTCCTGCCTGTCGCCGACCGTATCGAGCTTACCGAAGTGCATATCGAGGCACGGGGCGAAGTGATCATTCCCATGCCCGACCCGGCGCAATGGCAGGAGGTCGCCCGGCAGGATCATCCCGCCGAGGGCGCGCGTCCGGCCTATAGCTTCGTCACTTATAAGCGGGTGGGAGCCGGGCAATGAGCGTCGCGCCCGTTCCGGCGATAGCAAGGCTGGATCATCGCGAGGCGATGCCCGCGACGCTGCGCGGGGCGATCATCGCCATGGGCAATTTCGATGGCTTCCATCTCGGCCATCAGGCGGTGGTGGGCCGCGCTGTCGCCTGGGCGCGGGCCGAAGGACGTCCCGCCATCGTCGCGACCTTCGATCCTCATCCGATGCGCCTTTTCCAGCCTGACGCCCCGTCGTTTCGGCTGACGAGCCTCAACCAGCGCCAACGCCTGTTCGCGGCGGCTGGGGCGGATGCGATGCTGGTCTTCCATTTCGATCAGGAGCTGGCGTCGAAAAGCCCGGCCGAATTCATCGCCTTGCTCACCGACCATCTGGGCGCTGCCGGTGTGGTGACGGGCGAGGATTTCACCTTCGGCAAGGGGCGGAGCGGAACGGTCGCGACGCTGGCGGAGCTTGGCCCGGCGGCGGGCCTGCGCAGCGAGGCGGTGGCGCCGGTTTCCAGCGGCAAGGGCGGCGTCATCTCGTCCAGCCGGATTCGCGAGGCGCTTCAGGCCGGGGATTGCGCGACAGCGACCAGCTTGCTCAGCCGACCCTTCGCGGTCGAAGGCGTGGTCCAGCATGGCGATAAATTCGGGCGGAAGCTGAACTTTCCGACCGCCAATCTCGACATGATCAATTATTTGCGCCCCGCTTATGGCATTTATGCGGTGCGCGGCATCCTGCCTGGCGGGCGAGTGGTCGATGGCGCGGCCAATCTCGGCGTCCGGCCGATGATCGACCCGCCCAAGGAGTTGCTGGAGCCGCATTTCTTCGATTTTTCCGGCGATCTCTACGGCCAGACCATCGAGGTGCAGATGATCGCCTGGCTGCGCGGCGAAGGGAAGTTCGACAGCTTCGAGGAATTGCAGCGCCAGATCGCGCTCGATTGCGACCATGCGCGGCAAATCCTTGCGGAGACGCCTCTCGTCGCCTAGAGCGCCATATTCCCTTGCCCCTTTCGGTCCGGGCAGAGGCCGGATCATGGCGCGGCCCGGTTCGATCCCTTCGATCCGCCTGCCCGCGCCCGATCCCGGTGCCGCCGTGGACGAAAGGGCTCTTGAGTGCCAGAGCAGAATATGACCGACGCCCCCGATTACAAGAATACCGTCTTCCTTCCCGTCACCGCCTTTCCGATGAAGGCGGGCCTTGCGCAGAAGGAACCGGCGATCGCCGCCAAATGGGAGGCCGACGACCTCTACGGCCAGCTGCGGCGTGAGCGCTCGGGGCGTGAGCGTTTCATCCTGCATGACGGCCCGCCCTATGCCAATGGCGACATCCATATGGGCCATGCGCTCAACAAGGTGCTGAAGGACATCATCGTCCGTTCGCAGTCGCTGCTGGGTAAGGACGCGCCCTATGTTCCGGGCTGGGATTGCCATGGCCTGCCGATCGAATGGAAGATCGAGGAGGAATATCGCAAGAAGAAGCTGAACAAGGACGAGGTGCCCGCGCAGGAATTCCGCGCCCAGTGCCGCGCCTATGCCGACAAATGGGTCGATGTGCAGAAGGAGCAGTTCAAGCGCCTTGGCGTGATGGGCGACTGGGCCGATCCCTACCTCACGATGAAGTTCGAGGCGGAGGCCGCGATCGTCGGCGAACTGCTGAAATTCGCGGAGACGGGCCAGCTTTATCGCGGCGCGAAGCCGGTGATGTGGTCCCCGGTCGAAAAGACCGCGCTGGCCGAGGCGGAAGTCGAATATGAGGATGTCGTCTCGACCCAGATCGACCTGGCGTTCGAGATCGTGGAAGCGCCGAATGCGCCGGAGCTTGTCGGCGCCCATGCGGTGATCTGGACGACGACCCCATGGACGATCCCTGTCAATCAGGCGATCGCTTATGGGGAGGCGGTCGAGTATGTCGTGCTGACCGCCGACCGCAAATATCTTGTTGCCGAGGCATTGGCCGATCAGTTCGCCGCGCGAGCGGGACTCGCCGTCACGGCGCGCTCAGAGGCTTTCCCCGGTACGAAGCTTGCCGGTGTCATCGTGCAGCATCCGATGCACCATCTCGGCGGCTTCTTCGAGAGGCCGCGTCCGTTCCTGCCCGCCGATCATGTCACCACCGACGCGGGCACCGGCCTCGTCCATATGGCCCCGGATCATGGCGAGGAAGATTTCCTCGCCTGCAAGGCGCTGGGCATCGACCCGGTGTTCGCCGTCACCGACGATGGCCGCTATCGCGATGACTGGCTCTGGCTCGCGGGGCAGGGCAGCGTCATCAACACCAAGTTCAACGGCCCGGAAGGCCCGATCCTCACCGATCTGCGGGAAGCGGGCGCGCTGCTGTCGGCGAGCGATTTCCGGCACAGCTATCCGCATAGCTGGCGGTCCAAGGCGCGGATCATCTATCGCTGCACACCGCAATGGTTCATCCCGATGGACAAGCCGGTCAGCGACGGCGTCACCCCGCGCTGCGCCGAGGAAGAAGCGATCCTCGCACGGCAGGGCAATGGCGCTACGCTGCGGCAGACCGCGCTCGACGCGATCGATAACACCCGCTGGGTGCCGCGCCGCTCGACCAACCGCATCCACTCGATGGTCGAGGGCCGCCCGGACTGGGTGATCTCGCGCCAGCGCGCCTGGGGTGTGCCCATCGCGCTCTATGTGCATCGCCAGACCGGCGAATATCTCAACGACCCCGCCGTCAACGCCCGCATCGTCGAGGCGTTCAGGCAGGGCGGCGCCGATGCATGGTTTGGCGCGGATCATCAGGCGCTGCTCGGCGCGGATTATGCGCTCGCCGACTATGACGTGGTGAACGACATTCTCGACGTGTGGTTCGACAGCGGCTCGACCCACAGCTTCGTCGTGGAGCAGCGCTATGGCAAAGGCGTGCGCGCCGACCTTTATCTCGAAGGGTCGGATCAGCATCGCGGCTGGTTCCAGTCCTCATTGCTCGAAAGCTGCGGTACGCGCGGTCGCGCGCCCTATGGCGCGGTGCTGACCCATGGCTTCGCGCTCGACGGGCAGGGCCGCAAAATGTCGAAGAGCCTCGGCAATGTGGTCGATCCGCTCAAGATCATGAGCGAGAGCGGCGCCGATATCCTGCGCATGTGGGTCGCCAGCACCGATTATTTCGACGATGTGCGCATCGGCAAGGAAGTGCTCGCGGGCAGCTCCGACGCCTATCGCAAGCTGCGCAACACCTTCCGCTATCTGCTCGGCGCGCTCGCCGATTTCAGCGAGGAGGAGAAGGTGCCGGTCGAGCAGATGCCGGAGCTGGAGCGCTACATGCTCCATCGCCTTGCGGAGCTGGACGCGACGATGCGCGAGGTGGTCGAAGGGCGGGACAGCGACAACTGGCTGGAATTCAGCCGTTATTCGCGCGCGCTCAACGATTTCGCCAATATCGACCTCAGCGCCTTTTTCTTCGATATCCGCAAGGACTGCCTCTATTGCGATGTGAACCCGGCGAGCGGGAAGCAGACAGACAAGCGCCGCGCCTATCGCACCGTGCTCGACATTCTGTTTCAGGCGATGGTGCGCTATGCCGCGCCGATCATCCCGTTCACGGCGGAGGAGGTCTGGGTCAGCCGCTATCCCGATGCAGGCAGCGTCCATCTGCTGACCTGGCCGCAGATCGACGCGGCGTGGAAGGACGAAGCGCTGGGCGCGAAATGGGCGGCGCTGCGTTCATCGCGCGATCAGGTCAATGAAGCTATCGAGCCGCTGCGCCGGGAAAAGACCGTCCGATCGAGCCTGGAGGCCGATGTCGTCATGCCCCGCATCGCCGAAGCGGAAGGGATCGATATGGCTGAATTGTGCATCGTGTCCGATGTGCGGCAGGAAGGCGAGGGCGTCGCCGTCACGCCGACGGACCACCATAAATGCGGCCGCTGCTGGCGCCATGTGCCGGAGGTCGAGACCGATGGCGCGCTCTGCGGTCGCTGTGAGGACATGCTCGCATGAGTGACGGGGAAGAAATGGCCGCGAAGCCCCCGGTCCGACGCCACCGCCTGCTCGGGGTGAGCCTCGCCGGGGTTGTGTTGCTGTTCGACCAGCTTATCAAATATATCGTCACCGTGCCGCTCCAGTTGCAGTCGCGCGGCGATGAAGGACTCGAAATCCTGCCGATCTTCAAGCTGCGCTGGCTGGAAAATCGTGGCGTGTCGATGGGCTTTTTCCATGCCAGCACCGATATGATGCGCTGGGCGCTGGTCGGCATGACGCTGGCGATCGCGCTGTTCGTCGCGGTGTGGATGTGGCGTGAAAAAGCGCGGGCCGATGTGCTGGCGCTTGGCGCGATATTGGGCGGCGCGCTCGGTAATATAGTGGACCGGGCGCGGCTGGGTTTTGTCGTCGATTATGCCGATCTGCATTTCGGCGAATGGCGGCCTTTTCTCGTTTTCAACCTTGCCGATGCGGCGATTACGCTGGGCGTGCTGATCCTGCTTGCGCGGGCGCTGCTGCTGGGCGAAAAGGGCGCAAAGACGGAGAGTCACGAACATGCGTAAGTTGATGATTGCCACCTGCCTTCTGGGAACGCTTGCCGGTCTGTCGGCGTGCGGATCGCGGGGGATTATGAACCGCGACCGGCCCGATGAAATGGCGGTGACGCGGCAGGCGCCGCTGGTGATCCCGCCCGATTTCGCGCTTGTTCCGCCCGCGCCCGGCGCGGCTCCGACCGTGACGGCCGACGCCAATCGTCAGGCGATGGAAGCGATGTTCGGCGGCCCCTCGGCGCGTTCGGGCGCCGAGACGGCGGCACTGCGGCAGGCCGGGCGGGAGGAAGCGATGCCGGGCATTCGTTCTTCGGTGGGCGATCCGGGTTCCACGGTCGTGGACAAAGGCTCGACCACCCGCGATATCCTTGCCGCGCCCGAAGGCGACGGCCAGAACGCCCGCGCGGCGGTGAAGAACTGATTATTTTTAAGGCGTCTGCCACGCGGAATTGAAGAGAAGGGCCGGGTGACCGGCCCTTTTTCTTATGCGTGGGACAAAAGCGCGGGTGAACGCTCTTTGCCTGCCAAGCCATCCCCGGTTCATCGAAACAGGCCGTTTTCCGGGAAGGCGGGAGGGTGTCGCAATCCCTGTCTTGCAAACGTGGTGACAGGAAAATCGTTAAGGACACGATAAATATGCACTAAATCCCCATTTGGGGAGGATTGATTATTTCTTTCATCGATAACATGATCCTTGAATAGGCATCATGCTTGTCGTGGAAGCGTTTTCTTTAAATGCCTCTTTCGATCAAGATATCGTGAGAATATTCGCGATATGCCGCGTAATGGAAGAATGTGCATCAGGCCATTTCGGCCGGAACATTTGGTTCTTGTCGTTCTAATTAGAAAATAATGGACTGCGCGGAATTTCAGTTCTTACGAACGGAGCGTGGTATGTTCAGGAAGCTGGCAGCGGGGATAATGGTAACGGGCCTGATGACAGGAGCCGCTCATGCTGATCCTTTTGTCGAGGCGCAGGGAGAAGGGCGTGTCATCGTCACTTTCATCCATACCGAAAGTTCCAAAGGTTTCGACAATGGCGGCCATGTCGCCGACATATCCGACTATGACCAGAATCAGGTCTATGTGCAGGCCCAATATGGGTTGACCGACGACCTGACCTTGCTGCTGACGCCCAGCTATCGCGACGTGGACGTGAAAGGCGGGGATAGCACCACGGGTCTTGGCTACACTGATGTCGGCGCCCGCTATCGCCTTGCTTACGGCGACGACTGGCTGCTGACGGTGCAGGGGCTGGCGCGCATTCCCGGCAAGAAGCGCGCCGATCGCGCCGCGCAGGTCGGCAATACCGACGCAGAATATGATCTGCGCGTCGGAGGCGCCTATATGATGGGGCCGGCTTTCGTGACCGCTGAGGGCGGCTATCGCCTGCGTTCGGGAGATCCGCCCAATGAATTTCACGCCGACTTCACGGTTGGCAGCCATGTGACGCCTGAATTCATGGTGCTGGCGACGATGTTGAACCGCTTTTCCGATGGAAAAGGCCGCAACATCTTCAATCAATCCTACCGCTATGGCGATGCCTATGTGAGCGGCGCTTATCAGATGAATGATAATGTGACCTTACAGGTGGGATTTACAGGCACCGTCTATGGCAAAAACGCCTTGCGGCAGCGCGGTCCTTTCGTGGGACTGTGGTTTGATTTTTAGGGAAACGGACAATTGAAATGATTGCATAGGATTATTGTCGATCCGTCCTGACAGGAAAGGGCTTTTTCATGACCAAATCCATGAGCGGCTCCCATAATTCCGGCCAACTTCTTCCTGCTGCCGCCTGCCTGGCGCGGCAGAAGCGGAAGGGCAGGAAACGGCGGCTCCGGCCTTGCCGCGTCTCCATTTCCTACCCGACATGCGCCATGGTGGTCATTGTGCAGGAGGCTCGATATGAACCCGAAGCGTGAGCACGGGGGCGGCCGGACCGTCCTGATTTCCGGTGGAGCGGGCTTTCTTGGCTCGCATCTGGCGGGCAGGCTTATCGAGCGGGGCGATCATGTCTATTGCCTCGACAATCTCTACACCGGGCGGCGCGAAAATCTGGCGCCTTATATGCAGAGCGGACGGTTGACGTTCATCGAGCATGACATGGTCCATCCGTTGCCGCGTCATCTGCCCCGGTTCGACCAGATCTACAATCTCGCCTGTCCCGCCTCGCCTGTCCATTATCAGGCGGACCCGGTCGCGACGCTGCGGGTCTGTTGCGAGGGCGCGCTTCATGCGCTCGATCGCGCCGCGGAGGATGAGGCGTGGCTGTTCCATAGCTCGACCTCGGAAATCTATGGCGATCCGCAGGTCCATCCGCAGAAGGAAAATTATCACGGCAATGTCAATCCGGTGGGGCCGCGCTCCTGCTATGACGAGGGCAAGCGCTTCGCCGAGACATTGATGACGGATTATTGCCGCCAGAAGGGCGTGAGATTGCGCATGGTGCGCATCTTCAACACCTATGGCCCGCGCATGCTCGCCAATGACGGGCGCGTGGTGTCGAACTTCATCGTGCAGGCGCTGAAGGGAGAGGACATCACCGTCTATGGCGAGGGGTTGCAGACGCGCTCCTTCTGTTATGTCGATGATCTGATCGAGGGCTTCCTGCTGCTGATGGAGGCGCAGGACGAGGCGGCGGCGGGGCCGATGAACCTCGGCAATCCTTCGGAGATCACCGTTCGGGATCTGGCGGAGATCGTCATTGCGATGGTCGGCACGCGTTCGCGGATCGTCCATAAGCCCTTGCCCCTCGACGATCCGCAGCGCCGCCGCCCCGATATCGGACGCGCGCGCGCCCTGCTGGACTGGGCGCCGCGAACCGATTTGATGGTGGGATTGCAGGCGACGATCGATTATTTCCGGCAGCAGATGAAAGAAGGCGAGCTGCTGGACCGTTATTGTGCGTGAGAAAGAGAAATATAGGGACGAAAACTGATTTTCATCAGTCGCCACCTTTCAATAGAGGGGCAGGATCGTGAGCATAATTACATGGATATTGGTAGCGTTATTCTTCATTGTCCAATTTTTATATACGCTGTCCATTCTGGTCGATTTATATTTCTATACGCGGCCGGTCAACCGGGTCGATATGGATGAGATCGCCCATGTGCCTTTGGAGGACTATCCGACGATTATTCTCTTCTATCCCGTCCTGCGGGAACTGGAGGAGACGATGCGGACGACCTTCCACTCGCTGTCCCGCCTCGATTACCCCGCTGACCGCTATTCGGTGATCGCCATTCCCAACGAGGACGATGGCCCGACCGTCGCCTCCCTGCGGAAATTGCAGGGCGAATTCTCCTTCCTTGAGGTGATGGAGGTGCCCTCCACCCGCGATCCGCGCTGGCAGCCGGTGTGGGATGCGTGGAACGGCAACGACAAGGCCTATTGGTTCCATGAAGGCCCGCGCGCCGGGGTGCGCGATCTGCCGCCCAAGAAGACGCGCCAGCTTATCTACGCCTTTTACACCGTGCACCGGGACCGGGCGGGGCAGGGCGATTTCCTCGTCAACTATATCGACGCGGACAGTGCGCCGCTGCCCAATCATTTCAAGGCGGCGGCGGTGGGCATCCGTCATTTCGACGTGCTGCAATCGACCAATATCGCCGGCAATCTGCTCCATTCCCTGCCCGCGAGCTGGTTTGCCTTCGACCATATCGTCTGGGATGCCAATAAATATGGCCACCTGACCGCCAATGGAAAGCATCCCTATTGGGTGCTGGGCAAGGGCCTGTTCTACAAGGCGTCCGATCTTTACGAACTGGGCGGCTTCCACCCCTGGGTGACGATCGAGGACCCGGAGGTCGGCATGCGCTTCTGGAAGAACGGCCGCAAGCTCGGCCTGATCGAAGAGCCGCTGATCGAAGAGGTGCCGGAGACGCTCGCCAACGGGATCAAGCAGCGCAAGCGCTGGGTCGCGGGCTTCTTCCAGTCGCTTGATGTGCCGCTCCGGCACATGGGCTTTACCCGGATGGAGCGGATCAAGGCGTGGATGAACTTCCTGCCCTGCATGTCGCTGACCCTCAACACCGTCGGGATTCCGATAGGGATCTGGGCGCTGGTGCAATGGTGGAACGGCACCAGCCCGCTTCCGCTCTGGTCGCTGGTGATTTCCGCGATCAACGTTACCTGCGTCGCGATCATGATCGCGTGGTTCTACATCGTCGCCTGGCGCAAGACGAAGATCGTGCTGCCCAGCCGTCTCGCGCGGCTCTGGTATCTGATCCGAGTGAACCCGCTCTCGCTCTTCGTCTTCTGGTTCATCTGGATCATCCCCTTCTGGCAGGGCTGGAGGATGTACCGGCAGGATAGCGGGCTGGTGTGGGACCGCACCGACAAGATCGACGCGAATAACGAGATTATCCGCAAGGGCGGCGTGAGAAGGAAGGCCGCCGCCCGCTGACCCGGATAGCGGAGGAGAGCCAGGATGAGCAGGAAACATGCGTTGGTGACAGGCGGAGCGGGCTTCATCGGCTCGCATCTGGTGGACATGCTTCTGGAACGCGGGTTCGAGGTGACGGTGCTCGACGCGCTGTTGCCGCAGGTCCATGGCGATGCGGAGACAGATGTCGAGGGTTGGCCGGTCTACCTCAATCGCGATGCCCGCCGCATCAAGGGCAATCTGCTCGATGAGGGGGTGTTCGAGGCGGCGCTCGACGGGGTGACGCATCTGGCGCATCTCGCCGCTTCGGTCGGGGTCGGCCAGAGCATGACCAACATCGTCGACTATACCCGCAATAATGTGATGAGCGCCGCGATCATGTTGCAGGTGTTGAGTCGCGTACCGCATCAGGTGGAACGGATCGCGGTCGCCTCTTCGATGTCGATCTATGGCGAGGGCGAATATATCGATGCCGATGGTCATCATGTTGCGCCCGGCCTGCGGGGACGGGATCAGTTGCACGATCGCCATTGGGAACTGGAAAATGAGCGCGGCGCGCTGCGTCCGGTGCCGACCAGCGAGGATAAATTGCTGCAACCGGCCTCCATCTATGCGGTGAACAAGCGGGATCATGAGGAGATGTTCCTCGCGGTCGGGCGGGCGCTCGATATTCCCACAGTGGCGCTGCGGCTGTTCAACGCCTATGGCTCGCGTCAGGCGCTGTCCAATCCCTATACGGGGGTTGCGGCGATCTTCATTTCGCGCCTGCTCAACGATCAGCCTCCGCTGATCTTCGAGGACGGCGAGCAGATGCGGGATTTCGTGCATGTGCGCGATGTAGCCAATGCCTTCGTCACCTTGCTGGAGAGCGACCGGCGGCTATGGGACATTTATAATGTCGGCAGTGGCAAGGCGATCAGCGTCAACGAAATGGCGCGGATGCTGGCACGCCTGCTGCAAAAGAATGTCGCGCCCGAAATCCTGCACCAATATCGGGTGGGGGACATTCGCCATTGCTTTGCGGACATATCCAAGCTGACGCGGGATTTCGGCGTGGAGCCGCAACAGGATCTGGAACAGGGCATGGCGGAGCTGATCGACTGGGTCGCAATCGCGAGGCCCCCGGTGGACAGAGCGGAGGCGAGCCTTTCGGAATTGCGGCGCAGCAATCTGGTCGTTTGAAGGAGAGGCTCTCCCGCCGATCCGATCTCCCAACAGGGAGTCGATTCGGAAAGTCGAAAGCGCGTTTCCATGCGTGGGAACACGTAATCGGGTTCGCTGAATAGTCTGGCCTCTCAAGAAGAAGAGGGGCGGACATCCTATGATATTGCCCTGCTTCCGCAAGTTAATCATATATTCCAATATACGGAAATAAAATACTGAAAAACTTTATAAATTTCTTCCGTCTATAGGCCGGTGATGGCCTTATCCTTGCGGTGCGGAAAACTATCCATAGGATATTTTCGACATATTAATCCATAATCACGGGCAGAGCAGTTTCCCCTTGCAATAACGGTTAATGAAAGATTAATGTCAGGAACACGGGTCCAAAAAGCCTACCAAACAGGCATTGGGAGCCAGGCGGGTTACGCCTGAAGCTTCTCGACAGTCAGGAGAGGACCCGTGTTGGCACATCAAGCTTCGAGGGCTTCACAGCTCATTTTGCGCCGTTCCGCAGCCGAGATATTCGACCGCGACTTCGGATGTCATAATCTCGACCCGCATCTGGTTAAGGTGCTGGAACAGGCCGGAGCGCTGGACGTCGCCCTGGGCGCCTGGCTGTGCCCCTATAGCGAGCAGGTCGGCGTCGGCCTGCCGCTGGCTCATATCGGGCGTGTTCCCTGGCCGGAAGTCCGCCGCTCGATCGACTGCGCCAATGCCGTTCCGGACCTGATTGACTTCATCGACAGGCCCTATCATCTGCCCGATGAGGATTATATCCTCTGCGTTGTGGGGGATGAGGGTAGCGGGAAGGGCCTGCTGTTTCTGCGCCAGCGGGCCTGGCACCCCTCCATCCGCGCCAAGCTGGACGAAGCGGTCGACAAGATCCGGCAGCTCATCCATACCATCTGGATCATGCGGGCCGAGGCGATGGAAGACTGCGCGCTTTCATCCGGTCATGGCGCTCTTGCCCATGAGGATATCGGCGTTGGTCTCGCGGATCAGTGCCCCTTCGGCATGATGGTGCTGGATGTCGATCAATATATCCATCTCGCCAATACCGCAGCGCGCCGGCTGCTTGGGAAATCGGACGCGATCGGGGCGGTGGACAATCGCCTCACCATCGGCGAGGCGCATGACGCGATCCGCTTTCAGGTGACGCTGCGCGCCGTCTTTCTGGGCGCGGGGCAAGCGCAGGTCCGCCGCGCAATCGCGATTACCGGGCCGGACGGCAAGCCGCTGTTGCTGACCATCTCCAAGCTGTCCGACGGACCGGCAGGACCGCGCGCCTGCGTGATCGTGACGCGGCCCGGCGCGCAAGGCGAGCCGGATATTCATCCGCTCTCCGAATTGTTCAGCCTCACGCCGGTGGAAAGCCGCCTGATCTGCCAGCTGCTCAAAGGGTTGAACTTGCAGGAAGCCGCGCGCGCATTGCAACTGAAGGTGCAGACGGTGCGAACCTATCTCAAGCTGATCTTCCAGAAGACCGGAACGCATCGTCAGGTCGAGCTGGTGCAACTGATGCAGAATGGGTCGCTGCCGAGCCTCGACTGACGGCGACCGCCGCCGCCTGATTTTTCACGCGGCGGCCATGGGCTGGCAGGACCAGCGGAGGGCCGGGAAGGCCCCCTCGCACGGCGTTGGAAAGAGTCTTTGCAACGCCGTTTCACGGCGGCATGCTTGCCTTGTCCGTCGTCGCCTTGGAACCCCTTTCCAACAGCGCTGCCGCGTCAGTGATTTCCCTTATAATATGTTGTTTTCATGATATTTTCATGGCATTGGTCCGGCGCTTTCGGGGGGCGGAAATATCCTCATTTAGGGATGGGTAAATTCCTCGTTCGGGGCGACGAATTGCTCCAATTGGCAATGGCGCGCGAAGCCCGCTTCGATGACTCTGGCGTGGTCCGCATCGGTGATGTGGAAGAGTGAGGGGCAGCAGCAATCTGCTGACCGTAGACCAACGGGAGTAGGAACATGGAAATGAAGACGAAAAATCTTCTGGCGACGTCAGCAATTGCAATTGCCCTGGCCGCTGCGCCATCAATAGCATGGTCCCAGGATGCGGGCGCAGGCAATGGCTCTGCTGCTGCCAATGGCGGAGGCCTTGCGGCCAATATCGATGACAGCCTCAACAGCGTCAACGATTCCAGCACCAATGTCGGTGTCGATGTGTCGGATTCTCTGAACGATCAGAGCAACAATTCGACAAATACCAGTGTTGCCGATTCCGGCAATACGGCTCTCAGTGTCGCGGATAGCGGCAATGACAGTTCGACCAACAATTCCGGTAACGACAATTCCACCAGCCTGGGTTTGAGCGTTGCGGATAGTGGAAACGACTCCAGCAATAATTCGGTCAACGACTCCGGCAATACGGCGTTGAGCGTTGCGGATAGCGGCAACAGCTTGACCGACAATTCCGACAACTCGACGTCTATCGCCGACTCGAACAACGACAATTCGACCAACACCAATGTGGGGATCGATGTCGCGGATTCGGGCAACACCACCAGCAACACGGACAACTCGACCAGCCTTGGGCTGAACGTCGCGGATTCCGGCAATACCACGACCAATACCGACAATTCGAACAATTCGACGAACACTGCCGATTCCGGCAATGACAATTCGACGAGCCTCGGTGTCGATATTGCGGATTCGGGGAACACCAGCACGAATACCGACAATTCGAACAATTCGACGAACACTGCCGACTCCGGCAATGACAATTCGACGAACCTCGGTGTCGATATTGCGGATTCTGGCAACACCACCACGAATACCGACAATTCCGACAACTCGACGGCTATCGCCGACTCGAACAACGACAATTCGACGAATACCAATGTCGGGATCGATGTTGCCGACTCGGGCAACACCAATACCGATAATTCGGACAATTCGACGAACAATTCCGGCAACGACAATTCGACGAACGTCGGGATCGATGTCGCGGATTCGGGCAACAACTCGAACAATGACAACAGCGACAATTCTGTGTCGCTGGCGATCACCAATTCGGGTAACACCGCCCAAGCCTACACTTCCAACCTGTTTGGCGATAATGCGATGGTCTCCAGCAGCACGCTCGCCAGCTATGTGACCGGCGTTTCGGTCACCTATGGAAGCGGACCGGATTCGTCGGCTCCCGATAACAGCCTGCGTAACGCGGGAAGCGCGTTCCAGAACTTCGCCGGAATGCAGGCGATGAACCAGAATACGGGCGTTGGGGCTTCGCAAAACGCCTCCGTCAATGTGACGGTGTCGACCAACGACCTCAATTTCTGATCATACGCTCCCAAGCGTAACGGCTGCCGGCACGTTCTTCCATCCCCCCACGAAGAGCGTGTCGGCTTCCGATCCCGACAAACGGAAAGGAGAGGAGCATCATGGCCCGGTTCATCCATTCCCATGTCTTTAGCGGGCGACATGGCCCGCCATGCTCTGTCCCGCTGCGTTCCCTGATGACCATCGGCGCCTTTGCCGGTGCCGCATTTGGTGCGGGCCTGCCGGTAATCGCGCTCTCGCAGGAGGACGTGGCAGTGGCTACGGCCCTCGCTGCCGCGCCCGCTTTGGCACCCGCCTCGATGGCGCCGACCTCTGTCGCGCCCATTGCAGACGGCGCAGGCGAAGCGGCGCATCTGTTCGATACCTCCCCGTTGCCCGATGCCGATCTGGCCGCGACCACGGGACGGGAACAAAATAACTGGTTGCAGGCTTCCGCCAATAACAGCGCCGTCGTGCGCAATAATGAAATAGGGGACAACAGCGTGACGGGCAGCGTCAGCATCTCCGACTCCGCGTTCCAGAATGTCAGCGGCATTACGATGGTGAATTTCAACACTGGCAATGCAAGCTCGATCAACGCGGCGATGAGCGTCAATCTCCAGATCAATTATGCGTCACCCGGGTTGTGAGGGTCGCGGCTCGCCTTGATGGCTACGGCCGCATGAGGGCCTCCACCTCACAGGCGCGCTCTGGCGCGCATTGGCGCATCGCCGCGGCCGCGCTGTTGCTGGTCCCTTCCGTCTGGGCTGCATTGCCCGGCGAGGCGCGGGCTGAGCAGCATGCGAGCTTCATCATCCCGACCATGCCGGGCAATGGCTTTCGCGTCGACATGGGCACGATGCTGGACCGCCGTTTCTATACGGTGGTGCGGCAGCGTTATGATTTCAGCTGCGGCTCGGCGGCTTTGGCGACTTTGCTGCGCTATCATTATGGGATTGCCGCCGATGAGGAAATGACCTTCAACGGCATGTGGGACAAGGGCGATCAGGTCGCCATCCGCAAGAGCGGATTCTCGCTGCTCGACATGAAGCGCTATCTGGCCGCGCATGATCTGGAGACGCAGGGTTTCCGCGTGACGCTGGACCAGATCGCCAAGACGCGCGTGCCCGGCATCGCGCTTACCATTACCAAGGGATACCGCCATTTCGTCGTCATCAAAGGCGTCACGGACAAGGAGGTGCTGGTCGGCGACCCTTCACGGGGGCTGATCCGTTATTCGCGCAAGGAATTCGGCAAGATCTGGGATGGCCTTTATTTCGTCATCACCAGTTCGCGGGAAGTGGGCGAATCCTCCTTCAATCGGCTGGCGCAATGGACCAGTGTGGGCAGGGCTCCGACCGGGAGCGTCCTGTTGCGTCCGCCGGACCTGGAAACGGTCCGTATCGCGGCTCCTGCGCCCATATTGGGGGAGCTATAGGCCATGCGTAACTTTCATCTTTTAGGAACCACGATGCTGGCGCTGTTCGCCGCGACCGGCGTGCATGCTACAGCGGAGGAAAGCCTGTTCGATTCAGCGCCTCTCGATGACAGCGAACTGGCGCAAGCCAGGGGCGGGCTGGCGCTGCCCAACGGCATGACCCTCGATTTCGGCGTCATCGTCAGCACCGTCGTAGACGGGACGCGGGTGTTGCAGACCGAATTGCGCGTACTGGGCGACACCATCACCACCAGCGTGTTGCAGGCGATAGGAACCCAGCCCGGCGGCATGATGGCGGGCAAGGCCGGTGACAATGACGGTGGCAGCGGAGCGCTTACGGTTCCGATCGTCGATGCCACGGCCGGGGCGGCGCAGGCGGCTCTGGCGGACGGTCAATCGGCCGGAATATCTGATGGCACCGCCTCGGCCAATATCGGCGGCGTCGTAGCGGAGGTTGCAGGCTCCGGCGCGAGAGTGGATGCAGGCGGCGTGGTCGCCGGGGTTGCAGGGGCCTCGGCTGGAACCAGCGGTCTTTCCGTTTCGCAGGATGGCGGGGTGCAGCTGAATATGGGCTCCCTCACCGTTTCAGCCGATGCGGGCGGTACGCCGCAGGTGAGCATCGCCCAGACCGGCCCCGGCAGCGCCAGCGGCGGGACCGCCGCGCAGGCCGCCGCCGCCGATGCGGGCTATGTCCTCAGCAACGGCATGCTCGTGCCGGGCGGCTCCGCGGCCGTTAGCGCCAAGGCCATCCTGCCCCAGCTGATGATCGAGCATGAGGTCGGCCGAAGCATTACCACCATGATCATCAATAGCGGCGATGGACGGATCATCGACAATAGTCTGACGATCGACATCAGCGTGGGCAATGTTCAGCCTTATAATCTGGGGGCGATCGGATACAGAATTCAGTCCCTTGGACTGGAGGCCGCGACTTTGAGAGGATCGGGGGGATAGGATATGAAAAGGAACGAAGCCCTCTTCGGAGGGTGGGGAGTTTCCCTATATGCCATGGGAATCGTCCTGTCGGCGCCCATGGCGCATGCGCAGGCCCAGCAGGGACCAGCGCGGGGCGGGGCGGGCGATGTCGCCACCTTGCGCAATGAACTGGCCGAGGCCCGCGCCCAGCTTACAGAGCAAAACCGCCAGATCGCGGAGCAGAAGCGAAGGCTGGACCTGCTGGAACAGCGTTTGTCCAACCTTGCCGCCGCATCTGCACAGATTCCGGGGCAGCTCTCTGGCGGCCCGCAGGTTGCCGCCGTCACCGGCGCGGACGGTTCGCCGATCCGCGTGGGAGAACCCCCCGCCGATGCCGACCGCGCGCCTACCGTGGTCGTGCTCGACCAGCAGGGCAGCGTCGTCACCCGCAAGGGCCAGTTGATCGCCGAATTCGGCCTCGATTATACCCGCGCGGATCGCAATCGCGCGGTGTTTCGCGGCGTGAGCCTGCCGACCGAGGCTGTCCTGATCGGCGTGTTCGACATCAACGAAAGCCGGCAGGATATCCTGACCGCATCGGCCGCCATGCGCTATGGCCTGACGGACCGTTTCGAGATCGGCTTCCGTGTGCCTTATCTCTATCGGTCGGACAAGATGGTGACTGTGCCGATCGCGGACGGTTCCGATCAGGCGCGCGCCATCGACAGTTCCGCGAACGGAACCGGCATTGGCGATGTCGAGGTGACGGCCCGCTATCAGTTGAACAACGGCGGACATAATACGCCGTTCCTGATTGCCAATCTTCAGGCGGCCATCCCCACCGGGCGCGATCCCTTCGAATTGAAGCGCAACGCCACCGGCATTGCCAGACAGGTGGCGACGGGCGCGGGTTTCTGGGGCATCACCCCCAGTATTACCGCGATTCTGCCGAGCGAACCGGCGGTATTGTTCGGCACGCTGGGCTATACGTTCAACTTCGCCAAAAATGTGAATACCGATGTCGGGGGTGAACGCCTCGAACGGGTGGAGCCGGGCAATCAGATCAATATCTCGGCGGGCGTAGGCCTTGCCCTCAATGAACGGACATCGCTCAACTTCGGCTATAATCATGCCTGGAGCTTCGGCACGAAGATACGGGCGCGGCACCTGAACGAGAGCACATTGACCCCGATCGGCGAGCCGTATCGCACCAAGTCGCGCGATCTCCAGATCGGGCGCTTCCTGTTCGGCGCCAGCCATCGCTTCAGTGATTTGTTCCAGCTCAACTGGACGGTGGAAGTGGGCGCGACGGAGGATGCGCCGGACGTGCGCACGGCGTTGCGCATTCCCTTCACTTTCTGAGGGCGCGCTTTCCCGAAGAGGAAGCGGTGCCATTCAGGGCCGGAGGGAGGGTGATCCTGCTCCGGCCCTTTTTGCGTGTCGGCAGGCGGCCATGAAAATATAGAGAAGCAAAGACCTGTCCTGAACCGCGCTTATATGAGGCCAATATGGGGGATGCGTCATGACCCTCTTTCCCTTGCCTGACCTACGCGGCTTTCCGTCTGTCGGAGGATGGAGGGAGGCCGGGCATTTCATCCTCGGGCGGCGGGCTTTTCTGGCCGGGATCGGGTTGGCGCCGATGGGCGCGCGCGCCGAACCTGAGGCTGGGCTGCAAGGCGTCGCGGGGCGGGCTGATATGCTGTTCGGGGCAGCGGTGCAGGCGCGCCAGATCCTGACCGATCCCGCTTTTCGTCAACAGCTTGTTCGGGAATGCGGCTCGCTCACGCCGGAGATCGAGTTGAAATGGGATGCGATCGACCCGGAGCCGGGCGCGGGGCAGTTCACCCCCGCTGATCAGATCGCCCGCTTCGCCTTGCTGCATGGCAAGCGCATTCACGGCCACGCGCTGCTCTGGCACAAAAGCATCCCGCCCTGGGCGGTGCAGCAAATGGCGCGGCAACCGGATTGGCAGGCGGTGCGGGGATTCCTGGCCTCGGTCATTCCCCGTTACGCGCAGGTGGCGGATGGCTGGGACGTGGTGAACGAGCCGCTGGAACCGGGTGAGCGGTCCGACGGCCTGCGCGCCAGCCCTTTTCTGACCGCCTTCGGTCCGGACTATATTCGCCGCGCCTTCGAGGAAGCGGGAGAGCTGGCACCCGGCGCCACGCTGTTTCTCAACGATTATGGGCTTATCGACGACTGGCCCTATTCGCGTCAGAAGCGGGATGCGCTGCTGCGCCTGCTCGACGTTTTGGCGCGGGCGAGCGCGCCGGTCGGCGGCGTCGGGCTGCAACTGCATCTCGAACTGGCGCGGATGCAATGGTTCAAAGAACGGGTCTTTGCCGATTTCCTGAACGAGCTGGGCGCGCGGGGCTTGCGTGTCCGCATCAGCGAACTCGACGTGACCGAGGGCGATACCGCGCTCCCCGTCGCCGAGCGGGATCGCCGGTGCGCCGAAGCAGCGAAACGGGTGCTCGATGTAGCGATAGCCAATCGCGCGGTGGGCAGCATCACCTGTTGGGGATTGTCCGACCGCTATTCCTGGTTGCTCCCTCAAAATGAACGATCCGGCGCAAATAGAGGGCTTCCCCTCGATAGTGATATGCAAAAAAAGCCATTTTATCTTGTGTTGCGGGAAATATTCCACCAGAGAAGCGCCGCACTTCACAGATAAGAATCTGGCGTTAATCGGATAAGACAAGGAAATATAAACTTTCTTCGTCCAGACCAGCGTAAGGATTCATGGTCGTTGGATGTTGATCATGCCGATGCATGCATCGAGACGGGCCGTCTTGACGGCGCTCCTCGGTCTGCCTTTCATTGCCGCCATGGCGAACAAATATCCCGCCCGTTCGGGGGATGACCCCGTTTCGCCCGCGCGGCAAGGGCGCCGCCTGTTCGGCGCGGCCGTCCGGCCCGATCAATTGACGGAGGAAGGGCCGCTGCTCTCCGCCATCCGGCAATGCGACCTCATCGTGCCCGAATATCATGGCCAGTGGAGCGCGGTCGAATGGCGCAAGGGCGAGCCTTGGCACGGCAACTATGACGCGATCGTCGATTTCGCGCATGACCATGGCCAGAGGGTGCGCGGGCACAGCCTGATCTGGGAACAGATGACTCCCGATTGGGCGCGCGAGGAAATGCTGGACCGGCGCGACTGGAAAACGGTCGAGCGGCATTTCGCGACGCTGCTGCCGCGCTATAGCGGGCGGATCGGTGAATGGATCGTCGTCAATGAGATGATCGACACCGAGGAGGGCGATCAGGGTCTGCGGCGCACCAGCTTCCAGCGCGCCTATGGCAAGGAGTATGTCGCGCGGGCGCTGGAGACGGCGCGGATGCTGGACCCGCGCGCGCGGCTGATGATCAACGACTATGCCCTCTGCCACGACAACCAGACGGAGGAAGATCGCCGCACGGCGCTGCTGCATCTGGTGGAGCGGTTGAAAGGCAGAGGCGTGCCGCTCGACATGGTGGGCATACAGGGGCATCTGGAATTGCAGAAGGGGCTGATATCGCAACAGCGGTTTGCCCGCTTCTTGCGCGATCTGGCCGATATGGGCGTAAGCCTCGCTCTTACCGAAGTCGATGTGCTGGAGGCGGACCGCTCGCTGCCGCTGGAGCAACGGGACGCGCGGGTGGCCGATGCGATGGCGTGGCTGTTAGACGTCGCGGGACAGGAACCGGCGATGGAAAGCATCGTCACCTGGGGCCTGAGCGATCGGCATAGCTGGTTGCAGGAGCGGGCGGATGCGACGCGGGTGGCGCTGGCGAAGAGCGAGCCGGATGCCGCGCGTCTCAATCGTGGGCTGCCCTTCGATGCGGGCATGAAGCCCAAGCGCGCGCATCAGGTGCTGATGGCGGCGCTGTCCACGCCCTATCGCCGCGCTTGACCCGGCCGGAGGCCGAAGGCTGCGCGGTGGAGACGATGGCCGAGGAGGGCAGGCCGGGCGTTCAGCCCAGCGAGCAGGTGCGGGGCTGCGCTTCGGACGCGGGCGGGACTGGCGACTCGGGCAGGACTGGCTCGCCGGTCGCCGCTTCATTCTTGTCCCCGATCAGGGCGAGAAGTTGCTGCCTCGGCATGGCCTTGTGGAAAAGATAGCCCTGTAGCGCATCGCAGCCAAGCAACTGGAGGGCCAGCGCCTCTTCCTCGGTCTCCACGCCCTCGGCGACGATCTCGAAGCCCATCGTGTTGCCGAGCATCATCATCGCCCGCAACAGCGCGCGGTTTTCCTTCATCTCGTGGATGTCGGTAATGAAGCAGCGGTCGACCTTCACCCGGTCCACCTGCAATTTCTTGAGCAGCGCCAGTGAGGAATAGCCGACGCCGAAATCGTCGATCGCGATGCGCACGCCCTTGCCCGCGAGCGTCGCGATCTTTTCCTGCACCATCGGCACGTCGAGCACCGATTCCTCGGTCACTTCTATTTCCAGCGAATGATAGGCGATGCCGCGTTGATCGAGCCGGGACAAGACGAGATCGTCAACCGGCAGCTGGGCGATTTCACGCGGGGAAATGTTGATCGCGACCGATATGTCGTCATGGCCCATCGTGCGCAATTGCTCAATAAGGTCGCAGGCGCGGTCGAGAATGAACTCCAGCAGCGCCCCGGAGCAGCCGGATTTCGATGCCTCGCTGACGATTTCCTGTGGGGCGATGAAGCCATGCCAGGGATGCTGCCAGCGCAGCAGCGCCTCGACGCTGATGATCCGCCGATCGGGGCCGGAGACGATGGGCTGGAACCACATTTCGATGGAATGGCTGGCGATGGCCTGCGTCAGATCGCGTTCTATGTTGCGGCGCATTTCGAAGCGGCGCAGCAGTTCCTCATCGAACAGGTGGAACTGGTTGCGGCCGCGGACCTTGGCGGTATAGAGCGCCTCGTCCGCGCAGGACAGCAGTTCCTCGAACGGCAGGCAGTCGGCGATATGGATGCCGATGCTGCACCCGATCCTGCCCGCGCCCAGCAGTTCGAAAGGCTTGGTGATTTCCGATAGCAGCGCCTGAGCCTTGGCTTCGATCGCTGCCGGGCCTTCCTCGCCCGTTTCCATGAGTACCGCGAATTCATCGCCACCCAGACGCGCCACCAGCGCGTCGGCGCCCAATATAAAGGTGATGCGCCGCCCCACCTCGCGCAGCAGCCGGTCGCCAGCCTGATGGCCATAGCCGTCGTTGACCGCCTTGAAGCTGTCGAGGTCCAGCAGCATCAGGCATTGGGTCGCACCCTTTTCCTTCGCTTTCTGTGCCTTTTCCATCAGCCCGCGGCGATTGAGGAGGCCGGTCAGATCGTCATGCATCGCCCATTCGTGCAGATCCGCCGCGACCTCGCACGAGCGTTCATAAGCGCCCTGAAGAAAATGGGCGGTGATGGTCGCATTATTCTTGATGCGGCTGGAGTCGCGAAAGGCGGCCTCACTCTGCCGCGCGCTGCGGCTGAGCGCCAGCAGGTACAGCACTGCCGTTGTCGCAAGGCAAATCCGCTCGAACCCGCCCTGATAGAAGAGGCAGATCGCGATGGAAGCCATGGGCGGCGTGATGAAGCAGATCGGCACGCGCGAATAGGCGATGCCATGGGCGATGGCGCCAGCGGTGATGCCGCATACCACGATCAGATAGAACAGGGTCTGAGGAGAGGAATAGCCATCGCACAGCATCGGGATCGCCGCCCACACCAGCCCGGAGACAAAGGCTGACAGGCATGCGTGATTGAGAATCTTTTCGATTCTTTCCTGCTCCACCTCGCCTTGCGGCACGCGGCGCAGAACCATGACGCGCCAGATGTTGGCCGCGCAGGATGCGAGGAACCATAAAATGCCCTCGCCCACATTGCCCCCATGCCAGGCGACGAGCAGCGCGGTAACGCCGAGCAGGCTGTTGACGCACAGCGCCGCCAGCACGCTTTTCCGCGTGGCGAGAAGCTGATCCCACAGGACGAGTTTCTCGATCTGCCGTTCGTCAACGGACGGCCACGGGTGTGAACCGAAGATGTATCGTGTGATCCTCATACCTCACGCTATGAAGATTCCAGTAAATAAAGAGTTTAGATTGAATGGATAATCAACCGCTATGATATTGGTTCTTATGCATATTCCCCTATTTTGGCTCTTCTTTCGATCAAAAGAAGAGGGTTGAGGGGGCAAGGCTGGCGATATGGGGGGCAGGAAATATTAGCACTTCTCCCCTAATCAGGGGCGGAAGGGGGAATGCATGATTCACGCGCAGGTCGAGCTTGAGAATATGGGGAAGAAGGGCGCGCGATCCGGCGAACGGTCCGGTTTTTCGCCGTTGCTGGAAGGGAAAGATGCCGCCGCCTCGCTCGCGGGTGAATGGGAATTGTTGCAGGTTCACGGTAGCTGGCCGACGCAGGGGCATGGTTGCATCATGGCGATGTCGCGCATGCTGATGGCGAAGAAGCCCGTGCGGATCATCCGTGCGCAAGCCGGTTCCTCGATCGGCGGCTTGCTTCCGTTGTGCCGCGATGAGGGGTTTTTCTCCCGGTGGCGGCTTATGGGCAATCGCGAATTGGGGGAACCCAGCGACGCGATCTATGACGGAGCAGGCAGCGCGCGCCAACTCGCCTCGGCGCTCTCCCACGATTCCCGGCCGCTCTGCTTCGATCGTATTTCCGCCGATTCCCTGCTGGTCGCAGAGCTGCAAGCGGCGATGAAGGGTCGCGGGCTGCTCGCCATCCGCCCGGCCGACCCTTCGCCCACCATTCCGCTGGGCGAGCGATGGCGGGAGCCTGAAAGCTGCTTCAATGCGGGCCGCCGCTCCGATTTCCGCCGCGCCCGCCGCAAGGCCGACGGGCTGGGGCAAGTGACGTTCGAAATGCTGTCCCCGGGCGTGGAAGAGTTCGACGCGCTGTTCGACGAAGCGGTCAATGTCGAGTTTCTGGGCTGGAAAGGGGAAAGGGGCAATGCGATCGCCGGCGACCGGCGCATGGAGGATTTCTTCCGCGGCTATTTTCGGGATGCCTGCGCGCGCGGTCAGTTTCGCGTGGCGTTCATGCGAATCGACGGCAAGGCGGTCGCGACGCAGCTGGCGATGGAATGGGGCGGCCATTACTGGCTGTTCAAGATCGGCCACAATGCCGATTACAATAAATGCTCTCCCGGCACCCTGCTGATGCTCCATACCCTCGGCTGGGCGGCGAACCGAGGACTGCGCGGTTATGAGTTTCTGGGCATCATCGAAGGGTGGATCACGAAGCTCTGGACGCAGGACATGCGCGAATGCGTGCAGGTGCGGACCTATCCCTTCAATCTGCGCGGCGCCGTGGCGCTGATGGCCGATGGTGCCGTCTGGCTTCGCCATCGCCTGCCATGGAGGCGGTCGTGAAGGAATCGGTCCTTTGGCGCGGCCTGCGCTATGCGCGATATGAGTTGCCTGACCGGGCCGGACGCCTGTTCCCGGGACCAGATGCGGCCGCGCTCCGGCGCCGGTGCGAACGGCTGAAGCGTCAGGGACGGTCGGCGACGATCGGCTTTTTCGACATGGGCGCTGTCCCCGCCGAAGAGATCATCGCTGCTTATGAAGGGGTGCTGGCCCGGCTGGACAAGGAACAGGCGGGAACGCATCTCGCGATCAAGGTGCCGCCGCTCGATTTTCGCCATGAGCCCTGTTTCGCGCTGGCGCAGGCGGCGCAGGCCAAGGGCCTGTCGCTGATCTTCGATGCCCATGCCACCAGCGATGCCGACCGCACGCTGGAGATTGTCGAGCGGCTTCTGCCCGCTTTTCCGGAGACCGGCTGCGTGCTGCCGGGGCGCTGGCGGCGCAGCCTTGCCGATGGCGCACGGTTTCGCGACAGCTCCGCCCGGCTGCGCATCGTCAAGGGAGAATGGCCCGATGAGGTGCCTCATGCCGGGGACGAGAAGGGGCGGGGCATGGATGCCGCCTATCTCGATCTGGTCTCCAGCCTTGCGGGCCGCGCCGCCCCGGTCGGCGTCGCCACCCACAAGCCCGCGCTGGCGGAACAGGCGCTGAGGCTGCTGCTCGACGCAGGCACCCCCTGCGAGCTGGAGCAGATACGCGGCCTGCCGCAACGGCGGACACTCGCCGTCGCGCGGCGGCTGGGCGTGCCGGTGCGCTTCTATCTGCCCTTTGGGCCGGGCTGGGCGCCTTATGTGATCAACGAGGCGATGACGCGCCCCTATATCGCTGGCTGGATGTTGCGCGATCTGCTGGGGTTGCGCGATCCCGCTTGAAGGCTGGGTCGGGGACATTATCTCCTGTAAAGGAGTTATGCCTGATCAACGGTGCGTGAACCGGTTGCCCTGTCGATGGAGAGACATATGGCTGCATCTCCACCTTCCATCCTTCGGATTTCGCGGCGGTGGCGCGACAGCATTCTTGTCTGCCGTAAATGCAGCAAGAAAATATCCGGTGGCTTTGGTCCTGAAGGAAAGACGCGGTTCGACAAGGCGCTGCGCGAAGAATTGGGCACCGGCAAGGGCAAGCGGGCCGAACTGGGCTTCATGCTGGTGGGGTGTTTCGATATCTGCCCCAAAAACGCGGTGATTGTCGCGCGTGGCACCACGCCGGAGACGCTTTATTCGATCAGGCGAGGCACGCCGATGGGGGAGGTGGTCGAAGGACTCGGGCTGGAGGGCGGCCGTAAGAAGAAGGACAAGCCTGACGGGCAATAGGGCGCATCCCTCCATGGTTACACCACCTACGGGCACTGATCTGCCCGCGGCTTTATCTCACCGTCGCTATTGCAGCGCGGCTGCTTCCCGCCCTGCTTCTTGCCATAAAATGCGGTCCAGCGGATGTGAGCCAACCTATGCCCCCCGTTGAACATGTTTGCGATATATCAAATTCCGTTCCCCATTCCGACCCTACAAAGGCGCATGCGATGCGCAAATTGCTGGACCTTTTCGGCATCGCGCTATATGCAATTGACTTGCAATATGATGGGGCGCGCGATGGGGCAGCCGCAATTGATGATGAATATCGAGCAGGGGGTGCTGGAAAGCGCGTCCGTGAAGGAGTTTTGGCCCGAAATCAAGGGTGTACCGCTTCCGCCTGCCGGGGGCGGTGTCCTGCTGTCTCAGGTGTCGCGCTATGGCGAGAGCCGGCGACTCAACCTGCCCGCACTTGGCATGTCGGTGGCGCTGGTGGGTGGATTGATAACAGCCTTCCTTGCAGCCGGGATCATCCATGTGCGCAAGCTCGATAATCCCTCCATCGTCGTGCAGATGCTGTCCGAGCCGCCGCCGCCCGCTGCTCCGCCGCCCGAAGCAAAGCCGGTGGAGACGGTCAAGACACCCGCGCCGGTGGTCGCTCCGCCGCCGCTTGTCCAGATGCCCGCGCCGCCCGTGCAGGTCGCGACCTCTCCGGCACCCGCGCCGCAGGTGGCGGTCGCGTCGTCAGTGACCGCGCCGGGACCGTCAGCGCCACAGGCCGCGCCGCCCGCCATCGAGTCGATGGGCGATATGTCCTCCACCATGATTCAGGCCGTGCCGCCGGGCTATCCGATGGAATCCCGCCGTCGTCAGGAGGAAGGAATCGTCGTCCTGATGGTTCTGCTCGGCATTGACGGGCGGGTGAGCGATATCAGCGTCTCGCGCTCCAGCGGCTATGGCCGCCTCGATAATGCAGCGCTCTCTGCCGTCAGGCGCTGGCGCTGGTCGCCGACCCGCCGAGGCGGACGGGCGGTGATGGTGCGCGGTCTGGTCGAGATTCCCTTCGTCCTTCAGGGCAGGGAGCGGGGAGGCGGCAGAGGTCATCACCGCCATCGCGGCGGGGAGGACGGCCCGCCGCTTCGGGATGGCCCTCCGGTGCGCGACCGCGATGGCGACACCATAGCGGCGCTGGATGGGGCAGCGACGACCGGGCAGGCAGGCCTTTACCGCTCATGATGATCCGGATCCCGGCGGTGCTGACCGCCGAAGAGGTGCGTGAATGCCGCCGCCTGCTGGAGCAGGCCGATTGGCAGGACGGGCGCGCGACCGCCGGGCATCAGGCCATTCGCGTGAAAAGCAATTTGCAGCTGCCGCTCGATAGCCCGCTCGCGCAGAAGCTGGGCAATCTGATCCTGCAAAAGCTGGGGCAGTGCCCGCTGTTCATCGCTTCGGTCTTGCCGCTGCGCATCCTGCCGCCGCGCTTCAATCGCTATGAAGGCGGCGGCACCTATGGCAGCCATATCGACAATGCGCTGTTTCCGTTGCCGGGCACGGGCGATTATGTCCGCACCGATATCTCCTCGACCCTGTTTTTCAGCGATCCCGACGAATATGAGGGCGGCGAACTGGTGGTCGAGGATCATTATGGCGACCACCGGGTGAAATTGCCCGCGGGCGACATGGTGGTCTATCCCGGCACCAGCCATCATCTGGTGACGCCGGTGACGCGGGGCGCGCGCTATGCCTCCTTCTTCTGGACACAGAGCATGGTGCCATCCGAGGTGCAGCGGCGCACTTTGTTCGAGCTTGATACTGCGATCCAGCGACTGACCGCCGACCATCCCGATCATGCGTCGATTGCCGAGTTGACCGGCGTTTATCATAATCTGCTGCGGCAATGGTCGGTGGTATGACGGGCGGGCCGGGGCGGGAGCCGGAGCAGGCAGGCGAGGGCGTGGAGCCGTCGCTTGCCGCCATTCCTCCCGACCTCGTTTCGCTCGCCGATTATGAGAGGCGGGCGAGTGCGCATATTCCGGCGGCCTCCTGGCGGCATATTCAGTCCGGCGCGGGGGCGGAGCGGTCGCTTGCCGATAATCGCAGCCAGTTCGACGCCTATCGGCTGGTGCCGCGCCGTCTGGTGCCGATGCAAGGCGCGACGACCGAGATCGAGCTGTTCGGCCTGCGCCATGCCGCGCCCCTGCTGCTGGCGCCGGTCGCCTATCATCGGCTCGCGCATCCGCAGGGGGAGGCAGTGGCGATGGGCGCGGCCACCGCGCTCGACACGACGATGGTGGTGAGCACCTTGTCGAGCCAGCCGCTGGAACAGATCGCCGACAGCGCCCGGCAGGCGGCGCGGGATCTGGGGCGGGCGCTGCCGCCGCTCTGGTTCCAGCTCTACCTTCAGCCCGACCCGGCGCATAACGAGCAGCTGGTGCGGCGCGCGGAGGCGGCTGGCTATCAACTGATCGTGCTGACCGTCGATGCGGCGGTGAAGCTGACGACCTTCCCGCTGCCGCCGGGTGTAGAGGCGGCCAATCTGCGCGACATGCCTTCGCCGGTGCAGCGGGCGGAGGCGCAGGCAGGGCGCATCCTCTTCGGCACGCCCTTCGCCGATGCGGTGCCGGATTGGGAGAGCCTGGCATGGCTGCGCCGCACGACGCGGCTGCCGATTGTCGTAAAGGGGCTGTTGTCGCCGGACGATTGCCGCAAGGCGGTGGAGTTGGGCGCCGATGGCATCATCGTTTCGAACCATGGCGGCCGGGTGCTCGACGGGCTGGCGACGCCGATGGACATGCTGCCTTCTATCGTCGAGGCGGTGGGCGGGCGCGTGCCGCTGTTGCTCGACGGCGGGGTGCGGACCGGCACCGATGCGCTGAAGGCGCTCGCGCTAGGAGCGAGCGCGGTGCTGGTCGGGCGGCCGCAGCTTCATGCGCTGGCGGTCGCGGGCGTCGCCGGTGTCGCGCATATGCTCCACATGCTGCGGGCGGAACTGGAGCTGGCGATGCTGCAAACGGGATGCCGCACCGTCGAGGATATAGGCCCCCGCCTGCTGCTGCGGGTGTAATTTCAGAACCATGCCCTAGCTGGAGCAGGCCTCCAGCCTTTCCTCCAGAAAATTCGCCACCGCCATGATGCGGGGCAGGCGGCGAATATCCTCATGCGTCACCAGCCAGAAGCTGCGGATGATATTCACATCTTCGGCGAGCAATGGCACCAGATCGGCATCATTGCGCGCGATAAAGCGAGGCAGTACGCCGATGCCCGCGCCGTCTGCGATCATGCGCATCTGCATGTTGATGCTGGTGGAACGCAGGCGCGCGGTCAGCCCCGGCTCGATCTCGTCGAGATAGTCGAGCTCGGGCGCGAGGTTGAAATCCGGCACATAGCCCACCAGCACATGGCCGCCGAGGCTCGCCCGCTCAATCGGGCCGGGATGCCGGTCGAGATAGGCGCGGGAAGCATAGAGGCCGAGGCTGTAGTCGCGCAGCTTGCGCACGGAGAGGCGTCCGCGCACCGGGCGGGCGAGCATCACCGCCATGTCCGCCTCGCGCTTCGACGGGTTGAGGAAGCCCGAGGCGGTGATGATGTCGAGATGAATTTCGGGATGGCGGGCGCTGAACGCGGCGAGGCCCGGCCCCAATATCCACGTCGCGAAACCCTCCGCCACGGAAAGGCGGACATGGCCGGCATAGCTTTTCTGCTGCCCGGTCGCCTCGGCAAAGGCGGTGAGCGCGGCGCTCTCCATCTCCTCGGCGCGGTTCATCAGCGCGAGGCCCTGCGGCGTGAGGCGCTTGTCCCCGGCGCCGGGCTCGAACAACTCGCCGCCCAGACTTTCGGCCAGGCTGTTGAGGCGCCGTGTCACCGTGGTCACATTGACCCCGAGCGACCGCGCCGCCGCCGCCACCCGCCGGGTGCGCGCCACGGCCAGAAAGATGCGAAGATTGTCCCAGTCCATCGCCGTCATCCGTTCTGCATTTTTGCACGACATATGTGCAAATTCGCTAGGTTGCATACAAAAACGCCTTACCTTAGACAAGCAGGCAATATTGAGGAGATGCTTGAATGCGCGAGATTTCTCACAAACTTGCTTTTGCCCATGATGGCGCCGCCGCGCGCTATAGCGATGTGTTCGATCCCAATAACGGCGGTGTCCAGGCCCGGGTGACGCTCGGCGACAGGGCCTTGCTCGACAAGGTGGTCGAGGCCGCGAAGAAGGCGCAGCCCGCATGGGCGGCGGTGAACCCGCAGCGCCGCGCCCGCGTGATGTTCAACTTCAAGGCGCTGGTCGAGAAGAATATGGACGAGCTCGCGCATATGCTCAGCTCCGAACATGGCAAGGTGATCGCCGATGCCAAGGGCGACATCCAGCGCGGTCTGGAAGTCATCGAGTTCTGCTGCGGCATTCCGCATGTGCTGAAAGGTGAATATACGCAGGGCGCCGGTCCCGGCATCGACGTCTATTCGATGCGCCAGCCGATCGGCATCGGCGCGGGCATCACCCCGTTCAACTTCCCGGCGATGATCCCGCTCTGGATGTCGGGCGTCGCCATCGCCACCGGCAATGCGTTCATCATGAAGCCGTCCGAGCGTGATCCGTCCGTGCCGGTGCGCCTTGCCGAACTGTTCCTGGAGGCGGGCCTTCCCGAAGGCATTTTGCAGGTGGTGCAGGGCGACAAGGAAATGGTCGATGCGATCCTCGACCATCCCGATATTGCGGGCGTCAGCTTCGTGGGTTCGTCCGACATCGCCCATTATGTCTATAATCGCGGCGTCGCGGCGGGCAAGCGCGTGCAGGCGATGGGCGGCGCGAAGAACCATGGCATCGTCATGCCCGACGCCGATCTCGATCAGGTCGTCAACGATCTTGCGGGCGCGGCCTTCGGCTCGGCGGGCGAGCGCTGCATGGCGCTGCCGGTTGTGGTGCCGGTGGGCGAAAAGACCGCCGTTGCGCTGCGCGAAAAGCTGATCCCCGCGATCGAGGCACTGCGCGTGGGCGTCTCCACCGATGCCGAGGCGCATTATGGCCCCGTCGTCACCGCTGCGCATAAGCAGAAGATCGAGAACTGGATACAGACCGGCGTCGATGAAGGCGCGGAGCTGGTGATCGACGGGCGCGGCTTCACGCTTCAGGGCCATGAAAACGGCTTCTTCGTCGGCCCGACCCTGTTCGATCATGTGACGCCCGATATGCAGGCCTATAAGGAAGAGATTTTCGGCCCCGTGCTCCAGATGGTGCGCGCCGAGAATTTCGAGGAAGCGCTCAAGCTGCCGAGCCAGCATCAATATGGCAATGGCGTCGCGCTCTTCACCCGCAACGGCCATGCGGCGCGCGAATTCGCGGCTCGCGTCAATGTCGGCATGGTCGGCATCAACGTGCCGATCCCGGTGCCGGTCGCCTATCATACCTTCGGCGGTTGGAAGCGCTCGGCCTTTGGCGACACCAACCAGCACGGCATGGAAGGCGTCAAGTTCTGGACCAAGGTCAAGACCATCACCCAGCGCTGGCCCGATGGCGGCAGCACCGGCGACAGCGCGTTCGTCATCCCGACCATGGGATAAGAGGAAGGGGACGGGAGGGCGATTTTCCGCTTTCCCGTCTCTCATGCTAGACAAGGCAAGGCGGCGCCATTGCTTTGCCAGGGGATGTTCTTTGACGGGCAGGATGTCATGAGCCAGTTCGACCTTACCGACGATCAGCGCGAAATTCAGGAGCTGGCGCGCCGCTTCACGGCGGACGCCATCACCCCCCATGCGGGCGAGTGGGACGAGAAGCATATCTTCCCCCGCGACACCATCCGCGCCGCCGCCGAGTTGGGTTTCGGCGGCATCTATGTGTCGGAGGCATCGGGCGGGATCGGCCTCGGCCGTCTGGAGGCCGCGATCATTATGGAAGCCATGGCCTATGGCTGCCCATCGACCAGCGCCTTCATCTCGATCCATAATATGAGCGCATGGATGATCGACAGCTTCGGCAGTCAGGCGCTTAAGGACAAATATCTGCCCGATCTGGTGCCGATGACCCGCATGGCGAGCTATTGTCTCACCGAAGCGGGCGCGGGTTCCGACGCAGCCAGCCTCAAAACCAAGGCGGTGCGCGACGGCGACGACTATGTCATCACCGGCTCCAAGCAGTTCATCTCCGGCGGCGGCGAGAATGAAATCTATGTCGTGATGTGCCGCACCAGCGACGACGGCGCCAAGGGCATTAGCTGCTTCGTCATAGAAAAGGACATGCCGGGCGTCAGCTTCGGCGCGCAGGAAAAGAAGCTCGGCTGGCATTCGCAGCCGACCGCGCAGGTCAATTTCGACGCTGTGCGCGTTCCGGCTGAAAACAGGGTCGGCGGGGAGGGCGAGGGCTTCCGCATCGCGATGACCGGCCTTGACGGCGGCCGCCTCAATATCGGCGCCTGCTCGCTGGGCGGCGCGCAGCGCTGCCTCGACGAAGCGGTGCAATATACGAAGGACCGCAAGCAATTCGGCCAGGCGATTGCCGAGTTTCAGGCAACCCAATTCACGCTCGCCGATATGGAGACGGAATTGCAGGCGGCGCGAACCCTGCTTTATGCCGCCGCCGTCAAAGTGACGGAAAATGCGCCGGACAAGACGCGCTTCGCCGCAATGGCCAAGCGCCTCGCCACCGATACAGGTTCCTCGGTCGTGGACCGGGCGTTGCAGCTGCATGGCGGCTATGGCTATCTGATGGACTATCCGATCGAGCGCTTCTGGCGCGACCTGCGCGTCCATTCCATATTGGAAGGCACCAATCAGGTGATGCGGATGATCGTTGCGAGGGACATGCTGCGCTGATGACCCAAGACGTTCTGATTTCCGTGGAGGGCGGCGTCGGCCGCATCCGCCTTAACCGCCCCCGGGCGATCCACGCCCTGACCCCGGGCATGTGCGAGACGATCAACGAGGCGCTGCTCGGCTGGCGCGGCGATGACAATGTGGTCGCGGTGATGATCGACCATGCGGTCTCGCCCGATGGCGACCCCAAATTGTCGCGGGGCTTTTGCGCGGGCGGCGATATCGCCCTCATCGCCAACAGCGCGAAGGGGGATTGCAAGGAAGCCGAGCATTTCTTCTTCGTCGAATATCGGATGAACCATCTGCTGTTCGTTTATGAAAAGCCGATCGTCGCCTTTCTCGACGGCATCACCATGGGCGGCGGCGTCGGCATTTCGTTGCCCGCGCGCTATCGCGTCGCGACCGAGCGGACGATGTTCGCGATGCCGGAAACCGGGATCGGCCTGTTCCCCGATGTCGGCGGCGGCTGGTTCCTGCCGCGCCTGCCGGGGCGCATTGGCGCCTGGCTCGCCACCACCGGCAGCCGCATCGATGGTGCTGACGCGCGCGCGATCGGCCTTGCCACCCATTATGTCGGCTCGGAGAGGCTCGACGCGCTGAAGGCGGCGATACTGGCCGATCCTGCCGCGCTCGCTGCCTTGCTTGACGGTGCGGACGAAACGCCGCCACACTCGAAGCTGGAGGGGCAGCGCGCCGATATCGACCGGCTGTTCGCTTCGGACCGCTATGAGGATATCCTTGCCGCGTTGACGGCGGATGGTTCGGACTGGGCGCAAAAGCAGCTTGCCGTGCTCGCGACCAAATCGCCTCAGACGATCAAGGTCGCGCTGCGCCAGCTTAAGGAAGGGGCGGCCTTCACCGATTTCGCCGACAATATGCGCAACGAATATCGCATCGCCTGCCATGTGATCCGGCGGCCCGATTTCGTCGAGGGCGTGCGCGCGGTGATCTTCGAGAAGGACAATGCGCCTGAATGGAACCCGGCGCAGCCGGAGGAGGTGGACGATGCACTCGTCGCTTCCCTTTTTGCGCCGCTTTCGCCAGATCGGGAATGGACACCCCTTCCGCAACTGGAGATCAACTGACATGAGCTATGAAACCATCCTCGTCGAACAGCGCAATGCGGTGACGCTGATCACGATCAACCGGCCGCAGGCGCTCAATGCGCTCAACAGCCAGGTGCTGAAGGATCTTTCCGCCGCCTTCGCCGCCTATGACGCCGACCCGACGCAGCTCTGCGCGGTGCTGACCGGCAGCGGTGAAAAGGCCTTTGCGGCGGGCGCGGACATCAAGGAAATGGCTGACAAGCCGGCCGCCGACTTCTTTCTGGAGGATTTCTTCTCCGGCTGGCAATCGAAGGTCGTCGCCACCCGCAAGCCGTGGATCGCCGCTGTTGCCGGTTTCGCGCTGGGCGGCGGGTGCGAGCTGGCGATGATGGCGGATTTCATCATCGCCGCCGATACCGCCAAATTCGGCCAGCCCGAGATCAAGCTCGGTGTCGCGCCGGGCATGGGCGGCTCGCAGCGCCTCACTCGCGCCGTGGGCAAGTCCAAGGCGATGGAAATGTGCCTCACCGGCCGCATGATGGGTGCCGAGGAAGCCGAGCGCGGCGGTCTGGTCGCGCGCGTGGTGCCCGCCGCACAGCTGCTTGAGGAAGCGTTGAAGACCGCCGCGACCATCGCGTCGATGCCGCCGATGGCCACGATGGTGAACAAGGAAATGGTGAACCTCGCCTTCGAAACGGGTCTCGCTCAGTCGATCCTGACCGAACGCCGCCTGTTCCAGATCCTGACCGCGACCGAAGACAAGATGGAAGGCATGGCCGCTTTCGTCGAAAAGCGGCCCGGCGTCTGGAAAGGGCGCTGACCCTGTAATTTCGCGGGCCGGGCCGAAAGGCTGCTGGCCCCGCGATCAGGGTGGATTTTCCGGAGGGCTGCTGTGGTCTGCCCCCCGGCGCAAATGAGCGGCGCGCCTTTCCAGGGGGCGGCCGCGGAGAGGATGGAGCCATGGCGCTGGTCATGGTGACAAGCATGAAAGTGATATGCATATGACGACTAGCATCGCCTTTATCGGTCTCGGCAATATGGGCGGCGGCATGGCCGCCAATCTGGTGAAGAAGGGATATGCCGTCCGGGCTTTCGACCTTTCCGAAGCGGCGCTGGCGAAGGCCGAGGCGGCGGGCGCCACGCGCGCGGCCAGCGCGGCAGACGCGGCCAGCGGCGCCGATGCGGTCGTCACCATGCTCCCTGCGGGCAAGCATGTCGAGGCGGTCTATAAGGATGAGGTTTTCGGCGCGGCGAAGCCCGGCGCGCTGTTCCTCGACTGCTCGACAATCGACGTGACGACGGCGCGGCGGGTCATCGCGGCGGCGGTCGAAAAGGGCTTCGAGATGGTCGATGCGCCGGTTTCCGGCGGCATCGCGGCGGCCAATGGCGGCACGCTGACCTTCATGGTCGGCGGCGAGGATGCCGCCTTCGCCAAGGCGGAGCCGATTCTGGCCGCGATGGGCAAGGCCGTCATCCATGCCGGTGGCGCGGGCAATGGACAGGCCGCCAAGATCTGCAACAACATGCTGCTAGGCGCGACCATGGTGGCGACCTGCGAGGCCTTTGCGATGGCGGAGAAAATCGGCCTCGATCCGCAGACTTTCTTCAATATTTCCAGCGTCTCTTCCGGCCAGAGCTGGTCGATGACGAGCTATTGTCCGCTACCCGGCGTGGGTCCGCAGACGCCCGCCGACAATGGCTATGAGGGCGGGTTTGCCGTCGGTCTCATGCTGAAGGATCTGAAGCTGGCGACGGAAGCGGCGGCTTCGGTTAATGCCAGCGTGCCCATGGGTCATGCGGCAGAGGCGCTCTATCAGTTGCTGGCCAATAAGGGGGAGGGCCATAAGGACTTCTCCTCCATGATTAACCTGCTGAAATAAGTTCACTGCCTGCTGCTATGGATGCCGCCCTGCCTCACCCCAGAGGAGGGCGGCATTGTTGCGCCGGAAGGTCGGCGCCGGTCTGCTGCTCCGCGTTTTGCCCGAGCGCTTTCGTTCCTGTTCGCGAAGGCGCGCCCGGTGCGCGCAGGAAGCCTTGCGGGTTCTCTCTTTCATGCGGGTGGACGGCAGCATCCGCTGCTTATTGGGCACCCGGCAGGAATGGGCTGACCGGAAGCCAGCGTCTCTGCCAGGCAGCGTGATTCAATATTGCCCGTTTTTCTGCATTTCCGCGCTGTCCTCGGCATCGAAAGGCCCCATGCCATAGACATTGCCCGCCGGAAAATAGCGGCAGACGAGATATTCATAGCTCTGCCCATCGCCCAGCGCGCAGCCCAGTTTCCGTGTGCCACGCCAGATCATCTGGGTGTAGTGGCCGACATCCTGCCAACGGCCGCTGGTGCTGAAATCCGGCAGTTTCCTCTTCGACCTGAAATATTTTCGCTCATCGAGAAAAGAGCCGACCATCACCTCATAGCTGTAGAGACGGCGCGGCCCCATCCACAGATTTTCGCCGCTGGGCTTCGCGCGCGCGGATTTCATCGAGTGACGGAAGATATTGCTCTGCGCCATCTGGCCGGCATAGCGCGCCGCGTCTGCGGCCAGCGCGGGATCCCATTCGAGCGCGGGGATGCCATATCGGCGCCGTTCCTCATTATGGGCGGTCAGCATGATGTCGCGCAGCAGGCGTTCGGAACGCGGGGCCTCCGTCATCCCATAATAAGCGGCGGGCCGGACCGCCGACCCCCGGATCGTCGCGCTTCCTTTGTCGGGGGAAGAAGACCGGGTGCTGTCCAGCGCCAGAATGGGGGTGGAGGACAGGGTGAAGGAGGCCGAGATCCCAAGCAGGAACAGCCGCATGAGGCGATATTTGCCCATGCCTTTCAAACTTCCCTGGTCCGGCGCGACCCTTGCCGGTCTTCCTGTGCGCTGGGCATTATATGTCCACCCGCTTCCCTTTTGATCCTTACGGTTCTTGTTGTAGTTCCAAGAAAATTTCGTAGCTGCGGTAATATGGAATTTGCTGGTCCGGGTAAAGGTGCGCGATTTGACTTTGCCGATGGCGTAGCGGCGTTTCGGCTTGTTTGCAGGGCAGGTGATCTTCTGTCTTCGCGCAATGGCGGGAGGTGAAAAGCCCCTCTTTTTCTGCGGAGGCAGTCGGGGATAAGGACGGGGTAGATGGCTATTGTCTCCGCCCGTGCCCTTATCTGCGCTCGCGCGTTCGGGAAAGGGGCTTCCAGAGAGACAATCTGTTCGCCCGCAGCGTGGAATGCCCTGTTGTTTCCGGACCTATATTCGCGATAGCCAAGGGCATACCCGACAAAAGCTCGGGACAAGTGGAGAGTGGTAATCTGCGGGCGCCAGACGGGCGCACGATCCCTGTGCCGTGTGCGTCGGGGAGAGCGGCCTTATGGCCCGGCAGGATCGATCTTCTCTTCACGCTGCCAATGGCCGGACATGTCCGGGGGAGGAGAATGACCAATGCATATGTCCCATCGTCTCAATCTGATCTGGATTGTTTCCACCGCGCTGATAAGTCCGGCGTTCGCGCAAACCGCTCCGGAGGTCCAGCAGGCTGCGCGGGGCGGCGACTGGGGCGATATCGTCGTTACCGCCCAGCGCCGCGAGGAAAGGCTGGTCGATGTGCCGATCGCGGTCTCCGCGGTCGGCGCCGCGTCGCTCGACCGGGCGGGGGTGCAGAACCTCAACAATGCGCAGGCGCTGATCCCCAATGTGCAGATCAACCAGACGCCGGGCAACAGCTTCAGTCCGGTTATCACCATTCGCGGCGTGTCGCCGTCGTCCGATACCAGCCTTGCGCGCGACCAGCCGGTGGGGCTTTATCTCGATGGCGTGCCGGTGGCCAAATCGACCGGCGCGGCCTTCGACACCGTCGATCTGGAACGCATAGAGGTGCTGCGCGGGCCGCAGGGCACCTTGTACGGCAAGAATACCATCGGCGGCGCGGTCAACATGATTACGCGGCAGCCGAGCGGCGAATTCGGCGGGCAGATCTGGATGAGCTATGGCTCCTGGCATCGCTTCCAGCGCCGCATCTCGGTCGATTTGCCGGAAGTGGGCGGGTTCAAGGTCAAGCTGGGCTATTCCGGCAACAATCAGGACGGCTATTGGCGCAACGCCGCGACGCGCGGTTATTTCGGCGAACAGAGCATGGACGCAGGGCGCGTCGATGTGTTGTGGGAACCCTCGTCCAGTTTCTCTGCCCGCTATGTCTATGACATCAGCCATGCCGAAGGCACGCCGACGCTGCTCGCGCTCAGCGCATTGGGCAGCAGCCTGCCTGCTTCGATACGCCCGTCGGTGGTGGGTGACGTTTCCCCCGACAGGCCGGGCCGCAACGATGTATCGGCACAGAGCGCGCGGCAATCCGATTTCCGCACCAATGGTCATGCGCTGACGCTGGCGCTCAATCTCGGCGCCGGGGCGCTGGGCGATGTGACGCTGCGGTCGATCACCGCCCGCCGCACCATGGTGTCGCGCAGCCAGTCGGACTTCGATGGCACCTCGCTCGATCTGGTACGCTTCATCCTCAATAATGATTATGAGGCGTTCAGTCAGGAATTTCAGGTGCTCGGCAACGGGGAGACCGTGCATTACACGCTCGGAGCTTTCTACCTCGACGACGATTACAGCACCTATAATCCACGCTGGAACTTCGCGTTGGGTAGCGATGCCCGCTATGATCTCAGCGAGCGGAGCGGCGGCAGCCGATCGGTCGCGGGCTATGGCCAGCTGACCTGGACGCCGGACTTCGCCGGTCGCGCGCTCGATATCTCCGTGGGCCTGCGCTACACGCGCGAACGCAAGCATGCGCGTGAGTTGTTCATCGCCAATACCGCCTATGCCACCAATCCGGCGGCGGCTGGCTCCGGCGTGTTCCAGCGGGCGGCGAACGGTGCGCCGATCACCCGCAGCGGCCAGCCCGCCGCAGGCGCCCGCCCCGGCGCGGGCGGCATCGGGCCGGGCGATCTTATCCCGATTCAGCGGCGCGATACCTGGTCGCAGTTCAACCCGGAGGTCAACATCCTCTATCGCCTGCAACCGGACTGGTCGGTTTATGGGCGTGTCGCCACCGGCTTCAAATCAGGCGGCATCAACGACACCGCATCGACCAACGGCGCGTTCAACACCCCTTATAATCCCGAGGATCTGCTGTCTTTCGAACTGGGCACCAAATTTTCGTCCCCGGACCGGCGCCTCAGCCTGAACGTCGCCGTCTATCATTCGATCTACAAGGATTTCCAGGCCGGCGTGTTCGTGCCTGAACTTGTGACGACGAACATCATCAACGCGGGCAAGGCGAAGTTCACCGGCGTCGAGGTGGAAGGAAACATCCGCCCGTTCGAGGGACTGACGCTCGGCTTCGGGGGCGGCTATCTGCATGCGCGCTATACCGATTTCGTGCTGCCCAGCGGGGAGAATGTGACCAATACCTACAAGGTCCCGCTGGCGCCCAAGTGGAATTATCTGGTCAACGGCGTCTATCGCGTGCCGCTGGGCGGGATGACGCTGGAGGCGAGCGCCAACTGGTCCTGGCGGTCGATGCAATGGGCGACGATCGCGCCCAACACCCTCGCGACGCGCAAGGCTTATGGCACGCTCGACGGGCGGATCGGGCTTACCGATATCGAGCTGGGCCGGGGAACGAAGCTGGAGGTCGCCGCCTGGGGCCGCAACCTCACCGATACCAGATATTGGAACAGCGGCATCGATCTGGTCGTGCTGGCGGTGCGGCAATGGGCGGACCCGCGCAGCCTCGGCGTGGAAGGCCGGGTGCGGTTCTGATCGGAAAGGGCGGCAGGGTGCACGGAGTAACGACAACCTCTTCCCTGCCGCGCGCGCATTATGCGCTGATCTTCGCCGTCACCATGGCGACGGCGGTGGGCAATCTGGGTCTGGTGTCGGTGATGCCCGTGATCGGGCGGACCCTCGCCATTCCCGATGCGCTCATCGCCTGCACCTTTTCCCTGTCGGCGCTGATATGGGCGGGGATGGCGCCTTTATGGGCGCGCTGGTCGGATCGTCTGGGGCGCAAGCCCATGCTGATGGTGGGGGTGGGCGGTTTCACTTTCTCCATGTCGGGGTGCGCGCTGGTGGTGCTGGCTGGCCTGCATCTGGTGATGGCCCCGCTGGTGATTTTCGCGATCTTCATTCTCGTCCGGTCGAGCTATGGCCTGCTGGGATCGGCCGCGCCCACGGCGGCCTTCGCGATCATCGCCGACAGGACATCCGGGGACAGCCGCGTGCAGGCGCTTTCCGGCATGGCGGGCGCACTTAGCCTCGGCACGATCATGGGGCCTGCGGTGGCGCCCATTTTCGTGATCGGGCAGAGCGGTCTTGCCGGGCCGCCACTTGCCTTCGCGGCAGGCGGACTTGTCCTGCTGTTACTAGTCTGGGTGGGGTTGCCCGCCGACCGGCCTGTCAGGGCGCCAGAGACGGTAGGGGAGAAGGTGCCGTCGCTCTGGCGCGACAGGGGGATGCGGCCCTTGCTGATACAGGGGCTTGTCATATGCTCGGCGCAGGCGATCAATATCTACACGCTTGGCTTCGCGGTGATCGACGCCCAGCAGCCGGGCCGCACCGATGCCCAATGGTGGATCGGCATCACCATGTCGCTGGGCGCGGTGAGCAGCCTCCTCGCGCAGATGGGTTTTGTGCGACTGGCGCGGCCGACACCCCGCTTCATGCTGTGGGGAGGATCGGCGGTTGCGGCCGCAGGCAATCTTCTGGCGCTGGCTGGTGGCGGGCTCCACGCCCTTGTCGGCGGCTTCGTGCTCGCGTCCTTCGGCTACGGCCTCGCGCGGCCCGGCTTTTCCGCCGCCGCTTCCGAAGCGGTGGAACCGGAGCGGCAGGGCGCGGTGGCGGGCGCGGTTTCCTCCATCGCGGGGGCCTCGATCGCCCTGCCGCCGGTCATCGCGGTCGCCTGCTATCAATATTGGTGGGGCGCTCCTTTCCTCATGGCGGCGGCAGGCGCAGCCTGGGTGGTCGCGGCGCAGCAGAGGAAGGCGTGAATGTTTCCGCACGGCGACTGATTGTTCACCGCTGATTGCTTGTTGGGCGGGGGGCTCCCTGCCAGAATCCACTCATGTCCGTCGCCTTCGGGCGATGAGGAAAATCTAGGAGACTATTGATGGACAGATATCTGGTAATCTCTTCGGACGGCCATGTCGGCCTGCCGCCCGAGCGCTATCGCGATTATCTGGAGAGCCGGTATCATGCAGCATTCGACGACGCGATCGCCAAGGAGATCAAGGCGCGGGAGGAGCGGGAAAAGCTTTTCCTCATCAACGATTTCAACACCAAATGGCGCGCAAGGGTCGGCGATGGGCTGGAAGGCGCATGGGATGGCGCGATCCGCACCCGCGTGCTCGATCAGGATGGCGTGACGGCGGAAATCCTGTTCCCCGACGGCATCACCGAGCGTAACGCGCCGCCCTTCGGCGCCGATGTCGGCCTGAAGCCGCAGGCCGGGCTTGGCGAGCTGCAATGGGCGGGGGCGCGGGCGCATAATCGCTGGCTCGCTGAATTCTGCGCGGAGGACCCGCATCGCCGGCTTGGCCTCGCCGTGGTGCCAGCCCTTTACGATGTGGACGAGACGATCAAGGAAATCCACTGGGCGAAGAAGAACAATATGAAGGGCGTCTTCTTCCCGGCCATCACTGACGGCTTCGACATGTATAACCACACCAAATATTATCCGGTGTGGGAATTGTTGCAGGAATATAAGATGCCGTTGCATTTCCACAGCGGCGGATCGCCCAATTACGACATGACCCAGCCGGGCTGGATCGGCACCTATTTGTGCGAATATGCCTTTTTCCTGACGCGCCCGATGTGGTCGATGATGTTCGGCGGCGTGTTCGAGGAATATCCCGACCTCAAGGTGATGTTCGTCGAGGCGGGCGGCGAATTCTGGTTCCCCTGGATGGTGGAGCTGATGGATATCCGTGCTTCGGCCAAGCATACTTCGGGCAAGCTCGGCGATTACAACGCCAATATGAGCATGAAGCCGAGCGACTATTTCAAGCGCAACATCTATGTCGGCTGCTCGGCGCTGCCCGATGAGGAAACGACCGAATCCTATTACAAGATCGGCATCGACCGCATCCTGTGGGGCACGGATTATCCCCACCCGGAAGGGACATGGCCCAATACGCTGGAAAAGATGATCCTCAGCCTGGGCGGATTGCCGGAGGACGATATCCAGCAGATGCTCGGCACCAATGCGCTCGCTGCCTATGATGTCGATCAGGAGGCGATGCGGGCGATCGCGGCGCGCATCGGACCTCGCAAGGAATCTTTCCTGCGCGAAGCGGCGGAGTAGGGGAAATATCCCGCCATCAGGGCAAATGGCTTCCCACCCCGTCGCGGGCACCCTATGCTGGCGGCGGAGTGAGGGAGACTGGCGGCGTGTCGGCATGGCGTGGCATTGACGAATTTCTCGCGGTCATCGCATCGGGCAGCTTCACCAGCGCGGCGGAGCGGCTCGGCGTATCCAAATCCTTCGTCAGCAAGACGGTCAGCGAGCTTGAGGCGAGGGTCGGCGCGCAGTTGATCGTGCGCACGACGCGGCGCCTCTCTCTGACCGCCGCGGGTGAGCTTTTCCACGAGCGCTGCCTCGCCATGCGGGCGGAGCTGGTCGATCTGGAACGCAGCATGGCGCAGTTCCAGTCCCACCCGGTCGGCAGGCTGCGCATCATCCTGAGCGATACCTTCGGGTCCGATTTCATATCGGCGCTGCTGGCCGAGTTCAGCGCCCAGCATCCGCATATCTCGATCCAGGCCATCGCCTATCTGCGCGACGCCGATCTGGCCGAGGAAAATTTCGACGTCGCGATCCGCTATGGCTCGCTCGGCGATTCCTCGATGCGGGCAAGGTTGTTCGGCTATCTTTCCTATGCGCTGTGCGCCTCGCCCGATTATGTTGCCCGCCATGGCTGGCCGCAATCGCCGGAGGATCTGGCCCGGCACAATTGCCTCACCGATCCGAGCGGCCATTTCGTCTTCAACGGCGATGTGGCGGTGCGGGTCGCGGGCAACTGGAGCAGCAACAGCGGCGTCACCCTGCGCTGGGCCGCGCGGCGGGGGCTGGGCCTTGCCCATCTTCCGATCAGCGTGGTGCGGCAGGATCTCAACGACGGCCATCTGATCGCGCTGGACGAGGAATGGAGCTTTCACGACAAGGAGGTGCGCGCGGTTTTCCCGCCGGGGATCATGCCCACCGCGACCCGCGCCTTCATCGACTTTCTGACCAGCCGTTTCAGCAAGGCCAAGATCCGGCCCTGGATGTCCCCGACGCTGTTCCCGGAGACCGCATCGTCGCGATGATCGGGCGGGATTGATCATCCTGCGTGAACAGTGCGTCCGTTGCCACAGGCTTTCGCGGGATCGTCTTGCTGATAGTATCGAACCCGATGACCGGCTGAAAACAGGCTGGCATAGCTGGAGACGAGGTGACGATGCCAAAGGTTGAGCGCTTTCCGATGGATATTCCTTTCGGCTGGTTTTTCGTTTCCTATTCGGACGAACTGGCGACAGGCGATGTGCGGTCGCTGCATTATTTCGGCCGTGATCTGGTGCTGTTCCGCAATGAAAGCGGGCAAGCGGGCGTGCTCGATGCCTATTGCCCGCATATGGGCGCGCATCTGGGCCATGGCGGCAAGGTGGAGGGGGATGTGCTGCGCTGCCCGTTCCATTCCTGGGCCTTCCGGCCGGATGGCTTTTGCGTGGACATTCCCTATGCTCGCGCCTTCCCGCCGATCTGCAAGCGGGAGCCAATCGCCGGCCCCTATCCGGTGACGGAGGCCAATGGCGTCATCTGGGCATGGTATCATCCCCAGGGCGTCGCTCCGCTCTACGATGTGATGGTCGTGCCCGAATTCACCGAGCCGGGCTGGGCTTCCCAGACGCGCCGCGAGTGGCGCTTTGCCAGCAACCCGCAGGAAATCGCGGAAAATGGCGTCGATGTCGCGCATTTCGAATATGTGCATCGCATGGACGCCGTGCCCGAGGGGCAGACCAGCTATGAAGGCCATATCCGCCGCTCCGCCGCGTTCGGGGAACGCACGATGACCTTGCCCAATGGCGAGACCAAGGTGGTGCCTTCCAGCGTCCGCACCGTGCAGAACGGCGCGGGGCAAAAGACCACGCAGCTGAGCGGCGTCGTCACCCTGACCCTGCAAGTGCTGGTCACGCCGATTGAGGCCGATGATTGCGAGCTGCGCTTTTGCTTCACCCATCCGGTCGTGGAGCCGGACTCGTTCGAGGACAAGGCGATCAAGGCGGCGATCGCTTCCACCACCGGGCAGACCGGGGTGGAGGGCGATATCCCGATCTGGGATAAGAAGATCCACCGCGCCCGCCCGCTGCTCTGCGATGGCGATGGGCCGATCCTGAATTTCCGACGCTATTTCGCGCAATTCTACGCGCCGGGGGATGACGGCGCGGAAAGTATGGCCGCCGAATAACAGGCCCGATCAATCGTCATGACAAGAAAATGTCCGGCGCGCACAGGCGTCGGCAGAAGAGGAGGTTTTGCCATGTCCCGTCTGCGTTATCTGAAAGGTCCGGTCGCCACCCGCGCTGCCGGAGGGCTGAACAACACCGTGCGCTCGATCCGCGCGACCTACGAAACCACGCCGGAAGTCTATGCCGCGATGCTGCCTCAGCCGTTGCAGGCGATTGAACGGCCCGAAATCTGGTTGCAGATGGCGCATGTCGCCATGCATGTGACGCCCGAACGCACGGTGGAGATCGGCGCGCTGACGATGGGCGTCAACTGCACCTATGAAGGCGTGCCGGGTGCCTATTGTTTCCACATGGCGATGGAGGGCGAAAGCGTCGTCACCAGCGGCCGGGAGCGTTTTGGCGAGCCGAAGAAGATTGCCCAGACGACCTTCGAGAAAGAGGGCAATCATGTCCGCGCCACCTGCTCGCGCCACGGGATCGCCTATTTCACGATCGAGGGGGAGATCGGCGCGCCCAATGACAATCCAAGGCAGTTCGAGGAATATCTCTACTGCTATAAGGGCTTGCAGGGAATCTCCGACCCGGCGATCTTCGACGGCGATGTCTATCTGACGCGCCTTAACTGGCAACGCAATTACACCGAGCGTTCCACTATGATCGGGCAGATCACGCTGGTCGAATCGCCTTATGATCCGCTGGTCGATATTCCTGTCGTCCGCCTTATCGATATGGAATATGTCGAGGGCGCGACCGTCACCGGCGGGCAGATATTGCGCGCGGTGCCGGGCGAATGGATCGCGGACCAGTGGGTGGGCCGCTTCGACGATCCGCAGAATATCGGCGTGGAGCTGGCGCGCGCGCCGGAGCCTGTGGCCTGATGCGCGATTTTCGGGGGAAAATAGCAGTGATCACCGGCGGCGCCAGTGGCGTTGGCCGGGCGATCGGGGCGCGGCTGGCGAGGGAGGGCGCGCGCGTCGTCCTCGCCGATATCGATCAGGCGAAACTGGACGCGACCGCGGCGGAGATCGGCGCGGAGGCGGGAATGACCGTCGATGTGACCAAGGAAGCCTCCGTCGATGCGCTGGCGGAACGGCTGTTCGACCACTTCGGCGCCGTCCACCTGCTGTTCAACAATGCAGGCGTCGGGCTGGGCGAGGCGAAGCGGGAGATCTGGACGCTGCCGCTCAACGACTGGCGCTGGGGCATCGACGTCAATGTGCTAGGCGTCGTCCACGGCATAAAGGCGTTCGTGCCGCGCATGCTCGCTTCGGGGGAGGAAGGGGTGGTCATCAACACCTCATCCACAAATGGCGGGCTGCGCTCGCTGCCCAATACGCCCATCTATGCCGCGACCAAGGCGGCGGTGACGAGCATCTCCGAAGTGCTCTACCAGCAATTGCTGCGAGAGGGCGACAAGGTGCGGGCGGCGGTGCTGTTCCCCGGCCCCAATACCGTCAACACCTCGATCATGGCGTCGAACCTCGTCCGCCCTGCCGACTATGCCGGTGATACGCCGCCCGATGCGGTTGCCTATCGCACGATGGAGGAACTGGTGAAGACGACCGGCCTCAAAATCGCGTTGACGCAGCCGGAGGAAGTGGCAGATTTCGCGGTGGAGGGGGTTCGTGCGGGGCGCTTCTGGCTGTTGCCGGAAAGCGATGCGGGCGACGCCATGATCCGCGCGAGAACCGATGGCTTGCTGGAACGGGCGAATCCGGCATCGGCATGGTGAGAAAAAAAGATGAGCAGCGTGTCCATTGAGTTGACAACGACCGAGCTGGGCAAGGCAGCCTCTGCCGCGGAGGAACAGGAGGGGGAGCGGGGCGGCGTGTATCGCTGGTATGTGGTGGGTGTGCTGTTTCTCGCTTATGCGTTCAGCGCCATCGATGCTCGCGTTCTGACGCTGCTGGTCATCCCGATCAAGCAGGCGATGCAGCTTAGCGATTTCCAGATCAGCCTTTTGCAGGGTTTCGCCTTCGCGCTGCTCTATTCGGTCGCCGCGCTGCCGATTGGCCGTCTGGTCGATGGCAGCCGCAGACGCACGCCGCTGATGGTCGTCGGCATCCTCTTCTGGTCGGCGATGACGATGAGCTGCGGCCTGGCCAAAAATTTCACCGCGCTCTTCCTGACGCGGGTGGGGGTTGGCGTGGGGGAGGCGACGCTGAGCCCCACCGCCTATTCGATGATCAGCGATTATTTCGAGAAGCAGCGACGGGCGCTGGCCATCAGTTTCTATGCGATCGGCTATCCGATCGGCAGCGGCCTCGCCCTGATCGTCGGCGGCGTGCTGCTCGACCGTTTCACGCGCAACGGGCCGCATGACATGGGTTTTCTGGGCGCGCTGGAACCCTGGCAGATGGTGTTCCTCGCCGTGGGTCTGCCGGGCGTTCTCGTCGCCGCGCTCGTTGCAACCATCAAGGAACCGGAACGGCGCGAGGGCGGCAGTTTCGGCGCGAAGGGCAGCATTCCGATCCGGCAGGTGCTGGCCTATCTGGCGGAGCGCTGGCGGCTTTATGGCATGCTGATGGGGGTGACGTCGCTGTCGGGCCTGCTCGCTATCGGCACCAGTCTCTGGTATCCGACCTTCCTTATCCGCACCTATGGGATGACGCCTACGCAGGTCGGCTTCTATTATGGCACGCTGATGCTGGTGTGCGGGGCAATCGGGACGATCGGCGGCGGCTGGTTCTCCGGCCTGTTGATGCGGCGGGGGCGGACGGACGGCAATTTGCGGGTGATGCTGTTCGCCACCTGCATCAAAGCCCTGCCGCTCGTCATCGGTCCGCTGATGCCGACCGCGACGCTGGCGCTCGCCTTCATGGCGGTGGGAACGCTGGTCGGACAGGCATCGCAGGGCGTGATCCTGAGCGCTATTCAGGATGTGACGCCCAACCGCCTGCGCGGTCAGGTGACGGCGCTGACGCTGCTGTCGGTCAATCTGGTCGGGTTGGGGTTCGGCTCCAGCATCATCGCGGCGATTACCGATTTCGGCTTCGGGCGGGAGGACGCGCTGCGCTATGCCATCGCCATAACCGGGGCCGTCATGCTGCCGATCATGGTCGTTATGCTGGCCTGCGGCATGAAACGCTATCGCGAAGCGTTGCAGGAGGTCGGGGGATAAAGTGTTCCTAGGTAAGCATGAGCGAGAGGATGCTCTGCCGCGCATCCCTCTGCGCTGCGTCCTGCCCCTGTCCTGTTCAGATCGAAGGGGGGCAACGGCCAGTATCTCGCCCGCCCTTTTCCGCGCGCTGCTTTAAAAGCCCGTCTGGAAGGAGCCTGTCCGCAAGCGTTGGGGGGCAGACAGGCCCTGCCATCCTCCGTCCATTCCCCCATTCTGGATGGAAGGATGATCGAGATATGCGGTCAAATCGGTAACCGGGCCGGGTTTTCCGAATAAAAAGCCTTGCAGGATCTGGCATCCCGCCATGCGCAACATTTTTGCCTGCTGCTCATTTTCCACGCCTTCGGCAACCACGCGCATGTCGAGGCCGTTCGCCATGAACACCATGCCGGAAATCAGCAGAGAGGCCTTGGGGTCCTGCGTCAGCTTCTCGGACAAGGATTTGTCGATCTTGATGCAGTCAAAGCCATAGGATTGCAGATAGGCGATGCTGGTGAAGCCGGTGCCGAAATCGTCCAGAGCAAAGCGGATGCCCAGTTTCTTCAGGCTGTCGATAGCCTTGCGCGCCCGCTCCGGATGATCGATCAGGTATTTTTCGGTGATCTCCAGCTGCAATTGATGGGGCGGGAAGCCCGTTTCCCTCAGCACCTGCATCACGTCCGCCTCAAATTCGGGATAGCGGAACTGGGCGGGGGAAATATTCACGCTCAACTGGAAATCGGGGAGGTTCTTCAATTCGATGCAGGCACGGCGCAGCACGAAAATGCCCAGCTGCTGGATGAGGTTGCCAGTCTCCGCAATCTCTATGAAGTCGTCGGGCATGAGCGCGCCTGCTGCCCGGCCGGGCCAGCGGATCAGGGCCTCGGCCGCGACGCAGGCACCCGTGCGCGCATCCACGAGCGGTTGATAGAAGACGGTGAATTCGCCCTTGTCCAACCCGTTGGCGATTTCCTGCTCGATCTGCTGACGCCAGAGCCGGTCGGCGTCGAAGGACGCATCGTAAAGCTGGATGCCGCCTTTGCCATTTTCCTTGACGCGGTACATTGCGGTATCTGCTTGGCGCATCAGTTCATAGGAGCTGGTGTCGCCTGTCCTGTCGATGGCTATGCCGATGCTCGCACCGATCTGGAACCGCTTTCCGTCAATGGGGAAAGGGTAGGACAGCTGGTCCAGCATCTGCTCGGCAAGGTGCTGCGCGCGCGCCGGCGCGTTGACGCAATCGAGCAGGATCGCGAATTCATCGCCGCCCATGCGGGCCAGCAGCGCTTCATCCGGCCGCAGCGCGGTGAGACGCCGCCCCACTTCGATGATGAGCGCATCGCCGAACTGATGGCCGTGGGTGTCGTTAATCGTCTTGAAACCGTCCAGATCGACGAAGATGATTGCGATCTGATCCGCGCCTCTGGTCTGTCCCAGGTGGATTTCCTCTAGCCGGGCAAGCAGCGCGCGCCGGTTGGGAAGGCCGCTCAACGGATCGGTGAAGGCGATGCGGCGGTTCTCGTCGCTCAACTGCTTGGTTTCGGCATGTTGACGGCGCAGGCTGATCTGGGACTGGATGAGCTGGGCGAAGGAGCCATTATAGCGGGTCAGCGTATAGACCATCCCGAAGCCCGCCAGCGCCTGGGTGACGGCCTCAACCCACATTTTGCCGTTATCCGCTATCAGAAAATAGAGCGTGAAGGGAACGATGCCGATGGTGGCGACGGCGAGCGAGGCCGACCGCACCGGCATGAGCAGGAACACGCAGGCGATCTGCGTGATCGCTAGAAAGAAGACGAGATGCCCCTGCATGACATCGTCGCCATAGGGGTAAAGCGCAAGGCCCCACAGCATGAAGGCGATGGAAACGACGATCGCCAGCCGGCTGGTGGTGCGGATGTGGCGGCAGATCTGCTCGTCCGTGAAATCCGCATTGCGGCGGCGCATCCACCAAATGCCGCGCACGGCGGAAATGGTGCATAATATCAGCGGGAACAGGGCGCTGAGGAGAGGGTTGTCAAGATCGAAGAAGGAGATGGCCAGCGCGGCCGCATTACAGGACAGGATCAGATAGAGCAGCGGAATCTGATAGATGAATTCCCGGAACTGGGCGCGCAGCAGGTCCATATCCCCGGTTTGCAGGCGATACTGATCCGCCAGCCCGCCAAGGGCTTGCGTGAAGGACAAGGCGAAAGGAAGCCGCATGCCTGTCTAACCGTTACATCCCTTGCGAAAGGATGCGTCTCGGCCAGCCTGCTACGGCCATGGGATGATGAACATCAAAGATGATCATGCTTGCGGTATCCTCTTCCTCGAATCCCCGTATATGTCATGATTGAAAACGGAAATTTCTGCCTTACTAGGCCAGGAAGGTTACTCAATATTTAGCGTGTTCCATTTTGTCGGCAGCAATACGGCCGGATTGCCGCCCCGACAGATGACTTTGCCCTGATGCCATGCCGGCGCCCCCGCGCGTCGCGCGAGGGCGGCTTTTCCTTCCTTGAGCTTTTTCAGCCTTGCGGACGGGCGGAAAAGCGGTTCAGATATTTGTCGAGCGTCCGGTTGAAATGGCGGATGCGCACTTCCTGATAATTGCCCAGCGTCTGCCCGGTCTTGCGCCCCGCCGCCAGCATATTGGTGAGGCCCAGTTGCTGCGCCCGCAAATTGGCCGTGTCCTGATCGTAGACATAGCCGAGCGCCGCATCCATGCCCGGCACGCTGGCATAGCTTTCGTGCTCGGGAACATGCACGACCTCGGCCGGGGCGGGGCGCTCGCCGGTGGCGGGCACCGGGCGCAGGAACAGGATTTCGAACTGCGTGCGATCCGCCCGCAGGCCGATCGGACGAAAGCGATAGACCATCGGCAGCGAAAAGCCGGGGAACAGCACCATGTTCGGGAACAGGTGATATTCGATGGTGTCCACGATCTCGCTGTCGGAATAGCAGGAGAGATCGGCATCATATTGCTGGCCGAAGATCTTGCGCAGATAGCGCGCCATGACGGACCGGGCGGTTTCCCCTTCCTTCACGGTCAACTCCTCGCCCAGCATGGAGCGGTCGCCGACCAGCATCGCATCGACCAGTTCCTGCTCGGTCATCACCCGGTCCAGATGCGGGCTCTGCGTGCCGCCTGCGGAGTAGAAGCGCGACACATGATCGCCATAGCAATCATATTGCACGTTCGCGTCGGCGGTCGCCGTCATCAGCTGCGGGTGCGTCTCATAGACATGATAGCTTTCGAGGAAGGCCTCCATCGCCGTTTTCCAGTTGCAATGCAGTTCCTTCGACATGTGCAGCGACACATAGCGGTCGGCCAGATTCCAGTTGGCGAAATGATCGGGCAGCACGCCCAGATACTCCTCGAACGGCTGCGGATCTTCGTCCAGATTGATGAAGATGAATCCGCCCCAGCGCCCCACCGCCACTTCGGGGAGGGAAAAGCGCTCCGCCTCGACATGCGGGAAATCCCAGGCGCAGGGCACCTTGTCGAGTGTGCCGTCGATCGCCCAGGTCCAGCCGTGATAGGGGCAGCGCAGATTATGGGCGTGGCCCTCGCCCTCGCAGGACCGCAATTTGGTGCCGCGATGGAGGCAGCTGTTCAGGAAGGCGCGGACGCCGCCATCCTCCTGTCGCAAAATGATGACGGAAAAAGGCCCGACCTCGTAGACGTAATAATCGCCTTTTTCCTCGATATGCTCCTCGCGGCAGGCCCATTGCCATGTCCGGGGCCAGATGGCCTGCATTTCCCGGTCGAACCATTGTTGCGATACATAGCGGGCGGCATCGACATCGGCATCGCCCAGAAATTCGTAATTCTCGCTGCGCAGCACCTCGGGCGCGGGCATGGCGTCGCGCGCGATCAGATCCTGCACGGACGGCCCGGGACAGCGGGCTTCGCCGGGGATCAGACTGGTCGTGCCGTCGCGCGGTTTTTGCGACAGGCTGGGACGGTCAAAGGACTCAAACATCGCCAAATCTCCTTTTGCGCGGCAGACTGGCGGCAGGTGCCGTCCGCCTTCTCCTCTCCGGCTGATTGGGGATGGAGCCGGTTCCCGATTCATCCGTTTTAATAAAACCGGATGATCATCCTGATTTTTAGGAGGTGCCGCCAAAGACCCAACTGCGATAAATGATAGGGGGCAGGGATCATGCATTCCGTGCCAGATGGACCCGCAACCGACAGGACCGCCGGATGGAAGCCGTAACCGAACTGACATCGAAATTGCTGGAGCAGGTGCGCCCCAAGGGGATGGCGCGGCAGGGCGAACCTTCCCGCCAGCGGCGCAAGAGCGCCGACATGCGCACGCGAATATTGGAGGCGGCGGTCGATTGCATGGTGGAAGGTGGCTATGCGGGCCTGTCCTTCAACGCCGTCATCAAGCGCGCCGCTGTGTCGCGCGGGGCGATGCATCATCATTTCGCCACCCGCGACGCTCTGATCGAGGCGTTGCCGGAATATATCATCTATCGGCGGATGGAGCGGTTTCTGGAGGATTATGGGCGGCTGGCCGGGAAGAAGAGCGATACGCTCTCGGTCGAAATCGCCTCGGCGGCGCATTGGCGCTCGGTGCAGAGCAAGGAATATATGGCCTATCTGCAACTGGCGGTCGCCGCCCTGACCGATGCGGAAGTGCAACGCCATTTCCTGCCCGCCGCGCGGCGGCTCGACCGGATATGGTTCGAGGAAATGGCGCTGGCCTTTCCCCGCTGGCGGGATCAGATCGGCGCGCTACAGGCCGCCAACGACATTGCGATGGCGGCCCATATGGGGTTGCTGATCCATGCCCCGATCTTCGGGGACGAAGCCCGCGTCGATGCCGTGCGGGAGGCGGTACCCGCGATGATCGGCACGTTGCGCGGCGGGGCGGGAGAGCGCGGCGCGGCAGGGGGATAATCCCCCCAAGCTTGCGTTATTGCGCGGTCAGGCCGCCATCCACGGTGAATTCCCCGCCGGTGATATATTTCGATGCGTCGGAAGCCAGGAAAGTGACCATCGCGGCGATATCGTCCGGCTCGCCCATGCGCCCCATCGGGATGGAGGCGTTGATCGCGTCATATTGATCGGGATTATCCTTGATCGCGACCTGCTGCATGTCGGTCCAGATCACGCCGGGCTGGATGGAGTTGACGCGGATATTCTCCCGCGCGCATTCCATCGCCACGGCCTTGGACATGATCCGCACGCCGCCCTTGGACGCGGCATAGGCCGCCGCGCCGGGGATGCCGACCAGACCGGCGACCGAAGAGAAATTGATGATCGATCCGCCGTCGCCCTGCGCGCGCATCTGCTGCAATCCGGCGCGGCAGCCCAGATAGACGCTGGTGAGGTTGACGTCGATCTGCCGCTGCCAGTCGCCCGGTTCCAGCTGGTCCATCCATTTGAGCACGGCGATGCCCGCATTGTTGACCAATATGTCGAGACGGCCGAAGCGCTCGACCGTGGCGGCGACGGTGGCGGTCCATCCCGCCGCGTCGGTGACATCCTGCGTCAGCGCGGCGACGGCCAGCCCTTCGTCCTGCAATTCGGCGGCGCGGGCGGCAACGGCGTCTCCGGCGATATCCGTCATCATCACCTGCGCCCCGGCCCGCGCCATCATCCTGGCGCTGGCAAAGCCCAGCCCCTGCACGGAGGCGGCGCCCGTCACGAGCGCGGTCTTCCCCGTCAACGTCATCGTCTTGTTCCTTCCATTCATGAGATCAGGCGGTGCGCAGCCAGTCGCGTTGCGCTGACCGATCGGCATTGCCCCGCGCGCCCATCACCATGCCGGTCATGTCGGCGAGGAAGCCGTCGGCTGCCGGTTCCATCCTGGCCCAGTCGACCAGTTCGCTGCGGTGCGCGAATTTCCATTCGCCGCCGCGCCGTTCATAGCGATCGACATAGCGGCCGGAGATAATCATGTCCTGCGGCTCGCCTTCCGCGTCGATCCGGTGGAAGGCGAAATAATAGACTTCGCCGAAGGCGACATCGCCCTCCACCTCGATCAGCGACTGGCCGATCAGGTGATGATTGGCCTGATGGGTCTTGAGCAGATCCTGCGCGAAGCGGACGAACTCCTCGCCCGATCCCTGAAATATGCCGTAATCTGTAGTGGAATCGGGCCAGAAGCAGGAGAGGTGCATCTCCTCGTCCAGCCTGTCCTGCGCCCGCATGTAGCGGGCATGAAGATCGCGGATCGCATCCTTGGCGATCAGCACGTCGATAGGGGTCGTGGGCGGGGTCATGGGTATCGCCTTTCGATCCTGACAGGGGCAGGGCGGGGGGCAGAGGAAAAAGGCTGGCCATGAAGCCATGGCCAGCCATTCGGGGAGGAACCCTGGTTCAGAAGCGAACCGTCATCTGCACCTGCACCGTGCGGGGCAGGGAGATGAAGCCGACCTGGTCGGCGGGCGTGGCGGTAGCCGTGCCGGTGCCGGTGCCGGTATTGGGCGCATCGACCACGCCGCCGACGATGAAGCGGTTGGTGAGGTTCTTGCCGATCAGCGCGAGCTCGTAGCGATCTTCTCCGAACTTCAGCCGCGCCGAGGCATCGACGGTCAGATATTTGGGTTGGGTCGAAAGCGGATGCGCGAAGCTGGAGGCGAGATAGCCGCTCGAATAGCGGGTATCGACCGACAGCCCCAGAACCGTGTCGCCCGCCAGCGCGCTTTCATAGCTGGCGCCGAGCGATCCGGTCCATTTCGGCGCGACGGCGGTGGACTTGCCCGACAGATCCTGTCCCAATGCGCCCTGGAAGACCGTGTCGCACCCGGCCGCGACGGATTGCCCGCCATAGCAGGGGGCGATATAGCGGCCATAGCGCGCCTTGTTGTAATTGAGCGAGCCATGCAGGTCGAGACCGGGCAGGCCGCGCGGCGCGAACTGGAACTCCAGCTCCGCGCCCTTCGTCTTGGCGGAACCGGCATTGGTGGTGATGAAGGCGAAGGTGTCTGAATTGAAATAGTCGACCTGAAGATCGAGATATTTATAGCTGTAGACGCCCAGATTGAGGCGCAACTGGCGATCGAACAGCGTCGTTTTCACGCCGCCTTCGAAGCCGCGTGCCCGTTCCGGGTTGAACGCCACGTCGCTGGCGATCGTCGTCGCGCTGACGAAGCCGCTGTTGGAGAAGCCGCCGGATTTATAGGCGGTCTTGTAGGCGCCATAGACGGTGATGTCCCGCGTCGGCTGCCAGGTTATCGTCGCTTCGGGCGACCAGTTGGTGAAGGTCTGGTTGCCGGGGATCGAGCTGTTTTGCAGGAAGAGCCCTTGCAGCAATGCGTTGACATAGGGCTGGACGAGATAGCTGTCCTTGGTTTCGTGGGTATAGCGCACGCCCGCGGCAAGCTCCACGGTCGGCACGACCTTCCACGTTGCCTGACCATAGCCGGACAGCGTTTCGCCCTCCGTCTCCGACCGCTTGAAATAGCCGAGATAGCGCCACGCCGCCGGTTGCGAGCTGTCCTCGACATTGCCGAAGGCGCCGGACTGGGTGTGGTTGCGCTTGGTGGACTGATAATAGAAGCCCGCCAGCAGGTTGATCGGCCCGTCAAAGCTGGTCTGCGCCCGGAATTCCGACGAGAAGGCGTGATAGATCGACCGTTCGGACGAAGGCGCCGCCGCCAGATCCGACGACACGAAGGTGCAGTCGCAGGACCAGCGATTGACGTTGCGGTTATAGTTGTTGACCCATGTGAGGGTCAGGTCGTCCATCGCATATTCGGCCGTGCCGGTGACGGCCCAGCTGCGATAGCGGTTGTAGAGCGCGCCATCCTCGCGGGAGAAAGGCTGGCTGCCCGCGATCTCCGTGGGGACGTTGTTCTGATAGATGGCGAACTTGCGCCCGCAGGTGATGGACGAATTGAGCGCATAGGTGCCGGACGCGCAGGCATAGGGCACATAATTCCAGCTGTTATTGTCGGTATCGTTGGCCGACATGTTCGCCTTCAGCGTCATGGTCAGCGCCTCGGTCGGCCGCCATTTCAGCGTGACGCGGCCCAGCACTTCCTTCTCCCCCGGATTGTCGCGGGTGGAGGCGGCGGCGAAGTGGGGCGTGGTCACGCCGGTCGCCACATCATAGGTGCTGTAGGTCTTGTCGATGCCGCGATTGGCGAAATAGCCGCCGAACATGTTGGACGCGCGCACCGCGATGCGGATGCCGAGCTGATCGCTCAGCGGCCCGGAGGCCACCGCTTCGCCGACGAGATTGCGCGCCTTGAATTCATAGCCGACGCGCGCCTTATATTCGGGCTTGTCGGTCGGGTCCGCCGAGCGGATGGAGATGACGCCCGCCGTCGCATTCTTGCCGAAGAACAGCGCCTGTGGCCCCTTCAGCATTTCGACGCCCGCCAGATCGAGGAAGCCTTCGTTGATGACCCGGCCCTGACCATAATAGACGCCGTCGAGCACGACCGCGACCGACTGTTCGATGCCGATGGAGGTGGACGACGAGCCGATGCCGCGCAGCGTCAATTGCGCGCCCGAGCCGTTCGACGCGCGGCCGATGGTGAATTGCGGCGTCTGGGTCGAGATCTTCTCCAGGCTGGTCATGTCATATTTTTCGATCTGCGCGGCGGACATCGCCGTCACCGAGACCGGCACGTCCTGAAGGCTCTCCTCGCGGCGGCGGGCCATCACGACGATATCCTCAAGGCCGCCTACTTCCGCCTGAGCGGCGGGGGCGCTCTGCGCCTGGGCCGCGCCCGCGAAGGGCGCGAAGATGCTGCCCGCCAGCAGCATCGACCGGACGATAGTGACGAATTTCAAGTTATGAGACATGGTTCTCCCTCCCGATGATCGGCGCCTGTGCACGGAGCGCGTCAGGAGGGGGCGGCGCCATCATGCGCCAGCCGGTCTTTTCTTGCCTTCACCCTCTCGACGCGCCACGGTTTTTGTCATTCCAGCGCAGGACTGGAAAATGCACCCTGACAGCGGCGGGGTCAAATATATTTACAGTGCACTGTAAAAAACTATAGGTCGATCCCGTCGTCTGCCGCCACCGGGCTGAGGACTTGCCGCGCCCCGCGCAGTTGATCCAGCAAAGGCGCTTCCTGCCCTGGAATCAGCGAAGGCAGCAGCGTTTCCACTATGCGCGACACGATATAAGGTTCCAGTTCCTCGTCGCTGATTTCACCCTTCGCCCAGAAGATGACCGCAGCGATTACCCCCAGCCGGATCAGGCGGATGATCGCGGCGCGGGGCCAGCCCGAGTCGAGCATGCCCTTTTGCGCCATCTGATCGAGCGCATCTGCGAGCGGGCCTGCATAAAGGGCGTCCAGCCCGACCAGTTCCGCATGGTCGAGCAGGACGGCCGCCAGCGCCCGCGCCATTGGAGGGTCGGCAAGGGTAAGCTGAGCCGTCGTCCGGGCAAAGGCGCGCAGCATCGGCCATCCGCCTTCGGGGGCGGCATCGGTCGCGGCGATGAACAAGCCCGCGCTGCGCTGGCGGGCGGCGGTCGCGATCAGGCGGTCCTTCGTGCCATAGATATTATACAGCGTTTTTTCCGCCGTGCCGCTGCACGCGGCGATGGCGCGCATCGTGGTTCCCTCATAGCCATGGTCGGCCATCAGATGACAGGCGGCTTCCAATATCCTCTCCCGCTGCTGCGTTTTGCGGGGCGTCAATTTGCGGCTGGATGGCGACGGATCAAGCATCGCTCTTCCTTGCAATGCGCGAGGGCATTTGCCAAGCGCCCCGGCAAGAGGCTTCGGAAAGATCGACCTGCCTCAGTTCATGGGATGGGGAAGTGCGGATATGAGCTTATATCATTCGCACTCATGACTGCCATGAAGTCATGCCGCCGCACCCGCTGCACTCCCTTGAAGAAGAAGGATTGCGGTGAGAGTGTTTTGGGGGACCATATTGTTGATCCCCCGCTCGGATCGTTGCCCGGACTTTAGAAGCGATAGTCCCAACCCAGAGTGAAGGTTCGGCCGCGTCCGGCGAAGAACGCCAGATTGTCGTTCGGAAGCCGGGTATCGCTGCTATAGTCGATGTAGAATTTATCGAACAGATTTTGCACGCTCAGGCTGAATCCGCCGATCCCGGTTTCGTAACGGACATTCGCATCGGTGACATTATAGCCGCCGAAATTGTTTCGCGGATCTGGATTGGCCTGTCCCTTGAACGTGCGGGAAAGGTAGAACTGGTTCTGCACGCGCGCGGAGAGCGGACCATTATTGTAGCTCGCTGCCAGGTTCAAACGATCGGGCGATATGTTGGTGCCATCAAGGTCGGTATCGACCTTGCCGTCCAGACGGTCGCTATCATAACGGCCCATCAGATGGGCATAGCCTATTTGCAGCTTCAGCCCCTTCAGCGGTGTCTGAACGCCGATATTGACTTCCAGCCCCTTGATCTCGACGCGCTGGCGCTGAACCTCGAAAATGCCGTTGCCTGCTGCGATCAGCACCTGCCCCTTGTTGCTGGAAGACCAGAAATAGGTGACGCCGGCATCCATCGGACCCCGTTTGACTTCCAGCCCGATTTCCCGATTGTTCGAGACGACGGGACTGATGTCGAGGTAATTGTCGAGGTCGATGCCGGGCGCGTCGATGGAGCGCGTGATGCGTCCGATATCGGCCATGGTGTAGCCTTCGGCATAGCTGGCATAGGCGCGGATGCCCGGCACCGGTTCCAGGATTATTCCACCGTTGAACAACACATCGCTGAATTTGGGCCGGCCGCCTTTGACATCCACCCCGCCGTAGGTCGACAGGTCCGGCGCTTCATAAGTGTTGGCGGCAAGCGTGTGGTAGTCGTCGATCTTCACCGCCGCATTTTCCCAGCGGACGCCCCCTGCTACGCGAAGCGTGCCGTTGAACAGCTTGAGATTGGCCTGCGCGAAAGGAGCGATGCTCTGGAACTCGCTGGGGGGAACCCAGATGCGGTCCGTAGCGATCAGGCGCTGTTCAGTCTTGTCATAGAGCGCATCGACGCCGATTGTCGTGGTCAGGGCTTCGAAACCGGGAAAGGCGCGCTCATAGCTGAGCTTCGCACCCAATTTGCGCGAACGGTTTTCCGACTGGTCGAACAGGGTGCCGACCGGGGCGATGGCCGGATCCTGGAACGAGGCGATCGGATTGATCTCGCCGCCGAACGTGTCGTAAGTCCGGTTGAAGAAGACCTGCGTCACCAGATTGCCGTCCCACAAATTGCTGTCCGTGTAAGTCAGGGCAAGGCTCTCGGTCCGGTTGGCTGCGGGTTTGCCCGGCGGGTCGCCGCGTTTTGCGCTGGTGGGAAGGCCGGTCAGGCGATTGCCCGCGACCGCGACATAGCGGCCATAGCCATCCAGTTCGTAGCGATTCGCGGTCAGGTCGAGCCTTCCGGTCTCTCCCACTTCCAGCCCGAAGCGGGCAAAGATATTGAGCGTCCTGGAATCCTGCGTTTCGCCCTGGGTCAGATTGATCCCTATGGGGCGGCCCTGTCCGTCGAGGAAGACGCCGCGTTTTTCAAATGAAGCGCCGATAGTCGCATCGAAAATGCCGGACTTCTTCTGGATGAGGGCGGCGATCTTGCCGCCGAACCCGCTGTCGTCGAAACCGTTGCTGGCTGTGCCTTGCAACAGGACGCGGCCCGACCAACCTTCGGTGCGGGGCGCGCCGACGGTCACCTGGTTGATGATGCCGCCGGTGCCGCCAATGCCCTGAAGCGCATTCGAGCCGTAGATCAGTTCCACGCGATCAATGAAGAAGCCGTCGATAGTGAAACCGTCGCGGCTGCCGTCCCGCAACGGAGTGGTCTGCGGGATGCCATTGATCGCAAAGAGCGGCGAGCGACCGCGCAGGGTTTCGCCCGAGCCGGACAGCTTGCCGCGCGTCGGTGAAAAGCTGGGAGTGAGGACGGAAACGGCGTCGGTGACGGAGCCGGAAATCGCAATCTGTTGATCGAGTTCTTGCTTGCCGATCACATCGATGGTTAGCGGCAAGGCGTTGGGTGGCAGAATGGTGCGCGCCGCGGTGACGACGATATCGGCATCATCCTTGCCAGCCGATGGCGTTCCACCCACTTGCTCCGGATGGGATTGCGCCCAGGCAGGTGCCCCTGCGAATAAGATGATAGCGGCGAGGCTGGTGCTCGTGGCCCAATGATGGAACATCATCGGCAGTTTCCTTCATGCAATTGACCCTGATGACCGGACCCGCTAACGCGAATGAAAATTAATATCAAGATATTTGCGCCTGGAGTTCGGTTTCCGTGACACGCACTATTCTTTTCCAGATCCATTGGCTGCTCGGCATCACGGCAGGGCTTGTGCTGGCGGTCATGGGCGTTACCGGCGCACTGCTGAGTTTCGAGGATGAGCTTATGGAGGCGTTCAATTCGGGCGTCATTTCCGTGGAGCCGGATGGACGGCCTCTGCTCTCTGCGCCTGAACTTGCACGGCGGGTAAAGGTGCAAGTGCCCGAAGCGCGGATCGGCCGCCTGATAGTGCATGACGATCCGACAGCCGCCGCGCGCGTCAGCTATACCCTCGGAAAATCCAGGAAACGCGAAATCAGCTATCTGGAGCCGACCACGGGACGCCTGCTTGGCCCGGGAAAAGGCCATGAATTCTTTGAAACCGTCACGCGCCTTCACCGGTATCTGGCTTTGCCGGGCGATGGCGATGGCTGGGGACGCCGGATCACCGGCTTTTCCGCGATTGCGCTGATCTTCTTTGCGCTTTCCGGCCTTTACTTGCGCTGGCCGAAGCGGGCGCTCGACTGGCGGGCCTGGTTCGTGCTCGATGTGCGCAAGACCGGACGCAACCTCTATCGCGCGTTGCACGCGGTCATTGGCGGCTGGGCGCTGGTCTTCTATCTGGTCAGCGGTTTCACCGGCCTTTGGTGGTCCTATGGCTGGTATCGTGAGGGGGTGAACTATGTCCTGACCGGCGACCCGGGCGGGGGGCATGGCGGCATGGCCAGGGATGGGCTGAAAAAAGAGACCAAGCCTGATCTGGATATCGCCTGGCGCGCGTTCGAGGACAAGACGAGGGGTGCTCGTTACGCCACCGTCACTATGTCGCTGCGCGACAATGGTGAAATGCAATTTCGGGCGAAATATGCCGATGCGCGGCACGACCGGGTTTCGGACGAACTGACGATCGACGGCGCGTCGGGCGAAGTCGTTTCCTTCATGCCTTACGGACAACGTACGCTGGGGCAGGATATGGTCACCAGCATCTTCGAACTGCATCGGGGCGCCTATTTCGGCCTGCCGGGGCGGATTGCGCTCGCGGTGAGCAGCTTCGCCATGCCGTTGTTCACCATCACGGGATTTCTGCTCTATTTCGCAAGACGGCAGCGCAAGCGCGCGTTGAAAGAAACCGTGCGCGATGTCGGAGCGATGCCGCCGGTCGGCGATGCCGGCACTCTGGTGGTCTTCGCCAGCCAGACCGGCACGGCCGAACGTCTGGCTCGGCTTACGGCCGGCGCCTTGCCGGGGGCCGTTCCCATTGCGATCCACGAACTGGATGACGAAAGGCTGGCCGCCGCCCGGCGCTTGCTGGTGATCGTCAGCACCTATGGCGAAGGCGAACCGCCCGATACCGCACGCGGCTTTGCACGGCGGATGAACGCGCAATCCGGGCATTTCTCCCATCTCGATTATGCCGTGCTGGCGTTGGGTGATAGGGAATATGAGGATTTCTGCGCTTTCGGACATGAGGTGGACCGCTGGTTGCATGCGGGAGGAGCGAAGCGGCTATTCGATCTCGTCGAGATGGACGGGGATGATGCCGACGCGCAAAGGCAGTGGCAGCAGCAACTGGCTGGGCTGGGCGCACGCACCGATCAGGCGGACTGGACCCCCGCGCGCATGGGTCAGTGGCGCCTGGTGGAGCGGCGGCTGCTCAATCCGGACAGCAGCGGCGAACCTGTGTTCCATGTCGCGTTAGAGCCACTGGACTCTGCCGATGCCAATTGGACGGCGGGAGACATCATCGAGATCGTTCCGCAGCACGATCCGCGGCGTATCGACGCTTTCCTGGCATCATCCGGTCTGGAGGATAGCGCCGACCTGCGCGCGGCGCTCGCCACCCGGCTGCTGCCGCCAACCGCCGCCGCCGGTCTTGATCCCGCAGCGTTGCGGCAACTGGCGCATCGCGAATATTCCATTGCTTCGCTTCCCTCTTCAGGGCGGGTGGAACTGATGGTGCGCTTGTGCCGGGCGGAAGACGGTTTTCCGGGGCTCGGTTCAGGTTGGCTGTGCGACGGGGCGCCGGTGGGGGCAATGCTGAGCGCGCGCGTCAGGGCCAATCCGGGCTTCCATCCACCCAAGGACGAGGATGCGCCGCTGGTCCTGATCGGCAACGGCACCGGGCTGGCAGGTCTGCTGTCCCATATGCGCCATCGGGCCTTGCAAGGGAGCGGCCCGTGCTGGCTTTTCTGGGGCGAACGCGATCCCGCGCACGATGCATATCATGCCGAGGAACTGGCTGCCTTGCTGAAGGCCGGGGTGCTGGAAAGGGTTGAACATGCCTGGTCCCGAGTGCCGGAGGGACGGGCTTATGTGCAGGATAAGGTTCTGGCTGCACAGGAGGATGTGCGCAAGCTCGTCGCCGTGCGAGCCAGCATTTACATCTGCGGCAGCATGCAAGGCATGGCCCCTGCGGTGCATGATGTGCTCGAACGCGCATTGGGAGGCGATACGCTGGAGGAAATGGCGGAAAGCGGACGGTATCGGCGGGATATCTACTGACGAATGGTTTTAGCGAAAATGAATTGGTCTGGTTCCTGCCATATAGGATACTGCAATCCGCGCAGGCCGGAGATGTATTGTTCGGGAATATGGGATGCGTTCGCCCATAGAGTTCCAGGCGGCAGTTTGGCAGGCCAGGCCATGCCCGGAAACATGGGCAAGCCTTCCTATGCCGTGTGACGGGAATGTCGAGATCGGCGCTGGGTGGGACAAAAAGTCAAGCTGATGAAGCGGCAGCTTTGAGGTAGTGCCCCTCGCGATGGATAGCGTCAAATAATAGCCTGGAAATATCCAAAAATGGTCGATTGGTTCCCGATAGTCTTCCTTCCGCTCAAGCTTATCGTGTTAGGCACGGCTATGTTCTTCGCGATCAAGTGGCACCATGATGAGGGGAAGAGGAGGAAATAGGGAAAGGAGCGGACCATGCCCTTCTGACGGCCTGTCGCTCGTCCACAAGGGAACGAAAATCAGATCAAAGCTAAAGAGCGTTCCCGTGGGTCCAGACCGGGTCGCCTGCCCAAAGGCTGCCCAGTCCATGCCCACATGGCTTTCCACGCAGAGGCGCTTTCAGCGCTAACCCCTGAACTTCCTTGCCAATATATCTCCAGGAAAATGGTGCCGCAGAAGGGACTCGAACCCCCGACCCCAACATTACGAATGTCGTGCTCTACCAGCTGAGCTACTGCGGCCTGTAGTCCGGCTGAGCCGGTCTTACGGCGCTGCGCATAACAGCACCGGCGGGGGCTTGCAAGCCGCTTCGTTCAGTCACTATGTCCGTGGGCCGGAATTAGAGTAAAACGGGATTTTGGTGCCCGCCGCAATGCTGGACGCCTGCAACCCTGGCAGTTTTCCCAAGTCTAATTGCCCCTCTTTATAGGTTGTTAACCACAGCCGTGCAATTTTCCGGAAATTATCATTCAGCTCGTTGCTGTAGCTTGAACGGATGCGATATGGATAGCTTACGCGGTCTGGAAGACACGGGCTTTGACGAAGTCTATGAAGATGATGCGATCGAGGCGCCTCCGGTCATTTCCGAATCCGAACGGCGCATGCAGGTGCGGGCCTATAATTATTGGGTGTCGCTTCTCGGTCGGCGCAGCTTCCCTTCCATCGAGGATCTCAACCCGGAGGAAATGAGCGATTTCGGTGCCAATAGCGTGCTGCTGGACTTTTCGATGGGGCTGGAAAATCCCGCCGTCCTCTATCTCGGTTCGGCGTTGCGGGAAGAATGTGGCATCACCGGCGCGATCGAGCGGATCGATCAGGTGCCGACGCGCTCGCTGCTGTCGCGGCTGACCGACCATTATCTGCAAATCATCGCCAATGCGGCTCCCGTCGGTTTCGAGGCCGAATTCGTGAACCAGCGCGGCGCCGACATCATGTATCGCGGCATATTAATGCCTTTCTCCTCCAATGACGAGACGATCGATTTCATCTATGGCGTCATCAACTGGAAGGAAATGGCGAGCCAGACCATGCTTGACGGACTGGGGGAGGAAATTCGTGGCGCGTTGAGGGAGCCTGCCGCGCTGCGGTCCAATGCCGCGCCGATCTGGTCCGAGGGGCCTTCGGCGACGGCGGATTTCGATTTTGATTTCGATGATGCGGAAGATTTGGAGGAGGCAGAGGATGACGCGGACGCGCTGTTCCTCGATGCTTCGCCGGATGAGACGGCGGAGCTGGATCTTGCTTCCTACGCGGTCGAGGCGCCGCTGGATCTGGTCGAGTTCGAGGCGCTTGAAGAGGAGGGCGCGGATGAGCTGATGCTGACCGACGATCTGATCGCTTCCGCGCCGGATGCGGTGGAAGAGCATGGGGAAGAACAGGATACCGACAGCCTTGCCGTGTCGGCGGGCGATCCGGTGCTCATAGAAGGGGAGGCATCGGACGAAGCGCCGGAGACGGACGTTCTCGATGAAGAGCCTGTGGGCAGCGCCAGTGACGAGCAGGACGCCGCCGATAATGATAGCGTCGATGAGGACAGGAACGAAGGCGAGGAGGGCGATGGCCTTTCCGCGTGGCTTTCCCTTGCCCGCAAGAGCGCGGCGGATGTGGACGATTGCGATGCCCGAAGCCGCACCGCGCTATATCGCGCCATCGGCAATGCCTATGATTTCGCCTTGAAAACCCGCGACGCGCCGGAAGATTACGCCGCGCTGTTGAAGGAAGCGAAGATCGGCGTTCAGGCGCGCAGCCCGAATACGGCGGTGATCAAGCTGGTCTTTGGCGCCGATCACGACAAGACGCGCATCGCCGAATATGCCTGCGCGCTGGATTATGCCTTTACCCGCGAACTGGGCGCGGGGGAGCTTCCCGCTCATCTGCTGGCCCATGACGGCGGCATCAAGGGGCTGGTGCGCGACATGCGCGCCCAGCGCCGCGCCGAAAAGGGCGTGGACAAGAAGGCGGAGCCTGCCACCCCGATCGATCGCGCCGCGCGCCAGTTGGCCGATGCCGGGCCGGTCGAGGCCGACGCACTGCCCTTCGATGAGCATGGTCTGGCCGTGGTCGTTGCCCGGCGAGAGACCGATGGCGCAGTCACGCTGGTTGCCGGGGTCGATCTCTCCAACAGGCATGCGCAGAAAATCCTGATCGAAGCCGGCAACTCCGTCTGATCTTTTGACAATTTTTCAATCTGCCTGATTATCTCTTGCCGGGCCGAGGTGGAAGGAGGTTGCCTTCCGCCGGTTTCCGGGCATGATGCCGGGGTCGAGGTCATGATGCGGTGCCATGTTCCTGGCGGGCATGGAGGCGGGATCGGCGCCGTGTATCACTGAGCTTTACCAACGAGCCCCATTCGGAAGCGACAGGCAGGAGCATATATGGCCAGGAAGGCAGCCGCGGAGGAAACACCGCTCATCGGTGCATTGAGCGAAGCGCTGGCGGAGGGATGCCTGCCGGGGGAGCGGGAGGATTTCAGCGCGGAGGAAGTGCTGCATGCAGCTCTTTTCATGGCTCGCGCCGCCGATGTCCGGCCCAACGGAAAGCCCTCCATCCTGATCGAGCAGGAGCAGGATGGGAAAGGGCAGCGGCCGGGCCGTCTGGCCGGTCACTCCCAGCATCTCCATATCGCGATAGTCAATGACGACATGCCCTTTCTGGTCGATAGCATCGCCATCTGCCTTGCCGGGCATGGGCTGGCGATCCGGCGGCTGATGCACCCTATCCTGAGTGTCGAACGGGATGCGAAAGGCAAGCTCACCGGCATATTGTCGGCCGACAGTCCGGGCGCCCGGCGCGAATCGATGATTTATATCGGCGTCGACCGGGTGAGTGCCCGTCAGCGCGCCGGGCTGGAAAAGGCGATTGCCGAAACGCTCGACCATGTCCGTGCCGCGGTGCGCGACTGGCCGAAGATGCAGGAGGAACTGCGCGCCGATGCCGAGCGGATCTCCGATGAGGAGGGCGCCGCCCTGATGCGCTGGTTGCTGGCGCGCAACCTCACCCAGATCGGCTATCAGCGCTGCCGCCTCGACGGCCATTGCGAGGCCGCGCTCGGCATCTGCGCGCTGGGGCGCGATCCTCTGCTCGCGCCCGCAACTATCGAGGCCGCGTTCGGCTGGTTCGAAGAAGGCGGCAGGGTGCCCCTCATCATCAAGAGCAACCATACCTCGCGCGTCCATCGCGGCGGCTTGCCGGATTTGTTCATCGTGCCGGTGCGGGAAGGGAAGGCGATCCGCGCGCTCTCCATCCATGCGGGCCTGTGGACGAGCGCCGGGCTGGCCGCCGCGCCGGACAAGGTACCGCTGCTGCGTTCCTCTCTCACCGCGCTGATGGAGAAACATGGTTTCGACCCGGCGAGCCATGCGGGCAAGACGCTGTTCCACGCGCTGACGGTGTTGCCTCATGACGTCGTGATCGGTTTCGAGCGCCCGACGCTGGAGAGGCTGGCGCTGACGATGATGTCGCTGTCGGACCGTCCCCGGCCCAAGCTGGTGCTGGCGACCTCGCCGCTCGGTCGGCACCTTTATGCCTTTGTCTGGATCGGCCGCGACGATGCGACCACCGCGCGCCGCCTCGCCATTCAGGACATGCTCGAAAAGGCGGCCAATGCGACGCTGCTTGCCTGGTCCACCGCGCTGGAGGAAAGCGGCCTTGCCTTGCTTCGCTTCACCCTCGACCTGCGCGAAGGGGGGGCGACGCCCGACGAGGCGGCGCTCGACGCGGCGATAAAGCATATGGTGCGCGGCTGGGTGCCCGGAATCGAGGACGAGCTGACGCGCACCGAGGGCGAGGAACGCGCCGATGCGCTCGCCGATGCCTATGCGGAGGGCTTCCCGCCCAATTACCGGCTGGGCGCCGGGCCGGAAGAGGCGGCTATCGACATATTGGAGATGGAGAGGCTTGCCGGGGAAGGGGACCGCCGCGTCCGCTTCTACCGCAATGAAGGCGACAGACAGGATCAGCTGCGGTTGAAGCTCTACAGCGATGCCGCGATTGCGCTTTCCGACGCCGTGCCCGCGTTCGAGCATTTCGGATTCCGGGTGATGGAGGAAGTCACGACGCCGCTTGCGGGCGGCGAGCGGGGGCATATCCACCGCTTCCTGATCGCACGCCGCGATGGGGCGGATGCCGCGCCATTGCTCGACCGGGCGGAGATTTTGCAGACCAGCCTCGCCTGCGTGCTGAAGGGGGAGGCGGAGGACGACCGCTTCAACGAACTGATCGTCGAGGCCGACCTCAGCCCTGCGGCGGCAATATTGCTGCGCGCCTTATACCGCTATTTGCGGCAGACCGGCATGCCCTATCTGATCGACACCTTCGTCGGCACGCTGGCGCGGGAATATAAGGTCACGCACGCGCTCGTCGCGCTGTTCCATGCCCTGCACGATCCGGCTTTCGAGGGGGACCGGGAGGCCGCGGCGCAGGCTGCCGACGAAGCGGTGACGGCGGGGCTGGCCGATGTTTCAGCGATAGACGAGGACCGGATATTGCGCCTTATCCATGCGCTGATACATGCTTGCCTGCGCACCAATTTCTTCCTCGACAGCGGGCGCGAGGCGCTGGCCTTCAAGATCGACAGCGCACAGGTGCCGGGCCTGCCGAGGCCGCTGCCATGGCGCGAGATCTGGGTTTATTCGCCGCGTATCGAGGGCATCCATCTGCGCGCGGGGCCGGTGGCGCGTGGCGGTTTGCGCTGGTCCGACCGGCGCGACGATTTCCGCACCGAGATATTGGGGTTGATGAAGGCGCAGCGCGTCAAGAATGCGGTGATCGTGCCCGCGGGCGCCAAGGGCGGTTTCTACCCCAAGCAATTGCCGAACCCCGCCAGCGATCGCGATGCCTGGCTGGCGGAAGGGAAGGAGAGCTATCGCATCTTCATCCGCGCGCTGCTCTCGGTGACGGATAATATCGTCGCCGATAAGCCGGTGCATCCCGAAACCATGGTGATCCGCGATGGCGACGACCCTTATTTCGTCGTCGCCGCCGACAAGGGCACCGCGACCTTCTCCGACATCGCCAACGGCATTGCGCTGGAGCAGGGCTTCTGGCTGGGCGATGCGTTCGCCAGCGGCGGCTCCCACGGCTATGACCATAAGGCGATGGGCATCACCGCGCGCGGGGCTTGGGTTTCCGTCCATCGCCACTTCGCCGAGATGGGCGTCGATGTGCAGAAGGACCCGGTGCGGGTCGTTGGCGTGGGCGACATGTCGGGAGACGTATTTGGCAACGGCATGTTGCGCAGCAAGGCGATCCGCCTCGTCGCCGCCTTCGACCATCGCCACATCTTCTTCGATCCCGACCCTGTCGATCCGGCGAAAAGCTGGAAGGAGCGGGAGCGGCTGTTCAAGCTCCCCCGGTCGAGTTGGGACGATTATGACAAGAGCCTGCTGTCGCAGGGCGGCGGTGTCTTCTCGCGCGGGATGAAGAGCATACCCCTCTCGCCCGAGGTGCGCGCATTGCTCGACGTGACGGCGCAGGAGATGGACCCGGCCTCGCTCATTTCCGCCATTTTGCGGGCACCGGTCGATCTGCTCTGGTTCGGCGGCATCGGCACTTATGTGAAGGCGGCCGCCCAGAGCAATAGCGAGGTGGGCGACACCGGCAATGACGCGTTGCGCGTCAATGGCGAGGATCTGCGCGCCAGGGTGGTGGGCGAGGGCGCCAATCTTGGCGTCACGCAGGCCGGGCGCATCGCCTTTGCCCTCAATGGCGGGCGGATCAACGCGGATTTTATCGATAACAGCGCCGGGGTCGATTGTTCCGACAATGAGGTGAACATCAAGATCGCCCTCAATCGCGAAATGCGCGAGGGGCGACTCGGCTTCGAGGATCGCAACCGGCTGCTGGTGGACATGACCGATGCCGTCGCCGATCTGGTGCTGGAGGATAACCGCCTTCAGGCGCTGGGCCTTTCCATCGCCGAACAGGGCGGCCCGCAGGCGCTGCCGAGCTATGTGCGGCTGATCGAGATATTCGAGGAAAGCGGCACGCTCGACCGCAAGGTGGAGGGGCTGGGGAGCAACGACCAGTTGCTGCGCCGCGCGCAGGACGACAAGGGGCTGACCCGGCCGGAACTGGCGGTGCTGCTCTCCACCGCCAAGCTGACCTTGCAGGAAGCGATCGAGCGGGGCGCGCTGGTCGGCGACGACAGCATGGGCGGCGATCTGGCCGCGTCCTTCCCGCCGCAGATGCAGGAGCATGAGGCCGATGCCATCGCCCATCACCAGCTGCGCAGGGAGATCATCGCGACCGAACTCGCCAACCGGATCATCAACCGGCTGGGGCTCATCCATCCGTTCGAACTGGCCGAGGAGGAGAGTTGCTCGCTGGCCGATATGGCGAGCGCCTTCGTGATCGCGGATCGCAGCCACGGAGTGCAGGCCTTGTGGGAAAAAATCGACCGCAGCGACATGCCGGAGGCCGCGCGGCTCGAACTGCTGCGACTGATCGCGATGGCGATGCGGGCGCATATGGCTGCGATTCTCCGCATGTTGCCGCCCGGTTTTACTCCATCCGAAGGCGTGGCGGTGCTGCATGCCGGGCTTTCCGCGCTGGCGCGGAAGGTGGACAGCCTGCTGACCGACAATATGCTCGCCATCGCGGGGGGGCTGGAGCGCGACCTTGCCGCGCTGGGGGTGCCGGAGGATCTGGCGCAGCAGGTGTCGCTGCTCTTCAAGATGGACGGCGCGGTCGGCGTCGCCAGCCTCGGCGCGAGGATGGGCGGCGATGTGGTGCAGCTGGCAAGCGCCTATGTGCGGCTGGGCGACGCCTTCGGTATCGACTGGCTGCAACTGATGGTGCGCAAGCTCCAGCCGAGCGACCCATGGGAGCGGCAATTGCTGTCCGGTGTGTTGCGGGAGGCGCAGCAGGGGCGGCTCGATCTGCTGGCCCGGCTGGGCACGCTCGACCCCGAGGCGGCGGTGGGCGGCTGGCTGGAGGAGCATGCCGCGCGCATCGCCCAATATCGCCAACAACTCGGCCGCGCCCGCGCTGCGCCTGTGCCGCAGGTAGCGATGCTGGCGGAACTGGCCTCCCATATCCGCATGTTGATGTCGCGGTGAAGGAAATTAAGGCGCGCGCTCTGTGGCGCGCGCCTTTCCTTGCGACACTATGCCCTATCGGGTGCCGCGCGAGGAGGATAAGGGAAACGCATGACAGATACAGCCTCGCCGCCCCTGCAACTGCGCCTTGATGCGGAGCAGGTTTCCCGGTTTCTCGATGACGCTTTTCCAGCCGTCACCCGTCCCTCATTGGGCGAGGTGGAGACGCTGGCGCTCAATCATCTTCGCATGCGGCTGGAGCCTGACGCCTCGATGAAGCGCCCCGGGGATATCGTCTCCGGCCCGGCCATCATGGCGCTGGTGGATGTCGCCGCTTATGGGGTGATCGCCGCGCATCACGGTCCCGAAGCGATGGCCGTGACCAATGCGTTGTCGATTTCCTTCCTGCGCGCCTGCCGGTTCGAGCCGATCATCGCCGATGCGCATATCCTGAAGCTGGGGCGGCGGCTCGCGACCATCGATGTTCGCGTATGGCAGCGGAGTGAAGACCGGTTGGTCGCCCAATCGACGGTCGGCTATGCGTTGCCTTGAGCGGGGCGCCTAGCTCTCTGCATCTCCGCAATAGCGCACCCAGAGCCAGCTGCGGATCGCGCTGGCGAGGTTGGCGGGGGGATGGTCCGCGGCGCTGAGGCCGGAAAGCGCCTCGATCCGCATCTCGTCGATGCGCGCGACCAGCGCGTTGACCGCCAGCCCTTCCTCTGCCGCCGCGCGGCGCAGCGCTTCCCAATAAAGCGGTTCGAGACTGATCGAGGTCTGGTGGCCGGAAATGGTGATGCTGTGCTTGACCGGGCCTGCGAACAGGGGCGGGGCAAAGAGGGGCGGGGCGGGCGAGGGCGAAGAAGACATGCCTCTCGTCCTGTCCCGCCCCGTCCCGAAAATCAATACATGTGCTGGCCGCCGTTGATCGACAGGGTCGATCCGGTGACGAAGCCTCCGTCCTCATGACACAGGAAAGCGACGCCGCGCGCGATTTCCTCCGCATGGCCGAGGCGACCGACCGGAACTCTCGCGACGATCTTTTCCAGCACGCCCTGCGGCACGGCGGCGACCATGTCCGTGTCGATATAGCCGGGGGCGAGCGCATTCACGGTGACGCCATATTTCGCGCCTTCCTGCGCCAGCGCCTTGGTGAAGCCGTGGATGCCGGATTTGGCGGCGGCATAGTTTACCTGCCCATATTGGCCTGCCTGACCGTTGACCGAGCCGATATTGACGATGCGGCCCCATTTGCGATCGCGCATGCCGGGGAAAACGGCCTTCGCCATGTTGAAGCAACCGCCCAGATTGACGCGGATCACCTCGTTCCAGTCGTCGAAGCTCATCTTCTGGATCACGCCGTCGCGGGTGATGCCCGCATTGTTGACCAGCACGTCAATGGGGCCGAGATCCTTTTCCACCTGGGCGCAGCCGTCGAGGCACGCCTGATGATCGCCCACGTCCCATTTATAGGCCGCTATGCCGGTGCGGTCGGTGAATTCCTTCGCCTTCTGCTCATTGCCGGCATAATTGGCGACGACCGTCATTCCCAGATCCCGGAGCGCCAGACTGATGGCCTCACCGATCCCGCGTGTTCCTCCGGTGACGATCGCAACTCTGCTCATACAGCCTCTCCTGATCATTCTAATGCAGAGGTCAGAGCCAGCCGGACAGCTCCCGGCGGATCAGCCCCTCATACAGATTGATAGCCTTGGGATCGGCGTTCAAACAAGGGAAATAGTGGAAATTCACCCCCCCATTTTCGCGAAAAAATTCCTCGCCTCTCAGGGCGATTTCCTCTAGCGTTTCGACGCAATCGGCCGAGAATCCGGGGGTCGCGACGGCGATGCTGCGAACCCCTCTGGCCGCCAGTTCGGCCAGCTTGGTCTCGGTCGATGGTTCCAGCCATTTCGCTTTTCCAAACCGCGACTGAAAGCTCGTTTCGACCGGCCCGGCAAAGCTGTCGCGCAGGGCCTCGGCAATCAGGCGAGAGGTCGTGAGGCAATGGTCGTGATACGGGTCGCCAAGCTGCCGCGTCCGTTCCGGCATGCCATGATAGCTAAGCAGCAATGCGTCCGGGTGCTTCTCCAGCCCCGCAAGGCCGCTTCGGATCGTCGCTGCGACCGCTTCTATATAGGCCGGGTCGTCATAATAGGGCGGAAGCGTGCGCACCGCCGGTTGCAGGCGCAGGTCCGCAAGAACGGAGAACAGCGCGTCATTGGCGGTGGCGGTGGTCGCCCCGCAATATTGGGGGTAGAGCGGAACGAAAAGCAGGCGATCGCATCCGGCGGCCAGCAGGGCTTTCACCCGTTCGGCGATGGAGGGATTGCCATAGCGCATCGCCCAGTCCACCAGCACCCCGTCCTCCGTGAACCGCCCCGCGAGGTTGTGCGCGGCCGCCCTTGTATGAACGGCGAGCGGGGAGCCGTCCTCCATCCATATCTGGCGATAGGCATGGGCGGATTTTTTAGGGCGGGTGGTCAGCACGATGCCGCGCAATATCGGTTGCCAGAGCAGAGCGGGCAGCTCCACCACCCGCTGGTCGGAGAGAAACTCCTTGAGATAGCGTTTGACGGCAGCGGGATCGGGCGCGTCGGGCGTGCCCAGATTGACAATCAATACGCCGATTTTAGCGGGTGAGGACATCAGCTTATTTCTCGTCAGGCAGGAGGAAGGAGAGGCAGCGAGCGGTGTCGCCGCCCGGTCAGGGTGAAAAGCGCGCCCGCCAGCGCGGGGGCGAGCGGCGGCACGCCGATCTGGCCAACGCCCGCCGGTTCCGCTTCGCTCGGGATCAGCTCGACCTGAATCTCGCCGATATGCTGGAGCCGGGGCAGCCCGAGCCGTCCCAATATCACGCGAGCAGGCAGGCCCTTTTTATAGTGCGCGGCGCTTCCCATCGCGGCGGCGAGGCCGAAGACGATCCCTCCCTCGATCTGCTGCTTGGCGATATCCGGATGGGGCTGGGCGCCGACATCGGCGACCGCGACGACCTTCTTCAGTCGTAGCGCGCCATTGGCGAGGCCGATTTCCACCATCATCGCAATCGATCCGCCCTCCATGCGATGGCAGGCGATGCCCTGTCCGCTGCCCTCTATGCCGCCTTGCCAGCCGCCCATCGCCGTCGCCGTCGTCAGGCAGCGGGCAAGGCCGGGGTCCTGCCGCAGATGCCGCATACGGAAGGAGAGGGGGTCTATCCCGGCCTTTTGCGCCAGCTCGTCCATGAAGGCTTCGGTGAAGAAGCAGCTGTAGCTATCGGCATTGCCACGCCAGCGCCCGACGGGAAGGCCGATATCGGCGGGGTAATGATCGATCGCATAATGGGGGATTTCATAGGAGGAAGGCAGACCCGAAACCGCGCGCCGGTCGGCATGGGTGGAAGAACGCGCAGCCTGCGTCGCGGAGGCGTGATGGGCGATGCGTTTCCAGGTCTGCGCATCGGCGGCGGGCGCGGCGATCCTGGCGGAGAGAGCCTCGATCTGCCCGCCGGTGCCGAGCCGGGCGACCATCCGCGCATGGGCGGGCGGGCGCGGCCTGTCGGTGATGATATCCTCGGCGCGCGACCAGAGCAGTTGCACCGGGCGCTGCATATCCCGCGCGATCACCGCCGCCTGAACCGCTGCCTCATGATCCATGCGCCGGTCGAAGGAACCGCCCGCCGACACCGGATAGAGGATGACGGCCTCTTCATTCAGGCCCAGCGCCTTGGCGACGGCGCTGCGGCAGAAGGTGGGGGCCTGGCTGGCGACCCAGATTTCCGCACGTCCGCCGCCGACGCGCGCGGTCGCGCAGGGCGGCTCCATCGCCAGGTGCAGCGCCGGGGCGACGCGATAATCGGCGCGAAGCAGCCTCGCGCCCTCAAAGCTGCCCGCCAGATCGCCTTTTTCGAACAAGCGCCGACCCTGATCGCCATCGAATGCGCCTTCCAGCGCAGCGGTGATGGTTTTGCTGTCGGGCAGCGGCGCTTCTGTCTCGAATGCCGGGTCGAGCGCGTCGAGCGCCTTGTTCGCCGCCCACCAGTTCGTCGCGACAGCGGCGACCCATTGGTCCTGCTTCACCAGCCGGAGGAAGCCCGGCACCTTGGCGGCTTCGGCATCCTTGCTCGACCGCAGCGCGATCGCGCCCGGAGGGCCTTGCCGCACCGAGGCGAACACCATGTCGGGCAGACGGATATCGGCGGCGTAATTATGCGACCCGTCCACCTTGGACGGCAGATCGAGGCGTGGCACATCCTGCCCCAGCAGCCTTTTGTCGTCATTTGCGGGATCGCGGGCGGGAAGGATGTCGGGCAGCGAGAAGCCCGCCGCCTCGGCCGCCAGTTCGCCGATCCGCAGCTTGCGCTGACCATCGGTAATCAGCCCGTCGGCGATCGTGCAGCTTTCCCATTCCACGTCCCAGCGCGCCGCCGCCGCCTTGCACAGCAGCACCCGCGCCGCCGCGCCCGCATCGCGATAGCTTTGCGCGAACTGGGGGACGGAGGTGGAGCCGTCGGTCAGCATCATCGCCTCTCGCGTGGCGATCTGGTCCAGCACCCAGTCGCCCGCGCCGCCCGTCAGCCGTGACCAGTCATTGGAGAGGAACTGCCGGGCCAGCAGCGTATTGGCGTAAAGCGGGCTGATCGGCGCGCCCTGCACGGCGACGGTGCGCCAGTCCGCCCCCAATTCGTCGGCGAGGATCTGCGGCAGCACGGTGGTGACGCCCTGACCCATTTCCAGCTGCGGCACGACGACGATGATCTGCCCGGCGGCATCGATCTTCAAAAAGGCATTGATGAGGGTTTCATTCTCCCCCACCGGCAAATTGGGGCGATAGTGGCGCGGCCACGCGCCCCATGCGATCAGCAGACCCGCCGCCGCCCCGCCGCCGATGAGCAGCGTGCGCCGGTCTATGGTTATGCCGCTTTTCCTGCTCTGTTCCGGTGATCGACGCATATGCCCGCCTGATAACCAGCACGCGCGCCAAAGGCAAAGGCGAAACGGGGGAGGCGGACGATGATCTTTGTGCGCCTTCCGATCCTTCGGCCGGCCCGCCCGCCGCTCAGGCGATGGGCGACAGGCCGAGACGCGGTATGTCGATGGCCGGGCAGCGATCCATCACGACGGCAAGACCCGCTGCCTCTGCGCGCGCCGCTGCCGCTTCATTGACGACGCCCAGTTGCAGCCAGACCGCCTTCGCGCCGATGGCGATGGCTTCATCGACGCTTTCCCCTGCTGCCTCGCTGTTGCGGAAGATATCCACGATATCGACCGGCTCCTCAATATCGGCGAGGCTGGCGACGATCGTCTGGCCATGCAGCGCGCCGCCCGCCAGCTTGGGGTTGACGGGTATGACATGATAGCCATGGGCGAGGAGGAAATGCATCACTCCATTGCTCGGCCTGCCCACCCTGTCCGACGCGCCGATGAGCGCGATCGTGCGGGCCGAAGCGAGGAGATCGGCAATATCCTTGTCGGTCGAAATCGGCATGGCTGGCTTCCTCTCTATCGGGGACGGAAGCCGGAAGGGTAAGGCTCAGCCCTGCCTGCTGTCCAGCCATTCCTTGACCCGTTCCGCCAACACGAGAAAAGGCTCGGCCTCGGGGCTGTCCCCGGCGGCGGGCGGCGTGCCCGCGTCCGACGCGGTGCGGATCGCTATCGACAGCGGGATGCGGGCGAGGAAGGGCATGCTCATCACGCGCGCCGCGCTTTCCGCGCCGCCGCTGCCGAACGGGTCGGAAATCTCTCCGCAATGGGGGCAGGCATAGCCCGCCATATTCTCGACCAGCCCGATCATCGGCACATGCGCCTGCTCGAACAGGTTGACCGCGCGCATCGCATCGATGAGCGCAAGATCCTGCGGCGTGGAAACGATGACGGCGCCTGCGGGCTTGTGCTTCTGGATCATCGAGAGTTGCACGTCGCCGGTGCCCGGCGGCATGTCGACGATCAGCACATCGACGCCGTCCCAGCGGGCGTCGATCATCTGCCCCAGCGCATTGGCGGCCATCGGCCCGCGCCAGGCGATTGCCTGCCCCGGCTGGGCCAGATGCCCCATGGAGAGCATCGGCAGCCCGCCCGCGCCCCGGATCGGGATAAGCTGTTTATCTTCCGCCTTCGGCTTTTCGCCCTCGCTCGCGAGCAGGCGCGGCTGCGAGGGGCCGTAGATATCGGCATCGACCAGCCCGACGCGAACGCCCAGCTTCGCCAGCGCGACCGCCAGATTGGCCGATACCGTCGATTTGCCGACCCCGCCCTTGCCGGAGGCGACGGCGATGATCGCGCGGTCTTTCTTTTCGGCGGTCTGGGCGATTCGAACGCTCTCGACACCGGGCAGCGCGCGGGCTTCCTTCTCGACCGCGGCGGCCATCGCCTGTCGTTCTTCCGGGGCAAGATCGCTTACGTCGAGCGCCAGGGTCAGCACGCCGTCCCGCAGGCGCGGGGTGCTGGCGCGCCGCCCGGTCAGGGTGGCAAGACGGTTGGAAAGAGCGCTGATGTCGGTCATGAATTGGGCCTTATGCGATTAATCATGGCAAAGACACTGTTTTTCCCCGGCGCGGCTACCTATAGGAAAGGACATGATGAGAGAAAGACGTTTGCTTCGCAGGATTGCCGCTTCCATCTGGCGCCGCCCGGTCAATGCCATGGCGCAAGGCCCATGGGGTGGAAAGGGAGGAGAAGACAGGCCCGGTTCGGGTGGCGGAGAAGGCGGGAGCGCCGGCTCCGGCAGTGACGGCCCGCGCAACCCCTGGACCCAGCCTTCGGGCGGGGGTCGCCCCGATCAGGGCGGCGGCCCCGGTGGCCGCCCCTCGCTGATCGAGGATTTGCTGCGGCGCGGCCGGGAGGGCTTCGGCGGCCCCGGCGGCGGCGGTCCATTCGATGGCGGCATATCCGGCGGTCCGGGTGGACGCGCGCTCTGGCCCATCGCGCTTGGCATCATCGTCATCCTCTGGATCGCGCTCAGCAGCGTGCATCGCATCGGCCCGCAGGAGCGCGGCGTGGTGCTGATGCTCGGCAAATATAGCCGCACCCTCTCGCCGGGCATCGGGCTGACGATGCCCGCGCCGTTCGAGACGGTGGAGATGGTGGATGTCGAGGAAATTCGCACCATCGACATCGGCTCGGTCGCGAATGACGCGGAAAATCTGGTGCTGACCGGAGATCAGAACATCATCGACCTCGCTTATTCGGTGCGCTGGAACATCCGCGACCCGCAGCAATATAAGTTCCAGATCGCCGATCCCGACACGACGATCCGCGAAGTCGCCGAATCGGCGATGCGCTCGGTCGTGGCGACGGTTTCGCTCAACGATGCGCTTGGCGCGGGGCGGACCGAGATCGAGCAGCAGGTCGAGGTGCGCATGCAGGAAATCCTTGACGCCTATCGCTCCGGCATCAAGGTGCAGGGTATCGCGATCAAGCAGGCCGATCCGCCAGCGGCGGTGAACGATGCGTTCAAGGAAGTCTCCGCCTCCCAGCAGGCCGCGCAGACCTATATGAACGAGGCGCGCGCCTATGCGCAGCAGTTGAACGCCCGCGCGCAGGGCGAGGCAGCGGCCTTCGACAAGGTCTATGAACAATATAGGCTGGCGCCCGGCGTGACGCGCCGCCGCATGTATTATGAAACCATGGAGGCCGTATTGGCCGATGTCGACAAGACGGTGATCGAGGCCGGAAATGTGACGCCTTATCTGCCGCTTCCTGAATTGCGCCGGCGAGCGAAGGAAGCCGGGGCCGCCTCTGGCCAGACCCCATCTTCGGGGCAGCGGGCGCAGGGCGCCCAGCAGCAGGGAGGCAATTGATGAACAATCCCCGCAATCCCGTCCTGCTGGTGCTGATCGTGCTGGCGGCGCTTATCCTGATCGGCAGCACGGTGGCGATCGTGCCGGAAACCAAGCAGGCGGTGATCGTCCGCTTCGGTGAGCCGGTGCGCATCATCAACCGATACAAGCCCAATGAGGCCTTCGGTCATACCGGCGCGGGCGTCGCGCTGCGCATTCCCTTTGCCGAGCAGATCGTCTGGATCGACAAGCGCATTCAGTCCGTCGAGATGGAGCGCCAGCAGGTGCTTTCGACCGACCAGTTGCGCCTTCAAGTGGATGCCTTCGCTCGCTATCGCATCGTCAATCCGCTGCGCATGTATATTTCGGCGGGCAGCGAGGAACGGGTGTCGGACGCGCTGCGCCCGATCCTCGGCTCGGCGTTGCGCAACGAGCTGGGCAAGCGGCCGTTCGTCGCGCTGCTCAGCCCCGAGCGTGGGCAGGTGATGAACAATATCGAGGCCGGTCTCAACCGCATCGCCCGCCAATATGGCGCGGAGGTCATCGACGTGCGGATCAAGCGGGCCGATCTCCCCGACGGCACCCCGTTGCAGAGCGCGTTCCAGCGCATGCGCACCGCGCGTGAGCAGGAGGCGCTGACGATCCGCGCGCAGGGCGAGAAGCAGGCGCAGATCATCCGCGCCGAGGCGGACGCCGCCGCTGCCAAGGTCTATGCCGACAGCTTCGGCAAGGATGCCGATTTCTACGACTTCTACCGGGCGATGCAGGCCTATCGCCGCACGTTCAACAGTCAGAATGGCAGCGAGACCAACATCATCCTGTCCCCCGACAATGATTTCCTGCGGGAGTTCAGGGGGCGTTGAGATTGACGAAATGGGGATGACCGGAAATCATCCCCATTCAATTTGCGTTCAGGCATTTTTGGGCATTGGTCAGGACCTGTGCCAGGGGTATTCTTCCTCCCCGCAGACATGAGAGGAAAATCGATAGTGCGTTATGCTTATGCCATTACCGCCGCTTTGCTGGTGGGCGGGACTGCGGCTGCCATCACCACCCATCAGTCGCTTGAAGCGCAGACGGCCCAGAATGAAGGCATGCAGGCGGCGGCTCCGCGCGGCGCCCCGGCGAGCCTCGCCGACATGGTCGAGCGCCTGCAACCGGCGGTCGTGAATATTTCCACCAAGCAGCGCGTGCAGGTGCAGAACCCGTTCGCGGGCACGCCCTTTGGCGATCTTTTCGGCGGCGGCGGCGGCGCCCGTCCGCAGACTCGGCAGGCCCAGTCGCTCGGCTCGGGCTTCCTGATTTCCGCCGACGGCTATGTCGTCACCAATAACCATGTCGTATCGCCCGGCGCGCGCGGCGCGACCGTGGACAGCATCACCGTCACCCTCACCAATGGCGAGGAATATGACGCGAAGCTGGTCGGCCGTGACGCCGCTACCGACCTTGCCGTGCTCAAGATCACCGCGTCCAAGTCTTTCCCGTTCGTGAAATTCGGCGACAGCACCAAGGCGCGCGTCGGCGACTGGGTGGTCGCGATCGGCAACCCCTATGCGCTGTCCGGCACGGTGACGGCGGGCATCATCTCCGCCGTTCATCGCAATACCGGCGGCACCTATGATCGCTTCATCCAGACCGATGCGTCGATCAATCAGGGCAATTCCGGTGGTCCGATGTTCGACATGAACGGCAATGTGATCGGCATCAACAGCCAGATCCTTTCGCCCTCCGGCGGCAATGTCGGCATCGGCTTCGCGATCCCGTCCGAACAGGCGATGCCGATCATCGACACCTTGCGCAAGGGCGGCACGGTGCGGCGCGGCTATCTCGGCGTGCAGATCAGCCCGCTTTCGGAAGACATGGCCGACTCCCTCGGCCTCGCCAAGAATCGCGGTGAGTTCGTGCAGGGTGTCGAGCCCGGCGAAGGCGCCGACAAGGCGGGGATCAAGCCGGGCGACGTGATCGTGCGCGTCAACGCGCGCGAGGTGACGCCGGACGAGACGCTTTCGCTGCTGGTCAGCACGCTGCCGATCGGTTCCAAGGTGCCGATCGACCTCATCCGTGGCGGCAAGCGCATGAGCGTGACGGCCGTGGTCGGCGAGCGTCCTTCCGAAGAAAAGCTCGCCCAGTTCGGCAGTGATCAGGATGAGGATTTCTCCCAGCCCGACACCAGCGAAAACGCTCAGGCCGCAACGCAGGATCTGGGCCTTAGCGTGCAGACGCTCACCCCCACGATCATGCGCCAGCTCGGTCTGGCCGCGACCACGCGCGGCGTGGTGATCGCCGCCGTCGATAGCGACAGCGATGCGGGCACGAAGGGCTTGCGTCGTGGCGACGTGATCCTCTCGGCCAATAACCGGCCGACCACCAGCGAGACCGAACTGACCGCCGCCGTGCGGGAAGTGAAGCAGGCGGGGCGCAATGCGATCCTGCTGCAAGTGCTGCGCCGCGGCCAGCAGCCTGCCTTCATTCCGGTCCGCCTGCGCAATAAATAATGCGCGCGCGGGGTGTTCCTGAAGTCCGGTTCCGGGCTTTTCAGGGGCGCCCCGCGCCGCTATCCCTTGGGATAATGGGGCAGGCAGGGAGCATTTCATGGCGGACGGCATCTTTCTGGGCGCGGCCAATGGGGAGCCGCAAATCCTCAATCTGCGGCGATCCAACCGCCATGGCCTGATCGCGGGTGCGACCGGCACCGGCAAGACGGTGACGTTGCAGGGGATTGCCGAGAATTTCTCCGCGCAGGGTGTGCCGGTGTTCCTCGCCGATGTGAAGGGCGACCTTAGCGGCATATCGATGCCCGGTTCGCCGACGTTCAAAAATGCCGCGATACTGGAATCGCGGGCGAAGGAAATTGGCCTCGATCCCTATGTCTATGCCGATAATCCGGCGGTATTCTGGGATCTTTACGGCGAGCAGGGCCATCCTGTCCGCACCACCATCAGCGAGATGGGGCCGCTGCTGCTGGCCCGCCTGCTGGGTCTCAACGATACGCAGGAAGGGGTGCTCAACATCGCCTTCCGCTATGCCGATGAGGAAGGGCTTCTGCTCCTCGATCTGGGCGATCTTCAGGCGATGCTGGCCTGGTGCGCGGAAAATGCCGATGCGCTCACGACCCGCTTCGGCAATGTCACCAAGGCCAGCGTCGGCGCGATCCAGCGCCAGTTGCTCAGCCTCGACAGTCAGGGCGGCAATGTCTTTTTCGGGGAACCGGCGCTCGATATTCAGGACTTTCTGAAGGTCGATGAAAAGGGCCGGGGCTATATCAACATCCTCGCCGCCGACCGGCTGATGCAGAGTCCGAAGCTCTATTCGACCTTCCTTCTCTGGCTGCTGTCCGAATTGTTCGAGCAGTTGCCCGAGGTGGGCGATCCGGAAAAGCCCAAGCTGGTCTTCTTCTTCGACGAGGCCCATTTGCTGTTCGACGACGCGCCCAAGACGCTGGTCGACAAGATCGAACAGGTGGTGCGCCTGATCCGGTCCAAGGGCGTGGGCGTCTATTTCGTGACGCAGAACCCCATCGACATTCCCGAAACCATCGCGGGCCAGCTCGGCAATCGCGTGCAGCATGCGCTACGGGCTTTCACTCCGCGCGACCAGAAGGCGGTTAAGGCGGCGGCGGAGACCTTTCGCGCCAATCCCGCCATCGATGTGGCGACCTGCATCACCGAATTGAAGGTCGGCGAGGCGCTGGTGTCGGTGTTGCAGGAGGATGGCTCGCCCTCCATCGTGCAGCGCACGCTGATCGCTCCGCCGCGCTCCCGCCTCGGTCCGGTCGATGCGAAGGAGCGGGCGATCATCCAGTCGATCTCGCCTTGCGCGGGCAAATATGACGCGGCGGTGGACAGGGAAAGCGCCGAGGAGATCCTCGCCGCGCGAGGATCGGCCGCCGCTGCCGCCGCTCAGGCCGCCAAGGCGAAGGGAGAGGCGGAAAAGGCTGCCGCGCAGCAGGCGAAGGTGGAGGCAAAGCTCCGCGCCGATGAACTGCGCGAGCAGAAGCGCACCGAAGCCGCCGCCGCGCGGGAAGCCGCTAAACCCGGCGCGATCGACCGGGCAGTGCAATCCGCCACTCGTTCCGCTGCCTCCTCGATCGGGCGGCAGGTCGCCAATGAACTGGGGAAAGCGATATTGGGCGGCAGCGGCAAATCCTCGCGCGGCGGCGGGCTGATGGGTGGACTTGTGCGCGGCATATTGGGCGGCCTGTTCAAATAATATCCTGATCGCGAAGGAAAAATTCTTCTCTCCTTCCGGTGGAGCGGGAGGAGAAGGGAAAGCCGTGTTTGGTCGCGGAACATTTCATGAACTTTCCTCTGGACTCTCTCCGCTTTGGAACATAATGTGAACATTAATATATCCCTTGAGGCTGTTAATTCCGTTTTGGAGGAAAATGGACCCGATCATGAACGAAAGATGGAGCGTAAAGTGTCAGGCAGGCCGCTTTTCCTTCCTCTTCGCTTCGGACTTCAAGGGAGCTGTTAAAGTTGAACATCCCCGTTTCGGATTAATGTGCGCGGGGATTTCGGCACCTTTTCGCCATATTGGTGGAAAGGTCAGTGATGGGTGCTGCCAGTGGCAGGATGAACAGGGTGGTGGGGATGAGTGAATATCGCGGTGGGCTGGCTGAAGGCGGCTTTTGGTCGACTGTTCCGGTCTCGGGACGGGGCGATTGGGCGACGGATGGGCAGGGTTTTGTCGCGGTGCGCGGCTGGGACGATCTGGCCCGTCAGGCGGAGCAGCCCTCGCTCCTGATTCTGGCCGACGGTCCATGGCTGGTTCAGGACTCCGGCAGTGTCACGACCATCGCCGAGGCGCTGGGCTTTCGCATACTCGATCAGGTGTCGCTGGGCGTCGCGACCGATCGGTTGTCGCGGCTGGTGGATGTCGATGCGGTGCTGGTACGGTGTACCGGCAAGGAGCCGGCTCTCGACCTGCTGCTCGCGCGGCTCGATACCATGGCCGGCAATCAGGGCATGGACCTCGTCATCGCGGTCGATCTAGACGGGCTCGACCATGTGCATGCGATTGTGGGCGCGGATCGCGCGGTCATTCTCTGTCGCCCGGATTATGCAGACGTGGTGGAGACCCTGGCCGGGCTGGCGGGGCGGGCGCAGGAGCGGGAAAGGCTGCATGACATCAGCCGGGGCGATAACCCCGATCGCAGGCTCGATCAGATGAGTGAGGAACTGGGGCGGTTGAGCCGCACGATCGAAGCGCTGGTGCAGAACCGGACGCCGAGCCTGCTCATGCCGCCGGAGGATGGGCAGGCGCTCTCGGTTCGTGCCCCGAAACGTTCCTACGCGGCCCTTTCTATCGTCGAGGGGACGGCAGACCAAGGCGCCATCAGCGCGCGGCAGGTGAGGGCGGTCTTGCGCGCCCGGCGGCTGCGCGAAAGCATGTTTCCGGCCAATCTCTTCGCGGACCCCGCATGGGATATCTTGCTGGATCTGATGGCGGCGCGCCTTGAAAATGCGCAGGTTTCGGTTTCCAGCCTCTGCATCGCCGCCGCTGTGCCACCGACCACGGCGTTACGCTGGATTCGCCAGCTGACCGAGCGCGGCTTGCTGGAGCGGCAGGCCGATCCCGATGATGGGCGGCGCATCTTTATCGCGCTGTCGGAGCATGGCGCGGCATTGATTGTCCGCTGGTTTCGCGAAAGTCAGGAATTGCTGGCGCAGGCATCCGGGCAATAGGGAGGTCTGGATGCGCGCGAAATCGACTTTCCGGTAGCGAAACGACTTGACCGCATGGGGGCGAAAGGGATAGCGGCGTTGGCACTTGCCGCGCAGGCTGCATGGCAGGGCGATTAGCTCAGTTGGTAGAGCGTCTCGTTTACACGGAAACGCCGTCAGGCTCTCAACTTATTGTGATACCTTTGTTTTTTGCTTTTTGGGCTTCGGAACTTCGGGAATAGTTCGGGACTCGGAGGCTTCTAGGGCCTGCCTGACATCATCATCGAAAGCATGGGCGTATCGCAGGGTTGTGCGAATACTCTTGTGGGCCAGTGCCTTTTGCGCGGCCGCAATGTTGCCGGTCTGGCGCAGGATACGGGTGCCGCGTGTGTGGCGGAGATCGTGGAAGCGAAAATTTTCGATTTTGGCGGCCGTCAGGGCCTCTCCCCACACCTTGCGCCACCCATCCTTGGAAATAGGGTAGCGTTCGCCCTTGCGCCGCTTCTGACGGCTTTGTTGGCAAATGTATGTGAAGACCTGTGGGCAGATTTGCGGCTGCGAGCCGATCAGCGCCATCATTTCGGAAGTAAGCGGGCGTTTGATACGACGCCCGCCCTTGACCGTGCGCCATGCAAGTTTGGAGGGAAAATCCAGATCGGACCACAGAAGCGTCCTGACCTCGCTCACACGCCAGCCAGACAGAAGGGCGAATTTTACGAAAGCATGATAGTCGGATCGAAGAGCGTCGAAGAGACGTTCCTCTTCATCGAACTGAAGTTCGCGCGGGTCGTTTTCCTTGACCGCATAGTACATCGCCGCCCATTCCGGTTGCTCCCCTACGCGATACTTTGCCTTTGCGATGAAGCGCCAGAATGCACGGGCTACATCTATTTCCCGGTTGACGCTGGAACCGGACACGAGTGCAGCCCGGCCCCGGAAATAAGTGCCGATATCTACCTCGCTCACCTCATGGATATAGAGGTCGTGACCCAGCGCATTAACGATATTATCAAGCCAATCTTCCGTGGAATCGCTCCATCTGTCTTCCTTCCGAAGCTTCGCTTCATAGAGTGCGGCGGCATCGTCCAGGGTGATCGCGGGCCTTTCGCGCTTGCCTTCCCTTGCCTCCAGTCGGATTTGTGCTTCAACTAGGTCGGCCCCCCGCTTCGTTTTCTTGCCCGTCGAACCGTAAAATCTCCGACCACGATATTGGAAATCGTAGAGGTAGACCGCCGAATTTTTCGGCTTGTAGGTTGACATGGAGCTTCCCTGACGATGCGGCTTTGAACATAGGCGTCGCAATCTTCCGGGCGATACCGAATCTTCCGGGGCGAGATGGCAACATAGTTGATAAGACCTTCGCGGCGCAGGCGAAGCAAGGTCTTTTCGCTGATGCAAAGGAGGGCGGCTGCCTGCGCCGAAGTAAGGAGGGTTGGACGGGTCATGCTGCCCTGCCCACGGCCTTTTCGCGTGGGGGTATCCAGAAGGTCGGGGCGAACGGGCGTCCGTGATGGTCGACCATGGGCGGCGCCTGCTTATCCCAGACGACCCACATATAGTCGATCTTGCCATTGTCGAAAGCGTTCACGCCCAGCTGCTCGATCATGTCGCCCGGTGGCATCGACGGGCGCTCGCACAGGATCCAGATGCCTGCCGGTGGCAGTTCGGAGAACAGGCGATAGCGGCCTGCGCTCGACAGCCATTTGACCGGCAAAAGTGCACAGACCTTGTGACTGGCGATCGACAAGGCGCGGCGGATGAACTTTTCCGCCAGCCCGTGCACCAGCCTCCCGTCCTGATAGGAGAAAGGCGGGTTCATGATGATGGAAAGGGGGCCGCCAGCTTCCAGAATATGCCGCTGGTCGCCAAGGAAATCGTAGGTTCCCATGAACAGGCGATGATCGCGGCCGATCCGGTCGAACAGGTCCGTGCCATAGGCACGATATCCCCGCTCATCGAGCGCGAGGGGGATATGCAACTGGCCCGCGCATGGGTCCAGATAGGTGACGTCCGGGTCCAGATCGAGCATGTCAATCAGCCGGTGCGTCACCCATTGCTCTTCGACGTACCAATCCCATGGGTGGCGCTTTTGCCCCTGTGGGCGGGAAGTGAGTTCGGCGGTCATGGTTCCACCGCCTTTCGGCCAGCATTGGTGATGCGCCAGAAGGCATAACGGCCTCCCCCGTTGGAGTGGCGCTCCACGTAGCCCCAACGCTCCAACCGTCGGAGCATGCTATATGCTTGTGGGAGCGTTCGCCTGCCGGTCTTGTCGATCAGCCCGCATGCGTGCGCCACGCGGAAGGTGAGATGGCCCATGGAGTCTTCGGAAAGAAAAGAGAGGGCCTTGTGATCGTTGAGGGTGAGTTTCCGGGCCATCAGAACGGCACCTCCTCATCCAGAACGGGGGGCGCATGGCGGATGCGGGTCAGCAATGCCGCGACCTCGTAGCGCGGTTCGAGGACATAGAATTGCTGGCCGGGATTGTTGGCGGCGAGGCGTCCGGCTTCGCGTTCGGCGCTTCCCTGCGTGTAATGTCGCTTGGTGGGCGGGCTTTTCCCGGTGGGGGACCATACCAGCCAGAAATCCGCCTCCTGATCGAGCTTGCGCTCGCGTTCGGTGCGGTCGTCCGCCGATCCGATGTTTACATATTCATCTGTGATCAGCGTTGGCGTGGCCATTTCCATCTGCCGGAGGGCTGAAAGGATGCCATGAAACACAAGGGTTTCCATTATGCCGCGCCCCGCTTTTTCAAGCTGCCAACGAAGAATACTGTCCGGAGAGGATTGTGTCAGGATCAATGCGCCCGGTTTCGGAAATTCCGCGCGGTGGCTGACATCATCCTCGTAGATATGGGTGCAGCCGAAGAATTGGCGGAGTGCTTCGGCATTCCGGGTTTTGCCGCTTGCGGGCGGGCCATAGATAACAACGGTAGTCATTTACGTTCTCCTTTGGCGTTGGCATTGGCGATCGCCCACGCGACTATGAAGGGCGTCGCGATCAGGGCGGCGAGGATGAAGAGAAGGCGGAGCGCGGGTCTAAGCATCGCGCTCCCCCGTGATCCGCGCGGCGAGCGCGCCGGGCGGGTTGCGGAGAAGCCAGTTGCGGGCTTCAAGGCAGTTGGACGACCATGCGCGGATATGGCCTGCCGCCCATGTCTGGTTGATGGCGGAGCGCAGTTCCTTGGGCAGGCGATACCAGTGCTCGCGGCACATCAGGATCCCGCGCTTCACCGGCACGGTACAGCCGGGCGCATCGCAATGGCGCGTTGGAGCTGGGCGGCGTGGCATCAGTCGATCCCCAGCGTGCACTTGTATGTCTCAACGAGGTCTTCGTTCTCGCGGCGGACGTGGGTTTCCAGCTTCCGCAGGCGGACGATTTCCCGCATTGCCCTAGTATCGTAGCCATTGCTCTTGGCTTCCAGATACACGTCCTTGATGTCGTCAGCGATGCCCTTTTTCTCTTCCTCAAGCCGCTCGATGCGCTCGATGAACTGGCGCAGTTGCTGGGCGGCGACGGATTCCTGTACGTCTGACATGATGGTCCTTTCAGGGGTAGAGCGCGGCGAGGATCGCCGGGCCGAAATGGCGGAGAAGGGAAAGGGCACCGATCGCCGCGCCGATCGCGACGGCGGGCAGGATCGGTGCCGGGCGCGGGCACCGCTGCCACGGTGGCGAGCAATGCTTGCAGGTGCACCCCATGGGGTGAATGGCCGTGGGGCGGTGATGGGTCATATGTCGGACCTCCGCGCCTCGATCTGCTCGCAGCGTGTGCAGATGTCGGGGGTGTCATCCGACCATGTGGCGTCATCGCCGTTCAGATCGGGCTGGCTCGTCCACTGGTCCCACCCGCAGCGCAGACAGAGACGGGGGTGCAGTCCGGGTGCAAGTGTGCTCAGTTGGATATAAACGTCGAGGCTGAACGGAAAGGCGCGTGACATATCGCAACCCATGAAATTCTCGGGGGGCTGGAAGCCGGGTTCCTCCAGACGGGCGGTGTTGCGCTCCACGTCCGCACGATGCTCCGGGCGATGCCAATAGGGGCGGGCGGCTTCCGAGATGGAAAGGCCCGCGGACTCCCGGCGCATCCGAACATAGTCCCAAGGGTGGACAACCGGCCTCGTATCGGGCTGGTCAATCATGGAAAGAAGGCTGGGGACAGGTCGCATTGCTATCCTTTCATCTGGCGGTGGAAAATCCAGCAGCGCACGCTGCCGACACCTTCGTTGCGGGAGTTGACGGCGGCCGCCTGCTCGACAAATCGGCGGGCTTTCGATGTCTTGAGGGAGCGAACCAATTCGGCATGGGAAGGCAATTCGAGACGCCTTTCCGCGCACCTGGCCTCCATCTCGTTGAGGCGGACGGCGATCATGCCTTCGGCATGCTTGCGGTGGTGGTTAATGTGGCCTGTGGCGGCCTTGGGATCTTCGTTTTCTTCGAAATAGTCGAAGCGTTCCCAGAACAGCGTGACGGCGGGGTCTTCGCTATTCACCGCGATCTGGCGTTCCTTCGCCATCTGCACGATCAGGCTGGCGGTCTGGCGCTGCTGATCGTCCGACAGGGGCACGAGCGAGCGCAGGGAGTCGAGGAAGGCGAGCAACTGGCCGTGCGTCTTTGCGAGCCGGTTGGTGCGGATTTCCGGCAGGGCGAGCAATTCGGCTTCATATTGGGCGAATGCCTGCCGAAAGCGGGCGAGAATTTCCTGTTCGCGCCGGGCAGCGTGGACAATGAAGCCGGATAGCTGCTCAATCGGCCATTGCTCCAGCGTCTGCGCCGCGATCTTGGTGGCGTCCGACCAGTTCGACATATCGAAGCCGATCGACATGATGCGTTCCAATATGGCGCGGCTCGCGCTCACCGGCTCGTTCTGCTCGATAATGATCGCGCCCCGGAAAGGCGGTTCGAAGGTTTCCATGCCGCTGTTGCGGACGCCGCGAGAGCGGACGGTTCGGCCGTTATAGGCGGTCTTCAGTTCTTCCCATTCGAACTTGCGGGCGTGGCTGGCTTCCTCGCGCCGGTCGCCCTCGATCAGCACTACCGGCAGGTTGCCGACCTTGCCGAGGTTACGCGCCATCGCCGCCGGGGTAGCCTTGGCCGGGTCAAAGCCCTCGTAGTTCTCGCGGCCTGTCAGCTTCCAGAGAAATTCAACAAGCGTGGTTTTCCCGGTGCCGGGAAGGCCGTGCATTTCGAGGAAGGGAAAGCTTTTCTGCTCGCCGCGCACCTGCTCGGCAAAGAAGCTGCCGAAAAAGAAGGTCAGGCAGACGATGCCGCGCGGGCCATAGGCGGTCCAGAGATCGGAGAGCCACCCGGTGTCCTGATTTTCCGGGTCGTAGACGATATCCAGCAACCGCTCCGAGGTGCCGAGTTTCAGGGATTGCTTGCCGATCTGGAAAAAATCGTCAGCATTGGGGCGGTAGACGCGACCGTCCGCAACGGCGATGTCCCCAAAAATATAAGCCTTGGCGTCGCGGCAATAGCCAGTGAAGCCCAGCGGCCGCACGTCCGGCAAATCCGGTGTCTGGTGCTGAAGAATGCGCGTCAACTGATGGGCGCTGCCGGTCCAGACGCCGCCGAAGGCGAACAGGCGATCCTCGAAATTGGATGCCTTGCGCAGTTGGGCGGCGGTGAAGTCACCCTTGACCGATGGCCGGCGCTCACTGGGGAAGGAAATATTGAGGAAAAACTTGGTTTCGTCGGTGGCTTCGTCCCGCTGCCGGTAGAGAACGCGGAAAGCGCAGTTGGCTATTTCCTCGATCATCAGCGCGTCGCGGGATGCCTCCGCGCGGATGCGCTGTTCCTCCAGCGGGTCGGTATCTTTCAATTCGCGGGTGGCGGACTTGCGATATTCCTCCAACCGTTCCTGCACGGTCGCGGCGTCGATCGAGCACCAATAGGTACGGTTCCGGAAGGTAAAATGAAAGCTGTTCCAGCGGTGCCGGTCCCACAGCAGATAGGCTTTGTCCTTCGCTGCTGGGGCCAGCAGCACCTTGCCGTTCCACAGATAATCGGCCCGGTGCTTTTCCGTCAGCTTGTCGAGGCCAAGCAGGTCGTTCCAGTCTAGGGCCTTGCCAAAATGGTCCTCTTCATGGGGTTGGGCGGCGGTGGCATCCCAGCCTTCCTCTTTCGCACGGGCGACGAATTCGCGGCTGTACTTGGTGCCCGCGCCGCCAGCGTCGAATGCAAAGACGAGCGAGGGGAATCTGGTCGGCGTATCCGACGAGACAATGTGCAGCCGCAGGGCCTTAAGGAACTCCGCCGGGTAATTGTAGCAAGACATGGTGGACGCGGCGCGCTGGCCCGCCTGCTCCAGCGCCCACGCATTGAAAATGCCTTCCGCGAACCAAATGCTGGTGGCCTGCGCCATGTCGTCCATGGACACGTCCGGGCGGTGCCATGCCTGCCCGCTATAGCTTTTGCCGGGCGCGAAGCGGGCCTTGCGGTCGAACCGACCGGGCTGGTCGATGATCCGTTCCCACCATGACCCTCCGGGCAGCGGAAAGCGCACGGTGGCGGAGCCGATGCCCTTTTCCTCGTCCCGGTAATATTCCTGCGAATAGGCCCCGCGCAAGCCGCGCAGGTCGAGGCGGCGGGCCTGCGACAAATAGGCGTCGGCGGCGGCGTTCGGGTTTTCCGGGGTGGCTTTGTATCGCTTCGACCATGTGTCGAAGATGTCGGGATACCGATCGCGGACGGTTTCTTCCCACTGGCAGTTTTCTATGCGGCCGCATTTGAGCGTCCACGGGTTTTCCGCGTGGGTGAAGACCTTGTATTGCTTGCAATCCGGGCACAGCCCTTCCTGCAACCACTTGCCCTTTTCGCGCTTCCATTTGAAATCGGCACGCAGCCGGGAGAGCAATTCTCGTCTGATGTCGTCACGCATCTGCATCGGGGGTGGCGTTCTTTCAGGCAAAGGAAGGGCGTTCCCGGCAGCGGGGTGCGCCGGGTCGCGGTGTGAGGACGGGAAGGGGGCGCCCGGTCAGGCGGGCGTGGGGATCATGTCATATCGGATAGCCGGGCTGCGGGCCGGTCCATGTCGTCATTGGCCGGTTCGGGATGGTTGTCGTTGCCCGGATTGGGCCGGGTGCGCCGCCGGTCCTCATTGCCGCCGGGGATGAAAACGCCCGCCTTCGGCATCAAGCTGGGCGCAAGGGTGCGAACCACGGTTATTTCGGCAATGAACACATGGGCGCAGTGCTCGTTCGGGCAGATCATCCGGACTTCGCGCGTGGTAGCGATGATCTTTTCGCTGGACCGGGCGATGGCCTTGGTATCGCAGTGCGGGCAATAGATGGATGGTAGCTTGGGCGTCCTCATTTTTCTCCCCCAGGTTGAAAGGCGGTGGCGGAATTGCCGGGCAGGAAGGATTTGAGGCGGGCCAGCAGGCGCAGCACGGCCCCGCTCGATTCCTCTGCCTCGACAATTGCGCGGTGGATGACGGCGGGCGCCGTACCCGGCTGCGTCACCTGAATAGAGCAAGCTATCGCATCCGCCGTTTCACGCGCGGCGGTAGCGATATCATCGGCAAGCACGGCTCGGCATGCCATGGTGGCGAGCAAATGGACATCCAACTGTCGGGCGTAGCTTTCGAGGATCGGCGGATAGTCGCCGCCCGCCGCAAGGTGCGCGCGATCGAGCGTGATCGCCTGATCGAGCGTCGGTGAGCCACGCCGGTCGCTTTCGCTCCAGTGGCGCACCGTGCGAACGGACCTGCGCGTGATGCGCGCGGCCTGTTTCCACCCGATCGTGCCCGCGATCAGGGTTATTGCCTGCGAGAAGGAAAGAGGGGCGCGGAGCTTGGTCATTGGGTAGCCTTATTTCCGGCGTGGACGAGGACTTTGTGCATAAGAAAATAGGCGGCGATCCGTTGCATGATCGGACGCACGCAGGCGACCGCCCACGCATTTCCCCGCGCCTTGTAGCGCGGGCCATCGGCTGCCGCATTGGCCGCGCGGATCGGCCATGCCTTTGCGTAAACCTGCAACGGAGAACGCCTGACAAGGTGGGCCACCTGCGAGTAGGTCGAGAGGGCCGAAGGAGCGGGCGCGATCGATGAAATCCGGCGCGGTGATGTCGCCAAGGTTGGGATGGCCGAAGCGCGTTGCGAGCATGTCGCTGGGGAACTTCTCAATTTCCGCGCACCATAGCCAGTCTGCCTCAGGCAGCGCACATTCCGCACCGCCGATGCCGGAGAAGCATGATGCGGCGCGGAGAGGCTTCACGTCGCGGGGTGTCATGCGTTCTTTTCCGCCTTCGCTATCGTAGCGTTCTCGGCAAAGGGATCACCGACGATATGATGGCAGCGACGCTTGACCCTTTGGCGGTGTCCATGGACAAACGCGAGCGTGACGGTGATATAGCCGATCCCATTGCAATAGCGGCAGGATTGCGCGTCCATCTTCTGGCCTGGCCGGTGAATCACGCCCCCGGCCTCCCCATGGCGCACAGGGCAAAGATGGCAAGGAAGCCCAAGAGGACGAACAGGGCATAATGATACCAGCGATAGGGCGGGGGATAGGGCGGGGGGAGTGAGATACCCTCGTCCTGCGCTTCTTCCTGCAACCGTATCACCTGCCGAAGCTGGAGGTCCGTAAGATAGAGCCTCTGGCCTTGGCGCTGCTGGGCGCGGAAATAGGCGGCGGGATCGTCGCGATACCGCTCGATGCGCGGGATATCATGGCGTGGCATGGTCGCTCCTGTCAGAACAGCTTGATGAAATCGCGGATGAAGCCCGCGACGGAAAAGGCGACGCCGACAAGAAAGAGGGCGACGGCGACGGCACCGATGGCGGCGGCGAAGGTGAGAAAGCTCATGCGGCCAGCGCCTCCAGCGCATAGCCCGCGCGCCCGGCATCGATCGCGGCGCGGGCGGACGCGGTGAGCGCGATGGGTTCGCCGGTGCGGTGCCGCTTCACATTGCCCAGCGTGTGCTGCCGGTTGAGCGATCGGAAAAGCTCGCGCCGCGTAACGGGCAGAAGGGTGTAAAGGCTGACGAAATCCAGTTCGCCCCCGGCTTCAAAGAGGGCGAGCAATACCGCCCGGTCCACGGATGCCTCTCGGGCGAGGGATTTCCCGAACTGGCGCGCGGAGATGATGCGGGAATAGCTCATAGCAGGCCCCCAGCCTTCGCGATCGCGGCATGGGCGCGGTTCGATCGCTCCTGAAGGTCCGCCCAGTCTTCGGCGTTGCCACCCTGTTTCCGCTGCTCGATTTCGAAATCGATCGCCTCGACCAGTTCCACGAGGCTGGCGAGCATGTCCGGCGCGGCAGCGGTCAGCAGCCCGATGTCCTTCGAATGCGCGCCGTGCGGTGTGCAGACGGCATCGTTCAGGGCGTCCACCACCTGCCCGAAATGGAAGGCAGACGGGTTTTCCTCGAATTTCCAAGGAGTACGCTTCGCAATCATGCGATATCCTTTCGTTGCAATTCGGCTTGCCGATCGCAAGGGACCGCGCCCGGCTGTTCCGATAGAGGGGAGGAAGGGGCGGCATCGGGCCGACCGAGGGGGAAAACCACATGCTCAGCGGTGATCGGAAGGCCAAGGGACAGCCCAACCTCCAGTACATGCGGCTGCTTTTCAGCAGGAATGCGGCCCACCCGCTTCCACGAAGCGACAGTTGAAGGGGGTTCTTCGATCGCACGCGCCATCGGGCGGATACCGTGGAAGAGGTCAAACAGGGTTGGGTCGTGATCCATAACCACCATGTCCGAAAAATTCGGACAAAATGCAAGTCAAAATTTCCATGATACTTTGTGCGAAAATTTCGGATGGTATGTGGATGGAAAACGTGAGCACCCGCCTCAGGGAATTAAGAAAACAGGCCAAGCCGCGCATAACCGTGCGGGCCTTAGCTGCTGAATTGGATTTGCCGCTGGGGACATACTCTTTCTACGAATCGCCAACTAAATATAAGAAACCCGCGCTGCCTCTCGATCTAACACGCCGGATTGCGGCGATATTTGCTCGCCATGGCGTCGATCCTAATGAGGTAATGAAGCTCGCGGGATTGAGCGATCAGGAGGCCGAGCCTGAGGCGCGGGAAATTGAAGCGCAGCGATCCGCCCTCCAATGGATCAGCCTCCCTGTTGCGCTTCCTAGTGAAGCCGCATTGCGCGATATGTTCCGAAGCCTGCTGGTGCTGGTGCCTGAGGGGGCGACAAAGGACGAAGCCGCTGAAATTCTTGCTCGACGGCTTCCATCTGGTCTTGCAGCGATCGGACCTCTTGCGCTCGATCCAATCGCGGCTGCATCGCTTGCAGCCGGTGAAGCACCTCGATTTCCCGCCACAGATCATCCCGAATCTGAACAAGCGCCGCGCACCTGACGGTGCAGTGCGCGCAGGCAAATTCACAACCCGGCGTCAACCGCTTCACTCCCCCGCTCAATTTACATGCCTCCTTTTGTTCTCGATTCGTTCTAATTCTGACTAAGGCGGCATTGGTAGGAAAGAGGTTAACCGCGTGGCGATGAATTTCGTTGTGGAAAAGTGGAGCAAGTCCCGGTGATCCTGCCTTTTCTGCTGACCATCGCCGCCAGTGCCTGTCACGCGAGCGACGGCGATACTGTCAACTGCCGTGGCCAGCGCTACCGCTTGCTGGGGATCGACGCCCCGGAACTACACGGTTGCCCGAAAGGGCGTCGATGTGCGCCGGGGAATGGGGTCGCGTCAAAACGGAGCCTTTCGGCCATGCTGAAAGGGCCGGTCCGCCTTGTGCCGGTGAAGCGTGACCGATATGGAAGGGTGGTTGCGCAGGTCTATGCGGGGGGCCGCAATCTGGCCTGTGCGCAGGTAATGCGGGGGCATGCCGTCTACGTCGCCAAATGGGATGACGGGCGGCGGCTTGCGCGGGAGTGCTGGGCGGTGAGCCGCTAGGCGGAATTGATGGGGGGAATGATGCAGGAATTCTTGGGCTTTATCTTCGTGCTCGGGGCGACGTTCCTGTCCGTCGCTGCGCTCATTGCTTTATTCAAGCCGCTTCCGCGTCTGTATATGGGTACGCGGAAGCGGGCCGGTCTGGGGATAGGGCTTTCGTTCTTACTGATGCTTATTGGCGGCGGCCTGTTGCCGGAGCCGAAGGGAAATGCAACCGCACCCGCGCGATCCGCCGATGCAGCGAAGGAAGCCGACAATGGCAAGCCCGGTCCGACCGCAAAGGTGGACATGATAGCCTATTATGACAAGTTCCTGGACACGGTGGCAAGCTGCGACCGGGCGGGGAAGGTTGTTGCGGATACCGCGCAAAGCGGCGATGCTGTTTCGGCATATCAGGCTGCGGATCGCATGGAGAGCGCCTGCCTTTCCACGTCAAGAGAGATTAAGGATATTGACGTACCCGAAAGCGTTGGTGCGGAAATCAAAGAAGAATTGGCGGAGACGATCAAGGCATGTGAAAGTGCCTATATCAACAAATGGGCGGCCGCAGGATCAATGAAAAAAGCGCTCGACAATTCTGGCTCTGTTTCAGCCCAAGCAGAGATGAGAGATGCAATTCAGGCATTTCAAGGCCCCACGCTCGTTTGTGTGGCGGGCTTGACGAGCGCGGCGACAAAGGCGGGGGTTAAAGCTGACGAACTGAAGCGCAGTTGACAGAGGCGGCGTGCGCGCGAGAATACCGCCAGTACGGACCTTGACGGCAAGCTGCCCGCGCGGCGCGCCCGATTTCAGTTGGCCAGCATCCGGGCGATGCCGTCCGGATCTTTCGCGATCAGGGCGAGCAGCGCCCGCGCCGGGGCATCAGGCTGGCGCCGGTTCTGTTCCCAGTCCTGCACGGTCCGGGCAGGCAGGTGGAACCGCTCCGCAAAGGCATTGCGGGTGAGGCCGGTGGCGGCGCGCACCGCCTTCACGTCGATGGGTTCATGCGTGACATAGCCTTCCCGCGCGCCCTCCTTATACGCCTCGACCTGCGCGATGGCGCGCTTCAGGCTGGCGAAATCTTCCTTGTCCATCCTATTTTCCTTTCCGAAGCTCATTCTTCTGCCGATCCGTCAGATTGGCCTGCTTCCCCTTGGAGATGACGGTCATCAGGAAGACGGGCGTTTCCATGTCGGCATAGTAGGTGATGATCCGATAGCCCCCGGACTTGCCGCCGCCCTGCTTGGCGATACGGACCTTGCGGCATCCGCCGGTGCCCGGAATGATGTCACCCGCATCCGGGTTGGCGGCGAGGAAATCGACAGCGGCCTGCCGTTCGGTTTCCGTCATGCCCGCCTTCTTGGCGGCGGTGAGATATTCCGGGGTTTCGACTACCGTGTGCATGCCACTTTAATGCGGCATTGCCGCACCAAATGCAAGAAGAAAATGCGGCATTGCCGCACTTATTTCAAATCGCTTCCATCTCGATCGAGGTTGTGAACCCGCTGGTGGAAAGGCGATGGGAAACGGCGGAAATCAGCCATTGTGTCTTGTCGATTTCCGGTTTCCAACCCCTGACAGTCACCTTGCGTTCGGGAAAGAGGTCCGCGCGGCCGCGCGCCAGGTCGAATGACATCTTGACCGGCAGGCGTCCCCGCCGACCATGTTCCGCCTTGGCAGCGGCACGGGCGGCCGCCTCGGTCGGGTAGGTGCGCGCCAGCCTGCGCACCTTGCCTTTATCGCCCGCCTGAACCTTCTTTTTCCTGCCGGTTTTCAGATCGTGATAGCTGGCTTCCACGCCGGTGCTTTCGTCCTGCTTTTCGATCGAATATCGGTGCCGGTCGCCATCGCGGCGGGCGAGGGTGGCAGGTGGGATCGTCTTGCCGCTGGCGGTGATGCCCGCGCCGATCGGGGCGAAGATCAGCGCACCGCCCTTGATGGTGGCAACGGCATCATGCTCCTTGCCGAGGCGTTTGAGGACCGCCATGTCGCTTTCGCGGCTCTGGATCAGGGAGGGGACGGCGATGGCCGCCAGCTTCTCCGCGATCTTGGGCGACAGGCTGTTGCGCCCCGCGATTTCCGAAATGACCGCTTGCAGCGTCGTATCCTTCCAACTGCCTTCACGGCGGGTTCGCAGTTCCCCCGACAAATCCGCCGAGCGGGCGCGTAGCGTGATGACATCCGGCGGGCCGCCATGCTCGACCGAATCGACGATGTAGCCCCCCTTGCTGACGAGGCCCACCGGAACGCCGGTGCCGCGCAGCCATCCAATTTGCAGGGTCAGCATCACGCCGGGTTCCGGGATGGCGAGCGCTCCGTCATGATCGGACAAGGTAAGGTCCAACTGGTCGGCCTCGCCGCCGCGCTTTTCCGACAGGGACAGTTCGACAAGGCGCGGCTTCATGCGAGAGGTCAAATCCTTGCCATCCAGCGTGATCCGGAAATCCGGAACGGGTACGATAGTGGTCATGCCCCAAGCTCCTGCTGGAGCCGGTCATAATTCTGGACGAGAGCGCCGATAGTGGCTGCATTGCCCTGTCCGAACAGGCCGGATATAACAGTCCCCTGCTGGCTGTGGGGCAGGGCGCTGATGCGCCCGAGAACATCGTTGACCGTGGCGGACGGGTTTGTCGCCATGCCCGCCGCCACCCCGCCCGCGCCCAGCCCCAGATTGAGCAGGGCTTGCGCCTGTGCCGACGAAGCCGCCGCGCCGCGCCCCAGCGCGGTGATGGTCTCGCGGATGCCGGACAGCGCGCGTGCATCGACAATGCCGAGCATATCCAGCGTCCGCGTCATCGCCCCGATCTGCGGCGAAAGCCGCTCCATCATCACATTGACCTGATTGATTCTGGCGGTGACGGACCCGGCAAGATCGGTGATTTTGCCCACGGTGGCGGTCAGGCCGGAAGAGGACGCGACTTCCCCTACGGTCGCCGCCGCGCCGGAAAGGCTCGCGGCTTCGGCGTCGGCGGTGGCATTGTCTTCCGCGTCGTCATCGACCCGGAGCAGGTCGATTGCAAAATCGATCGCCAGCGGCGTGCCGTCCGTTGCAAACAACCGGTGGCGTTCATCCAGGCCGGTGATTACGAAATTGCCATAGACCCGCCCGTTGCTGCAAACCAGCGGCTGCGCCTCGCCCTCGGCCGCCATGCCGTGCAGTTCATCGAGCGATACCTCGCCGTCGCCCAGCTCGAAATGCGTCGAGCCGGAAAGGGAAATGGTCTGGTCGCCGGGGCCGATGAACTGCGAGGCATCCCGCGCGCCCACTCGTGGGGTCCGCCCGTACCGGAAATCGGTGCGGCGCTGCAATTGCTCGTAGAGCAGCGTCGGCATCGAAAAGACGAACATGCCGAATGCCATGACCGCGCTCATGCGAATGCCCCATAATCGGGATCGTCATCGAAACTGGACCGCGCGGCGGCGGCATCGCGCCGCTGCAATTTCTTGATGATGTCTTCAATCATCCGCGCGAGATCGTGGCTATCCTGCCCCGGCTGCTGCTTGATGTTGATGGTGACAGGCCCGATCGATGCCATGCCCCCGCTGCCGGGCGAGGCGGCCGTCGGGTTGGCGGCCAGCACCGGGATCGATGCGCCCGCGACCATGGCCCGGCTGATTTCGGCCGCCAACCTGTTGATGCGGGAGACAGGGTGTTCCGCGCCGTCATTGATGCCGACATCAAGCCCCTGCATCATGAAGTTGCCGAACTGCGCGAAAACGCGGGACGGGCTGTGGATTCCCAGCTTTTCCTTGAACCAGTTGGCGGCGCTGGTCGCGGCATTGCTGACGGCGTTTTTCAGCCAGCCCAGCGCCCCGGTGATGCCCTTTACAAGGCCCTCGATCATCGCCCGGCCCGCACCGGTCAGCCGGTTGGGAATATCGATGCCCAGCCAGCCCAGCAGCTTGGCAACGCCCGCATACATCAGGCCCATGGGAGAGAAATTCATGAGCAGCGCACCGATACCGGCTATGCCGCCGCTGAAATAGCCCTTTATCTCTTGCCAGAGGCTGGAGAACCACGTCTTGACGCTCTCCCAGTTCGCATAGAGCACGTATGCCCCGGCGGCGAGCGCGGCGATGCCTGCGACAATGCCCGCTGCTATGCCGATCAGCGGCAGCATGCCGATGCCCAGCAATGTGGCCGCCCCTGCCAGGGCGGCAAAGGGGGCAACGATAGCCGCGAGGACGATCGCGCCGCCGCCCAGCACGACGAACAGGCCGCCGAGAACGCCCGCCGCCAGCGCGAGGGCGCGGGTAATATTCGGGTGGCGCTTCGACAGTTCGGCCAAATTGCTGGCCCAACCGGACAGCTTTTCGGACAGCGCCCCGACCGTCGGCATAAGCTGATTGCCGATGGCCGCTTTCAGTTGGCCCGCCTGAATTTTCAGCGCCTTCGTCTTTTCGGCGCTGTCGAGCATACGATCAGCGAAATCTTGGTTGACGACGCCTTCCGCCGCCAGCGCACCGGCACGGATTTCCTGATACTCGTTGAAGGCGGACATCAAGGGGCGCAGGGCCTGCTGAACCTGCATGTCGCCAAAGAGAGAAGAAAGCTTCGCCTGATCGCCGCCGGTCGCCTTCTGGGTCAGGCGCACAATTTCCTCGATCGGACTTCGGCCATCCTTTGCCGCTTTTTTCATGGCGGCGGGAATATCGATGCCGAACTTCGCGAAATTCTTGACCGTGTCGCCGGCATTGATTTTCGACAGGAGGTTCTGAAGATTATTCGCGGCGGCTGCGCTGTCTCCCGCCCCCTTGCGCGTAATCTGAAGCGCGGCGGCAAGGTCGCCCACCGCATTGACGCCGGACGAACCGAGCGACTGCATGGAAGCGGTGAGCGCCGGGAAATACTGGGCCATGTCCTTCACTTCGAAGGCCCCGCGTTTTCCGGCCTCCGCCATGATGTCGAACGCCTTTCCGGTGTCCTCGATCGGCACTTTAAGATTATCGTAGGCGGCGAATCCCGCGCGGCTCAAATCCTCCATTTCCGCCTTATAGGCGGTGGCTGCGCGGCCAATGGGCGACATCATCCGCTCGGCGGCCTGTCCGTCCAGACCGAAGCCCGTCAACACATCGACCCCTCGCTGCAAGTCCGCGGGCATCTGGTTGACCGCGACGGCCGCCTGCCGCAACCGTTCGCCCATCAACCGGCCAGCCTCGCGCGACTGGTTCACCTTCTGGTTGATGTCCGTCATGGTCGATTCATATTCCGCCGCATCGTCAACAGCGGCACCCAGCGGGTTGAGAATCGTCACGCCGGTCCCGATCGCGGCGGCACCGCCAGCGGCGAGGCCGGTGGCCGTGCCCTGAATCCTGCCGAAACGCTCCTGCGCGTCGGCCATGCGGCGGGAACGGTCGGTCACTTCCTGCAAGCGCCGCTGCTGATCGCGCAGCGTGTCATTCGCCCGCGCGGCTTCGGTGCGCAGGCGGCGTTCATGGCTCGCCAGATCACCGGTCGCCACTCCCGCCGCGTTCAGCCGGGTCCGCAAGGTCTGCAACTCGCCATGCTGGCGCTGGTGGGTGGTCGCAAGCTCCAGCGCTTCCTTTTTCGCCCGGTTGAACTCCGTCCGCAACTTACGGGTGGGGTTTTCCGTCTGGGCGAGCGCGCGGCCCAACTCCGTTGCCTTGGCACGCGCATTAGCAAGTTTCTGCGCCGTTTCGGACAGGCCGGATTTCAATTCGCGGAAAGCACCGATATCGGCCTGTGCCCGTTTCACGGCTTGCAAACTTTCGCGCGTCGCCTTGAGCGATTGCGCCAGCCGCGAGGAACCGGCGGCGGCATCCCGCATTGGCCGGGTTATCCTGTCACCGGCATCGAGCAGCATGCGGATACGAAGATTGCGATCCATGGGGACGCCCTATGATTGGTCTTTGGGAAGGCGAGCGATGGCCTCGGCATGCCAGCCCATCAGGTCCGCCACGGGCAGATGCTCCATCGCCTGTGGCGGCCAGTGGAAGATAGCCGCGATATTGGCCATGACCGTTTCTATTCGGTCGGGGAGAGTTCCGCCTTCTTCTGCTTCGGCAGCAAAAAATCCATCACCTCGCTGCCCAACTGGACGAGATCGGCGGGATCGAGCGCGGCAATGTCCGGCGCGTTGAGGCGCGGCAATGTGACGCGAGGGAGCAGCTTTTCCAGCGACCCATAGTCGAGGTTGAGCAGCGCGGAGATGCTGAGGCCCCGCAATTCGCCGCTGTTGGGCTTGCGGACCTGCACCGTCGCTATTTCCTTGCCGCCCCGGTGCAAAGGCCGGTCCAACGTGACAGAGGCCATGACCGGCGCGGAAATGGCATCGGGCAGGCTTGTTTCATCCGATTTGGTTTTCATGTCCGATAGCTTTCAATGGAGGGGGGAGGGGGCGGGGCGACCGTTGCCGCCCCGGTGGGGATTACAGGCCCAGCATCTGGCGCTGGCGGGCAAGCCGGTCCTGACCGTCCACGATCAGGATACGGTTGATCGGGTCATCCTCGATCAGCGGGACGTCATTCCAGTCGAGCCGATAATAGGCGGCGGCGGTCTTCACCTTGAATTCGCTGATTTCGCCCGGCTTGGCCTCGCCCATATCGATTTCTTCATGGCGGCCGCGAACGATGACATCGATGTTGACGTCGCCGCCGCTCTCGTCATCGCGATAATAGCCGGAGAAGCGCAGATAGGCCCCGCCGACGCGCAGCAGACCATATTGGCTCAACACGTCCTTGAGCGGGCCGCCTGCGGTAAATTCAAGGTCGAGGTCATCGCCCGCGCCCATGTCGAGCTTCAGGGCGCGCGGCATGCCCGCGCCGCGCCACGCCTCCAGCTTGCGTGTCAGCTTGGGCAAGGTGATGCTGCTGACCTGACCGAGATAGGCATTGCCCTCGTTGAAGAGCATCATATCCTGCAAGGTACGGGGAAGTCCCATTGTGCAAACTCCGTTTCAGAAAAGGGGGAGGGTGGCCGGTCAGGCAGCGATGCTCGCCGCGAAATCGACGAAATATTCGTCGGTAATCTTCTGGGTGAGGGTCAACTGTTCGAGCGGCGGGACCGGCGTATAGTCATAGTCGATCCAGAGCTTGCCAGCGGACAGCGTTTCCGGGCTGTTCTTCGCCGGATTGTATCGCGCCTTCGCACCGATCAGCCCGCCGCGCGACTTGAGTTCATCCAGCTTGGCATTGATGGTGTTCACGATGTCCTTCACCAGATGCGGCCGAAGATCCTTGTCCACCGCCCACAGCAACCCGGCGGCGATGGTATCGAGCAGGACATGGGCCGTGCGCACGGCGCTTTCGAAGGCGAAAAGGGGGTCCGAAGACTGGGTGCGGTTGCCCCAGAAGCGATAGCCGCCATTGGCATTGACCACTGCGGTGATGCCCGCGTCGTTCAGCAGCTTGGCTTCGGTGTCCAGATTGGTAATGTCCCACTGGACATCGCGCTCCAGCCCCAGCACACCCTGCAAGCTGACGTTCGACAGGGTTTTCCAGAAACCAACATCGCGGTCGATCGCGGCGCGCAGGCCGATGGCAAATGCGGCGGCGGGAACGATGACGGTCGCACCCGCCTCATTCGCGGCTTTCACATTCGGCCAGAGCAGCATGAGTTCGCGCCCTTCGAACTGACCGGCATAGGTGACGGCCTCCGCGACCGTATCGCCCCTGGCACCGGCATAGACCATGCCGCGCAGCTTCTTCGCGACCACGATCATGGCGGCCGTGACAGCCTGCCCGTCGAGGCCGGGAGCGGCGATGATGCGCGGTTTTGGCAAGCCCCGGCCTTCCGCTGCCAGCAACGCCTGCAACCCGGTTTTCTGGCCCCCGGCGGTCGTGGTGCCGATGACGTTGGCAATCAGGTCTTCCTCTTCCTCGGCGGGATCGACGCGCACCAGCACGATTACCGGACGCGCTTGGTTGGAGATCGCGCGGAGCGTCGTCTGCATGGTGCCCGCGCCGCCAGCCTTTCCGATCGCGGCTTCCACATCGGTGATGAGGGTAGGCGTATTAAGGGGGAAATCGGCGGCAACGGCATCGGGCGCGGTGACGACAACCCCGATGATCGCGGTTGCGGCAGTCGTGATCGAGCGGGTGCCGGTGCTGACCTCGACGGTCTGGATACCATGGAAATCGGGCATGATGGTCCTTTCAGGAAAGGGATAGAGGGATGGTCAGGCGGGTGAGTGAATTGGCGCGGCCACCGTCGCGGCGGGTGCCGGTGATTGTCATCAGGGCTTTGCCGTCCGCGCCGGGTGTCAGGCTGAAGCCGGAGACGCGAAGGCGCTTTTCCCAGCGCGAGAGCGCCAGCGCGCTGGATGCATAGAGGCGGACGAGCAGCGCGGGGTTCTGCGGTTGGTCAACCAGCAACATCAGCAGCCCGCCATAATCGCGGCGGGCCACCCGTGTGCCCAATAGCGTGGTGAGGATATCGGCAATGGACTGCGCTAGGTCGTCGTCGCCGTCGATCGCGCGCCCGGTATGGCGGTTCATGCCGGTCATTGCGGCCCCCCGGACTGTCCGCTGCCGGGCTGGACGCTGCCATGCTTGTGGCTCTTGAGGCTGACGCCACCCGCCATCACATCGTCGGAGGCGGTGAGCTTGCCGGTGATCGCGACATTGCCGTTGATGGTGATGCCGCCGGGCGCGTCGATCGCTGCGGAGCCGCCCGCCAGCGCGATCACCAGATGATGCGCGGCCATGTCGTAGGACAGCGCGCTGCCATCATCGAACGCGACCATAGCCAAATCGGGCGACCTGCTGGGGGGCGGGAAGGCGTCGCAGAACAGCGCGGGCAGGACGATGCCGCTGTTCGTGTCTCCCTCCGGGCAGAGCAGCACGACCTGTTCCCCGACGCCGGGCGGGGACCAAATGCGCACGCGCCCGGCGCGCAGGGTGAAAAAGGGTAGCGGCCCGGTTATCATGTCGCCAATCTCCACCGTGCAGGTGGGCGGATCGGCGGCGAGATCGACGGACGCGACAAGGCCGGGGCGAATGATATCGCCCACGAGCCTCTGAATGTCGGACGGATTGGCGGTCATGGCGTGGACCATGCCGCGCGCCGCGCGAGGAAGCGCGGGCGCTATCCTGTCGATTGGCTTATGACAGGATCAATCGTTGGCCGGAAGCGGGACGTTCCCGACGATCAGTTCGCCCACTGCCTTACTTTTGGCTTCGGGGTTGCCTGAAAGGGCATAGCGAGTCGTCACCGGCAGAAGGTGAAAACCGGAGAAGATTTGCCGGATTTCCGGCGTATCATTGATCGACAGCAGGAACTTGCCCTTGATCGCCGCCAGTTGGGCGGCCATTGCTGCAAAATCGTTCCGGCTGAAAATGCCGTCGCCATAGTAATTCTCGGAGCCGAAATAGGGCGGATCGAGGTAGAACAGCGTGGCTGGACGATCATAGCGCGCAATGAAATCCGACCACGGCAGGCGCTCGATTATCACCCCGGCAAGGCGCTCGTGGAGATCGGCAAGCATCGATTCGAGTTGCGTCACATTGAAGCTCGCTGGACGTGACGGGCTGACGCCAAAATTGCGTTTCGTCACCTTGCCGCCAAAGGCGAGGCGTTGGAGATAGAGGAAGCGGGCGGCGCGGTTAAGGTCGGTCATCCGGGACTTGGCCGGATCGAGTGCCGCCAGTCGCTCGAATTCCGCGCGGCTCGACAGACGGAAGCGCAGGTGGTCGATGAAATAGGCGTAATGCTCCTGAAGGATCAGGAACAGTGTCGTCACGTCTTCGCTGATGTCGTTGATAACCTCCGCCTTCGGACGGAACCGGCGGCGCAGGAAGACACCGCCCATTCCGATGAACGGCTCGGCATAGGTTTCATGGGGGATCGAGGCAATCAGCGCCGTGATATGGCGGGCAAGGTTACGCTTGCCGCCCACATAAGGCGCGACAGGGGAAACCGGGGAAACGGGCAAGCACGATATAGACATCAGGCACATCCTAGAACAGAAAGAGAACATCGCCGCGTGAGTCGGCGGTGGGACAGAAGGCAACAGGGTTGCCGGATGTGCGCGGTCCGTTCGCGCGGTGAGGGGTGTTGGCGCACCCCTTCCCCCATTTCAGGTGGGAAGATCGGAGGGGGTCTGTGGCGGCGTGGGCCAGTTGAGCGCCGTTAAGTCTCCAGTGAAATTGGTAGGCAAATCGCGCAAAGCCTGCCGATAAACAGCCCAATTTGTTCTCACCTGCTCGGCAATCGGATAATCGGGCATCATGATGTAATCGCAGGCGGATAATAGCCGGTCGCGGCGCTTGCGAACCACGGCCAGTCGCTGAGTCTCGCTCATAAGCATTTCAGGCTCTACCGAAGTAGGGTTTCCGGCGTCGTCCGCAGCAATCTGTTTCCCGGCGCAAAGGTCATTCACCAGCTTCTGATACCGTGTCGCCGCGACCTTTTTAACATCCTTTGGAATATCGGAATGAAGCGCGGTATCGTAGAAGCTGCCACTTGCCGCATGAAAATAGATGGTCATGTGTTCTACCCTGTCTGTAGTATTATTTTCCAATTGCCCGCCAGCGACAACCCAATCCCTGATTGCCGGATGAGGGGCTTTGGAAAACGACAATAAACTGCGTAAGAGAAACTACGCCCGATTGCGTCCACATGTCGTTCCAAGTAACAGAATTTGTATTCAAACCGGTAACTTGAAGATTGATACTATCTACGTCAGTAAACTGAATTGGAAAATATCTTACGGCCCCGCCCTCGGGGAAGCTACCTGTCACGGTGCCCCATTGTTCGATCACGCCATCGGGAGTCCTGCGCCAGTAACCATTGGCATTGGAACCAAATGAGTAATCCCAATATTTGACAAAATCGGAGGCGTGGAGATTGTCCACCGTGTCCGAGTTACCGGCACCGCCTGCATATCCGGCATTCGCGGCATAGGCGACGGAGAAGTTCGACGGGTTGTAGACGTACATATTATCGCCGTCATTGCCGCCCCAGAGCCATAAGGGCTGGCCCGCCTGGCCCGACCAATTGAAATTGATGTTGCCCCCGCCAACTCTGCGCGGATAGGCTCGGCCTTCGGCATTGATGTAGCCGGGATCATTGTAAAAGGCAGAAAGATTGGTTGGCCGACCGGACACATTGCCCCACGCCACGCCTCCGGCGCTCGCCGCATAATCTGCATAGGCAACACGGGCTTCCGCGTGAAACGCATCGCCCTGATAGCCGCGCAAGAACCAGCGTCCGCCATCCCACATAATCTGTACGCTGAAATTGCTGTCTTCGTCCCGCCGATACAGGCGCGTAACGCCCGGTCGATTGGCGGATGTCAATGCCGTCTTGCCGCTCAGGGCGTTCTGGGTGGCGTTGCTGATCGGCTTGTTCACATCGCTGGTGTTGTCCACGTTGCCGAGGCCAATATCTGCCTTGGCGATCGTCAGTGCATGGGTGTGGCTTTCGCTCGATACGCTGTTGCTTGTCCCGGTCGTGATGGTCGAAGGCGTGCCGAGCGCAACCGTGCGATTGGCGGCCAGCGAGCCGCCGCCGGTCAGCCCGTTGCCCGCAGTGACGGTTCGCGCGGCATCGGCCTTCGTGTTCAGCGCGTTCTGGGTGGCGTTGCTGATCGGCTTGTTCACATCGCTGGTGTTGTCCACGTTGCCGAGGCCGATTTCCTGCCGGAAGAGCGTGGCGCTGGCGAGCGCCAGCAACCCCTTGACGAAGGAGGAAGGCGCGCCCGCGCCGAACCGGTCATTCAGCCATCCCGTGACGGCGCTCTTCACGCCCTTGGGAGACACCGCGCGCGTGCTATCCGCGCCGATTGCCGTTTCCTCGTCCGTCGCCAGCTCCACCACCCCCTGCCGTTCGGTGGTGGCGGTGGGATTGAGGAAATTTGTATCGCCGAAAGTCAGGCTGGTGGCGTCAATGTCGGGGAACTGGATGTCCACCGTCAGCAGCAGCATCGCCTGCGCGGACTTTTCCATGATCGCGGCGGACTGGCTGTAGACCGCGAAAAGCGTGCCATCCGCCAGATACAGGCCGATCGAGCGCAGGGAGTAAACATCCGCGCTTTCGTCCCTCACGGTGACATGGATCGTGTCGTCGGCCACTACATCGCCCGCGAGCGTGGAAATCCGCTTGATTTCCGCCGGAATGGCGGTTGTCGCCGGATCGGCGGTGATGGCTACCGGCGAGACGCCGCAATGGCTGACAAGCACGGGAGCCGTTCCGGTGTTGTCCGCATTGACCAGAGCGGCGCGCCCTGCGGTGGTGACGGTGAAAATGAGGTCGCTCATGCACAGCCCTATCGGAGATGGATCAACCTCCTTGTCGGGCTGCGATGCCGGGGTGCCAGCGACCTATCCTGTCGATAGACTTACGACAGGAACAAGACGCGCGATTGCATTATTCCTCCATCCATTCGACACGTTCCGCCAGCACGCCCGACGCCCGGAGCGTTTCCGCGCCCGGCGGTTCCGACCAGTCGTCGCCATGTCCGCCCGGCCCGAGATACGGGACCACAGGCCGCCCATAGCGATCATGGCGCAGGATCGCCCAGACCGCGCCGGGCGTGGTGTCCGGATTGTGCGCATTGAGGAAATCGAGGTAAGTCTGCGCCTCGCCGTCAGCCCTTGACGGAAAGATCACGGTCAGGCTCATGCGATACCTCCGCGCTCTTTAAGCATCATCAGCAATTTTGCCTGATTGACTATATGCCAGTTGGGATGAAGCGGGTTGATGATGTAAATGGAATTGATCGCGCCGACCCACATATTGGTGACGCGATTTCCCGATCCTATGGCAATTCGTTCATTGGCCGTCGCTGGGACGGCGGAGAGGGTCGAGCCGATCAGGCCGTTGTCATAAGTCGTCGTCTGGTCAGCACCATGAACGGAACGCACGATCCTCGCCCCCGCAAATGGCGAGAGAGAGGTTGGCCCGCCTGCCTGCACGTTGGAGCCACCGGTTCCTGTGATGCCCATCGCTCTGGACCCGCCCGTCATGGTCGAGGCGCCGAGGCGGCGCGACACATTTCCGCTGTCCGCCCCATAGCTGAACGCGATGCTCAGTTGGGTAAGGGGCTGCAGGTCGTTCCGGATCAGCGCCCAAATCTCGGACGGGCTGGACCCGCTCGGATAGGTTGATGCACCGGCATAGAAAAGGTGGTCATCGACCCCATCGGTCGTGAGCGCGGGCCTTCCATTAATCACGCCAGAGCCGATTCCGGGCTTGGAGGCCGTCAGGGTCTGTGAGAGCACCAATCCCGTGCGCTTGTCCCTGATGCTGTTAACCAGATTGCCGGACAGGCTGAGCGTTGCGGCATCCTCTGCATCGTACCATCCAGCGAGTGCGCCCCCCAGTTCGTCGGCGGTAAAGGCTGCTTCCGGGCCATGGAACCGTTCATGAAGCTGCTGTTCGGTCAGGACTTCGATCAGGCCCCTGCGGGCGTCCAGCCAGTCCAGCAATTCGGCAAGGTTGGCGATCGATGCATGGAAGGTGAACGCCGCGACCCCTTTGTTGGCAATCGCCTGAAGGCAATGCGCCTGCAACTGCTCAAGCGTGTGATCGCCAGCCATGGAGCGGACAAGCAAAGGATCGGCCCATGGATAGCTTTCCCCGAACAGCATCGGCGGATTGGCCCCACGCGCGGAAAAATACCCGCGAACGGAACGAAAATTTGCCTTGAACATATCGAGGACAGCAAGTTCAGCCTGCGTCACCTGACTGTAATAGGAGCCGTGCCGAAGGTCCGCGATCCTGTTCAGGATGGCCCATTCGCGCTGTTTCTTCATTTCAAGATCGCGCTGCGCGGCAGTCATTCCCGCCACAGTCGCAAGGGTTTCATCGGTGAATGCCTGCGCGTGCATCTGCCAGCCCGCCGCGACCAGCGCCTTGACCTGCGCGGTGGACATGCGCCCCGGAACATCGAGCGTCTGCGCCATCGCGCCCAGGTTGAAACAGGCGCGCCATCCCTTCGCCTGAAACAGCGGAAAGGCGTCTGTATAGGCGCTCGTGTGGCCGTCATCGAAGTAGATGATACAAGCCGCCTTTCTCAGCGCAGCAGGCTGGAGCCGGATAGCGCCGAATTGGATAATGCAGGTGTATCCCGAGGTTCCCCGGATGCGCAGGCGCGCGAACCTGACCGCTGAGAGGTCGGCACCGCTTCCCACGGCCTGAAAATCATTGGCGTGTGCCGCAAAGACCTGCCAGCGGCCCGGAGCCGCGCCATTGGCCTTGGACGTCAGAATTTGCTTGAGCGCGGACGGCCCTTCACCGAACGGGTCGATCTGGTGATAGTTGCCGGTAGGCGCAGCCGGAGTGCCCGCGCTGTGCAATTCGATCGACCAGATGCCGATGCGTTCGCACTGGCTCACGGCCTTGAACGGGATTTGTATATAGCCCTTGCGGACATCCACCGGACTGGTCAGCCCGACCGCGGGATCTACATAATAGGCAGTGGTGCCGCTCGTACTGAGTTGCAGCGCGGTCGCCGCACCGGTGGGATGATCGGACACAGCCGCGTCGATAAGGGCGGCAGGCGGATTGCGGATCGTGGAGCGCGCCGAGAAATCCGCGATCTGGATCGCCGGGAGGGTGACGTTTCCGGCTGCGCGAGACACGGGCCATTTATTCAGGCCGACCGCCAGTTTCCTGCGACGATGGCCGGGCCAACCGACAGCTAAAGTCATTCGGAAATCTCGATAAAGCCGACAACCGCCGCACCGCCCTGAGGACAGCGCACCCAGATATGATCCGCTTCCGCCCATTCTTCCCCACGCACGGGCAAGGGCGACCCGCGTACCGTCACGCCGGGCTGAGCGGACCCGCCCAGAACAACTTCGACTTCATTCCCCCCGAAATGCTTCACGAAACCCGCTTTGTTTGCAGCGCCGGGGATAGACGTAGTGAGATCGCTATAGGCACGCGCAACCGTATGGCTCTGGCGCAGGGTGGTGGTAGGCATCAGGAATCCTTTCCGATCATGCGGGGGACGCGGAGCCGTGCAGGCGCGCGTAGACAAAGGGGCGGGCGACTGCGACGAGGCCGACATTGGCGGCGGACGTCATGCCCTGCGTGAAGGTGAAATGGCTGCGGATGGGCTTCGTCCTTCGCACCTCCGCTACTATCGCATCGACATAGGCGGCCGTGACTGGTTGGCCCGCCAAAGCGGCGGCGGAGAGGGTAAGCACGAGGTCGAAGCTATGCGGGACGGCGGGCGGATCGTGCTGCCACCATTCGCGGATTGCGACCGATCCGCCGAAACTTGCCACGACAGATCGGACGCTTTCTGCGGTGCCCTTTCTCCGGGCAATTTCGAGCGCCCGGCGAACGCGCTCGCGCTTCACCTCGATCGGCCAGTCCGGCGACCAACTGTCGAGCGATAGCGCCCATGCGAGCCATGGCAGGAACGGTTCGGGGCAATCGTCGGGCGACCAGAGCGCGCGCAGGTTGGTGTTGATGTCCTCGATTCGCGCGGTAGCCAGTTCCAGCGCGCGTTCGAGCAAGGTGCTGTTCGGCGGAAGGAGAGGCGTCATTCCCCTATACCCGCAAAGGTCAACGAAGTGCCGGTGCAATAGGCCGCCGATGTGCGGTCCACGATTATGTCCGCGACCGGCGACACAAGGGCGACATTGTGAACGCCCTCCACATGGAGCGCGGCATGCAGGCCGGAAATCGTGATATCGCGGCCCATCCGGTGGCTGGCGGCCACATATCGGTCGAGGCTCGCTTGCGCCGTTGCCATGACGACAGCGCTGTCCGGACCACTGAAGGTCGTAATCACCGCTTCGACGTTGTAGGCGATGATCTGGGCCGATTGCGCAATCACATGATCGGTGAGCGGGCGGCGTGTCTCGGCTGAGAGATAGGCGCTCACGGCGTCCGTCAGGTCGCCCGTTGCCGTGCCGTCGCCCTCTCGCGACAAGATGCTGACAATGACGTCGCCGGGCCATTTCGCGGTGTCGAGCGCGGAAGTCATTGCGGCGACCAGAGCAGGCGAGGCCGAGTGCGCGGCGAGCACATCAAGCACCAACTGGCGGATATCGTCGGGCTGCGGGCTGTAGGCCGAGGCATCGAGCACGCGCGCATCGGCTGATAGGGAGTGCGAGATATAGGCCCCCTCCGGCCCGGCAACCGAAAAGCCCTCCGGCGCGAGGACAATGCGCCGCCGGAAATCCTCGTCGCTCTCCATAGTTTCCGGGATACCGTTGTCGGGATCGCCGGGTTCCAGCATGAACCGCGCGATGCCAGAGCGCGCGCCGATCTGGTCAAGGTCGCTCCCCTCGGCATAGGCGGGCATCACTGCATAGGCGGCATCGTTAACGCGCTGCCGGATCAGCATTTCGCGATAGCTGCCGATCTGTATGACCTTCATCGCCGGATCGCTCTCGCGCGCAATATAGCCGGGCATGACCAGCTTCATGGCGACAAGCCATTCAGCAAGGATCGTTTCGTAGTCCAGTTCCTCGACCAGCTTAGGTGGGGGGAGCTTGGACAGGTCGACGGCAGTGAAGGTTTCGGCGCTCATGCCGCCCATGTCTGGCGGCGGTCGGGGTTGACGCCAGCGGGCGCTCCTGTCGATTGCCTTTTGACAGGATCAGGAGGCCGCCTGTCCAAGGTGCGCCATCACCATGTCCATCAGCGCATCCCGCTCGGCATCCGTCAGCCCGAGCAATATTCGACGGGGATAGCGCATCAGCTTCGCATTCTTGTTGGGCCGGTCGAATCTGCCATCTTGATGGGTGCTCGCGATTTTCGAAGCTTTTCCGCTATAGCCCACCCACATCTCGTTGCCGTCCAGCCCCATCTGAAGGAAGGCCCGCTGGCGCAGGCGGCGGAACATCGCGCCGCGCCGGATCGCGCCCTTTTTCGACCGCGCTTTGCCGGTGCCGCCATTTTTGCGCGGAACATAGGCGCTGCCGTCAGGGTTTTGCTGTGCGCCTATGCGTTCGGCCTGGCGCTGGCGCACGAACTGCGCCATGCGGCGGCGCAGGCGGCGGATTTCCTGCCCGGACAGACCAGCCAGCAGGCCAGACGCGATACGCTCGAAATCGCCAAGGCCGGAGAGATCGTCACTCATGGGCCGAATGCGGGATCGCCGGTCTGGGCGATCAGGCAATCATTCAGGAATAGCTGCCACAATTTCGTGCAGTTCGGCACTGCGTCGAACCGGTCGCGGGAGGCGGGCGAAATGATCGGCGCGGGCTTCACCCCGTAGCCGCCGCCTTCGCGCGGCACGACAATCACAGCCTCGCGCAGATCGATGAAGATCGAAACGTCGCGGCTTTCGTCGTCCAGTATCTCCGCCTCATAGCGGAATGGCTGCGCGTCCGGGCCACCGATCAATTCAGGCTGGTTTTCCGCGATCCACGCCAGCACCGGCACGACCAGCGCCGCCATGTCGCCCGCATAGCTTTCAATCACCAGATTGAGGGTGAAGCGATATTCGAACGACAGGGACCGGCCATGGCCGCCGTGGATTCCCCCCTTGTCGATGAACAGCGCAAGGCGTTCCGGGTTCTGTTTCAGGCCGGGGACCGTCTCCAGCAGCAACTTGCGGAGGCTTTCGGGCTTTTCCATGTCAGTGGCCGGCGCAACCCGCAAGACGGGCTTCCTTCTGCAACTCGATCAGTGTCGAGCGAATTTGGCCCGCGACATCATAGAGACCGGCAAGGCTCGCATGGCATTGGCCCCCCGTCATCGTCCCGTCGCTATCGCGCTGGACCAGAGGAAGGCGGGGCGGCGACGCCAGTAGCTGGGGTGAGACCATCGCCGTTGGCGATCGCGGCGGCACGGTCGAGCAGGCCGAGGCCATCAGCATCGACGCAGACAGCGCTGTAAACCGGACGTTCAATGATCTTCTGGCTTTCATGGTAGATTTCCCTGACGCTGGACTGGCGGGTGTTTTCCGCTGTCTGGAAAGCGGTGGCGGACCGGTCGATCTGCCCTTGCAGTTCCGCGCGGACCTTGGCGGCGGCAGCATCAGCGCGGTGCTGGGCGGCCTGTTCCTGCGCGATGCCCACGCGGACGCCGTGGAAATAACCGCCTATGCCGGTGGCGCAAGCGGCCAGCGCCCCGGCCATGGCGAGGTGTGAAAAGCCGATCATGCCGCGTAAAGTGCCGCTTCGGCGGCGCGCCGGTTGGAGAGGCCCGCCAGCACCTTGCCGCCCGATTTGTTCCAGCGGGCGAACTCCGCGCGGGCACCGCCATAGTCGCCCGCATTGTGCTTGCGCAGCAGCGTCGAACCGAGAAACGCCGTTTCGCCTATGTTGAAGGCAAGCGACACCATGGCATCAAATTGGGCCTGGCTTGATTTCGGCGCGCCCCTCGCAACAGCAGCTTCGAAGCGTGCCAGATCGTTTCGCAGCAGCGCGTCTGCCGCCGCCTCGGTAATGGTCAGGCCGGGCTTAACGTGCGGGCCTGTCGATCCATATCCGATCGTCCAGACCTTGGCCGGGCACAGATAGGCCGTGAGGCGAAGCCCCTCATATTTCCTGATGATGGCGAGGCCAGCGGCCCCGATCCGGCGAGCGGCCATGGTCAGTCCTTCTTTGGCAGATAACGGTCAGCGAGGCGGCCCGGCACGCTCGTCAGGGTTTCAGCAACCGCGCGCATCAGCCGGGGCGTGGCGTCGAAGGCGACAAGCGCGATGCCGAAGGCGATCGACTGGGCGGCGAAGCTGTTCCAGCCCGTCACCTCGATAATGCCGATGGTGGCATAATAGCTGACCGTGGACCCTACGACCCATTGCAGGAAGCGCACCCGGAAGGGCAGGGCGGGTTTCCACGCCTGCGCGACTGCCGAACCGATCAGCGAGGGGGAAAGCGAGCCGATCAGTTCGGTTGCGGATTGGGCGCAGGTGCGGAGGTCCATGGTCAGTCCCAGAGATTGATGAGAGGCAGGGCGGAGGTTTCGGGCGCTGCGGCGGGAATCGTGATCTTGGTTCCCGCTGGAAGGACCGCGCCCAGATCGGCAATTCCCCGGTTGGCCGCCAGCACGGCGGCAAGAGCCGACGGGCCTAGCGATGCCTCGCGCCAGATCAGCGCATCGAGCGTGTCGCCTTCCCGCGCGACAAGAATGCGGCCGCTCACCACTAGATGAGGTCCACGGTGGTTCGGGACTTGCCCAGCAGGTCGCGAACGGCATGGATGGCATCGCGGCGCAATTCGCCGGGCGTCGGTTCAAGATCGTCCGCCCGGCGTTCGCCGCTCCCGCTCATGTCGATGTCGCGATAGCGCTCGACAATTTCGGCTTTCGCATAGAGCGCGACCGCGCGCAGATAGAGATGCACGGCGCGCGGCTTGCCGTCTATTTCGAAATCGGATGGGATGGCGGCGAGGCTCGCATAGCCTGCGGCCTGCTGTCGCGCCCGCCAGTTTGCAAGATCATTGGTCACACTGATGATCGCCGCAATCAGCGCGCTGCGGAGCCGGGCGGCCGTAACAGCGTCGCGTATGCGGTGCTCCTTGCGGATTGCCGCCGGGTCGATCGGCGGGAACCACGTCGCCGCGATCGGTTGATCCGGTTCGGGATCGAACGCGGGGAGTTCGCTATTGTCGCAGTCGAGGCGCTGCACGAAGGTCATGGGCGGTCGATCCTCCAATCTGAAACCTTACAGGGGTGAGGATCGGGACAGAGAACGGCCCTTAGGCCCGAAAGCCACCCGTCTCGCGCGATCCGCCCCTGAGCGCCGGGGGCGAGCGTGTCAGGCGGCGGTGTCGCCGCTCTGTTCCGTCTGGGGTGGAAAGGCCGCCAGATTGACGGCCAGCAGCTTTTCCGCCCGCTTGATCTTGTCCTTGACGCCGATGCGATCGTGCAGTTGCTGCGCGGTGCGCAGGTCCGCCAGCGCCCGCTCTATCGAGGGGCGCAGTTCACCGGACGCCGGTGCTTCTTCGATCAGGCGCAGTCCTTCGGTGCCGATCGCCTTCATGAGCTTGGCCCGAACCTCGTCATGCATGTCGATATCTTCGGTCAGCCGGGCGACGCGGTAGAGCGGATTGGTGTCGAAGGTCCCGCCCGCCGCCTGCGCCTTAAGCGCGGCCTCCGCGATTTCCTCGACAATCACCGTTGCGACATCGCGATTATAGCGCGCGGGCATGGTGGCGTTGTGGCCGAGAAGGAATTCAGCGATATCAAGGGCGGCAGAGTAGTCGCCGGTATCGATATGCCAAACCATGATCGTTGGCGCGACTTCGGCGGCGATGCCAGTACCCACGCCGGTGTCGGCATCGAGCAAGCCGCTGATCCAATCGAGATATTCGGGGATCATCTGACGCTTCGCCTCGATCTTGAGGCTAACGGCCTTGATTTCCTTGAGGCGGCGAAGATCATGCGTCAGGCGCAGGCCGATTTGCCGGGCGGCGGTGTCGGCCCCCGCCGCCGAAGGAGCGGCAACGGCGGGGACCGATGCCGACGCGCTGGCGATATGCGCGGCGGCTTCCCGGTCGCGATGAGCGCTCGCAGGTGTGCGCTCGGTCGCGGTGAATTGCGGTTGCCCGCCTTCAGGAGCGGATACAACCGAAGCCGGGTCAGCAGCCAAAGCAATTAGGCGCTCCCGATGGCGACGTGCTGGTGTCATGATGTCGTTCCTGCTCGATGAAGGCGGGCGGAGCGGAGGGCGTTACGCCTTCGGCCCAAGCTTGATGTTCTGGAGAAGGGCGGTCTTGCCGTATTCCTCGACCATGAATGCGTCGTTGATGCTCTCGAAGTTGTCGATCTGGTCCATGGACGGATTGTCGATGATCGAGCGCCGAGCCGAGCCGATCTGCCAGTAATAGGACAGGTTCTTGAGGCTCGTAATCAGGATCGAGGTGGACGGGAAGAACGGCACCTGAATGGTCGGCTTGCCGCCAAGCTGGCGGCTCGACAGGATAACGTCGCGCGCCACCTGTTCCGTCGCCTTGTCACCCGCTTCACTGACGATCTTGAAATATTTGTCATGAACAAGGTCACTGCCGACGATGACCACGAGGTCCGTCGCGGTGCGGAACCGTTCATGCAGCAGGTTCTGGATCGCGTCGAACACCAGTGCATCGAGGTTCACATAATCAGCCGCTCCGGTGTCGGAGACATAGATATGATCGGCGTCAAGATCGCCATGGCTCATGACGCGACCGGAGGCATAGGTCCGAATCTTGTAGAGCCAGCCCCAGTTCACGTCCTGCAACAGCGGGAAGGTTTCGCGGTCGGTTTCCGCCGCCGCATCGACGCCGTTGAAGCCGATGGTGATGATGTCTTCGGCTTTCTGGGCTATAACGGCGTCCCGGCACAGTTGCTGGAAATTCGGCTCATGCGCCCAGGCATCGAGCAATTCATAGCCCCATGCATAATCATAGTCGGTTTTCTTGCAGAAATACTGGTCGATCGCGTCGGAACTGCGCGGATCGGTGGGCTTGCGCGCATGACCTGCGGCGCGGTTGGTGCGGCTAGCCAGCGACCGGCCCACGCCAACGCCTACCCGCGATCCCTGCTGGTTGACGACAGGCACGGTGTTGATGCGCGACATGAAGTCGCTGACGACGCGCAGCTTGGCCTGAAGGCGCTGTTCGATGACCGGCGCGACATTGAATTCCTTCAGTTCACCGGGAACCGCGGTAAGCGAGGGATCGAGGTTGTTGAGGCGCGCCAGCTGGGTGACATAGGCATTGAACATCAGGCGGGTGGAGGTCTGCATGGGTTTCTCCGGAAAAAGGCGGGATCGGGCGGGGGTGGCGAAAACTCGGTTGGCGGGGGTCAGCAGTCCGTGAGGTGCTGGGCGTCGCCGCCCGAAGCGGGCTGGCGGGAAAAGCCGGGCTGTTCAGTCGTTTCGAGCTTGGCCTTGAGGCCGTCGAGATCGCCCCGGAGCGTCGCGAGATTGTCCGCCACCGGCTTGATGGCGGCGGCGACCTGATCGCCCATGGCGCTCGCGAACGCGGCCATGTCGATCCCATTGTCGTTCGCGGGTTTCGGCTTGGGTTCCTCCTTCGCCTTCGGTTCTTCGGAGCGGCTGAACATGGCGGCCACCCCGGCGAAACCGGCCTTGATCGCATCGGCAATGCCGGTGCTATCGGCACCCTCTGTCTCCATTTGCACATTCGCCTCGATCGCGGCGGAGAACAGATTGTCGGGATGCTGCTTGCGCGCATCGAACATTGGCTTGAGTGCCGAGAAATTGAGGGCTTCGGTTCCGAGGCTGGCCGGATTGTCGGTGACGGCGAGGCCGACCAGCCCGACCTTTCCGGTGCCCGCGAAATCGGGGCGGATTTCGACGGAGGTGAAAATCTTCTGACCGGCCTTGTTGATCTTTAGCAACTGCTCATTCGGCTCGATCTGTGCATAGAGAGCGCGGCGGCGCTGTTTCTGACCGTCGATTTCGATTTCGTCGGTCTGGGCGCGGACGCCGATGACACTACCATAGGAGTTGAACGGCGGTTCCGGGCTGAACCCCTTGATATGCTCGCAGTTGATGCGCGGGGTAAAAGTCGCGGCGTTGAACGTGGCCACAATATCGTCGATCCATGCGGCCTCGATCTTGCGGCCGTCGCTCGCGGTGAAGCCTTCGACGAAAACCCGGAAAAACTTGCTCTTTGCCATGGCGATTGCGGTTCCTGTGCTGCGTGGCGCTGGTGTGCGGCGTCGCATGCAGAAAGGGACCGAAGGAGCGCGTTTCTCAAGCCGGGCGTCCTGTAGAATGGCTATCGACAGGAGCGGGGGCGCGCAGGCCCATAGGGGCGCCGCCTAACGTCCGGCGCGATGACCGCGCACCACGATCCTCATTCTTCCATGCCGCCTGCCATGTGGCAGTTCGATCCCCGCCGCCACGCGCGCAGCCTTTATTGGCGGGGATGGGGCGTCACCCAGATCGCGGAGGAATTCGCGCTGCATGGGGTGGCCAACGACAATGGCGAGCCAATTCCCCGCGCGACGATCGCGGCATGGAAGCAGCGCGACCGTTGGGATGATGCCCCGTCTATCCGGAAAATCGAGGACGGGATGGAAATCCGTCTGCTCACCCTGATCGCCAAGGAGAAGAAAACCAGCGGCGATTATGTCGAACTGGACGCGCTGCGCCGTCAGGTCGAAAGCCTCGCGCGCGTCCGCCGCTATGAGGAACCGGGCGGCCACAGCGGCGACCTCAACGACAAGGTCGCCAATCGCAACGCCGGGCCGCGCAAGAAGGCGAAGAAGAACCATTTCACGGCGGAACAGGCCGCCGAACTGAAGCGCATCTTCCTTGAGGGGATGTTTGATTATCAGCGGGTGTGGTGGGAAGCCAAGGATCAGCGCACCCGCATGATCCTGAAGTCGCGCCAGATCGGCGCGACCTATTATTTCGCATTCGAAGCGTTGATGGACGCGATCGAGACGGGCCGGAACCAGATATTCCTGTCCGCCTCGAAGGCACAGGCTCACCAGTTCAAATCCTACATCATCAGCTTCGCCAAGCTGGTCGGCGTGATGCTGACCGGCGATCCGATCCGCATCACTTCGGAACTGCGCCCCGAAGAAGAGGCGGCGGCGGAACTCATCTTTCTGGGCACCAATTCGAAGACGGCCCAGAGCTATCACGGCAATTTCTATTTCGATGAATTTTTCTGGGTCCACGGCTTCGAGGTGCTCAACAAGGTCGCCTCCGGCATGGCGATGCACAAGCGCTGGCGGAAAACCTATTTCTCCACGCCCTCGACCATCGCCCACGAAGCCTATCCCTATTGGACCGGCGAGAGAAAGAACCGGCGGCGCAAGAAGGAAAACCGCCTCGATATCGACGTGTCCCACGCCGCGCTGGCAAGCGGTCTGCTGTGCGAGGACAAGACGTGGCGGCACATCGTCACGATCCTCGACGCGGAAAAGGGCGGTTGCGACCTTTTCGACGTCGAGGAATTGCAGGACGAATATGCGCCCGATGAATTCGCGAACCTGTGCATGTGCGAATTTGTCGATGACAGCCTGTCAGCCTTCAGGTTCAACGACCTGATCGCCTGCGGCTGCGACAGCCTGATCGAATGGGAGGATTTCAATCCGGAGGCCGCGAGGCCCTACGGCAATCGATCCGTCTGGGCTGGTTACGACCCTCAGGAAAGCGAGGACGGCGACAATGCCGCGCTGGTCATCGCCGCGCCCCCGCTGGTCGAGGGCGGGCCGTTCAGGATTTTGGAGCGCCACCAGCTTCGCGGCCTCGATTTCGAGCAGCAGGCCGAATTCATCAAGGCGGTGCTGTCCCGCTACACCTGCACTTACGTGGGCATCGACGCCAAGGGCGTCGGCGCGGGTGTCTATCAGCTTCTGGCGAAACCCGGCGTGATGCCGGGATGCTCGGTCGCGAAGATCGAATATTCGCTGGAACTGAAAACCCAGATGGTGATGAAGGCGCAGAATATCGTGCGCCGGGGCCGTATCCAGTTCGACGCGGGCATGCTCGACATCGTTTCCTCCTTCGTCTCGATCAAGAAAACACTGACCACCAGCGGCCGCAATGTGACCTTCAAGGCCGGGCGCGGCGGTAATGACGGCCATGCCGATCTGGCGTGGGCGACGATGCATATCCTCATCAACGAACCGCTCGACGGGAAAGAGCGGCCCAAGAGCAGAATGGAGATCCTATGAGCAAGCGCGCACGTCGCACGAACCGCAGCGAATCGGCCGCCGCGTCGAAGGGCGCGTTGACCGTCGCCAATGATAACCGTCCGGCGAAGGTCGAGGCGTTCACGTTTGGCGATCCGGAACCCGTGCTGGACCGGCGAACGATCCTCGACATGATCGAATGCTGGCATAACGGGCGGTGGTATGAGCCGCCGCTTTCCTTGGACGGGCTGGCCCGCGCGTTCCTCGCCAGCCCGCACCACAGCAGCGCCATCATCCTGAAGCGCAATATGCTCGCGGCCAGCCTTGAGCCGACGCCGTTTCTTTCGCGGCGGGCCTTCATGGGGGCGGTGCAGGATTATCTTGTGTTCGGCACCTGCTATTTCGAGGTGAAAAAGAACCGCCTCGGCGGGTTGCTCCGCCTCGATCATCCGCTGGCGAAATATACCCGGCGCGGCGTCGAGCCGGATCATTTCTGGTGGGTGCCCGGCAATCAGCCCGAAAGCGAGTTCGCGCCGGGCAGCGTCATCCAGATCAATGCGCCTGACCTCAATCAGGAAATCTATGGGGTGCCCGAATATCTTTCGGCGCTCCAGTCCGCGCTGCTCAACGAAAGCGCGACGTTGTTCCGCCGTCGCTATTATCTCAACGGGAGCCACGCGGGCTATATCCTGTATGCGACCGGTGAATTTGCCGACGGCGACGTGGACGCGATGCGGGAGGCGCTGAAGAAATCGAAGGGGCCGGGGAACTTCCGGAACCTGTTTGTTCATTCCCCGAGCGGCAAGGAAGGCGGTATCAAGCTGCTGCCAATCGCCCAGGTCGGCGCGAATGATGAATTCCTTGGGATCAAGAACACGACGCGCGATGATGTATTGGCGGCGCACCGCACGCCGCCCCAGTTGCTGGGTATCGTGCCGACGAACGCGGGCGGCTTCGGGGACGTGACCAAGGCGAAGGATGCCTTCTTCGACATGGAGATTGAACCGCTCCAGTCGGTTTTCCTAGAGGTCAATGAGCGGTTGGGCGTGGAGATCATTCGATACAGGGAACGGCAGCAGGCCGTCATGGCCCCATAGAGCTTCATACAGAGCAATCACCCTGACGGGCGGGCTTCGGGCAGGAAGCCCGCCCGTTTTCGTTTGAGGCGGGCGGAGAGCGCAGGGAGGGGGCATGCTCGATGGATCGGGAGGGCGAAGACGACCGGCGGCCCTGTCATCGCGCCCCCATTTTGCGCGCTTTTCCCCCCGCCTCGCCCGCAGGCTTTTTATGTCGATTTTGATGCACCGGCGCTTGTGCCTGAAATCGGCCCGCTCCCGAGGCTGGACAGGGCAAATTCGGAGGGGTGCAGTGTTGCGTTTTGATGCACCTGCAAGCTCGTCTGATACGCGGAAAGCAGCACCTGCGAGATTAATGAATTTTTGCGTGGTGCGATCCGACCAGCGAGGGAGGGGGCGGGAAGACGTAACTTCTGTTCCGTGACGAAGTTGGATCGTCATAACATATTGAAATAACGAATTAATCTAGATGACGTTCAGGGCGTAATATCCTGTCACTTCTCGATTCGAAAAACGTAACACTCGCAGAAATCCAAGGTTTTTTCATGCCAGAATATTACACTTTTCGAATGTAACCCGGTCACGTCGAAGTTACGTCAAAAATTACGCTGCAAAGCCGCAAAAATCTGCCGATATTACGTTTATTACATTTTTCCCGATACCCCCCTCATAATATCTTGGCCCGCTTAGGTCGGCACCTCCAAGTGGGGCGCTGTCCAACAGTGATCGCACCAAACTTTGGACGAAGGGAACGGCAATAGTCGGACTTCGGGATTTCTTCGGGACTCTCGTGTCCCGACATGTCTCTTCGTTTCCGTTTAGTTCCCTGAAACGAAGCTTGACGAGGCAGTAAAAACCCCTAGAAGGCGCGGAAACCCGCGAGGGGGCGATTAGCTCAGTTGGTAGAGCGTCTCGTTTACACCGAGAATGTCGGCGG
>CAYLKZ010000001.1:0-213167 GCA_964384275.1 uncultured Sphingobium sp. | reverse complement strand
TCATGCAAAGCGAAAACCGTTTCTTCGACGATCTGGGCCGGGTCATCAATGGCGCCGCCGGTACGCTGGCGGGCATGGGCCGCGAACTGGAATCCAATGCTCGCGAGAAGGCGAAGCAGTGGGTATCCGGCATGGATTTCGTCAGCCGTGAGGAATTCGACGCCGTAAAGGCGATGGCCGCCGCCGCGCGCGAAGAGGTGGAGCTTCTCAAGGCCCGGCTGGACGCGCTGGAGGCAGGCCGCAAGGACGGCTGAGCAGGATGCGCCTTCTCCCCCGTCGATGGGGGTCAGGTTATCGACAGCTTATCCACAGATTTTTCCACGCTTTTGCGGTATCAACACGCACCGCAAGATGGTATCTGATGCGCCAGATATCGAACAGGACGCGAACAGAATTTAGAAATCATGATGGAGAACGACGAATTCGAGCAGGACGGCCAGGAGGCCGAGCCGCTGGACATGCTGGCCAGCTATTTCGAAGCCAATGGCTGGACTTTCCAGCATAGCGGCGAGGACGAGATCTCCGCGAAGATTCAGGGCAGTTGGGCGCAATATGAAATCCGCGCGATCTGGCGCGAGGAAGATCAGGTTCTGCAACTTCTCGCTCTTCCCGATATTCGCGTGCAGGAGGACCAGCGCGCGACGATCTACGAAACCATCGGCCTTATCAACGAACAGCTCTGGCTCGGCCATTTCGAGCTTTGGTCGTCCACCGGCATCGTGTTGTTCCGCCATGGCGCGCTGTTGAGCAGCAGCGAGACGCTGACGCTCGATCAGGCGCAGATGCTGGTAGAGGCGGCGCTCGATGAGTGCGAGCGTTTCTACCCGGTGTTCCAGTTCGTGCTGTGGGGCGGCAAGTCCCCGGCAGAGGCGATTATCGCAAGCATGATCGAAACGCGCGGCGAGGCCTGAGCGGCGCCATATCGGTGCGGAAAAAGGCGGGGAGAAGGCAATGACACTCGACCAGTTCGACCGGCCGCTGTTCCTGATCGGCTGCGGCACCATGGCGGGCGCGATGCTGTCGCGCTGGCTGGAATGCGGCTTGGCCCCGGCCAGTGTGACGGTGCTGCGGCCGAGCGGCAAGGCGGTCGGCAAGGATATTCGCGTTCTCACCGCTTTTCCCGACCGATTGCCGGAGAAGGCGCTGGTGGTGCTGGGCATGAAGCCGCAGCAATTGCCGGACGTCGCGCCTGATCTCAAGGCGCGCTGGCGCGATGATCTGACCGCGCTGTCATTGCTCGCGGGCATATCGGTCGGCACGCTTGCCGAAGCGATCGGGCCGATCGGCGCGATGGTGAGGGTGATGCCCAATACGCCTGTGTCGGTGGGCAAGGGCGTCTGCGCGCTCTATGCCGATGCGGCGCTGGATGCGGCGCGGCGGCAGGCGGTCGAGGCGCTGCTTGCCCCGCTCGGCCTTGCCGAATGGGTCGGCGATGAGGGTCTGTTCAATCTGGTGACGGCGCTGACCGGCTGTGGCCCGGCCTTTCTCTTCCGCTTCATCGACGCGCTGGCGAAGGGCGCGGCGGGGCTGGGGCTGGATGAAGGGCAGGCGCGGCGCTTCGCGCTCGCCATGGTCGAGGGCGCGGCGACGCTGGCCGCCGGGGCCGAGGCCGATCCGGGGACGCTCGCGGATCGGGTCGCCAGCAAGGGCGGGATGACGCGCCAGGGGCTGGATATGATGGACGAAGGCGGGCGACTCGATCTGCTGATCGCCGATACGCTGCGCGCCGCGCGCGATCGGGGCGTGGAGTTGGAGAAGCTGGCGGCGGGGTGAGTGCGCGCGGCGTCGCTGTCATGCGCTGATCCTTGGGTGCGACATCGCTGCCGGCGAGCCGAGCGCAGTTGCTCCGTTATCTCGCTCAATTTCTTAAAATGCGCGCTCAGCCATGTTCGCGCAGCGCGGCCACCATCTTGCGGTCCTGCTCGGGAATGAGTCCCTCCAACACATGCCAGAAGCCTGATACCGGCCCTTGCCCGGCCTGCACATAGGCCGACGCCATCTTTGCGCGCAGGGCCTCGAATATCCGCGCTTCCAGCTTTGCGCCCTCGGTGGTGAGGCGCAGCAGCTTCTGCCGCCGGTCCTGCTTGCCCGGCCGCGTTTCGACCAGTTGCCGCTCCACCAGCTCGTTGAGCACCCGGCCCAGCGATTGCTTGGTAATCGCCAGCAGCGCGAGCAACTCGCTCACCATCAGGTCGGGCTGGCGCGCGATGAAATAAAGCGCGCGTTGATGCGCCCGGCCCAGATCCTGTTCGGCAAGGATGGGATCGACCGAGCGGGTCAGATGGCTGTGCCCGAAATAGAGCAACTCTATTCCGCGGCGGATTTCATCCTCGCGCAGGAAGAGGGGAGAGGCGGTCGATCCGGGGCCATTCATGGGACGAGTTGTTGGCCATTTTCGCCCGGATTGGCAAGCGGCAAGACAGCCTGTGAGGAAAATCCGACGCCGCCGCGCAGGAAAAGGCGGGGAAGTGCATAATATTGCAAAAACCCATATTCCCTTTCGCAAGATAGCCGCTATATGCCCGGACAGATGAGAAGTCCTGCGTGCGGCGCGCGCATGTGACGACCGGATTGGGGCGTAGCCAAGCGGTAAGGCAGCGGTTTTTGGTACCGCCATGCGCAGGTTCGAATCCTGCCGCCCCAGCCAACACTTAGCGGACTTATCCACAGGGCATTCCGCAGTCCATTCCGCACTTTTCATGCCTTTTTTGCCTCCAATTTGGCTACCGCTGAATTGCTCAGGGCCGCGGTCATCGCCTGATAAGTGTCGAGCATTCGATTCACTGTAGAGACCGTCCAGCCCAACATCGCCGCGATTTCGGACGGGGTTGCCTCTGCCTCTGCCAGCAGTGTGCAGGTGGTGCCCCGCAGGTCGTGCATGTGCAGTCCGTCCAGTCCGGCCGCGATAATCGCCTTGCGCCACTGATGATCGAAATGGACCGGCTGTCCTTCCTTGCTGATCGTCCACGGCTTACCATTGTGGGAAAGAATGGTGGTCGCCTTGGCGCGCTGGCGCTCGTCGTCCAATATCTTCTTGAGGTCGGCAGTCACCGGCATATCGACCAGACGCTTGCGCTTGCCTTGTCGGAAGCGAATGCGCTCGCCGTCATAGCTCGACCAGCCCAACCGCAGCAGATCACCTTTGCGCTGGCCTGTTCCCAGCGCCAATTCGAATGCTAGGCGGATTTCAGCGGGAGCGACGGCGCGAAAAGCGGCTATGTCGGCTGGCAACCAGAGCTTCTCGGAACGGTCGGCGCGATAGACCTTCTTGGGTCGGGTTGCGTGGTTATGCGCAAGGAAACCGCGATCTCGACCCCATTCCAGAATGATGCGCAGAACGCCCAGTGTGGCGTCAGCTTGGCGAGGAGATGATTTTGCCATCAGGTCGCGCCATTCAAGGAAGCGCCGCCTGATCTTTGGATCTTCGATGACTTCCAGCGGGTAGGTTGCCAGCACCGGGGCCTTCTCGGTCAAACGTGCTGCTTCGATTTTCGCAATTGCCTTGAGGTAATCGGACTTTGTGCGCGGAGCCAGTTTCGTGAACTCATGGCTCCGCTGGTAGCCATCAATGATAGATTGCAGTGTTCCGGTCGTTCGGGCCTTCTTGGGCGCTTCAATCGCTGCATGATAGGCACGCATAAAGGCCGGGGTCATATAGGTTGGAGGATGGAACTCGAAGGGCTCGTCCTCGTCGCCGGGAAGCGGTTTCAGCGGGCAAATGCCGCGAAGTTGATAAAAGGTTTTCCTGCTACCGTCGGCGAGCTTTTTCCGCTGCCATGTGATCCCTTTAGGCCGATTGCGCATGACCTGCCTCGAAGTCGTCCAGAGCGCTGCGACGCGCTGCCTGCTTACGTTCGATCCCCGCGCGCAGGTCCAGCACATGGTCGTGCTGGCGCAGGTCGTAACGGTTGGTGCCGGGGATAGGACCGGGCACAATGCCTTTGGCCTGCCATGCGTCATAGGTGGCGGGGCTGATGTGGCCGAGATAACGGCAAATGCCCTCCTTGCTCTGCAAACGGGCTTGCGGGTCAAAGGGGGCAGTGGTTGCCATGGTTAGGCCTCGCCCCGCAGGCGCTTGAGGGCTGCAGACAGGACACGGATAGGGGCAATGCGAACGGCTGCGTCTCCGCCATCTACGGCCTCGCTCAACACCAGTTCTTCCTTGTCGCAAAGGAACCAGCCACCCAACCTCGAAGGAGCAGCCCAGTAATAATAGGGCAGCCCGTCCATGTTGCGGAAGTTCACATTGGCAAGGGCGTCCGTGGTAGCCCTCACGGCATCATCGACCGATGCGCCGAAGGCCACCAGTTTGGCGGCGAGGGCAAGAACCATTACGTCATTTTCGCTGAATGAACGCCAGCCGTTGGCCGGACGCTCATCGAACAGGTCGAGTTGGTTGCGCGTCATCCAGTTGCGCAAAGCGGCCTCCGTCACACCGATTGCCTTAGCGGCCTGTCCGAAACGATAACTCATCGCAAACTCCAATTCATCTGAATTGCTATATCGTCCATTCGTTCTGGCGGGTCAATACAACAATTCAGGTGAATTGAATATTTGGCGGCTCCAGAAAGTGGAGCATCGATCAATTCAGCGCAGGCGGCTGGACGCTCCGCTCATCAACGTCGCTGATCGGACAACCGGGGCCGTCACCGTGAGGGAAGATCGTGCTGATCTCGTCCTCGGTGCACTGGCCTGCCGGGTCATCATCCTCATGCGCGTCGGCATCCTCGTCATCTTCGCAATGGATGCCGTGCCATGGGGTTGATGGTAGCAGTTTGCCCTCGAAGCTACCCGAGCGGCGTTGCTGGGGTGGCAGCGTATGCCATTCCGGCCATGCGGTATAATCGCACTCGTCGCCGCTATGCTCCCGGTCCTCATCCTGCGATGTGGGAACGTACACACCGGGAAGCAGGCGCCCGCGTTCATCCACATCGGGATTGCCTGCCTCGCTATCTTCCATCTCGGTATCGCCATCCATCACGTCCAGCAGGTCGATAGCGACGGAAATAAACGCTTCGAGATTGGCCCGGTCATAGCGCGACAGGATGCGCGTAACGGCGGGCATCACAGGGACGCGATTCGGTAGGGTGACAAGGACGGGTTCCGCCCGTAGATCGGTGTTAGCCATGATAACCTCGTAACAGGTTGATGTGGTTAGAGCTGGCGCAAGGGGCCTAATCCTTGCGTCGGCTCGCATTTCATGGCACCAGTAAATGGTTATGTCAATTAGTGGAACCACAAAAAGGCGCGGTAGGCCCGTAAGCACAGGACCGGGAACGGGCATCAACGTACGCCTCCAGCCTGACCAGCTCGCCGCGCTTGATGCTTGGATCAAAGGCCAGCCGGAACCGCAGCCATCGCGGCCGGAAGCGATACGGCAAATCTTACAAGAGAAGTTTCGTTGACGGACCGGCAGCACCCCGCCCAGAGCACAGGAGAACCACCTTTCGATTGGCCGGAAGGAGTTTACCCGATTTCACTAGACGGCCTGGGGCATGTCGGGGTGGGGAATGACGGTACCCTTTATTGGGACGGCAAGCCCATTGTCGTCCGCAAATCGTTCGACTTTTCGTTGTGGCAGCGTATCGGTGCCATCGCCGTGACTTTATCCGCCGTAGTAGGTGCTGGGGCGGCCACTGCCTCAGCCATTGCAGACTGGCAAGCGCTGAAAATCGAGCAGCCCACCGGGCCTGCGTCGATCCCGTCGCTGGGAAGCAATCCTAACCCTGCGAGAAGTTCACATGAGCCGCAGCTACCGTAAGGTTCCAATTTCCGGCGTTACCACAGCGTCCAGCGATAAGCTTTTCAAGAAAGCTGAACATTCGCGGGAGCGGTCGGCTGCAAAGATCGCCATCGCCCAAGGAGATGAACCACGATCGGGCAAAGCCTATGGCAACCCTTGGAAGGGGCAGAAGGACGGCAAGCTGTACTGGCCGGATCGATTCGGCGTGCTGCGGAAGTAGATGGGCATCCAGATCGAAAAGAGGCCGGGACATGACTGGCTGGTTACCTACCGATGGGAGGATGGCGAGCCGGAAACCATGAGCGTTTTCGGCGTCATGACAATTGAGGAAGCGATAGAGGAAGCGCGCTTTTCGCTGTCGCCTATAGGTGATGACCCTGAATGGCCGGGGTATGAAATTCTGGCGATTGTCCGAACCTGACGCGCGCTAAGCCACATATCGGCATAAAGCTCGCTCAACGACCCGAATTTTCGGCCGATTCCATGAGGATCAGCAGCGATAGCGCCCGTCGATATGGGCATTGAAATATCGCCCCTTCGATCCGGCAGCGAGCAAGCCTTGCCAGACTGATTGCGGCACGCCGCAATAGTCGTAGCTATGACCAGCCGGGAACCAGATCGTCAGCCTCCCGGTGGCAGCATCATATTCTGCCCGTTTGATAGCGCTGGAATTGAAATATGGCATGGATATCCCCCGAATCGAGGGATTATTCTGATCGGGGCATATGCCGTGAGTCCAGGACTTATTCGGCCTGCGCATCATGCAGAAGGGAGGGTGATTCGACACGCCGCAACCCCGGCACATGAAAAACCCCCGCCGGGTGAGGGCGGGGGTTTGCTGTTTAGATGCTAAGCCGCTGCCGGCGTCTGGATGAGGCTGCTCTCATAACTGGCGCCTCCATCGTTTCTCGCATATGCGAATGATTACGACAGAAGATTATTTCCAGAATGAGAGTTAAACCCATAAGCACGATCGAAAACACAGCGAGAATGGGATTCGTCGCAAGGATCGACGCGAAATAACGTACCAATACTCGGTGGAACGACGGATGGCCTCTCAATCTGTCGGAAACACCTGATCGCATTGCAGCAGGAGGATTTAGGATCGCTTCTGCCGTTGACGCGACGATTGCCACAGGAAGCACTAAAGCCACATGAAAGGACATGCTTCGATCGATAAGCTTTTGAACATAATCTCGATCTTCTTTTGTTAGATGAGGATCGAGCATCAATTCTTCAGCCAAATCGACCATGGTGCGGCGCATCGGCTGCGCGATAGCAGTAAGAGCTATCGCAACAAATAGATAGCCCGCCAGTACAGCCGTTAGCGGGTTGAAAAGGAGCAATTGCATATCCATGATTCGCACCTCCTTACTACCACTATCATATATTACCAAATCTGAACGAATTAGGCATCATCGCCGGGTACCGCCCGATCTGGGGTGATGTACCCCCTTAATGGCCTTCTGGTTCCCTGCCCGACGTTGGCTCAATTCCCCGCGCTGTAATGATAGATAGGCTTCATAAGCAAAGTAAATCGCTATAAATCCGATATAGAGGACTAATAACCCGAAGGGCTGAGCAGATATCCATTGCTTAGTTTTCGCTAGTTCATCATTCCATTCCGCCGCCGTGGCGGCACCCCCCAGAAGGATAAAGTAAGCAGCAGTACCGCGAAAAAGCGCCTTCCGAATCGAAAAATGAGCAACGCTGTTCGGTTTTTTCTTCCCCATCCGGCCTCAGGAACACTAAAAAGAGATGTCGTCAAGTGGCTCCAACATTCGCCCCTTATAAGGATGCTTCCCTCCCTCAATTTCGAACAATGAGGGCTTTCTATCTGGCGTCTCAACTACCGCTGCCCGATCGTTTGGGGCCTTAACGTTGGTATGAGGGAGGCATAGCAACCAGCCTCCCCGTAGGACAGCCCTGATTTGCCGTGCCGCGCGATTGAACCAACAAGAGGGACTCCAAATCCCCTTCGCCCTGGCATCGCGCTTTCCGTTATTGGCCGCACGGCATCGGCCTCACTTCGGGGCGAAGTCCCTAAGCCGCCGCGATCTTCATCAGGCGGATGGCATTGGGATCGAGTACGCCGCCGCCCACACGCTTGGTGACGTAGAACATCACGAACGGCTTGTTGGTGTAGGGATCGCGCAGGATGCGCGTGCCGATACGGTCATTGATGACATAGCCGGAATAGAAGTCCCCAAAGGCAATCGGGGTGCTGCCCGCAGCGATATCCGGCATGTTCTCATCAATTTCGACCGGGCGGCCCAGCAGCGTTGCGGGCTGGCCCACAATGAAGCTCTCCCGCCAGATAAGATTGCCTTCGCCATCTTTCAGCTTGGCGATCTGGGCTGCCGTCTGGCTGTTCATCAACCATGCCGCATTCTGGCGATAGGGGGCGCCCAGATCATAGGCGATCTGGATAAGCTGATCTACCGTCACCGCAGCGGCGGCACCCGACACCGTGATCCCCAGCACGCCGCCGGGGTGCTGGGTCGCCGCCGCGCCACCCGTCACATACTGAAGCAGCCCAAAGGGCTTGTTCACGCCATTGCCGGAAATGAAGGCAATGCCCTCCTGCTTGCCGAACTCGCGATCGACCGAGTCCGCCAGCCACTGCTCCATGTTGAACTGGGCATCATCAAGCAACCGCTGGGACACCGCAGGCATCGCGTAAATCTCACCATGGCCAAACACGATGGAGGAAAGCGTGGGGGTGCTGGTCTGCGGGCGAGCGGCAGTTTCGCCAACCCAGCCGCTGCCCCATGTGTCGCTGTTCCAAACGGTCGAATAGGCCCCAACAGTCGTGGTGCGGACCTGAGCCAGCCGCCGCATGGGGCTGGTCAACAGCTGCTTTTGCTGGATACGGCGATCCCATTCGGTCGGCGCGAGATATCCGCCATCGGCCGGGGTGCCGCTGGTCATCGAAGCCAGAATGTGCCCGCGCTCGCCGCCGGTCTGGGCAGCGCGCAGATCATCTTCGCCCGTCCCACGCCGGAAATAGCTGGCAAAAAGTGTGCTATATTCCGGGTCATCCTGCCGTGACGCACCCCCGCTGCCGTTCATTCGGTCGCCAGCTCCCGCGCGCGCCATTTCATCGATATGGGCTTCGATTGCCGAGATGCGGCCATCATTGCGCGATCGCATGTCTTCGACCGCAGCCTTGATCCTGTTCAGCATTTCGGCAGCGCCTGCCTCTGCACGCGGCGCGCCGATTACCGAACGCGGGACGGGCATACTGGCGAGCAACGCGCCCGCAGCGAAGGCCGAGGAATGAAGGGGCTTGGTCATCACATGATCTCCTGTTGTCGGGATCATGTCTGCGGCAGCCATTTGTCCAAAAACATAGTTATTGGACAGATTTCTGCACTCGCAGATATCGGGCATAGCGCTTGGCCAGCGCAGCGGTGACGGTCGAACTGATTTCACGATCCTCGGCGCGCCATTCCCATTCCCGCAGCCTGCGGCCGGATCGCCCCTCCATCCGCCTGAGGCGTTCCCGCACGACAAGGGCAGAGGCGCCCATTTCGGCATCGGTGGCGAGAAGCTGGACAAGCGAAACCGGCTCGGGGGCCAGAAGCAGCATAAGACGATCTTCCGGGGCACGGTCGATATCCTCAATTGCAGCTTGGGCAACATCGCGGGCAAGCGCTCTCGCGCGTGCCGCTGCCGTTCCATCCGGCCGCGCTGCCGCGATAACGGCATCCCGCTCGCAAGCCGGACGGCGGGGGCGTGCCATCGCAAACACGCGAACAATCCCGCGCGGCATCATCGGGGTCATTTCCTCGGCTCCAAGGCAATCAGGTCGAACGCGCCCAGCAGCGCGCGCATGATGGGCTTGCGCTGCGATCTGGTCAACACGCCTGCCAAGGCCCGGTCGAGGTCGCGAATGGTCAGGGGGCGGGATAGCTCATCCAAAGCCGCCAACGTGGCCTGACGGGCCTCTGAATCCAATTTGGCGATGATTTGGCGGGCCGGGGTCAATGGATCGGCCTCGCGCCACCGAGCAACTGGCGCTCCATGATATCGAGCGCCGTGCGCAGATGCTCGATCCCAGCGACCGGATTGCCGTCATGCAGGGTGCTGGCGAGGTCGTGGGCGCTGTAAATCGCCGCAATGATGATATCCGCGGGCTCAACGCCCTTGGCCCGATACTGGTCGGCAGCGCGCCGGTTGATGCGGCGGCATAGCTCGATCTGGGCATGTTCGCGGTCGGTCATTTCCATGTTTCGATGTCCTTTCGTGACAGGTCACCCCATAGGGGTGGGGTCAACTTTTCTGTCTCAAGCGCGAACTTATTGCGCATGGACGGGCGGATTCGGTTTCCGTCCCGCCGCCTCTCAAAGTTTCAGACAGGGGGTGGGGTGGCACGATCACGCGAACGGCCGCCCGATGATCGACAGCGCCAGCATGAGGTGGAACAGACGGTTCACCATGACGCGCCTCCATCGTTCCACCCAATCACATCGCCGTTGTCGTCCAGCCCATTGTCATCATCAGCCGTGAAAGGGACGGGGTGCTGGCCCGGTCCTTCCTCCTCTTCACGGAAGGGCGCGGCGGACCCATGGGCCGCGCCCGTTATATACGTAGTATATACAGAGTGTGTGGTGCCGTGTTGTGCTGCGGGTTGTGGCAAGTTGTGCAAAGGTGTTGTGCTGCGGTTGTGCGGGGGGTTGTGCGCATTGCGCGACGCGTCGGCTACCTCCACAATGATGACCTTATCCCGGCCGGCTTTGCGGTCCTTGACCGTCTCCGATTTGATCTTTCCAATCTCATAGAGGCGATCCATGGCCTGCTTGAGCGCGGCCCTCCCAAACCCTCTGGCCTGTGGCATTCCGTCGAATTGCGCGGGCGCATAGTTCGGTCCCGGCGACGGTCCCACGCCACGCCCTTCACCCTGTTCGGCACGTGCCCGCAGGCAGGCGAGGAATGCCGCATTCTCCCCGTTGGCCTTGACTACGTTGGCCAGTTCGCCGCGGGTATCGTCGGGCAAATCCTCATCCCGAACGAACGCCCATTTATGCCACCGGAATGTCAGCGCCTCGCCGTTGCGGGCATAGTTAGCCTTGCCGCGTGTCAGGGTGCGGGCGTCGGGGTCCGGGGCATTGCCAAGGTCATCTTTGGGTACCTCCATGAACAGGCGCGAGCGCACCTGATTTTCCCATGCGGTAGAGCCGGAAAAGTCCTGTCCTGCCTTGTTCGGGTGCCCAAGGAAAAGCACACTGCCGTCAATTTCCGTTGCCAAGCCGTTAAGCAGCGACACGAACGCCGCCACCTGATTGCGGATATTCTCATTGCCCGCGAACAGATGGGCCACATTGTCCAGAACAATGAAGCGAGCGCCGGTTGCCCTTGCCGTGTCCTGCAAGACGCGGAAGGCATCCTGCACCACCATCTTGCCTTCCGGTGTGAACGTCACCAGCTCATTGCCGGGAGCGCCTGCCAGACTGACAAGATGCAGTTTGCCCGACAGTGCAGACAGGGGAACACTCATCGCCTCACAGATCGCCTTCTGGCGTCGATGCAGCTCGTCCGCGTCATCCTCGCACGTCACATAGATGGCGACGGTCTGCCGGGTTTCCTCGCCCATAAACGGGAGGCCCATAGGAATCGCGGTGCAGAGCTGTTGCGTTAGCAGGGATTTGCCTGCGCTGCCTGGGCCAGTCAGATAGGTTGCCTGCCTGTGCGGGATATAATTGTTCCACGCCCATTCACGCGAAGGGGTTTCCTCACCATCCCATGCGGCGGGGTCGAGTAGAGGAAGCATCTTGGTCGGGGGATTGTCCGCCTTATCCACCAATGCCCGCAGATCGTCGGCCTTGCCCGTCCAATCCATGATATCGCCACCAACGGGCAGGCCGGGAAGCTCAACGATGCGGACCTTGCATCCGGCCGCCTCAATATCCTTGGCGGCACGCTCGGCGAAGCCACGGCCCTGTTCGTCATTGTCGGGCAGGATGATGACCGTACGGCCTGTCAGAGCGTCCGCATAGTCCTTGCGCCAGCCGTTGCAGCCGAACGCCACTGCCGTTGCCGTGAAGCCCCACGACGCAAGTTTATCCGCCTTGCGTTCGCCCTCGACCAGATAGACCGGCTGGGGAGGATCGGCGGCAATGATCTCCGGCAGGCGATACAGCACGCGCTGCACGTCGCCCATGCCGTTGGTCCACCCGCCGCGACCATCAGGGCGCTGGGCCTGAAACCGCTTGCGCTGGCCTACCTGCTCGATGCGCACCGTGCGATAAAGGACCGTGCCGTCAGCGTCGGTATATTCATAGCGTCCGGTTTCGCGCGGGCCGTTGCAATTGTCGTTCGAGCGCTTGCGATCCGGAAGAAGCCCTTTACCCCGGCACTCATCCTTCAGAGCTTTCCAGTCCGCACCGTTGAAGCTGTTGAACAGCACGTCGCCGCTCTCGGTGTCTCTCACCGTTACGCCGCGATCGTCCTTGCTATGGCCGGGGGCAGGGATTGCCCCATAACTGCCGTGCCAGTCGCCACCATAATGTCGGGTGATATCCTGTGCGAGGGTCATCAGCAGCCCTCCGTCTCATCAATGATGGGCCAGCCGCGATCCATGTGCAGCAACTCGGCATAATCAAGCGCGTCGGCTGCATAGGCAAAGCTCCGTTCCAGATCGGTGCGCGAACAGATGGGGCGCACATTGACACGGAACAGGCCCGAAATGGTCGGCTCAACAATGATACTCGGAGCGGGCTTGCTGTAGCGCAGGGAGAGCGTGCCGGGGATGCGATTGCATTCCGCAGAACTCTCGTAACCTATTGATTTCTGCTTGTGGATAACTTGGCCGTTCCGCACTGAAACCGGCCTTGAAGCTGGGGGAAGGGCGGTTTTTGGTACCGCCATGCGCAGGTTCGAATCCTGCCGCCCCAGCCAATCACGAAATTTCCTCAGCCAAGGCGCGGAAAAAACCTCAGTTTTCCGGCTTCATTGTTGAGACTGACCATCGAAATGGCAGCAACTGCGACCAGTCGATGGAGCCAGTGTCTGATGCCAGCGATCGAAAATGTAACCCGCCGTGGAGCCGTCACTGGTGGCGTCGAAGGGTGCGCTTTGCCAGCCGCCTCGCCCAGCCTATAATTGTTGCATCAACGGTCAGTCTGTTCACGAAAATACAGAATGTTGCACGGTATCGCTCATCATCCCTGACCGTTCATAGCGAGGTTATGCGGGTGAGCTGATACGAGAAGATCGAGCGCGAGGGGCTGACTGCGGAGCAGGTCGCCCAGGTCTTCCAGCAGGAAATGGTGCGATACCGCACCGCGCGACCGCCGCCATCGGTGCCGATGGGGAAGGACGCGTGTCTGAACGGCAGGCAGAGATGCTTTCCATTTATGCCGCGCTCAACGGTGATTTCGCCACCAACGGTTTTTCCGATTATCTCGGCATTGATTATGTCGATGTTTTCGATGCGCTTTGCCCATCTGGACGGGGCGGCGCGCAGGAACCTGTATGAGATGCTCGGCCGGTCAGGAAATCTGCCTGCCGATCTGCTGAAGCTGTTGGGTATCGAATAAACCCCTGAATGGATGGGTCGGCACCGGGCGTGGCACGAACACTGACAGACCACCTCTAGCCCGTTTCCATGGGAACGGTACAGGAATATCCGCGTTTCATCAGGGCGGGCAGATCCAGGGAAAACACCGACAATGTCGCCATCTAACGCAATTCAGGTTCCCAAGGCTGAAACCTTGGTGCCTGACCTCCACTGCGACATCATTCAGCAAGCCGCAGCTTTGCTTGCAATCGCCAGCGACGCGGGGATTGGCATAGCCACGGCGGAAAGCTGCACGGGTGGATTGCTAGCGGCGCTGCTGACCAATATCGAGGGCGGCGGCAGCGCCTTCGATCGCGGTTTCATCGTCTACAGCGAGGATTCCAAGACTGATCTGCTGGGCCTCCATCCAGCACTGGTTGAAAAATGCGGTGCGGTCAGCGAACCTGTCACCCGCGCTATGGCCGACGGCGCGCTGAACCGGTCCAGGGCTGGAATAGCGATCGCCATCACCGGTTTTGCCGGGCCGGGCGACCCCGAAGACGAGCCGGGTCTGGTTCACTTCGCTTGCGCGGGTGAGGGGACCGAGGCGCAGCATCATGTCAGGCATTTCGGCGATATCGGACGCGGCCCCACCCGGATTGCATGCTTGCGTGAGGCGCTGAGCATCATGAACACCATGCTGTCCGCGCCGGCGGATCGCCCGCAGGCGGCATGAATATGCAAATCTCCGCGCCCGATGGTATCAGCAAAGAGCATGAGACCAGCAGCCGGCGCGCCAATCCGTGGCCTCTCCTTCTTCTTACGGCGATAATGGCCGCTGGCCTGGCCGGCCTGTTCGTCGGTCAGCCGGGCATCGTCCGGCGTGATGCAAATGATGCGGTCAGCATGCAGGTAAGCACTCCTGAAACCTTGCGTAACGGAATGGCTTTCGAAACCATCGTGGAGATCACCCCTCACCGGAAGATCGACAATCTCGTTATCGCTGTGTCCGACGGAATATGGCGGGAAATGACGATCAACACCATGATCCCCGCCGCAGCGGAGGAAAACCATAAGGGTGGATTCCACCGCTTCGCCTTTGGGCCGACTGAGTCCGGAGAGACCATGCGCGTCAAAATTGACGGCCAGATCAATCCCCCATTGTTTGCCGGGACCAGCGGCGAGATCGCGGTGCTCGACGGCGAAACCGGGCTCGCAAGCGTGCCGGTCGAGGTGAAGGTGCTACCCTGATGGACATCATCGTGCGCGCCAGCCTGATGTTTTTCATCATGTATTTGCTTCTTCGGCTGCTGGGCAAGCGAGAGCTGAGCCAGGTCACGCCGTTCGAACTGGTGCTACTGATCGTGATGGGTGATCTGGTGCAACAGGGCATTACCCATAATGACCTCAGCATGACCGGCGCTGCTCTCGCCATTTCCACCATAGCCTTCTGGGCGCTGGCGCTGAGTTGGATCACCTATTTATCGCCGCGGGCCGAGCGAATGCTGGAAGGGGTGCCGCGCGTGCTGATCAAGGATGGCGAACTGGTCGAGGCGAATATGCGCCGCGACCGCATCACCCGCCCGGAAGTGGAAATCGAGATGCGGCTCGCTGGCATCGCCAGCATCACGGACGTGGCCTGGGCGATACTCGAACCCAATGGCAAGATCAGTTTTATCGCCAAAAAAGCAGAAGAGCCAAGCAAGCAGCAGGATGATGAAGAGACCATCTAGTGCTCGTTGGAATCAACCCCTGCCGCCCTATCATATGGAGTCATATGGAGATAAAGACCATCGTCGGATTGCTGGGCGACGGTCCATAGAGGCACAGTGACGAGCCAAGGGTTTATCAACCCCTTGCGCCGCTCTGGGCCGGAACCGTGACCGGTCAACTATCGCCCTCGCTCCGGTCCGCGGCCTGCCGTTCTGCAATCTGTGCGGCCGATAGCAGGCTGCGCCCGGTTTGTGCCGCAGCGTCGGGGGTCATCGTAACGGCAAAGCCGTTCGGGCCGTCAAGAATCACGAATCCATCCTCGGCGCTGGCGATGCCCGGCTTGGATTGAGGTTGGGACGCATCAGGATAGTCGCTCATGATAAAGTCCTTGGAAGGAAAGGCTAAGACTTCGGGGCCGTTTCGTTGATATACAGATAGGCCGGATTGAACTGCCCCCGCGCACCGAGCCTTTGCAGATCGAGGATCTCGACGAGCGATGAGCGGAAGACGCATAATCCTTCCTCGCGCAGATGACGCATCACCCGGTTCACATGAACATTGGTGAGGCCGCAGATTTCCGCCAGATCAGCTTGCGTCAGTCCCAGCGCAAAGCGTCTCCTGTCGCTGAGGCCAGCCGAGACGAGGCGAGCATTGGTCTCGCACAGAAAATGCGCCACCCGCCCGATCGCGTCGAGACGCCCAAGCCGGAAAAGCCATGCGCGGTGGATTGCCGCGTCGATGAGCGTGGCGAACCATAATTTTGCGCATGAGCTGCGGCATTTCCTGCATGATGACGTCAAGCTCTGAATGGGGAACGATCGCGACCGTGGCTCCAGTCATCGTTGCGACGTCATGATCCAGAATCTTGAGCGGATAGGCATGAAGATCCACAAAATCGCCCGGCACATGTACCGCGACCAACTGCCTCAGCCCTTTACGGTCGTCTATGTAGCGGGATATGATGCCCTCGACCAGCAGCGTGCTTTGCTCAATTACCGTACCTGCCCGGACGATGGCGGTACGCGGTCCGACAACCATAACTTCGCTGATCGCAGCCTCGATCCGCGCCCGCTCGTCCGCCTCCAGGGCCACCCCGCGTTTGTCTCTCAGGAAGCGTTCGGTGAACATTGCAGGCTATTCTCCCGGCTGATCGACACTGGCTTAACGCACAACGCCAAAGCCCGTTGCCTGATCGAGCGTTCAGTCGTGATGACGCAGGTTATTTTCGCCCGTTGCGCATTCCGGTTTGCGCCCCGGTTTCCCGCCGCTGCCGTCCTCGCCGCTCGCAGCCATCCTCATCCGAATATGGCGGCGACGACCGCAATCCGGTCAACGATTTCATAACCCGGATTGTCCAGTTCTTCCCCGAACACATCGGGGTCCAATTCACGGTAATGCAACGGGAGATGATGCGCGTTTGCCAATATGTTCAATTCTTGCCTCAGTCCGTCCCGGCCCGCAACAATGGCGCTACCTGTATAGAGAATGAAACGCCCGCCGGGCCGGAGGGCAGCCAATGCTGCCCCTGTCATCTCCAGCGAAATTTCCGCCCCACGCATCGCGCCGCCGTCACGATAAGCCCGACGGGCGGGATCGATGATGTAGGGGGGATTGGCCATGGCAACATCGATACCATCGATATGGCCCGCCAGATCGCGCCCCAGCCGGGCCTCGATCGCCCGCTGCGCATGCCGTGCGTTTATTACCGCAAAGGCAAGCGCCCCGGGATTGAGGTCCGTCATCACGACTCGCGCATCAGGGTGAAGATCAGCCGCGACAATGGCGCCAACCCCTGCGCCGGTGCCGATATCGAGAATGGTGGAATTACCGTTCAATTTCATTCCACCCAATTCGGCATGAATGAGATCTGCAAAGCGATAGCTATCGGGACCCAGAAAAACGGAATTCTCTGCGGTGGTCGGATAAGCGGAATGGATGAAGAGACGGCCATGCAGGGTCGACACCCGGATCAAGGAGCGGACATGGCCGCAGCTGTCATCCACCAGCATGTCGGCGTTCGCGAGAATGCGTTCGAGCGCGGGATCGACGCTGCAGGGAATGAACGGCAGGCTCCATCCCAGAATGTCGGTGATCGTCACAGCAAGGCGCGAGCGCCGCTCAATCACCCGCCCATGGGTGGCGGGCGTGGGGGTTACGAAATGATATCCCACGCTTTTGAGATAGTGGAGCAATTCTGACAAGACGGCGTCTGTGCGGGGTGGAATTGCGTCGGGTCTTGTCCGTTCCGGCATTGTGAGTGCCGTCATGCCCGTTCTCCTTCATCGATTGCGCGTTGGGCAAGCGCGGGCATGCGCGTGCTCATATCGAAGGCATCGCCGCTGCTCAGCACATGCAGAATGATGCCGTGCATGGAGAGCGTGCGATCGGGCTTGGCTTCCGAGATATTGGAGTGAGTAACCTGCGCGCCGTCCACGATATACACTGCCCCGGAGCCGATGACCCTGAAGGTGGATTCGGTCACGACGATCGCCGTGTCCTCATCGACTCCGATACCGATCACCCGCGGATTATGGGCCACGGCTCCGAGCAGTCTTCCTATGCGGCCTCGTTCAGCGAAATGCTGATCGATGATCGCGTCGGGAACGAGGCCGAGGCCCGGCGCCATATTGAGATCCCCGATGCGATGCGTTTCGCCGCTCGCGCCCCGCACCAGCATGATCTCGCTCATCACGGCTGCGCCAGCCGATGTGCCCGCGACAAGCCCGCCCCGATCATGCATTTCACGCACCAGCCTTTCTATGGGCGTGTCACCAATCTGGCTGGATATCCGGAGCTGATCGCCACCGGTAAAGAATATGCCGGCGGCCTCCTTCAATGGCGCGAGCATTTCCTCATGATGGCTTTCTGCGCGCTCCGTCACATAGAGCTCGACCAGATTGGTCACGCCCAGATCGGCAAAGGCCGTCTGGTAGCTGTCGAAATAGCCTTCGGGCTCGTGGCTGGCGACGGTGGCGATCACGAGCTTGCCGTCCTTGACGGTATGCGCGATCTCTCGCAAGATCGTGCGCTGGCCTTCCTTGTCCTCACGCCCGCCTATGATGATGAGCGGCCCCTTTTTCCCATTCATTCCAGCCACTCCTTCAGGTCGGCGGCATCGGTTGCCGCGCGCGGCCCGGCGAGCCAGCTAGCGGCGATGCCGATCGAAAACTGATCGCTGCTATGCGCGATGCCCATCCGCCCGGCAGGATCGATGAGGATCGCGCCGGCCTCGCCGCCAACGCGGCCAAGATGATCGATGGCGCTCCGGGCGGCTTGGGCAGGAGATGCACCGGCAAGGGCATGAATCGCTTCCGCGGCCACCATCACGCGTGCGATGCTCTCGCCATCTCCTGAGCAAGCCACGGCGCCGCGTTGGTCGTCCGCATAAAGGCCGCAGCCCGGCAGCGGCGTATCGCCGATCCTGCCGGGCATCTTGCCGGCTATGCCGCCAGTCGATCCCGCCGCCGCCAGATGCCCGTGTATGTCGCGGGCCACGCAGCCGACCGTATCGCAACCATGTCCCTCATCCCCCTGCGCGCTTTCCTTGACGGGCGAGGCAGGCTCCGCATGAATTTCAGCGGCGAAGTCGCCCGCTGCTGATCCGGTCAGCAGAATCGGAGGCTTGAACAGTAATGCCCGGGCGACCGCGATCGGGTGCCGCACATCCCGAATGGCGCCTACCCCTCCAAGCGCCAGCGTCTCGCCATCCATGATGGCGGCGTCCATTTCGATATCGCCGGCGGCATTGGCGACGGACCCCCGGCCCGCATTGAACTGGGACATATCCTCAAGAAACCGCACCCCCATTTCGACCGCATCGAGCGCAGAACCGCCTTGCGACAAGATCGCCGCCGCAGCCGTCACAGCCTGGAGACAGCCATCGGCAAACCGGGCGCGCTCTGCCAGCGGGATGGGCCGCGCCCCGCCATGCACGATGACCGACCAGCGGAGGCTATGCCGGGACATGGCTGGCAGATCTAGCGGAAGAAAATTTCAGAACCTGGCGATAGACTGCTTCGACCCGCGTCGGAAACAGGACGACAAGATCACTCGGCCGCGCAAGCGAGAGACAGCGCTCCACGGCATCCGCTTCTTCGAGGATCGATTCGAACCGCCCCGGCGCCATGCCCGCTTCTCCCGCGCCCTTTTCCAACAGCGCCAGAACCTCGCCGCGCGGGCGCCCGCGCCCGTCGGGGCCTTCGCGGAATATGACGCGATCGAAGGAGGCCGCCGCGATCCCGCCGATCTCCATGATGTCTTGATCCCGCCGGTCGCCTGGCGTGCTCACCATCCCGATTATCTGTCCGCCGGTGGGGCGAAGCCTGGGCAGACATTCCGCCAGCGCCCGCAGGCTCGCCGCATTGTGCGCATAATCGATGATGACGCGAAAAGGATGGGCGTCGATCAGGTTGAAACGACCGGGATTGTCGGCATAGCTCGACGCGAAGCGCGCGAGCGCGCTTCTCATATTCTGCACATCCTCATCCAGCGCCCACGCTGCCGCGATCGCTGCTGCGGCATTGGCCACGTTGAATGTCGCGGCACCTTCTACGGTCGCGGGAATATCGGTGATCCGCATTACCGATATATGCGCGTCGCGCCGGACGAGCATGAGTTCCTCGGCGCCATTCTCTCCCTTCTCGACAAGCACGGCTCGTCCGCCTTGCGCGAGATGAGCCGCCAAAGCTGGATCGGACGCTTGGGCGGCAATACTGAACCAGAGGATCTCCCCCCGCGCGCGCCGGGCCATTGCCCGTGTATGGGCGTCATCAAAATTAAGCACCGCCGCCCCCCTGCGCGCGACGCTCTGCGCGACGACGGACTTGATCGCGGCAAGCTGCCTTAGCGTCTCGACTCCCTTTAGTCCCAGATGGTCTTCGGACACGTTGAGCACGACACCCACCGAGCAGAAGTCGAAACCAAGCCCCTCCCGCAATATGCCGCCCCGCGCGGTCTCAAGCACGGCAGCGTCGATAGCGGGATTGCGCAGCACCATATGCGCGCTGCGCGGCCCGCTAGCGTCTCCGGCCTTCAACATAATGTCATTGATATAAACGCCGCTGGTATTGGTGAGGCCCACCGTGGCGCCGCTTTCCCGCAGGATCGCGGCGATCATCCGGGTAGTGGTGGATTTTCCATTTGTGCCGGTGACCGCCACAATCGGGATGCGGCTGCGGCTGCCTTTGGGATAGAGCATGTCGATGACCGGGCCTGCGACATCCCTCGACGCCCCTCGTGAGGGTTCGAGATGCATGCGAAACCCCGGCGCCGCGTTGATTTCCACGATCCCACCGCCGGTTTCACTCACGGGGCGCCCGATATCGGGCGACATAAAATCGACGCCCCCGACATCCAGGCCAATGGCACGCACCGCCATTTCCGCAATCTGTCTGTTCTCCGGGTGGATGTCATCGGTCCGATCGGTCGAGGTGCCGCCGCTTGACAGATTGGCGGTGCCGCGCAGCAGAACGGTCTCTCCAGCCGTCGGGACGCTCGTCAGGCGCTTGCCCTGCCGTCCCAGCATATCCTCCAGCGCGCTATCGATCTTTATGCGTGTGAGAACCTTTTCATGGCCGTCGCCCCGGCGCGGATCCTCGTTGAGCAGGTCGATGAGCTGGGCGATAGAATGGAATCCATCGCCCACCACCGCTGCCGGAGCACGCTCGGCAACGGCAACGACCTTTCCGTCGATGACCAATATTTGATAATCGTTTCCGGCAAGAAACTGCTCGACGATCACGCGCGGACTGATGCTGGCAGCAAGCGCGAATGCGGTTCTGATCTGCTCGTCAGAGTGGAGGTCGGTGCTCACGCCCCGTCCATGATTGCCGTCCAGTGGCTTGATGACGACAGCGGACCCAAGTTCACGCGCTGCGGCGATCGCCGCCTCCGGGGATCGCACCATTTTGCCGCGCGGAACAGGCAGGCCCAGTTCCTGAAGCATGGCCTTGGTCATGTCCTTATTCCCTGCCAAGGCCACGGCGACCTGTGAAGTCCGGCCGGTTATGCTTGCGCGCAGGCGCTGCTGGCGGCTGCCATAGCCCAGCTGGACCAGGCTCTGGCGATCGAGCCGCATCACGGGTATAGCGCGCCGCCGGGCTGCTTCGACCAGCGCCCTGGTGGTGGGGCCAAGGCTGGTGCGCGCCAGAATGGCCTTCAACCCCGCTATCACGGCTTCGCCGTCGATCGGGTCCACGCCCACCCTGTCCGGAAGCAGGCTTTCCCCTTCCCAACGGGCGAGATCCGTCGGCAGCAACGCCATCACCAGCCGCAGCGCCGCACCGCCGGCGGCGAGCGCGAGCCCTTCGTCCTGATAGCGGTAGAGAATGTCATAAACCCCGGTGCGCCCTCTGACCGAACGGGTTTTACCGCGCGACATGAGCACGCCGGCACGCGCCTGAAGCTCCAGAGCGACGTGCTCTATCACATGGCCCAGCCAGGTGCCTTCCGCCAATCGAAAGGCGAATCCCCCCTTGTCGGGACAACTGCACGCATGGCCCGCCAGCCCCGGCAGAACCTTCAACAAGGCCTCGGCAAAGCCCGGAATATGATTGCTCGGCCAATGTTCAAGCTCGCCCAGATCCACGCGAATGCGGGTCATCGGACGGCGGTCATAGAGATTGGGTCCTCTATAAATGACCGCTTCCAGAACATGAAGGGGTGAAAAGTCCTGTCGCCGCATGGCGCGTCGTTCGTCTGCCATAATGACCCCGGTTCGAGCGTGAGGAAAGAACGGGGACCGGAATTTGAAGTTCCCCAGGCAAGTGGCCCAATCATATTAACACCGATCAACACCCGCCGGACAACAAAGCCCTAAACCCCCATTTTCCGATCTTTTTCCGGGATGAAGAACGCAAGAGGCGAAAAAGGCGAGAGGAACCGCCCCCTCAGGCAGACGTTTTGGCTTAACCTTTTCCTTTGATCGGGATTTTGAAATGGCCACCTTGTTTGCATCAAATGATTTCGAATGCTCTCATCGATCGCAGCAATCCTCACCGTTTCACACCGATGAATTTCAAAGGCTGCTGGCCAGATGGAATCGACAGCGGCTGGCTCCCGGCTTCCCTTCGGCCGGGTGGCGTGAAACGCTCGACGGCGATCATCATATGCAGCGCCTTGAGGGAGAATTCCTCGAAGACCTGCGGGAAAGCGTGGCCGCCCAGGCCGCTCTTGCTCCGACCGATGCCGATGGCTTCATCGCCTGGTTTGATAAGCTCAAGATCACCGGGCCGGGCCAGGGCGATCCTCTTTTCCCCTGGCTTGCCGATCATGCCACGCGCGATGAACTGCGGTGGTTCTTCGAGCAGGAAGCGGCGGGCGAAGCAGGTTTCGATGATCTCGTGGCCATGACCCAGGTGAAGCTGCCCATATCGGCAAAGCTGGAGCTGGCGCGCAACTATTGGGATGAAATGGGCCGGGGCAATCCCAAGGGCATGCATGGTCCGATGCTGGATGTGCTGGCGCAAACGCTCGCCGTGGAACCGGCCATAGAAACCACAGTGGGCGAAAGTCTCGCCTTGGCGAACGCGATGACCGGAATGGCGACGGCCCGGCGCTATGCCTGGCATTCCGTCGGTGCTCTGGGGGTGATCGAACTTACCGCGCCGGCGCGCGCGGCGCTTGTCGCCAAGGGCCTCCGTCGCATCGGCCTGACCGGCCGCGAGCGCCACTATTTCGATCTTCATTCGGTGCTCGACGTGAAGCACAGCGAATGTTGGAACCGCGAGGCCATCCATCCCCTTGTCAGCGGGAACCCGCGCCGCGCCACAGCAATTGCCGAGGGCGCCCTCATGCGATTAACCTGCGGCGCGCGCTGTTTCGATCGGTACAGGACATGTCTGTGGGAAAGTCGCTGAAGGCTCCATGAAACCGTGAACATGGCGGGTTCGAGACCAGGTTTCTGCCATTGATCGGCTGCAATTGGGCGCGAAGCTGTTGTCAACCGGAGGAATGAAACGGAGCTATAGAGACGCCTGATATGTCCGCCTGCCCGGCCGCTATCGGCGGACCGTATGTGCAACGTCACGAATTAATCTTCGTTAACCATGATTGTTGCATATGTCCCCTTGCGGGGCGACGGCGGGGTGCCCCTATGCTGTGACGTCTGGATCTTGGGATAGCCCAGAGGTTAGTCGATTCTAGCCCGGTGCGCCTGTCATGCACAGAGAGTTGAGGACGGCCTTATCGAGCTTATGCACAACATGCGAAGGCATAGGGTATAGCGCCTTTGCGGGCCTCGTCAGGGGTGCAAAGCAAGGAGATGAATAAATCCATCTCCGTCGGAGTGTCAGACCTTCCGGCAAACAATCAGCCCGTTTGTTTGCATATTGAGGAGGCGCTCCCATGTCCGATCTTTTTGGCCATTCCGTGTCTGATGAGGATCGCTCACCGGATATCTGTGCCGCATAACCAATATAACCTAACCGAGAATCCACCCATGGAAATATCCGCAACAAAGGGCAGGTTCGGTCATTTCGAAAGTGAACTCGAATGTCTGTTTCCTCTCACGGTTCTGTGAAGCGGACGTTCGGCAACCTCCCAGCGCTTTTTATGGCTGCGCAAAACGCGACTATCGCCGCTACCCAGCAGGCTGCCGTGTCGATGGGGGAGCGGTTGCGCCAGATTGGGTACAGGCGAACAGGGCCTCGTAATGATGGGCGATTTCCTTGCCGATCGGCCCACCGATGACATGCGGCAGATGGGCGAACACGGCCAGATGTAATCGCAGCCGCAGTGTCGCGTCGTCTATCTCGTCAATGGACCAGGCATGCATCGATGCGAAGATCTGACTGGTTATGCAATCGGCCAGTGCGACCAGGTCGATGCCCTGCCGCAAAGCGCCGATGCGGCAGGCGTGGTCGATGAAGTGGCGATAGGGGGCTTCGCCTTCGGCTTTCAGCGTTGCGCGGATGCCGCGCTTGTCCTCTCGCCCGAAGAAGTAGGAGGCGACGGCGGCGATATAGGGACCAAGCGCTAGGATCTGCTCCCACGTCCAGTCTACATAGGCGATCAATTCGGAGACGGTCTCTGGCTTGTCGGAGCGCTCGTTGAAAAGGTTGAGATGGAAGACCTCCGATATCGCCTGCCGGATGATGGCTTCCTTATCGCCCCAGATATTGAAGATCGTCGTCGTGGTGGTCGCGGCTTCCTCTGCGATCATCTTAACGGTGAAGTTGTCGAGTCCGTGCAGCGAAATCAGCTTCCTTGTACCCGCAAGAACATCCGCCCGCCGCTGCTGCATTCTGGCGCTGGAATATGTTGTGCGTGGCGGTGCGGGTTTTGACATCGATGGCTTTCTTTCGCTTGGGCCGGGCAGACGGGGCTATTCTATGCAGGTAGACCGCCTCCGTCAAAATTTGACTCTGATCAAATTATGTGAGAGCCTCAGTCATAGGCCGGACGATAAGAACCAGCGCTTGAGGAGCAGGACGATGACGCAGGAACCGATGCAGGCTCTGAAAGACATGGCGCGCACAACGATAAGCTATGCTCATGAGAATTCGACGAATTTTGCCGATGACATCATGTATCTCGATGCGTCGGTCTATTATGATGAGGATTTGTTCGAAAATGAGATGACGCAGATTTTTCAGCGCATCCCCATCATTCTCGGTCCGTCCAGTGAACTGGAGCAGCCCGGTGATTTCAAGACAATGAAGGTTGCGCGTTCGTCGATCATCCTCGCGCGCGGTAAGGATGGTGTGATGCGGGGCTTCATGAATGCCTGCCGCCACCGGGGTGTGAAGGTGGAGCAGGAAGCTTGTGGAAACCGCGCGCGGTTTACCTGCCCCTTCCATGGCTGGACCTTCGGCGTGGACGGCCGCCTCATGGGCATTTCGGCCCGGGAAGATTTCGGCGACATTGACAAGGCAGATTATGGGTTGCGGCAGTTCCCGGTGATCGAGCGGGCGGGGCTTATCTGGGGCATCGTGAACCCGGATAGCAAGCTTGATATCGAGCCTTTCCTCAAGGGTTATGACGAAGTGCTCGCAACCTTCGGGTTCAAAGGCTGGAAGTTCTTTTCGAAGCGGCAGTTCGAGGGGCCGAACTGGAAGCTGTCCTACGATGGCTATCTGGAATATTATCATGTTCCGGTCCTGCATGGTAACACCTTTGGCCGCGATACGACAAACCGTGGCGTTTATTTTACCTGGGGTCCGCATCAGCATATCAAGACCCCGGACATGACGCCGGGCCATGTCGCCACGGAAACCCTGGGCTACATGACCGCGATCGCTGATCGCCCGGAAGAGCAGTGGGATCTCGAAACATTGTCCTACGGCGTATGGACCGTGTTTCCGTGTGTCTCGATCTCTTCTTTCGGTGGCGGCGGGCGTGGGGTCATGATCTCACAGGTGATCCCGGGCGAAAGCGTGGGCGAAAGCACCACCTTTCAATATTATATCATGGAGAACTTGCCCGCCACGCAGGAACTGGCGGACCGCGCTGAACAGCAGTTTGCTTTCCTTCAGGATGTCGTCGAGCGGGAGGACATCGCGCAGGCTTTTTCCGCGCAGGATTGCCTGAAAGGGAGCGGTATCGAAAAGATACTGCTTGGCCGCAACGAGCTGGGAAATCAGAACTTTCATAGCTGGTGCCGGAAGGTCGTCGAAGCGGAGACCGATCAGGATCTTCTCGCTCTCTACAACGAGGCATAGGGCATAGGCCCGCTTCACCAAGAACATGATAAAGGAAGGGGACGACGATGGGTGCATCGCAGGTCGATAGACGCGAATTGCTGACCAGCGGGTTGGCCATGTCGCTGGCGCTGAGCGCGGGGGCCGGGGCCAGTGCCGCGCACGCCGCGCACGCCGCGCAGAAGGCGGATGGCGAGCATTGGGATATGGAGGCCGATGTGATCTGCGTCGGCTCCGGTACCGCTGGATGTGCCGCCGCAGCCACGGCCACCGATGCGGGAAGCAGCGTGGTGGTGATCGAGAAGATGCCCGTGCTGGGCGGAACCACGTCGAAATCCGGCGGCGTACTTTGGATACCAAACAATTATCTGCTGCGTGAAGCCGGCGTCGTTGATGAGAAGCGCGATTGCATGCGTTACATGGCTCGCTATTCGTTTCCGCAGTTTTACGATCCCGGATCGGACATGCTGGGATTGGTTGAAGCCGACTATCGGCTGATTGAGGCGTTTTATGACAATGCCGCCACAGCGGTGGACAAGATGCGCGAAACTGGGCGCAATCCAGTTCCAGCAGTTTCGGCTCTATCAGGTCAATCGGCCGCACCCGACTATGCTGATCACTTGCCCGAGAACAAGGTGCCGATGGGCCGATGCCTGGAACCGATCGGCGGTGCGGAGGCTATTGGTGGCGGGTCGCTGATCATCGGTCAGGTCGAGGAATGGCTGCGCGGGCGCAAGGTGCCGCTGTTAACGGATACCAGGGTGGAAAAGCTGATTGTCCAGAACGGTCGCGTGGCCGGCGTCGAGGTTTCGAATGAAGGCAAGTCCAGCCGCATCCGCGCCCGTCAGGCCGTTGTCATGGCGAGTGGCGGCTATGCGCATAATGTGGAACTGGTCCATCTGCATCAGCCACAACTCTATGGTTCGTGCGCGCTGCCGGGATCGACGGGCGATTTCATCCCGATGGCCGCGAGTGTCGGCGCGAAGATGGGCAATCTTGGTACAGCCTGGCGTACGCAGGTGATCGCTGACGAGGCTTTCGAGAACCGTATGGTCGGGCAGGGAACCTTCTTCCTGCCGGGCGATTCCATGATCGTGGTCAACAAATATGGCCGCCGCGTGATGAATGAGAAGCGCGATTACAATGATCGCACCGCCGTCCATTTCGCCTATGATCCGGTGCATGAGGATTATCCCAACCAGTTGCTGTTCATGCTGTTTGATGAACGGTCGCTCGATGCCTATGGCGGGAATTTTCCGTTTCCCGCCGATATCGCTGAAAGTCCGGCGATGATTGGGGGTGACAGCTGGGAAGCATTGGTTCGCGCGGTCGATGTGTCCGGCTGGCATCGCTGGCCGCCAGGAGCGGCGGTGTCCGCCTTGCGCCTGGGTTCGCGGCCAATCTGAAGGAGAGCGTCGCCACCTTCAACGGCTATTCGCGCGCGGGCGAGGACGCGGAGTTCCAGCGGGGCCGCAATGCCTATGATCGCGAATGGAACCTGCTCTTTTCCGAAAGGCGTAAAGGAACGAAGCAGCCCGTGAACACCATGCCGAACCCCACCATGTTTCCGATGGCCGACAAAGGCCCCTATTACGCCTTCATCCTGTCGGCGCGCGCGCTTGATACCAGCGGCGGGCCGGTAATCAACGCCAGGGCACAGGTCATGGGCTTTGATGACAAGCCGATCGCTGGCCTCTACGGCGCTGGCAATTGCATCGCCAGCCCGACGCGGGGGGCCTATTATGGGGCTGGCGGAACCTTGGGTCCGGCGCTCGCCTTCGGGTATATCGCAGGGCTTGGCGCAGCGGCAGAGGCGCGGAATTGAGGCCGATACTGATCATCGCGGCAGGCGCGGCGTGTATCGCCGCACCGTTGTCCGCACAGAACGCAAAGCCCAGCTTTGCCAAGGATGTTGTGCCCCTCTTCAGGACGAGATGCGTGGCTTGCCACATGTCGGGCACCGAACCGGGCAAGATGTCGCTGGCGCCCGCCAAGGCTTATAAGGCATTGGTCGGTGCGAAATCGACGGAAACTGTGATGATGCGCATTCAGCCTTCCTCTCCGGAGCGTAGCTATCTGTTGCACAAGCTGGAGGGTACGCACGTCAAGGCTGGCGGTTCGGGCATGCGCATGCCGTTGGGCGGCATGCCGCTGCCGCCGGAGAAGATCGCGCTGATCCGCCGCTGGATTGCGGCTGGCGCGCGCGATAATTGAACGCAGGCGCGCGCATGCGCCGGGAGATGGGGAATATAGGAAATGACGATCAAGGCCATTGTGCTGTTGAAGCGCCGCCCGGATCTTTCTGTCGCCGAGTTTCGCGAAATCTATGAGACAAGGCACGCCAAGCTGGGGGAGCGATTGCTCATTGGTCGCGCCATGCGTTATGTTCGCCGTTATCTCAATGGTTTTCCCAACCCGGTGACGGGTGTGCCAGGGGAGACTGAGTATGACGTCGTGACGGAAATGTGGTTTGCGGATCGCGCCGGCTTCGAAAGCACAAGGGCGCTTCTGGGCACGCCCGAGATCATGGCCGAAATCGCAGCGGACGAGGAAACGCTGTTCGACCGCTCCCGCATTCGCTTCTTCACCGTCGAAGAACAAGAGTCCGTCTGCGTGGCCGAAGCAGCAGCCAGCCTTTAATGTAGAAAACGGCACCGGCTTTCGAGAAGGAAAAGGCCGGTGCCGCAACCCGTTTGAACGCGCTGAAGGGCTTTTAGGCCATGGCTGCTGCCCCGGCGTCTTCGTCAGCAAGTGTAACACCGTTCGTCATCCGCTGCACCATGCGGTGATAGTGCTGGATGGCCGGTTCATTGCGGCCAATGGTGAATGCCGTGTTCGCACCGGATGCCAGCCCGGATTGGATGCCGAACCCGATCGGATAGTCCTCGCCATGCACGGCAAGCTTGGCCATTTCGCTGAAGGCGGTCGAGCGCGCGTACTCTTCGGGCGTTTCCGGTTTCTTCGCCGAAAGAATGGTCTGCCGTGTCACCGTTTCTCCGGCGTTCGCGCCGGGCAGGATCTGGCTGACAAGACAGTGGTCGCCCAGGATGCCGGACAATGACATGTTGGGGAAGATCGAATGGATCAGGCGCAGATAGGCCAGCGGCTGCCACTCGCTTTCGGGTAATTCTTTCAATTCGGCCAGATTGCGCCGTGCCATGGTTAGGCGCTGGTGCGGGCCGAATGTGTCGTGGACCAGCAGGTTGCCGATGGTATGCAGGGCCAGAGTGTTAGCGTGGACATTGTCATGATGATAGGCCTCCAGATAGCCGTCCATCGTGACCTTCCATCCTGGTCCGGGAATTTCGCGCTGATCGAACAGATGCCAGTTGTTGAGGTCGAGCGTTTCGAGTTCGGCGGCGAAATCCCCCAACCAGTCGTCGATATCGAATTCCGCGCCCGGCGTCAGGACGCCCCAGACGATGCCCGCCCGTTCGGCACAGGGCAGGGCGGTAAGGTTCATGTCGGCGGGGTCGATGTCCCCGAAGCTGTCCTTGCCATACATGCCGACCAACTGGCCTTCGCGGTCATAAGACCAGGCATGATAGGGGCAGACGAAGCGGGGCGCCTTACCAGAAGAATCCTCGCACAGTTTCGCGCCGCGATGGCGGCAGACGTTAAGGAAAGCGCGAACAACGCCGTCCTTGCCGCGCACCACAAGCAGCGGCTTGCCCAGGATCGTGCGCGCCACATAGCTGCCGGGTTCTGGCAGTTCGATCGACAACATCAGACCCTGCGGCTTGCGCATGAAAATCGCGTCGAATTCCCGGTCGAACAGGTCAGGATCGGCATAGCTTGCTACCGAAAGTGGTAGGGTGTCCGGCGCCTGATCGGTCGTCCGGGAATCCAGATGTGCGATGGCGCGATGGGCCAGATCGATCTCACGGGAAGTGCTGAGCACAAATTCTCTCCAATTATCGCCTGATATGTGCAGCAATTTATATCGATATCGACATATAATCAAGGACGTAATTGCTAGAAAATACTATCGATAATTTTACCTATCTATCTGATATAATACGAAATTGTGGTAAAGATCCGCCGTCAGGCAAGTCGTGCCAGAACAGGGAGACTCGTGCATCGATGGCGATCGCATCTATCGGGCTTTCGACCACATTGCTGATCAGCCGCACACCATCGCCGCCGTCCAGAGTGATGATCGCTGGCACATAAGGCAGCGCATCCTCCATGCCTGGGAATATCGCGCGCGAAACGACGGTATAGCTATAGACGGTGCCAGTGCCAGGCAGCGCCATCCAATCGATCTGTTGAGACTGACATGCCGGGCAGAAGGGGGTCGGCGGCATACGGAATGTTCCGCAATTGCCACAACGCGACGCGACCAGCTCGTGACGCGCGGCCGCTTCCCAGAATGGCGAGGTCCAGACATTGGTTTCGATCTTGGCCTGGGGCAGCGGCGGGTGTTTGGCGATCAGGCTCATGGCGCGCGCTCCAGCAGGAGGCCACTTACCGGGATGACCGAAGGCCCTCCGGTGACAAGCGCGACGGCTGCGTCCGGCACCTGGTTCATCGCGGTGCCGCGCAGTTGCTCCACGGCTTCGCGCACATGTGTCATTCCCCAGGCATAGCCAGCTGAAAGCTGACCGCCATCGGTGTTGGTCGGTAAGCTTCCGCCAAGGCCAATCGCGCCGCTGGAGACGAAGGGGCCGCCTTCGCCCTTGGCGCAGAAGCCATAGTCCTCGATCTGCATAATGACCTGTGACGAGAAATGATCGTAGACCTGCAAGGTATCCACGTCGGATGGGCCGATCCCGGCGGCGGCATAGAGATTGCGCGCGACGGGGGCATGGCCGGAAGAAGCGAAGCTTTCGTCCGGCATGTTCATCCAATAGATTGAACGCCCCCAGTCCCGCGAACCGCCTTGCGCGCTGGCCAGGATATGCACCGGCCGCTGACGCAAGTCGCGAGCCCGCTCGCTGCTGGTCACGACAACGGCGACGGCGCAGTCGGTTTCCAGGCAGAAGTCGAACAGGCAATGCGGGTCCGCCAGCACGGGTGCGGCGAAATACTCTTCGCGCGTGAGCGGCATGCGCATGATCGCGTCGGAATTGGTTAGGGCGTGATTGCGGATCGTTATCGCGACATCAGCGAAGTGATCACGCGTGGTGCCATAAAGATGCATGTGCCGCCGCGCCAGCAAGGCGAACATGTGGCCGGGGCCGACAAGGCCGCTGGTGCCGAAAAAGGCGTTTTCCGGCGTGAGCGGATAGGATGAGGTGATCGCGCCGAAGCGTTGTGCGCCCTGCTGGTTGCCGCCCACGCACACGACTGTTTTGGCCAGCCCCGCATGCACGGCGGCGGCTGCCAACCCGACCGCGCCCGCCGATCCACCCCCGGTCCCGGTCAGCGATGCGGTGAAACGCACTTCGGGAATGCCCAGCATCTCCATCAGCATCGGTGTATCGAAGCCGCCCGCGAAATAGGCGAAGCCATCGACATCGCGAATGGAAAGGCCAGCATCCTCGACAGCGGCCAGGATGGACTTGCCCACCAGTTCGTCCAGCGTCTGGGGGCTAGACTGGCCGCGCTTGTAATAGGGAGTGAAGCCTAGGCCGGCGATCGCGGCGCTGCGGCGCAAAGTGCGGTCTTCCATTTAGCGATTCTCCTGCCGGACGATTTACGCGCGGCATCCCGATTTTTGCAACATTGAAAATATAATTCTAATATCCGAATATATATGCGATATGACTGCTGAAATTGCCCTATTTATTCTGATATAAGAATAATAAATTATATGCAGAAAAATTATTTGTTGTTCCGTTTGCGCTGATGCACAAGGTGGCAAGGCGCGCTCTGGGCGTGCGCAGGGTCAGGAGAGTGTCATGGATTTTCAACTTAACCAACAGCAGGTGGAACTGCAGGAAGCGGCACGCCGCTTTGCTCGTGAGGTGCTGCCCCCTCTGGCACAGGAACTTGAAGCAACGAACCAAGCCGTGCCTCATGACATGGTCAAGCGTTTCGGCGATCTCGGATTTCTGGGGATCAACGTCGACCCGGCTTATGGCGGGATGGGGCTTTCCAACCTTGAGGCGCTGCTGGTGGTGGAGGAATTCGCCAAGATTTCTGGCGCAGTTGCGTTTCCTGTGTTCGAATCCTGTGCGGGGCCGGTCAAGGCGATCGAGCGGTTCGGTTCCGAGACGTTGAAGCAGCGCGCAATCCCCCCGGTCTGTCGCGGCGAAGCCATTATCGCGATCTCCATGTCCGAAGCGGAGGCTGGAACCGCGTTGACCGATCTGCGCACGCGGGGCATGATCGAGGGCGATACTGTGGTGCTGAATGGCGCCAAGCGCTGGTGCTCGGGCGGTGGCCATGCCGACGCATATCTGGTCTATTGTCGCCTTTCCGACGCACCCGGCGCAAAGGGGATCGGCGCGGTCTATGTCGAAAAGGACACGCCGGGTCTGAGCTTCGGCCAGCCCGAAACGCTGATGGGCTTCCGCGGCGTGCCGTCGAGCGACATTTATCTGGAAGATGTGCGGGTTCCGCTGGATAATCTGGTTGTGCCCGCCGGTGGCTTTGCCAAGCTGATGGAAGCTTTCGATCTGGAACGCTGCGGCAATGCCACGATGTCGCTGGCTCAGGCGGCGGCTGCGCTGGAAGACGTATTGGAGTATGTTCAGGAGCGCAAGCAGTTCGGCCGCGTCCTGGTGGAATTCCAGGCTGTCCAGATCCGCCTGGCCGAAATGAAGATGAAGGTGGAGGCCGCCCGCCTCCTTATCCACCGCGCGGCAGCCAATGCCGCCGAGGGGCATCCAAGCATTCTGGATTCATCGCTCGCCAAATGCTACGCAAACTCGATTTCGCGGGAAGTCACCGGTGATGCGATGCAATTGATGGGCGCTTATGGCTATTCGAGCGAATTTGCGATGGAGCGGCGGCTCCGCGATGCTTGGGGCTGGGGGATTGCCGGCGGTGCGATTGATATCCAGAAAGTCAATATCGCATCGGCCATGGTCGGGCGTCGGTTCGACCAGCGCCGCGCCTGACAGAGGCCGGGCAGGAGCGCCGCGATGAGTGGTGAGACACGCCGGCCGACCGGCATCGTCGTGCGACCGGTGGTCAACGCGATTGCGATATTGCGCCACCTTGCCGATACGCCGGGGCCGCATACCGCCACCACTATATCGCGGGCCTTGTCTATCAATCCCAGCACTTGCTTCAATATCCTGCGCACTTTGCTGGGTGAGCGAGTCATCGATTTCAACCCGATTACGAAGAGCTACTCCGCCGGTCACGGACTCGCCAAGCTGGCCCGCAACCTGTCGCAGGATATCGGGTTGGAAGCCGCGCGGCCCTTGCTGCGCCAGCTCGCCGACACCTATCGTCTGACGGTCTGTCTGTGGCAACGCGCCGATCCTGACCGAATCGTGGCGGTTCTGGTGGAGCCGATAGCATCCGATTTCCGCGTCCATTGCCGGGTGGGCCAGCGGCTGCCCTTGCTGATGGGATCGGCGGGCCGGGCGCTTGGCCCGTATCTCGGTCTGGATGAGGTTGCGCTCAAGCGCGCCTTTTCCGAACTGCGCTGGGCAAGGCCGATCAGCTTCGACCGTTACTGGGCAGAGATGAAAGAAGCGTGCGTGCTGGGATACGCCATCGACGACGGCTATTTCGCGAACGGTCTCGCGACGATTTCCGCTCCCGTGCTCGACCGTGCGAATATCGCGCGGTACGCCGTCACGGGTCTTGCCTTTCGTAGTGAGCTCGATGCCGCGGCGCGCAAGGCGTTGGGCGAGGATCTGGCATCGTTGAGCCGGGAATTGCGCGATATCCTGTTTTAGATCGCGATTCCGTAAGTTTTCGCTGCCGTCCTGTGGAACAGCGCGGCCTTTTCGGTGCTGCTCGCGCTGGCTGCAATATGCTTGAACGCATTCCAGATCGTGCGGTGGCTACCTGAGACACGATCCACCGGATAATTGCTTTCGAACATCGCCCTGTCCGGCCCGAATGCCGTGATAGCGGTCTCGATATAAGGCGCCCAGGCGGTGGCGAGTTCCTGCGATCCCGGTGGCACTGGTCGTTTGCGAAACCCGAACCCTGCCAGCGCCATGCCAAGGCCGCCTAGCTTGACCTTGACATTGGGACGCTGCGCGAGATCATTCAGCGCGCTGGACCATGCGGCGAAAACCTCCGCGCGTTGATCCTTGAAGGGGCCGATGCCAATCACGCCGCCCAGATGATCAAGAACGAAGATTGTGCCGGGGCACGCATCCGCTGCGGCGGCCACCTCATGCAATTGCGTGAAATAGGCCCAGACATCGAATGTCAGGCTCATTCGGCCAAGCGTGGCGATGCCTTCACGCACGGCCGGTATGTCCAGCATATGCGCCTGCGTCGGATAGGCGCCGTGAAGCTTGTCGCTTTCGTGCCACGCAGTGGCGTAGCGTACCCCGCGAAACCGTCCGGGCGCGGCGGCGATGTGCGCTGCGAGCACCGGCTCCACCGCTGCGCCGAGTTCCATATCGGCATAACCGATGATAGCCGCCGCTGCGGAGATGAGGCCAATCGAGCTGGACAACGGTTTTGGCAAGGTTTCGACGACGAATGCGGTTTCACCTACAGGGCGCAGTTCTGCCGGACCGTCAGGGCGATAGCCTGACAGGCATTCGACATAGCCGGTGGCGACGATCCTGTGCCCTGCGTTGAGATCCGCCAGCAATTCGGCTGCCAGATATTTATGGCCACCGCGATCCCATAAATGATGATGCGGGTCGATGATGAGCAGATCGGGATCGAGGATTGGTTCGGGTGGCTTGAGAGCCAGCCAGTCATCAACATCCCGCGACGACGATGATGTCACAGCATCCGCCCGCCATCGACGACAATCGTCTGGCCGTGGATATAACTGGCTAGCGGGGAAGCGAGAAACAGTGCCGCCCCGGCCATGTCGTCGGGCGTGCCCAGCCGGTTGGCCGGAATGCCCTTCAGCCGCGCGGCGAGGCGGCCCGGATCGTCCACTGTCACCTTGGTCAGCCGCGTATCTACCAGACCCGGCGCGACGGCATTGACCCGTATGCCTTCGCGCGCCCACGCCTGCGCGAGCACACGCGTGAGGCCCAGCGCGCCCGCCTTGGAGGCCGCATAGGCAGGGTTGCCGCGTGTCGGCCGGAACGCACCGACCGAGTTGATGAAGATCACCGAACCGCCCGCCGCGCCAATCATTTTGCGGAAGCGGGTCGCGCAGTTCATCATGCTGTTAAGATTGACGTCCACCACCTTGCGGAAGGAGGCGAGATCGAATTCCTGCCTTTGATACAGTGCCAGACCCTGTGAGCAGACAAGCACGTCTAGCCTGTCGAACGGCGCTTCATAGCCCATGACCGCGTCGGAATTCGCCGCGTCCATATGGCCATAGCGGAGACCGGAAAGATCACCGTCCTCGCCGGCATAATCAGCGGCGCTGGCGCGGGTTCCCCAGATGTGGGTTTCTGCACCGGCATCGCGCAGTGCGCAGGCGATCCCATTGCCGATCCCCGTCGTTCCGCCTACCACCAGCGCTACTTTGCCGGTGAAGTCGAAGGCTTGTGCAAGATCGAGGCTCATAGCGGAGTGCTCGGGTTGAACGAGGGTGGACGCTTTTCCAGGTGGGCGGCCAGGCCTTCCTTCACTTCCGGTCCTGCGAAGCCAAGCATTTCAAGGGCAAGGCTGGTTTCGAATATCGGCCAGGCCATGCGCATCCAGTTGTTGAGGGAATGCTTGGTCCAGCGGATCGCGGACGGCGCGGCCTGCGCCAGATCGAGCGCGACCTCGAGCGCGGTTTCTTGCAACTTGTCATCATCGACGCACATGGTGATGAGGCCGATCCGCTCGGCTTCCTCGGCGGTCAGCGCCTTGCCCGACATGAGGTAATATTTAGCGCGCGCCATGCCGCACAGCAGCGGCCAGATGATCGCGGCGTGATCGCCCGCCGCGACGCCCAAGCGGACGTGCCCGTCGGCCAGCTTGGCTGACCGCGCCATGATCGTGACATCGGAGAGGAGCGCGGCGGCAAGACCGCCACCCGCCGCCGCGCCGTTGATCGCCGAGACGAGCGGCTTGGAGAAGTTGAGCATGTTGAGGACGAGGTTGCGCCCGTCCTTCCACATGCGCGCCTTCCAGTCGAAATCGTTGATCACCGCTTCTTCCAGCGCGAAATCACCGCCGGCCGAGAATGCGCGGCCTTCGCCGGTCAGGATCGCGACACTGGTATCGGGGTCTTCCTCCACATGCTTCCAGATTTCCGACACGGCATGGTGCATGTCGAAATCCATCGCGTTCATCTTGCCGCGCGACATAGTGATGCGCAGGATGCGATCGGCGGGACGATCGAGCTTGAGCGATTCATATTCGGGATATTGATAAGGCATCGTCAGTCCTTAGAAGGGAAATCGGGGCGATCGGCGCAGGTCAGGCCGTGGGCCAGTAGGGATCGCGCAGCGCGCGCTTCAGGATTTTGTCGTGGGTCGCGCGGGGGAATGTCTCGCGGAACTCGACGCGGGAGACGCGTTGCCAATGCCCGAGCCGGGCATTACCCCATTCGCGCAGCTCCTCTTCGCCTATATCGTGGCCTTCACGCTTGATGACCAGCAGCAGCGGGGTCTCCACCCAGCGCTCGTGCGGGATGCCGATGGCGGCGACTTCGGCCACCGCCGGGTGGCGCATGAACACGTCCTCGATGTCGGAGGCATAGACGTTGATGCCGCCCGACTTGATCATGTCTTTCACGCGGCCCGCAATATATAGATAGCCGTCCTCGTCCATACGTCCCAGATCACCGGAACGGAGGAAAGTGCGGCCTTTGGGGTCGCGCCAGATCATCTTCCCGGTGGCTTCAGGGTTGCGGTAATAGCCGGTCATCAGCGCCGGGCCATAACCGGCGATATCCCCGATTTCGCCCGGCGGCAGTACGTTTCCATCATCGTCGAGAATGACGAGTTCGCCGCCGAACAGCGCAATGCCGACGGTCTTTTCCTTACCCGGTAGTGCCTTATCCTCGGGCGAGGCGAGCGTGCTGAAACCTTCGGTGATGCCGTAGCATTCGTAGAGCCGAACGTGCGGAAGCTGTTCCCGCAGCAGAGCGACGGTGGTCGATGCGATGGCCTGCCCGCCGCTCATCAGCACCTTGAGCGAAGAGGTGTCGTAATCGCCGGTGACGCCAGACTCGACGAGGACGATAAACTGTGTCGGCACCGCGAAAGCGTGGGTGCAGCCATGATCCTGTACCGCCTGGAGAAAGGCGTCGGCCGAGAATTTCTTCATCAGCACGGTGGTGCCGCCAAGATATACCGCCGGAAGCATCGTGATCCATGTGCCGTTGGTATAGAGCGGCGTTGAGCAGAGCGGCACGGAAAACCGCGTCATTTCAAGCCCGGGCCCGAAGCCTAGCGTATAGATATGGCGCGCAAGCTGGCTGTGCTCGATGCCCTTCGGGGCGCCGGTGGAGCCGGATGAGTAGATGATGTTCATCGGGTCGGCCATCGTCAGGCCGACATCGGGTTCCTGCTCCGGGCCGCCGGCAAGGATCGGCTCCGCCGCTCGCCAGCCGGATGCCTCGCCACCTACGATGAAGAAGCCTTCGGTATCGACCTTGCCCAGTTCGGCACGCACCGCATCTACGCTTTGCGTTGCGTCGGCATCGGCAAACAGGAAGCGCGCGTCGCAATTGTCGATAGTCGCGGCAAGACCGTCCGCCGACATCATGCGGTTAAGCGGGACGATCACCCCGCCGGCCTTCACCGTGCCCCAGATCAGTTCGAACATCAGGATCGAACTGTTCATGACGAGGCAGACCTTCTCGCCCTTCTTCAGGCCCAGGCCGATCAGCGCATTGCCGACCATGTTGGTGCGACGGTGAAAGTCTGTCCAGCTTAACCGGTCCTCGCCGCAGATCACGGCGGGTTTGTCCCGGAAACGCGCGGCGTTGATCCGAATCATGTCGGTAAAGAGCAAGCCTGGTTGATCCAGGATCGCGCCCGATGACGTGCTCATTTCCTCTCCCTTTGTCCTTTGTCGCTTGCAGGCGATGTTGTATTTGCAATTATGCCATTATATATATAAAAGCAACGGCAACAAAATATATTTGGAGATTGATTTTGAGCGCCGATTTGCAGCACGAAATGGTCCGAACCGTGCGTGGCGCAGTTATCGCGGTCGATAGTGCTGCTGACATTAGCGAGGTCAATCGCGGCTCGGATGTCATGGTGACGGCTTCTTATATTGGCGTTCTCCCCGCCCGGCTGGCGATGGAGCATGCGCCCCGCGCGGTGTTCGGCTTCGATGGCGGAGTGGGGCCGGAGGGCGCGGGAATGGCCGGACTATGGTATTTTGAGGCGTTGAATGTGCCAGCCGCCGCGATAGACGTAATGTCGATCATCCTGGGCGATGGCGTCGATGCATATGAGAATGGTGTCGTCAGCTTCGTCAACCGCCCGGCGCGCGATTGCGGGGTGGAGGTGGGCATGGCCGTCCGCGCTGCCGCCCGGCTGATGCTTGATCGCGATCCGGGCGCGCCGAGCGCCTATCAGGTGACCAATCGCACCAGCGTGGAACAGGGGCCGGATGGCCGCGAGGTGATCGTGACCGATTCAATTGTCTTCGGCACCGAGGCGGACAAGCGCAACGTGCTGGTGACGGCAGGGCACACCGGCCGTAGCGGTGCGCGGCACATCGAGACGGTCGGCCCGTTCGGCTTCATCTGTTCAGATGGGGGCCGCGGCCGCAACGATTCCGGCATGGCAGGTCTGTCCATCGTCAACGCATCCGGCATCGCCGGAGCGACGGTGGATGCGCGGCTGGCGCGATTGGGCGACGGCATGAGCACCTATCGCGATGGCATCATCAGCGCGGCCAACGATCTGGCGCTGGCCTGCGGCGTGCGGATCGGCATGACTGCGCGCGAAGCGGCCAGCTTGCTCGTGAACCGCAAGACAGGCTGAACCACTTATCCGGGTGGATACCCGCCACCGATACTATAGGAGAGAATATCCATGGCTGAACGTCCCGCCCTTCCGGCTATTCCGGGGCTAGACAAGGTTTTCATCGGCGGGCGCTGGCAGGAATCGCACGGCGGCGCGATGGTCGATGTCATCTGTCCGGCGGACGAGGAAGTCGTCGCGCAAGTCATGGAGCCGTCCATCGCCGATGCCGATGCGGCGGCGCTGGCGGCGCATCGTGCGTTCGATACCGGCCCTTGGGCGCGCATGTCGGTGCAGGATCGCGCGGCCGTTTGCGAACGGTTGGCCGATGCCATCGAGAAGCGCCTCGGCTTGCTCAATACGGCCTGGCTGCTTGAAGCCGGTGCGCCGATCGCACATGGCGAGATGATCAACAGCGGCGCTGGCACGATGATCTGGCGTAATGCCATTGCCCAGGCCCGCGCCGCCAAGTTCGAGGAGCGGCGTAGCGGACCGTTGGGCGAAGCGCTCATCATCCATGAACCGATTGGCGCTGTCCTCGCGGTGCTGACATATAATGGCCCAGTCGTATTGATGGGTATGAAGGTCATCCCGGCTCTGCTCGCGGGCTGCACCGTGCTGATCAAACCCGCGCCGGAATCCCCGTTGACTTCGCGCCTCATTGCGGAGGCTGTCGAGGAGGCCGATTTCCCCGAAGGCGTGCTTAGCGTGCTGGCCGCAGGCACGGCCGTGACGCAGCATCTGGTGGAGCATCCCTTGATCGACATGATCGCGCTCACCGGCGGCACGGCGATCGCGGTGGACGTGGTAAGGCGCAGCGCTGGTCGTCTGGCACGCACGGCGCTGGAACTGGGCGGCAAGTCCCCGGCGATCATTGCCGATGATGCCCCGTTGGATAGCGTGATGCCGACGCTGATGGATGGCATGACGGGCTTTCTGGGCCAGGTCTGTGTCTGCCGTTCGCGCGTTCTCGTTTCAGAGCGTCGTTATGAGGAAGTGATCGACGCTTTCGGCACCGCTTTCCGCGATCTGAAAGTCGGTCTGCCGTGGGATCCCGTGGTTGACTTCGGGCCGCTTGCCGTCAAACGGGGCCGGGATCGCGCCGAGGCCATGGTGCAGCGCGCGGTGGAGCAAGGCGCGGAAGTCGTCGCCGGTGGCCGTCGCCCGGCGCATATGAACCGCGGATGGTATTACGAGCCGACGCTGCTGCGTAACGTCACCAACGACATGGAAATCGCGCAGGAGGAAGTGTTTGGGCCGGTAATTGGCGTCATCGCCTACCGCGATCTCGATGATGCGATCGACATTGCCAATGATAGCAAGTTCGGCCTTGCCTCTTCGATCTACACCGCCGATCCGGCTGTTGCGATGAACGTGGCGCGGCGCATCCGCTCAGGCGGGGTTGCGGTCAACAATGCGGGTGTTTCGTTGACCGAACCGTTCGGCGGGTTCAAGCAGTCCGGCTGGGGCCGCGAATGCGGGGTTGAAGGCATTTTCGAATTTACCGACACCAAGCAGGTGCTGCTGAGCGGAAGTTATCTCAATGCGTAAGGCTGGCGCGATCGAAGCCGACGGCGGACAGTTCGACTATGTGATATGCGGGGCGGGGGCGGCAGGTTGCGTCGTCGCCAACCGGCTTTCCGCCGATCCCCAGGTTAGCGTTCTGCTGATCGAAGCGGGGCCGTCCGACAAAAGCTGGCTGACCGCCATGCCGCGCGGTTTCGCCAAGCTGCTGTTGAACCAGCGTCGCGCGCGCTATTTCCAAACCGGACCTGACAATGGAGCAAAGCCTGGCGGAGAGATGTGGTCGCGAGGGCGGATGCTGGGTGGATCGAGTTCGATCAACGGCATGCTCTATTTCCACGGCTTGCCGCAAGATTACAACAATTGGGAAGCACTCGGCAATGAGGGGTGGGGCTGGGACAGGATCGGCGCTATTTTCCGCCAGATGGAAGATCATGTGCTGGGCGAGGGCGAGGCGCGCGGTACGGGCGGTCCGGTCAAGGTCACAATCAATCCTGAGCGCAGTCCGCTGATGGACGAGATAATCCGTGCGGGCGGCGCGCTCGGCTGGGACATGGTCGATGATCTGAACGAACCGGGAGGCGATCGTATCGGCTATACGCCGTTCAATATCGGCAAGGCGAAACGATCGGGTTCATCCCAGGCGTTTTTGCATCCGGTGATGGACCGGCCGAACCTGACCGTGTTGACCGAAACCCTTGTTCAGCGCGTGGTGTTCGAAGGGCGGCGCGCGGTTGGCGTCGTGGCCAATGGTGGTGGTGCGCCTACGCGTTACCGGGCGGGGCGTGAGGTCATCCTTGCAGGCGGGGCGTTGCAAACGCCGCAATTGCTAGAGCTTTCCGGCATCGGCTCGGCGGAACGGCTGAAGGAGCATGGAATCGAGGTTCTCCAGAATAGCCCCGGCGTGGGCGAGAATATGCGCGAACATTGCCTGATTATCATGCAGCGCCGCCTGAAGCGCGAGTGGAGCCTAAATCGCGCGTTCAGCGGCTGGCGCGCGCCTTTCAATGTGGCGCGATGGTTTGCGTTGCAAAGCGGGCCGATGGCGTTTCCCGGTTTCGACGCGGCGGCGCTGGTAGCCTGCGATCCGGCCGCGACCCATCCCGACTGTCACTTGATCTTCTCGCGCACATCCATGGACCTGCGATCATGGGATGGCTGGACCAAGGGGCCGCAGCTTGAAACCCTGCCCGGCATGCAACTGATGGGCTACCCCAGCCTGCCGCGCAGCCAGGGCAGCGTGCACATCACGTCGGCCGATCCTGCGGCAGCGCCACAGATTCGGGTCAACTACCTGACCGATGACTATGACCGGCAAGTCAGCATCCATATGTTCCGTAAGATGCGTGCGCTGATCGAGCATCCCAGCCTTGCTGATATCGTGGGAGATGAGACGATCCCGGGCGCGCAAGTCCAGAGCGACGATGAGATCATCGATGCGTTCGCGACCTATTCCGGGCCTGGCTATCATGCCTGTGGCACGGCGCGCATGGGCAGCGATCCCATGGCAGTGGTTGACAACCGGCTGCGTGTACATGGGGTGGAGGCGCTACGCGTCGTGGACATATCGATCTTCCCGACGCAGACGTCGCAAAACACCGGCGCGCCTGCCATGGCCGTTGCTTGGCGCGCGGCGGACATCATCAACGAAGACCGGCAGCGAGTGAAATAGGCGATGACACAGGACTTGCAGCGCGAGATGGCGCGGACGGATCGGGGCAGGGTGATGGCGGCGGATTCCGCCTATCACGTCCTCCCCGAAAACAGGGCTTGCGACGTGATCGTCAACGCCTCCTATTGCGGTGTGCTGCCCGCGCGCTTTCTGGGCGCGCAGGCGCCGCGGGGTGTGATCGGCGTGGATTGCGGCGTCGGGCCAGCAGGCGCTTCCATTGCGGGGCTGTGGTATCTTGAGGCGCTGAATATACCGGCGGCGGTGGCCGATGTGATGACCGTGCAACTGGGCAATGGGGTCGATTTGCACGACAATGGCGTGATCAGCTTCGTCAACCGCCCCGCCCAGGATTGCGGGGTAAAGCCTGGCATGAAGGTTTCCGAAGCGGCTATGTGTATGCTGACAGCGGATCCGGCTTCACCCGATGCTGATGAAGTGACCAACCGCACGCTGGTCGACACCAGCCCGTCGGGCCGCCAGATCTTCTGTACCGATTCCATCGCCTTCGGTTTGCCTGAAGATGTCGATCATGTGCTGGTAACGGCCGGACACACCGGCCGCAGCGCCGTGCCTTATCTGCTCAAGGTGCGGCCGTTCGGCTTCATCTGCTCGGATGGCGGCGGCGGAAGTGATGCGTCGGGCCGGCTCGGTCTCGAAATGGTTGAGGAGGCTGGCCTTGCCGGGGCGACCGTGGATGCCCGTCTCGCCCGCATGGGCGATGGCCTGTCCAGTTATTATGATGGAATTATAAGCGGCGCTAACAGCCTGGCACGTGCCGCAGGCGTTGACATCGGAATGTCGGCTAAGGTAGCCGCTCGCATTCTGGCCGAACGTATTATACTCTGAGGACGCCGGAATATTCTTAGGAGGTCGGAGGAAGACCGAATGAAGGCTGATCTTGAGCTGAACACCAAAGCCGGCAAGCAGGCCAGCGTTGAACGGCCGAAGGGCAAGAAGGCGCAGGCCCGGGTAACGCACGCCAGCGCGGTGCGCATGGCGATCGAAAGCGATATATTCATGGGCAATCTTCTGCCCGGAACGCCGATCGACGAAGACGAGCTGGCAGAGCGTTTCAATGTGTCGCGTACCCCGGTGCGGGAAGCCATGCTGCAATTGTTGCAGAGCGGGCTGATCGAAAAGCTGCCGCGCCGCCCGGCCATGGTCGCCCGCCTGGATCTTCCCCGTCTGATCCACATGTATGAAACGGTGTCCGAGCTGGAGGCGCTGTGCGCGCGCTATGCCGCGACGCGGATGACCACGCGCGAACGCGATGCGCTGGTGAAGGTGCATGAACTTTCGGAACAGGCGTTGCAGGCCGGGGACATCGCCGAGGTCGGCCGGCATGGCCGCAAATTCCATTCGCTTATCATCGAATCCACGCATAACAGCGTGCTGATCGAAACGACGACCAAATTGGCGCTGCATACGCTGGCCTATCGCCGCTTCCAGCTTTCGCGACCCGGCTTTTCCGAGCAGAACCAGCACTTCCACGCCGCGATCCTGGAAGCGATCCTGGCGGGAGACAATAGCGAGGCGTTCGAACAAATGCGGCGTCACGTCACTGTGCAGGGGGATGTGCTGGCCGATTATATCTCCATGGGTGAGGATAACGTGGATCTGTCCAGCGACCTGTGAATGAGTCCACTCCCGCCCGCCGGAGGGCAGAAGCGTACGCATCGGTCAGGTGTCAGCCGCGCATCTTGCCGGCGATGAGATTGCGCCCCACCACCAGTTTCTGCACTTCGGAGGCTCCTTCGTAAATTCGCATGGGGCGCGCCTCGCGGTAGAGCTTCTCGATCAGGTTGCCGCGCGTGACGCCGGCGCCACCGCATAATTGCACTGCGCGGTCGACGACCCGGCCCGCAGCCTCGCTGGCGACCAGCTTTGCCATGCAGGCGTGATATGGCCCGGCGTCTCTCCGAACGTCATGAACCCAGGCGGCGCGATAGACGGTGAGGGCGGCGGTATCGACATCGCTGGCCATGTCGGCCAGACCCATTTGCACGCCTTGCAATTCTCCCATCTGCTTGCCGAAAAGTTCGCGATTGCGCACCCGCTTCAAAGCTTCACCCAGAGCGCGGCGGGCAAGGCCGACAGCGGCCGCGCCCACCGAGGGCCTAAAGATATCGAATGCGCCCATAGCCACCGTGAAGCCCTGTCCAGCCTCTCCGATCAAGGCATCGGCCGGGATGCAGCAGTTGGTGAAGGTCATGCTGGCGGCGGGATGCTCCGCTATGAACTCGATCGGATCGCTGCATTCCAGGCCCGGTGTATCGGCATCGACCAGAAACACGGATAGTCCGCGCGAACCGGGGGCTTCGCCAGTTCGGGCCACAACCAGATAGTGATCGGCAAAGCCCGCGTTGGAGATGAGGGTCTTTGCGCCGTTCAGCACCCAGCCATCGGCGGTGCGTTCCGCCATTGTGGCTGTGGCGGCGACGTCAGAGCCGCCATCCGGCTCGGTCAGCGCGAAGGCGGCGACGGCCTCGCCGCTGCGGCAACGGGGGAGATAGCGCTGCTTCTGTTCAGGCGTGCCATAGTTCTGGATTGCCAGCGTGCCGATGCCCTGCATGGTGAACATCGCGTCGAAAAGCGCTTCCTCATAGGTCAGCGCTTCGCGGATGAGGCAGAGCGAGCGCACGTCAAAGAGCGTACCTTCCTCTGGAATGAGGTATTTCAGCAAATTCGCCGCGCCGAGAGAGGTGACGATGGCGCGGCATCTCTGGGAAAAGTCAGCGATCTCGGGCTTGCGATGTTCGGCTTGCGCCCACGCCGTCACGGCTTTTGCCAGTTCGTGATGATAAGGTTCGAAAAAGGGCCAGTCCCACAGCGCCCACTGCTGATCGGTTGCTGTCTGATTCATGGTTTGATGGCCTCAGGATTGCCTTTGAAATTGGGATCGTAGCGGGATCCTGCCGCGCCGCCGACAGGCAACAAGGCCTCAAGCGCAGCCAGATCGGACGGATCGAGGTGGACCCGCGATGCCGCCACATTTTCTTCCAGATACTTGATCCGCTTCGTGCCGGGGATAGGTATGATATCCTGATCGTGGTGCAGCAGCCAGGCAATCGCGATCTGGCCTGCCGTGCATTCCTTGCGCTGTGCCAGTTCATTCACATGCTCGACGATAGCGACGTTACGGTCGAGATTATCGCCTTGAAAGCGCGGTGAAGTCAGGCGGAAGTCGTCCTTCGCCAGATCGTCGGCCTTCTTGATCGCGCCGGTAAGGAAGCCGCGACCCAGCGGGCTGTACGCCACGAAAGTGATATTAAGTTCGCGGCAGATCGGCAGGACATCCTGTTCCGCCTCGCGCGTCCATAGCGAATATTCGGACTGTAGCGCGGCAATGGGACAGGTGGCATGTGCGCGACGCAGCGTCTCGCCATCGATTTCCGATAGACCGATCCCGCGGATCTTGCCCTCTTCCACCAGACGCGACAGCGCGCCGACGGTATCCTCGATGGGAATGCCGGGCGCGGCGCGGTGGACGTAATAGAGATCGATCACGTCGGTGCCGAGCCGGGCGAGCGATTCCTCGCAGCACTGGCGCATATAGGCGGGCGAATTGTCGATGTCGCGGTCGTAGGTGCTGCCTTGCGCGCCATTGGGATCGCGCACCACGCCGAACTTGCTGGCCAGCATCACGCCATCGCGCTTGTCACGGATAAACTCTCCGACAAGCTGCTCGTTATGACCACGTCCATAGACGTTCGAGGTGTCGAAATGGGTCACGCCTAGCTCATAGGCCCGCTCCAGCGTGGCGCGGGATTGCACGTCGTCGCGCTCTCCATAGAATTCGGACATGCCCATGCAGCCCAGGCCCATGATAGAGCTTTGGATACCGGATTGGCCCAGGGTTATCGTCTTCATGGTCAGCTTCCTCAGTCCAGTCGCTCTATTACCGTAGCGGTGCCGAGACCTCCGGCACAGCAGATCGTCTGCGCGCCATAGCGTGCGCCGCGCCGCTCCATCTCGTTGAGCAAGGTCGTCATGATGCGGGCACCGCTTGCCCCCAGCGGATGGCCGAGCGCGATGGCCCCGCCGTTCACGTTAAGCTTGTCATGATTGACGCCCAGTTCCTTCATCCAAACGAGCGGCACGGAGGCGAAGGCTTCGTTCACTTCGAACAGGTCGATGTCGTCGGGAGTTAGCCCGGCGCGGTCGAGCGCTTCGCGGGTGGCTGCTATAGGCCCGGTCAACATCAGTTCTGGATCTGAGCCAACCACGGCGGTGCTGCGGATCCGGGCGCGGGCGCACAGGCCCAGTTCGGCCGCCTTTTCCGCCGACATCAACAGAAGCATCGAGGCGCCGTCGCAAATCTGTGAGGCATTGCCGGCGGAGACGCGGCCGTTTTCCGGCCGGAACACGCGCTTCAGCGTATCGAGCTTCTCGCGCGTCGTGTCACGGCGGATGGTTTCATCGCCGACCAGAAAACCGCGCTTTTCCTCGGCTGGCGCTTCGGCAAGAGCGTCGATATCGATCGGCACGATCTGGCTGTCGAACCACCCCGCGTCGGCAGCGGCAGCGGCGCGGCGATGGCTTTCCATGGCGAAGTCATCATGATCGGCGCGGGAAATGTTCCAACGATCGGACAATATTTCGGCCGCCTCACCTTGCGACACCAGCGCGAAGCGTTGCTTGAGCATCCAGCCGAAGGGTTCGCCATGAACGTCGCGGTTGCCGCCCATCGGCACGCGGGTCATGCTTTCAGAGCCGCCCGCGACGACGACATCCGCCATGCCCGATGCGATGAAGGCGATTGCGGTGTGGATCGCGGCCTCTGCCGAGCCGCATTTGCGGTCCACCGTCATGCCTGGGATCGTCTCCGGCCACCCGGCCGAAAGCAGCGCCGTTCGGGCGATATTGCCACATTGTTCGCCAACCTGGGTCACGCATCCGAAGATCACGTCGTCGATTTGCGCCACGTCGATCCCGGTTCGATTCGGGAGAGCCTTCAGGAGCGCAGCGGCCAGGTGATCGGCACGTACATCCTTCAGCGCGCCGCGAAAACGGCCGGTCGGCGTACGAACCGCGTCGACGATGACGACATCCCTCATCGTACGGCTTTCAGGCCGGAGCCAGGTATTTTCGCGCCACCTTCGTCATATTCGTAGACGCCGCGGCCCACTTTCCGACCATGGCGACCAGCCTTCACCATCTTGATGATGAGCGGGCAGGGACGGAACTTCTCACCCATGACGCCGTGTAGATATTGCAGCACGCGAAGGCGGGTGTCCCAGCCGGTCAGGTCGCCCAGTTCCAGAGGCCCCATCGGGTGATTGAACGCCATGCGCAGCGATTTATCGATGTCCTCCGCCGACGCGACGCCCTCCGCGAGCATATACATCGCCTCATTGCCCATCATCGCCGACATTCGGCTGGTGGTGAAGCCGGGTGCTTCGTTGACGACGATATGATCCTTGCCGAGCAGATTCACCCAGTTGATTGCCTGCACAAGCGCCTCGTCGCCTGTTTCCAGTCCCCGGATGATCTCGACGAGCTTCATCTTGGGGACGGGATTGAAGAAATGCATGCCGATTACGCGCTGAGGCGTGTCAGTCACCGAGGCGATCTCGCTGATTGACAGCGCAGAGGTGTTCGTGGCGAGCAAGGCGGTGGAGGGCAGGCGGGCCGCGGCGTCCTTCAGGATCGCGTGTTTGACCTCAATATTCTCGACGGCCGTTTCGACCAGCAACGCGGCATCGGCGATGCGATCGTCCATCATTGTGGCGGTGACGATGCGCGCCTTAGCGGCCTGGGCATCCGCCTCGGCCAGCTTGCCGCGGCTGACGCCTTCATCCAGCAACTTGCCGATGGATTGAACGGCCTTTTCCAGCGCACCTTGTGCGGGATCAATGAGCAGGACGTCGCAGCCCGCGACGGCAAACCCGTGCGCGATGCCGGTTCCCATGAGGCCTGCGCCAACTACCGAAACTTTCTTATCACTCGACATGGATGTTCCTAACGCTAAGGCCGTGATAAGCCTTCAATTTCCTGTGAAATTCGGATTCCGCTTTTCGCGGAAGGCGGCTGCCGCTTCCGCGCGGTCACTGGTGCCCATAAGCAACGTAAACAGGCTCTTTTCCAGGCGCAGGCCGCTTGCCAGATCCAGATGCGCGCCGCCTATCGCGGCTTCCTTGCAATAGGCAACGGCGGCGGGCGGCCGCGCGGCGATGGTTGCTGCCAAGGCCAGTGCTTTGGCGATAACGTCATCGTGATCTTCGGCCAGCCGCGTGACGATGCCGAGCCGGTGGGCTTCTTCCGCCGGGATCTTTTCCGCCGAAAGCAGCAGGTCGAGCGCCGGACCAAGCCCGATCAGGCGCAGCAGGCGCTGTGTGCCGCCGCCGCCCGGTATCAGACCGAGCGCGGTTTCGGTGAGGCCAAAGCAGGCATCGCGTGAGGCTATGCGGATGTCGCAGGCCAGCGCGATTTCCATGCCACCTCCGAAGCAAATGCCATGAATGGCGGCGATAACCGGCTTGGACACCTGGTCAAGAGCCTCAATCCAGCTATGCGGCATGAAACGACGGCGTTCGGAAATGAGCGATCCGATCTGGCGGCCTTCCTTGATATCGGCCCCCGCACAAAACCCCCGCTCACCTGCGCCACACAGCACGACGGCGCGAATCTCTGAATCCCGCTCTATCGCGGCCAGCAGTTGTGGGAAGGACTGGCGGATATCCTCGTTGAAGGCGTTGATCTGATCAGGGCGATTGAACGACACCTGCGCAACGGCGCCATGCTGTTCGACCAGCAAGGCAGGAGTGGGCGAAATGACGGTCATTGTGTAGCCTCCTGCTGCGCGGTCGGGGCGAGCCGATCCCAGGTCCGTTCGCCGATGCCGCGTTCGCGCAACGCCTTCTTGCGCACTTTCTCCGTCGCGGTCTGCGGCAGAGCGTCGACGAACTCGATGTAGCGCGGCACCATGAACGCGGGCAGCGCCGCATCGCAGGCCGCGATAATGTCCGCTGGTGCGGCGCTCTGGCCCTCCGTCAGCACGATGAAGGCCATGACCTCATCCTCGCCTGCATCCTCGTCCGCCCGCACGCCGACCACGGCGCATTCCGCGACTGCCGGATGCTGCCGCACGCCCGCTTCGACCTCGAACGATGAGATATTCTCGCCGCGCCGGCGCAGTGCGTCCTTCACGCGGTCGACGAAATAATACCAGCCTTCGGCATCCCGGCGCAGGCCGTCACCGGTGTGGAACCACAAATCTCGCCAGGTCTCGACGGTCTTTTCCGGCATACCGAGATATTCGCTGCAGATTATGCCGGGCGCCTTGGGCCGGACGAGCAGTTCGCCCGATTCCCCTTCAGGTACCTCCAGCCCGGTCTCAGGATCCGCCAGCCGGACCTCAAACCATTGGTCGACCAGAACGCCGGATGCCCCATCAGGCCGCTTTGCGCCGTGCGGTGTCATGAAGACGTTGGAGATTTCGGTCTGGCCGAAACCATCCACATAGTCGGAAACGCCAAATCGTTCGGTAAATCGGCGGCCCAGTTCGGGCGCCAGCGGGGCGGCATAGATCGTCCGCACCTTATGTGTGCGGTCATCTTCGCCGGGCGGGCTTGCCAAAATGAACGCCATCGTCGCACCGAGAAGATTGGTGACCGTCGCGCCAGATCGTTTTGCCCGGCCGGCCCAGTCGGACGCCGAGAATTTGGGGTATAGCACGACCTGCGCGCCCGCGATCAGGCTCGGGTAGACGGTAAGGAATTGTGCGTTGCCGTGGAACAGCGGGAAGCCCGTCATATAGATGTCGTCTTCGGTGAGGCGCATCAGCTGCACGTCTTCCTCGGCGAAGAAATAGAATTGCGAGTGCGGCATGACTACGCCCTTCGACACGCCAGTCGTGCCTGATGTCATCAGCACGGCCGCAGGATCGGAAGGATTGACCGCAATGCCCGGATTGCTCTCATTCTCTGAGCGCAAAGCATCGAACGGATGGACTGCGATTCGGCTGAAGCGCGGGGCGGGCGATTCGCCTTCTGTCAGGAAGATCGCCTTAAGCGAGGGAAGCTTGTCCTCGATCTCGGCAATACGCGTAGCAAGTTCGGAGCTGGTGATGAGGATTTGTGCCTGGCTCAAGTTGAGCGGATGGGCAAGGAAGTCCCCCTTATAGGCATCGCTGATTGCCACCTCGACCGCGCCAAGCTTGGTGAGGGCAAACCATGTCAGCACGAACTCAAGGCAATTGGGCAAAAGGATGCCCACCATGCTGCCTTTACCGACGTCAAATCCGGCCAGGCCATGGGCCAGACGGTTTGCGGCTGCATTCGTTTGAGCGAAGCTTAGGGGCGTGCCGGCATCGGTCCATCGAATATATGGCTGATTTGCGCGGGCGGTCGCCTGATGTTCCAGAACGGCCGGAAGCGTCCAGTTCTCGCGAGGGAATCGGGATTGGAAATGCGGAAACGTCAACACGGGCAAAGATAGCTCCAGCGGATAGAAAAATATTTTCTGACATCAACAATATATATATGATGCTCGAATGCAAGCCCATTGTTAGAAATCCCGGTAAACTGCCATAATATCAATGCAGACAAGGCAATTTTCGGGCGGATTTCGGCATCTCGTAAGTTTCATGGCGCAGCAATGTGGCGGAGTTTGTATTAAAAAATGCTATTGCAAATATATATATGCATGTGTATCCGTGGATAAATCCTGACGGACATGGCTGTCGGGCAATGCGCGAGTGGCCCATTTTAAAAGGGCGCCAGTATGCAGGGAAGGAGTCTGAGTCATGAATTCGAGGTCAATTTGTCGCGCTTTGGGCGGGTCGACCGCGCTGAGCACAGCATTGTTGCTGGCCGGGGTCGCCCACGCGCAGGCGGGGGGTGTCGCGCCGCAGGCTGTGCCGGGGGGGCTGGAAGATATTGTCGTCACGGCGCGAAAGCGCGAGGAGTCGATTCAGAATATTCCTGTGGCCGTCAGCGCCTTTTCGAAGGCCCAGATCGATCGTGCCGACCTTACCAGCGTTGAGAAGGTCGCCGCTTCGACGCCCCAGTTGACCGTCGGCCGCGCTTCCAACGGTTCGGGCGCGCAGATCAGTATGCGTGGTATTGGGTCCAATTCCACCTCCCTCGGAATCGAGCAATCGGTCGCGGTGATCGTGGACGGCGCTTATTCGGGGCAGGGCCGGGTCATCAATGAAGGCTTCTTCGATCTGGCGCGCGTCGAAGTGCTGAAGGGGCCGCAGGCCTTGTTCTTCGGCAAGAACGCCACTGCGGGCGTGGTGTCGCTGACGACCGCCGATCCCACTGACAAGTTCGAGGGACGCCTGCGCGCGGGTTACGAATTCAAGGCCGAACAGGCCACTCTCGAAGGCATTATTTCCGGCCCGCTGACCGACACATTCGGCGCGCGCCTGGCCGTGCGCGGTTCGAAGATGTGGGGCGGCTATTACCGCAATGTTTCGGATCCGTTCGTCTATTCGACGACCGACGTTGTTACAGGCGTCGTCACCCCTCATGACGCTCTGCCGGCCCCGGACAAGCAGCCGCGTGAAAAAGAACTGCTCGCGCGCCTGACTTTGAAGTGGGAGCCAACCAATCGTCTCACCGTGAACGTCAAGGGCACGATCGATTACAACCGCAACAATAATAACAGCTGGAATTATGTGGCATTCGGTTGTCAAACCGGCTTCAGCACCGTCAATCCGGGCACCGAATGCCGTGACGACAATTTTGTCAGCCACATGAACAAGTTCCCGGTCGCGGTGGGCCAGGAAACGCCGTTCGGCAAGGATGATGGTTCGCTATATAATTACTATCGTGCCTGGGGGGTGACCGGCCAGATCGGTTATGAGCTTGACGATATCACCATCACCTCTGTCACCAATTTTAGCCGGAACAAGAATAGCTGGGCCTGCTCCTGTGCCTATCAGGCAGCCGACGTCTACGCGACCGAAGGCACTTCCTGGCGTTCATTCTCCAACGAAACCCGGGCCCTGACAAGTTTCGACGGTCCGGTGAACCTGATGATCGGCGCGCTCTATCAGAGCACGAAGCGCGTGTTTGACCAGAATGTCATCTTTGCAGGAGCCGAGAACAGCGCGGCGCCCGCCGGTATGCGTTATGTCGCCTATGCCAAGAATTCGGAAACCAAGGGCGAGACGATCTCTCCGTTCGGGCAGGTGATCTGGGATGTTACCGACGCGCTCAATTTCACCGCGGGCGTGCGCTATACGCATGAAACCAAGGACAGCTACTTCGTTCAGCCCTATGTGAACCCCGGCCTGACCGCGCTGTTCGTGCCGAACGCCATCGTGGCGGCGGATCAGACCTTCACCAACTGGTCGCCTGAAGCAACGATTGCCTACAAGGTTACGCCGGATATCAATGTCTATGTCGCTTACAAGACGGCTTACAAGTCGGGCGGCCTGTCCAACTCCGGCATTTATTCCGGCCTGTCCACGACGCCTGACGAAGACTTCCTGTTCGATCCAGAAAAGGCGAAGGGCTTTGAAGTTGGCTTCAAATCGACCCTGTTCGACCGCCAGTTGCGCTTCAACGTCACCGGATACCGCTTCAAATTCTCTAACCTTCAGGTCGACTTCTTCAATGCTCCGACCTTCGCTTATCTGACGATCAACGCCGGAGCGGCCGTTTCGAAGGGTGTCGAGACGGAATTTGAATATGCTCCCCATGCGGTGCCCGGCCTGACTCTGCGCGGCACGGTAAACTACAACAGCTCGAAATATCGCAATTTCCTTGGCCCGTGCTTCGCTGGCCAGACGATTGCGCAGGGCTGCCCCAACCCGACCGGCCCCAGCGGCTTCCCGCTGCAGGATCTGAGCGGAAAGTCCACCTCCATGGCGCCGAAGTGGACAGCCACGCTAGGTGGCTATTATGAAACCGTTCTGGGTAGCGGCACCACCTTCGGCATCGGCGCGGATGCCCGGTACAGCGGCACCTACCTTGCCTCTGCCTTTGGCAATGAACTGTCACGGGTGAGCAAGTATCTCACGCTCGACGCTTCGGCGAAAGTGGGCTTCCAGGACGGCCGTTTCGAATTGGCTCTGCTCGGCAAGAACCTGACCAACCGTCAGTACTTCCTGGGCGCACATGCCGATGGTCCGCTGACCGGATCGGGCACTGGCACCGCTGCAGGCATCAGCGCGGACCAGATCGGCTTCGGCACGACCCCGCGGACCGTGCAGTTGCAATTGACGTTCAACTTCTGATGCGTGATCTATGCCGCGCCGGATCGCGATCTGGTGCGGCATCGCGATTTTTTCATGCGCTTTCCGGGGGTTGCCGGTCGTCGTCGATGAGAGATGAATATGCCTGTTCGTAGCGGTGGAATCCTTTTGATGCGCAGACTGGCGATGGTTGCGGGAGGCACGCTGCTGCTTGTCCTTGCCGGTTGCGGCCGACAGGAAAGTGAGAGTGGGCAGGCCCCTGCCATCCCGGCAGGCCAGCTTTCCGATTCCAGCGATGGTGAGGACTGGCCCGCCTATGGCCGTACCTATGGTGAGCAGCATTTCAGCCCCCTTGATCAGATTGACGCCGGTAATGTAAACCGCCTCGGCCTCGCCTGGGTGTTCGAGATGGGGCCGGGCAACAGTGTGACCGCGCCAATTGCAGTCGGCGGCACGCTATATTTCGCCAATGCCTACAGCCATATCCATGCGGTGGACGTGGTGACAGGCAAATTGCTGTGGGAGTATGATCCCAAGGCTGCGGAAGCGGCGGGGCGCAGGTTGCGCCAGGGCTGGGGCAGTCGCGGCCTCGCATGGTGGGACGGCAAGATCTATACCGGTACGCAGGACGGGCGGCTGATGGCGCTGGATGCGAAGACCGGCCGGCAGCTATGGAGCGTCCAGACGCTGCAGGAAGGCGATTACCGCTTCATCAGTGGTGCGCCCCGAATATTCGATGGCAAGGTTATCATCGGTCATGGCGGGGCGGATGCATCGGACGTGCGTGGTTATGTGACTGCCTATGACGCCCGGACGGGAAAGCGGCTCTGGCGTTTCTATACCGTACCCGGCAATCCGGCCGACGGTTTCGAGAACGACGCCATGAAGATGGCGGCCAAGACCTGGTTTGGCGAGTGGTGGAAATATGGCGGTGGCGGCACCGTGTGGAACGCGATCACTTATGATGAGGCGCTTGACCAGATCTACATTGGCACTGGCAACGGGGCGCCGTGGAACCATAATATTCGCAGCGCGGGTAAGGGCGACAACCTGTTCCTGTCATCCATCGTTGCGCTCAACGCGAAGACGGGCGCCTATAAATGGCACTATCAGACCAATCCTGGCGAAAGCTGGGATTATAATGCGTCGATGGACATGGCCCTCGCTGATGTGAAAGTGGATGGCAAGCCACGTCAGGTGCTGGTGACGGCGCCCAAGAACGGTTTTTTCTATACAATTGACCGGACGAACGGAAAGCTCGTTTCGGCCGAGCCTTATGTGCGCGTGACCTGGGCAACGGGCGTCGACCTCAAGACCGGTCGGCCGATCGAGGCTAGGGGCCTGCGCGACGCCAGCAAGCCGTTCGAGATGGCGCCGGGCACTTTTGGCGCGCATTCGTGGCTTCCCATGGCGTACAGCCCCCGGACGAACCTGGCCTATATTCCGGCCATCGAGCTATCCACAACATTCGACCAGCGCGGGATCGCGACGAAGGATTGGAAGCGCGCAGGCGAGAATGTCCTTGATGCCGGGACCGCGGCAAGCTTTCCGCTGGACGCGCAGGGAGCGAGCGCGCTGGTCGCGATCGATCCGGTCACGCAGGAGCAGCGCTGGCGCATCCCGACACCGGGCTACATGAACGGCGGCGTGATGGCGACTGGGGGCAACCTCGTGTTCCAAGGCCAGATCGATGGCAGTTTCAACGCCTATTCGGCGGACGCAGGAAAGAAGGTCTGGACTTTCAATGCCCGATCGCCGGTCATAGCGCCGCCGATCACCTATCGGGTCAAGGGCAAGCAATATGTCACCGTGCTGACCGGCATGGGCACGGCCGGTGCCTATCTGGGGCCGCTGCTGGAGCGCTTCGGGATCAACCCCGCCACTCAGGCGCGCCGGGTGCTGACATTCGTTCTGGACGGCAAGGCCAAGCTGCCGCCAACCCAGGGCGGGCCGGTAGAAATCGCGGCTGATCCCGAATATAAGCCTGACGTGGCAGCCGAAACGAGAGGCGTCCTCCTCTATGGCCAGCGTTGCGGCGTGTGCCACGGTTTCCGCGCTGTGGGCGTCGGTGCGGCGCCGGACTTGCGCGCTTCGGGCGTACCCCGTTCGGCTGAGACCTTCACGTCGGTGCTGAAGGACGGACTGCTCGTTTCAGGCGGTATGCCGCAGTTCGATGAACTGACCGGACAGCAGCGCGATGACATCCGCCAATATATCCGCATGGAGGCGAACAAGGCGCTGAAGCGTAAATAGGGCGCGGCCTGTCATGCGCGATCCGTACCTTCATTCTCTCCCAACTGGGACAGCGCGTTGAGGATCTTGGCCGTGCCAGACTGCATGGCGGCAATCTCCTTCGGGGTCAGGCTGGCATGGACGGCTTGATGCACCGCGATGCTCAGTTGTTCGCAGGCCTGGGCGACCTCATTGCCCTTGGGCGTGAGAGTCAGCGTGATCGCGCGGCCATCGGTTTTGGAGCGTGCCCGCTCCACATAGCCGTGATTCTCAATGCGTTGGATCTGATGGGCAAGGGTGGAATGGGGCAGGTGCATCAGCTTGCGTACGCGCGAGACTTCCAGAACTTCCGCTTCGAGCGTGAGCACCAGAATCCGGGCGCTGATGACGTCGATGCCATAGGATCTGAACAGCGGGTTGCAGAGGCGGGCCATCTGGGCGCTGATCTGGTGGAAGCTGAATGACAGCCGGTCTTCGAGAGGGGGAAGGTCGGCGAACAGCATTGGAGGAGGGGTTTGCGGTATTGTCTGGTTCATCGTGCGATTGTGGCAGAAATGCCGGCGTTTAAAAATGCTGTTTCGCGATACCGGGCGCTGGACTTGCCGGGTAGAAATTTATATCAATATCGATATAAATTATGCGGACGATCAACCGCTGGGGGAGGAATGGAAAGCTATGGAAGTGCCACTGGAACGCCGCCTCGACCGTCTGGAAGCGCGCGCCGAAATCGCCGAACTCTGCACCAATTATTGTATTGCCTGCGACGACCGCGATCTGGCGCTGCTGGAAAGCTGCTTCACCGCCGATGTGCGCCTGCTTTCGCTGGACCGGCTGATGGATGCCGATGGGCGTGACGAGGCGATGGCGATGTTCCGCACCATGCTGGGCATTCGGGGGCCGGGGTTCCATTGGACGCATGATCGCATCATCCGTTTCGACGATGCCGATCCCGACCGCGCCGAAGGGCTTGTCCTGGCGCATGCCGAAACCACGCCGCATGGCAAGGCCAGCATCGCCGGCATCCGATACAATGATGTCTACCGCCGCGAGGACGGGCGTTGGAAGTTCGCGGCGCGGACGCTGTCGTTCCTATATTATATGGAAATGGCCGATTTCATCGAGCATTTCCCCACTCGTGAGCGGATGGGTCTTGGCGGCCATTGGCGGGAGGCGGACTTCCCCGAAAAGCTGCCGAACTGGGCCACGGCGCCCTCACTGGAAGCGAGCCGCGCGGAGGGATGAGTTTTCCCCCTGGAATAATCTTGAACAGCGGCACTGTGGCGCCGCAAGCGAGCAATGGAATTGCGATTCAGGTATTAGGATCAATCGACATCCAGGAGATGGTCTGACGAAAATGGTGAATTTTCCGTGACCTGAAGCGCAGCGTGCATAAAGCACGTGAGCGCCGGAGGCGTGGAGATCCGCCATTTGCAAGCCGCCAGAACAAATTGGCCATGCCCCTCATTCCCGGAACGAATGCGACGGGGTGATCGGGGCAGTGGGCCAGGAGGCGCCCGGTACCGCGCATGGTTTGACGGATATAGAATATATAAGCGGGAGAGAGAAAATGAAGCTGCTGACGCCGATACAAGTTGGACCGATGGAAATAAAAAATCGGGTGGTTTCGACGGCTCATGCGGCCTATCTGGATTATTTCCGCCCGGATTCCGATGGAGAACGATATATCGCCTATCAGGAGCGGAGGGCGAAAGGCGGGGCCGGAATGGTGATCATGACCGCCATGCATGTTCATGAAAGCAGCGGACTCATTAATCACTTTGTCTTCGACGAATATGAAATGCCTCGCAAGTTGAAGATGCTGGCGGATCGTGTGCATCATTACGGCACCAAGGTAATCTCGCAATTGTTCCATTTCGGCGTACAGGCTACGTCGGCCAGCCGCAGCGATCTTCAGCCGTTATGGGGCTTTTCGGGAACGACATCGCTGGAGGGTGAGCCTTCGCACCAGATGACGGATGGGGAGATAGAGGAGGTTATCGATGCCTTCTGCAGGGCTGCGACAGTGGTTGTCGAAAGCGGAATCGACGGCGTCGAACTCCACGGCACGCACGGATATCTGATCGCGCAGTCCATGAGTCCGTTCGCCAATCAGCGAACAGACAAATGGGGCGAGCCTTTGTTCTTCATACACGAACTCGCCAGGCGGGTGCGTGGCGCGATCGGGCGAGAAAAGATCCTGGGATTCAGAATCTCCGCGGATGATTTCATCAGCCAGGATGAAGGGGGCCTCGGGCATCAACGCCTATGTGCCATTGCGCACGAGCTGACCGCTACAGGTTTGTTCGATTACCTCAATCACTCCGAGGGCAGTGGCGGCGCCCATTATGCGCGCGCGGTCGGTTCGTATCGGCACAAGCTTGGCGAATATCTGCCGCTGACACGCGGTCTTGCTGAGGCTATCGAGCGCAGAATTCCGGTGATCGGGGTAGGAAAAATCCCGACACCGGATCTGGCCGAGCAGGCATTGCTGGACGGCGATTGCGACATGGTGGGCATGACGCGGGCGCAAATCGCGGATCCCGATCTTGTCCAGAAGCTGATCGACGGCAGGATGAACGAGATCCGCATCTGCACCGGCGCGAACCAGGGCTGCATCGACCGGCATCTATATGGCATCACATGCATCCAGAATCCGGAAGTCGGCGAGGAACGGCGATTTCAGTCGCTCGGGCGGATGCCCGTCGAGCAAAAGAAGGTATTGGTCATCGGGGGAGGTCCGGCCGGCATGAAGGCCGCTGAAATAGCAGCCGAACGGGGTCATGAAGTCACGCTGGCGGATCGGGGGTCCGCTTTGGGTGGCCGTTTTCTGCTGCTTGATCGCGCGCGCGAGGCCAATAATCTGACTGCGGTGCTTTCCTCCATCGAGGCAGCGCTGGATCGGCACAAGGTGAAGGTAGACCTTGGGGTTGTCGTGGACGGGGCTTATATCGCAGACTTGGCTCCTGATGCAATCATCCTGGCCACTGGAGCCGATCCGTCATCGAAAATCGGATGCGCGACAGACGATTCCGTGCCCGTCATTTCGAGCGATGAGGCGATGATGGGCGAACTTGAAGGTACGCGGTTCAATATGGCGGATGCCAGGATCGTCATGGTTGACGTCCGCGCAAATTATGAAACAGCCGTGGTCCTCGAAACGCTGATCGATCGAGGGGCGCATGTGACTTTGGTCACGCCCCATCTGCAGTTTGGCGCAAATCTTGGCTTCACACATCTCAACGACCTGTTGCCCATTGTCTATGGGCCGAGAGTTTCCCTCCAATGTGCGACCACCCTGGCGGGCGTAAGCGATGGACACGCAGTGCTCCGCCACGCCTATTCGGGAGAGGAAATCAAACGGTCCTGCGACATCATCATATCGGGCGCATCGCCCGTGGCGAACGATGCGCTTTTGATCACATGTCAGGAACATGCGCCCACGAAAATGGTGGGCGATGCGGTTGCAGCCCGATCAGCGCTTGAGGCGATACGTGAAGGCGATCGCGCCGGGCGGACGGTGTAGGCTGTAGCGGACCAAAACCAAGGATGTGGTCCGGCTTCTCGCGGCTTGAGCGGCGGGGTTAAACGATCATTTTTTAATCGGAAGAATGAACCGGGCTTAAAATATTATCACCCGATTGTGAAGAAATTGAGCGACGGATGACGCGTGATAGGGGTTGATCGGCAATAAGAGAATAGACTGTTGATTGCCGTTGAGAAGTAACCCGCCTGTGGTTATGTTTGGAATGTCATAGCTAGGTCAAGATGGCTTTTCTCCTTTCTGGGTTTAGCCTGCTGGGCAGGATTGTTTTTGAACCGGAAGCTGTCGTTGCCGATCTCCAGGATGTGGCAGTGATGGGTGAACCAATCGAGCAGCGCTGTGGTCATTTTGGCGTCACCGAACACGTCGGCCCATTCGCTGAAGCTGAGGCTGGTGGTGATGATGATGACGCTGGTGCGCTCGTAGAGTTTGCTCAGCAGATGGAACAGCAGAGCGCTACCTGATGCGCTGAGCGGCAGATAGCCGAGTTCATCAAGGATGACGAGGTCGGAGTGGGCGAATCTTCCGGCGATCTGGCTGGTTTTGCTTTGCCCCTTCTCCTGTTCGGGCGCGTTGGCAAGTTCGACCGTGGAGAAGAAACCGCACGCGTTTACAATGATGCTTGATAGCCTGAACGCCCAGCGCTGTGGCGACGGCGGTCAGCACGGCCTTCGTCATGGTGTAGGACGAGCGCCCGGATCTCAACCATCGCCGCTTCAGCCGCTGGTGCCATGCCGGCGTCTGGGAGCGTGTATTCGAGGCGTTGACCGCAGATCGATCCCTATGCCGTCGTCAACGGACAAGTGGATTATGACTTCGGTCCGGCCCGCCTGTTTTTTTCGGTCGCAGTCATCAGCGTGGTCGGTCTGCTGTCCGCGCTGATAGGCGATGGCTGACACGATGTCCTGTCCTGGACTACGCTTGGGTCCAAGATCGTTCTGATGATCGCTGCGCGGTGCGGTTGGGCGGCGCGGGCGCGATAGACGGAGCGGTTCAATCGCCACCATTAACTCACCACCGGATTCGTCGTCATGGTCAGAGTATTTCATCGATAATCGAAGGACCCTATTCGCGGTGAAGGAAACCCTTTAGCAGCGTCTGAACAATGCGTGATGCCTCGGCTTCGGCTGACATCTCCGCTCTAAATCCGGGCCGGGTCGACGCCATCATGACGACGGCGCTGGTGAATTCGAGCAATGTCGCGGCGACTTCTTCAGGGGCGCTTGTCAGCATCGATCGATCAGGATGGTGGGCGATGTACGCCACGAGACGCCGCTTCGTCTCGGTTTCCATGGTTACGTAAAACGCTTCGAAGATTTCCTCTAATTTGATCGCTTCGCTGAGAAAAAGGCGGAATACGCCGAGATAGACTGGGTCCGTCGCCGCAAGGATGATGTTCGTCATGATAGCAGCCAGCCCAACTTCCATAGGCTGGGGGAGAACCTCGTCGCTCATCCTGCTGAGATGATTGTCGAGGACGTGCTGGATGACCGCCTTCAGCAGGTTGGCCTTGCTGCCGTAGCGGGCATAGATTGTCGGCTTTCCTACATTGGCTGCCTCGGCGATGCGGTCGATCGATGTCCCTGCATAGCCGTCGCGCGCAAAAATCACGGCGGCTGTATCGAGAATCCGCAAGCTCATGAGCCTGGCATCCTCGCGTTTCGGTCTTCCGCCACGTCCCACCGGCTTCGTCAACTTCAGTTTCCCTACGTTCTTCCGCGCGTACGCCAGCCTACCTAATAGCAATTCCGGTTTTCCATTCAATTCGCATGCGTGGGCAACATCCCCAGCTGCTCGCTTTACAGAACTTAACTGTCAAGTTAAGATGATTCGCAGAACAAGATATTGGTCAAGGGGAGAGGTGACATCCTATGAAAAGGCGTCGATCTCACCTTCTTCATGACCAACGCGACCAACAAGCTTTACCGGATCAGCAACACCAATCTCTACCAGTCCGTGCTGACGGCGGCATCCGTCTACGGGGAGCCGCGCATGTACGGCCTCAAGCTCCGCTATCATTTCGGTGGCAGCCGATAAGCAATCCGGACGAACGGGGCCACCCCTCCGTCCAAATCATTTGATCAGCCCAGAGGAAAGAAAATGAGCAATCAGCAAATCGCCGCTATCGAAGCCAGGCTATTGGAAGTCGAAGCCCGCCTTGAGATCATCGACCTTGAGGCGGAATATGCCCGGTCGTGGGACGCCGCCGATGCCGGGGCATGGGCGCGGGTTTTCACCAGCGATGGCGCCTTTGAGATGAGCCCCGTCGGCGATCAGCCAGCCCGTATCCAGCGGGGATCGGTGGAACTCGCGGCATTTTGCAACGAGGTGTCGGCTTTCTATCGCGGGCTGCACTTCATGCATTTGCCGCGACTCACCATGGATGGCGACATGGCCTATGGTCGGGTTCACTTCGAATGGATCGGTCTTTACAATCTGCGGGAAAACTACTGCGGCCGCCGCGACGCAGCCGGTTATTATGATGTCACCTACCGAAAGGAGAACGGCCGGTGGCGCATCGCACACCGGCTTGAGAAGCAAATCGCGGGGCAAATCGCCGACGGTTACGACGTCTACCTCGCTGACAGCTTTCCTCCCGCGAGGGCCTGAAGACCGGCGATGTGGGGTGACGGGGGGGGGGGACGCAACTCATGCTTCAACATGATGGCAGGCCGGTGGAAACGCGATCCTAACGATCTTCTGGCACATCAACAGCCCATGAAGAAAGCCGAAAGCCCGAAAGATGCGAGCCTCCCCATGCTCTCGGTGCTGCCGTTTCCGCTCGCGATCTTGACGACGCTTGCGTTCGTCCTGACGGTCGGCACGCATTTTCCGCGCGACATTGCGCCAGGGTCGAGTCTGATCCTGCCCGGTCTCCTTCTTTCCATCGCGGTGTTGCTTGTGGTGATGGGACGTGTCCGGCGTCGCTGGAGCGACCCCGCGCCGCGCCGCTTTTCCCTGATCCTGTGCGTTATCACCTCTGCGCTGGCATGGCCGGTCTGGACCACCGGCATCCTGCCGAGCGTGAACGGCATCAAGCTGGGGGCGGAACAGATCAGTACGATGCGTCTTGCCGGTTTGACGACCAGCCACGCCAGCAAAGGGCGCCAGATTTACTATTGGGCTAGGTTGCAGGCAACCAGTCCCGCATCGCGGATCGGATCGGGGCGCTATTTCGTGCCCAAGGCGATCCATGATGGCTGGCAATCGCGGACAGGGCAGGAGGTGGCCGTCGTTCATGCCACCGGGCTGCTCGGGGCAGAAACGGTGCTGTCGTTCCGATAGGCGGAGAGACGGCCACTAACGACCGTCCGAACTGGATCTGCAAGTGCCGCGCTGCGACAGAGGCATGTCAACTACCCGTTGACGAGATGTGGAGATGTTCAAATCAGGCGAGCAGCGCGGCCAGTTCCGACTGTCTGCCCGCAGCCTGTTCTAGCAAAGATGGACTTCAGTGGGAATGGATCGCGGTGAGTCCCCGCCTCTGTTCTTCTGTCAGCAGCTGGGCTATCTCATGCCCGCATCAATGCGTTCGGTCACCTGGGTTTCAGCGCGGGTCAGCCGTAGACGGCGCGCAGTTCCTCGTGGATGCCGGTATTGCCGTTTGCGGATCGCTCACGACCATGATCAGCCGTCGGGTGGCTCCTTCAAGGATGGACATGACCGACACCTGTAAAGGCCCCCGGCTGGATGACGGCCGGCATCCATTTCCGGGCGGCTGAAGAGTGCCGGCTTCGCCAATCACGCCGACAGTTCGCACCGGCAGCTGGTTTGCGGATTGCGCTAATCGCTGCCGCTGTCACCGCCGGGTCAGGGCAAGGCGTGAGTGGGTTGGCGGATCGCGCGGCTAATGCCGGATGTAGTTCGATCAGTGGGAGCGGCGAACCTGCCCGCCGGTCCATTTCTCTTCCTGCTTTCCATCGGCCGCGCCAGTGTTGGGGGAAGGGGCATCCAAATGGACCACCATCGCCGTTCCGCTCGTGTCGATCGGCTCTCGTCTCCACTTCCCATCGGCCAGCGCATCCGGATCGACGGCCTCGGATATCAGAAAGCCCTGAATCTCCGTGCAACCCTTGGCGCGCAAGGCCTCAAGCTGCTCGTCCGTTTCCACCCCTTCGGCGGTCGTTTCCATGCCGAGACTCCCCGCGAGACCCGTAATGGCCCTGATGATCGCGCGCGATTCCGTATTCCGTTCGAGGGATTCGACGAAACAGCGGTCGATCTTGATCTTGTCGAAGGGGAAGCTGCGCAGATAATTCAGCGATGAATAACCAGTCCCGAAATCGTCGAGCGCGATGCGGACGCCCAGTTCTCGCAGCTTGTGCAGCATGGCGATATTCGCCTCGCTGTCCTGCATCAGCACGGTTTCGGTGATCTCCAGCTCCAGCCTTTGGGCATCGACCCCCGCATTCGCCAGAGCGTTCACGATTGTGGGAACCAGATTTGCGCTGCGCATCTGTGAGGGGGAAAGATTGACGGAGATGCGCAGATGTTCGGGCCAGTGGGAAAGCTGCGTCGTCGCCTGCCGGATGACCCATTCGCCGACCTGGACGATAAGGCCCGTCTCCTCGGCCAGCGAGATGAACTCGCCGGGCATGATCAATCCGCGTTTGGGATGCTGCCAGCGGATCAGCGCTTCATAGCCAACCACTTCATTGGTCGAAATGTTCACCAGCGGCTGATAATAGAGCACGAACTCGTTGCGGACGAGCGCGGCGCGCAGGTCCATTTCAAGCTCGCGCCGCTCGCGCGCGGCATCGTCCATGCCCGGCTCGAAATGAGCGAAGCGATTCCGTCCATTGGCCTTGGCGCTGTAGAGCGCGAGATCGGCGCGCTTCATCAGTTCGGCGGGGTCGGCATCGTTCTGGGTGGCGGTGGCGATGCCGATGCTGGTCGAGGATATGACCTGCATCCCTTCGAGGATGAACGGATGGGCAACCGCATCGATGATGCGCAAGGCACAGGCTTCCGCCTCGTCGCGCGAACGGGCCTTGTCGATGAGCACCGCGAACTCGTCGCCGCCCAGTCGCGCCACCATGGCATTGTTGTGCACGCTCGCCTCCACGCGCCGCGCGACCTCGCACAGCAGGCGATCGCCGATGGGATGGCCGAGCGTATCGTTCACGGCCTTGAACTGGTCGAGGTCGAGGTACAGAATGGCGACGATTTCATCCTGCTGGCGACGCTTGAGCGCGCGGGCCAGAGTCTCGTTGAACAGGAAGCGATTGGCGAGATCGGTCAGCGAGCAATACCGTGCCATATAGCTGACCTGTGCCTCGGCCCGCATTTCCGCGCTGACGTCCGAGGCGACGCCATGCATCCAGCCAGTGTCGCGCGGTTGCGCGGAGAGGCGCCACCATCTCTGCTCGCCGTCGACATGCAGCGGCAGCGTGATATCGCGAAAGGCGCGCCTTTTGCCGATCAATTCGGCGAAATGTTCCCGGTCCTTCCCGCCGTCGAACAGGGAGAGGAGGGGCAGCCCTTCCAGTGCGTCGTGGATGCGCCCGCTCGCCTCGGCGAAATGCGCATTCGGCGCCGCGATCCGGTTCTCCTTGTCGATCGACCACAGCCAGTCCGCGCTTTGCGCCTCATAATCCTTGAGCAGCAGCTGAACTGTCTGCGCCGCGTCGCGAAGCGCAAGCTCGCTCAATACCTTCTCGGCGAAAATCTTTTCATTGCCCAGGATCGCGCGGGAAAGAACGAGGCCATAGCACAGGATCAACAGCGTTCCGGCCGCCGCCAAAGGATTGCCCGACAGCAGCCATCCCGCGATGGAGCCAAGCGCAAGCGGCAGCATATAGGCGAAGGCGGCGCGTGGAAGCGGGCCATAGCTGATGACCGCCGCCCCCATCATGCCGCCCGTCAGCATGGCCATCAGGGTGAATTGATCCGCCGTTGCAGCGGCGCCGCTGACGGCCATGGAAACGCCCCATGCCGTCCCGTTAAGACCGGCGATGATGGCGATGAAGCGCTCGTCCGCCCGGGGGGCTACCGTCTCATAGCCGCTCGCTGCCAGCCGCCGGGCATGGAGAAGGCGCACGACCGCCAGCCCGCCGACCAGCAGTGCCCAGACGCCGACCAGCGACCGTTGAACCGAAGGCCAGAGGACGACGGCGACGATGATGGCATTGATGAACCCGCCGATCGCGGCTGTCCTTGCAAGCTTGAGGCTCGCCTCGATCTGCCCGCGACGGATGGTCTCCCAGTTGCCAGCCTCGTCAATCCGCATGCCTGTCCATTCTTCCATTGAAAACCGCCGGAGATGTGATCCGACTCTCTTCGGGAAGATTAGGTGGAAGGGCTGAAGAACAAATTAAAAAGCTGGTTAAAATATTAAGCACGATCCCATGCGCCCGGTTTCCCGATGCTTTCCAGAAATTGAAAATGTGGCCGCCGCCGCGCTTTTTCCTGCAATATGAAAGATATGGGCTGTCATTGAGGATTGCGCGCGCGGGCCTGCCGGCCCATTGCAGAGGCGTTGTTTCCGATCTGGGGTCATCGGCCCGAATCCCCCTGTCGAGGAGGGACCGGAGCGGGTGACAGCCCGAATCTCATCGCGCAATGCGCCCAGCTTCCCTGATCGGGCGAGCCGTCCACATGTCAGGCGGATAAAACTTGGCATTCCCCGGTCCTTTCCCCATTGTGAGGCGGACCGGTGCGGCAAACAGGCGGCCGAGGTAAGGCATGGGTTGACGGGGAGGACGTGGCGTGAACCATTCCCGGTCCCGGCCGTTCTGCCAATCGGGAGCAATGCCGATCTACAGAAATGCCGATTTACAGAAATGGACGCGCAATCATCATGACCTATGCCGATTTTCTGAAACAGCAGGCCTATATCGATGGGCGCTGGTGCGATGCCGATGCGGGCGGGACGCTGACTGTCACCAACCCCGCCACGGGCGAGATCTTGGGCACGGTTCCCGACATGGGCGCGGCGGAAACGCGGCGGGCGATAGAGGCGGCGGAGCGCGCGCGTCATGACTGGGCGGCGCGCACGGCGGGAGAGCGGGCGCGCATCCTGCGCGGCTTCTTCGATCTGATGATGCGGCATCAGGATGCGCTGGGCGAGTTGCTGACGCGGGAGCAGGGCAAGCCGCTGGCCGAGGGCAGGGGAGAGATCGCCTATGCCGCCAGTTTCATCGAGTGGTTCGCGGAGGAAGGCAAGCGCGCCTATGGCGAAGTGATCCCCGCCCATGCGCGGGACAAGCGCATCGTCTGCCTGCAACAGCCGGTCGGCGTGGTGGGCGCGGTGACGCCATGGAATTTCCCGGCCGCGATGATCACGCGCAAGATTGGCCCGGCGCTGGCGGCAGGGTGCGCGGTGGTGCTGAAACCCGCTTCGCAGACGCCCTTTTCCGCGCTGGCATTGGCGATGCTGGCGGAGGAGGCGGGCCTGCCCGCGGGCCTCTTCAATGTCGTGACCGGCAGCGCGGGGGCGATCGGCGGGGAGTTGACCGTCAATCCGCTCGTCCGCAAGATCAGCTTCACCGGATCGACCGAAGTGGGCCGCAAGCTCATGCGCCAATCGGCGGAGAGCATCAAGAAAATCTCGCTGGAACTGGGCGGTAATGCGCCTTTCCTCGTCTTCGATGATGCCGATATCGATGCGGCGGTCGAAGGCGCGGTCCTCTCCAAATTCCGCAATGGCGGCCAGACCTGCGTATGCACCAACCGCTTCTATGTGCAGGGGGGCGTCCATGACGAATTCGTCGAAAAGCTCACCGCACGGGTCAAGGCGCTGAAGGTCGGGGACGGCCTTGCGGAAGGCACGCAGATCGGTCCGCTGATCGATGGCAAGGCCGTCGCCAAGGTGGAGGAGCATCTGGACGATGCGCTGGGCAAGGGCGCGACCTGCCTTGCCGGTGGCAGGCGCAGCGAGCTGGGCGGCACATGGTTCGAGCCTACCGTCCTTACTGGTGTCACCGCCGATATGAAGATCGCGGGCGAGGAAACCTTCGGGCCGCTCGCCGGGATCATCCGGTTCGAGGATGAGACCGAAGCCATCGCACAGGCAAATGCGACTGAATTCGGACTAGCCAGCTATTTCTATTCCCGCGACCTGTCCCGCGTCTGGCGCGTGGCAGAGGCGCTGGAGGCGGGAATGGTCGGCATCAATACCGGGCTGATTTCCACCGAGATCGCGCCCTTCGGCGGCGTCAAGCAATCAGGCCTCGGCCGCGAAGGTTCCCGCCATGGTCTTGCCGAATATATGGAGATCAAATATCTCTGCATGGGCATTTGATGCCGGGCTGACGAAGAGAAGCACGCGGATGGGCGGCGTTTTAACTGCCGCCCTGAATGTTTACCGGCGGCGAGAGCCGGTTGATATTCTTCTGCTCTCCTTTTTCTGTCTTTTCGGCTGCTTCATCGGAAACATCCGCTTCATTCCCTCCGGGTGAGCCTTTTTCCGGGGGAGGAATGTCGTTCCGGCCTTCGACCGGATCTTGCGCGGATGGTTCGCGCTTGCTTTCGTCCTGCATGGCGGCGCTCTCCATGAAAATTGGCCTTGGGAATATCCTCAACCAACCGGCCGCGCCCCGGATCGTTCCACGTCGCTGGCTCGGGAGGGCTATAATCCGGCCAGGGCGAGAGACGGCGCCTGATGAAGCGGAAGGCGCGGTCCTGCTCAAAGCCCTGCGCCGCTATAATATAGGCTTCGGTCAGGAGTAGCGTTCCGGTCAGAGATGCTGGAGCGCGTGCCAGACGCGCTCGGTGAAGAGCCATTTGCCGTCCCGTCTGGCGAAGCGGTCGTCATAGCGCCCCACCGCCTGACGCAAGGCGCCCTCGCGGTCGCGCAGCACCTCGGTCGTGTAGACGCGCGCGGTCGCTTCTTCCCCGTTTATGCTGATGTCACCGGGCACGCAGATCAGGAAGGCGAAGGGAAAGAGATTCTGCGCGCCCTCCCAGGTGCGCTTGATCGCGTCTTTGCCTTCGATATTTTCCAGCCCCTCCATGTCGGGCACGCTCCAGCGCCCGTCCTCGGCCCAGAGCTTCATCAGCGAGGCGCTGTCGCGGCGGCAGCAGGCATCGGAATAATTTTCGATGAGGGCGCGGATTTCCAGTTGATCGCGCACCCAATTATCTTCGGCCATAGTGATCCTCTCCTTGCTTCTTCTCGCGGTCTTGCGCCGTGCCGTTCAGGCGGCGTCCCATTCCAGATAGAGCTGCGGGATCACCCGGTTGCCGAAATTGGGTGCATAGGCGATCTGCTGGCCGGGTTTCAGTCGCAGGCTCGGGATGCGGGTCGAGAGCAGTTCCAGCGCGGTGTTGAGTTCCAGCCGGGCGAGCGGCGCGCCGACGCAGAAATGCTTGCCGGTGTTGAAGGTGAGGTGCGGCGTCTTGTCGGTGCGGAACGGGCAGAAGGCCTCGGCATCGCCGAATTTGTCCTCGTCATGATTGGCCGATCCGAACATGATGACGACCTTGTCGCCCTTGCGGATGAGATGCCCGTTCACCTCCGTATCCTCCGCGCAATAGCGATACCAGGCGAGCAGCGGCGCATCATAGCGCAGACATTCCTCGACGAAGTTTGACACCTGATCGGGATGGGCCTTCAGATCTTCCCACCGCTCGCGCTTGTCGAGCAGGTGGAAGATGCTGTTGGTCAGCGCCAGCTTGGTCGTCTCATGCCCCGCCCCGACGAAGCTGTGGGTGAACATGATCACCAGCTCATCCTCAGTCAGATTGGCGCGGCCGCTCGACAGGTCGGTGAGGATTTCGGTCAGCAGGTCTTCCTGCGGATTGGCTTTCCGGTCGGCGATCTTCCGGCGGATATAATGCTGGAATTCGACCGCATGGGTGGCGGCGCGCACCTGCTCTTCCTCGGTGAGATTGGCGAGCAGCATGCGGAAGGTGTCGTCGATCCACACCGGGAACTGGCTCATGTCGTCCTCGGCCTCCTTGAAGCCGATGAGGTTGAGCGTGGTCAGCATCGCCAGAGGATAGGCGAATTCGCGCACATATTCGCAGGAGCCGCGCGCGATGAACCTGTCGATCAGGCCGTTCGCCAGATCGCGCACCACCGGCGTCATCTCGCGCAGGCGCTTGGGGGTGATGACGCTCATCAATGCGCGGCGGAAGCGGGCATGATCCGGGCCGTCGTCGGTCTGCACATGGCGGGTGGCGTTCCAGTCTACCCCGGTCTTCAGGATGCGCACGGCCTCCGGGCAATATTGCCCGTTCTGCGCGCCCTGCAACGCATTTTCGACGGTGAAGGCGATCGAGTTGCGGACGACCTCCACTATGTCGTCATAGCGGGTGACGATCCAGCCCCCATGTTTCTGCGAAAAGAAGATCGGCTGTTCGCGGCGGATATCCGACAGATGCTCGTAAAGCGCTTCAAAGGATGCGCCTGCCGGCTCGAAATCGACAGTCTGAATGGCCATGGTTCACTCTCCTTGACGCTTTTATATCCGCGCCGGGGAGTGGCCGCACCTATCCTCTTGGTTGGTTGTTCAATAAAGATGAATGAGCCTAGGGGAGAGAGCATGACGTCCATTGTTCGCCAGAAATCGCCCAATAAACGCATCGAGCGAGGCGAGGAGACGCGCCAGCGCATTCTCGACGCGGCGGAGCGGCTGTTCGCCGATCGCGGCTATCATGGCGTGTCGCTGCGCGATATCACGACGCTGGCGGCGGTCGAGGCGGCGCTGCCCAGCTATCATTTCGGCACCAAGGCCCGGCTGTTCGCGGCGGTGATAGAGCGGCGCGCCGATGAACACCGGCTCGACATGATCGACCGGCTGGCCGCCGCGCAGGCCGCCGCCTTGCCGGGCGCTCCGGGCAATGACGCGCTGGTGCGGGCCTATGCGACGCCAGCGGTCGAGAAGATCGAGCGGGGGCCGGGCTGGGCGGCCTATGTGAAGCTGATCGTCTCCTTGCAGAACCTTCCGGCGGAGGATGAGGCGGTGCAACTGGGCAAGGCGATATTCGACGACACCATCCGCCTTTATATCGACGCCTTTCTGGCCGCCAATCCAGCCCTTGCGCGGGCGCGTATCCTTGCCGCCGTCTATTTCCTGCACGGCACGCTCATCCATCTGCTCTCGCAGGGGCAGGGCCTTGGCTGGGTGTCGGCCGATGTGGACCAGCTCGACCGGGCGCGGCTGATCGATCACCTCGCCGATCTGTTCACGGCGGGCCTTGCCGGGATGGCTATCGCGGAATCGTGAACCCCTGCGTCGAAAGCGGCAGCTTCGACGCGATTTCCTTCGTCACCTCGACCAGATGGTCCCGCATCGCCGCCGCCGCGCCATCTCCATCGCCAGCGAGGATGAGATCGGCGATGCGGCTATGGTCGATCACTGTTTGCTCGCTAAGCTCGAAGCCTGGCGCGCCGAGGCGCACCTGCTCGGTGACGAGGAAACCGATCGCGCCCAAAATCAGCGCCAGCAGCGAATTGTCGGCGAGGTCGGCGATGATATCGTGAAAGAGCAGCCCGGCGCTCAATTCCCGCTCATGCGATGTCGCCGCCGAGGAGAAGGGCCGGATCAGCCGATCGACCCGCTCCCGGTCGCTGGAGGTGGCGGCGAGGCGGGCGAGCAGCGGTTCGACCATCAGCCAGGCGTCGAGCAACTGGTGGAGATCGGTGCGTGCCATCAGCAGATAGAGCGCCAGTGTATTGGCGAGGTTCGCCGGATCGAGCGCGCCGACTTCCGTGCCGCTGCCGGGGCCGGGGCGGATGGTGATGAGGCCCTGCACCTCCAGCAGCCGCAGCGCCTCGCGCAGCGAGGACCGGCTGACCTCATATTCGCTCAGCATTTCCGTTTCCAGCGGCAGCTTGTCGCCGCTGGACAGCCCGCGTCGGACGATGTTCTGCACGATTTCCAGCGCCACCTGTTCCGACCGCTTGCGGTTGCGCTTGCGAGCGGTTTCGCGGCGCGCATGCTCGCGCGGCGTTCCGGCCTTCTGGCTCTGTCCGGCGGTCTTGCTCATCTCTCTCCCCCTGTTTCTGGCCCCGCTTCTGGCGCCAGCGCGCCCGCGGGCGCCCGATAAACTATCTTGCCGGCAATGATGGTCATCGCCACCGGCTCTTCTCCTTCTTCCCCATCCGGGCGCAGCAGCGCCAGATCGGCCGCCGCGCCGTCCTCCAAAACGACCGCCCGTCCGGCATGGCGCCGGTCGCTGCCGTGGAGCGTGACAGCCTGCCGCCGCGACAGGGCCTCGCCCGCGCCGATCAGCTTGCCCCCGGCGGTGCGGCGCGTGGCGGCGGCGCGGATCGAAACCCACGGATTAAGCGGCCCATAAGGCGCGTCGGAGCCTGCGGCAACGGTGATTCCGGCATCGAGCAGGCTGCGCAGGCGATAAAGATCGTCTCTTTCCCCGGCGGGCAGGCTGCGCAGATAGCGGTCGCCCCGCGCATGGAGAAAGCCGGGATTGGTGACGACGACAAGGCCGAGCGCGGCGATCCCCTCCAGCATGTCGGCGGGGATCAGCGAGCCATGCTCGATCCGGTCGCCCGGTGCCGCGCCCGCTATCTGCCATGCGGCGAGCATCAGCGCCAGTTCAGCGGGCGTCACCACATGCGCCGCGACCGCGCGGCCGCTGCCATGCGCCCGCTCGATGGTTGCGGTCAGCGTATCGAGATCGGGCAGCGCGGCCTCATCCAGCAGGATCTTCATCGGGCCGACCGCCCAGCCTGCGCCGCCTTGCAGCGGCCCCCCGCTCATCAGCGTGAGATGCTGGGCAATGCCGTCCCGCTCGGCGGCTTGCGCGATCGCCTCGGCCTGCGCCTGATCGGTGGTGATGCTGGCGTCGGTGACGGCGGTGACGCCCCAGCGGTTGAGCTGGCGGCCTATGGCGGCGAGCGAGGGCGGCGGTCCCATCCGGCGCAGCCATGCATCGCCGCGCCAGACCCGCCCGGTGAACCCGCCGCCCGCATCCCGCTCGAACGCATCGGGAGGATCGGCTCGACCGGCCAGCACGCGGTCCAGCTCGGCGCTGTTCAGCACCCAGAGGCCCCCGGTGCGATATTGGATGCGCAACGGCCGATCCGCGACCAGTGTGTCGAGTGCCGCCTTGTCGAGCAGCGCCGCGCCGCCATCGTCAAGCCCGGTCGCCCGGATCGGCCCTTCTATCGCCGCCGAGCGGAGCCTTTCCGCCAGTGCCGAGGGAACGTCGGGGGGAAGGTCCGAAAGATCGACCGACTGGCCGCGCATGGCTTCGGCCATCAGATGCAGATGATGATCGACCAGCCCGGCGATCAGCCGCCCGCCTTGCCCTTCGACAACCGGCAGGCCCTGATCCCGCCCGGCATGGCGATAGAGCCGCCCGGAGCGGATTGCCACATGTTCGGGCGGGCCATCGCCGATGCGGATATCGGTCAGCAGGAAATCCCGCGCGTCAGCCATGGGCCGCCATTCGCGCGACGCTGGCAAGATGCACCGGGCGATGGCCCCCGCGCCCCGTCGCCAGCGCATGGAGCGCGCCGGTCGCCGCCGCAAGGCCGGTGAGCGGATCGGCCACTGCATCGCCGAGGAAATGAGGAACGCCAGCGCGCCAGTCGACCAGCCCCGCCGCCGCCGCGCAATCGTCGCCGAAGCCGATTCTCCGGGGATCGGAATGGGCGGTGATCTCGATCCAGCATCCCGCCATCCGGTCCAGCGCATCGGCGATGCCGAGCGAGGCGAGGCCGCGCCTGCGCGCGCTGGTGATGACGATGTCGGCGGCTGCGATCCGCTCTTCCAGCATCGCCCAATGGACTGGTTGGGCGGGGTCGATCGCCAGCCTTTGCTTGGCGCCGTTCAGTCGGTCGTCAAAGGCGGTGCAGCGCCGGGCGGTGCTGTCGGGGCGGTCGAGGGTTTCGACCTTGGTTACGGCGCAGCCCGCCGCTGCGAGGATCGCCCCGCACAGCGGCCCGGCCCAGAGCGCCGACAGATCGAGCACCCGGGGTTGACGATCCCAGCATTGGCCCGGCTCATCGAGCGAGGGAAGGACGTGGAGGGGACCGCTTTCCCCGACCTTTGCAATCGCGAGGCCGAGCAGGCCGGCCCGCTCGACAAGATGTGCGGCGGAAAGGCTCAGGGCGGCCTGTTCGAGTTGCCGCCATGGATCGTCGGCGGGCCAGGACTCGACCAGCGCGGCGACAAGCGAAAGGTCGCTTTCGCGGGGGAGATTGGCGGCGATCCAGCCATCGGCGCAGGCGATCATCCGGCAACTGCCATTGGCGGAACGCTGGCCCGGCGTGCCCAGACCTAGCAACTCCATCCGTTCGGTCAGCCATGCGAAAGGCGGATCGACCGCTCGCCCGCCAAAGGCCGACCAGTGCCGGATCGCCGCCGCCATCGCCGCCTGGCAGCGGTGAAGGGCGCCGCTGTCGCTCATGCCCCGGCAATCGCGTCGATCAGGCCCCAGTGCAGCGCCTGAGCGGCCCGGATGCGCTGGCCGGTCAGCATCAGCCATGCGGCGCGATGGCGGCCGATGCGATCCGTCACTGTCACCGTGCCGCCCGCGCCGGGCAAAAGGCCCATTTTCAGTTCGGGCAACTGGAACCAGCTGGAGGCGCTCGCCTCGACGCGGTGGGCGGCGGCGGCGATCTCCAGCCCGGACCCGATGACCGGGCCGTGGACGAAAGCGCTCGTCCGCTCGTCCAGCGCCCAGAGACGGACCACGGCGGAGGTTTCCATTCGCAGCAGATGCGCCGCCGCCGGATCGCCGGCAAGGCCGAATTCCTCCAGCGCCCCCCCGGTGCAGAAGCTGTCGCCCTCACCGGCGAGGTGGACATGAGGGCGGGTCGGATCGAGGAGGCAGGTGTCGAGATAGTCGATCAGCCCGTCGCGCATCGCGGTGGAATAGGCGTTGCGGCTGGCCGGATCGGCAAGGCGCAGCGTCACCCTGTCGCCTTCCCGCTCGTAGCGGACTGGCTCGGCGGGTTCGGCAAGGCGCGGCGGCGCGGGGCGGGCGGCGAGCCAGCGCCGGAATTCCGCGCCGCCCTGCAAGGCGGAATAGGCAAGCGATTCCAGCCGCAGGCGCCGCTCCCGGTCCAGACCCTCGCCGTCGCGCAGCAGCTCCATTCCGATCCGGGCCGCCACCGGAACGGCGGCGATATGCTGCGTCAGGCGCAGCGCGGCCAATGAAGTGTCGGCGACGACGACCCATGGGCGCGGCGCATCGGGCCGGGTGGTGAGGCAGATATCCCAGCGGTCCGGGTCGATATCCGGGCAACGGCCCTTCGGGTCCGTATGAAGGCGCAGGCCGCCGTCCTCCGGCCGCCCGAGCATGGGTAAGGCTGGCACGGGCGGCGGGTTGCCCGCTCTATCCTCGGCCGACCGCCGCCAGTTCATCGCGCAACAGCCTCCGCAACAGCTTCCCGGTTTCGTTATAGGGGAGTTCGGGGCGGAAATATATCTGCTCCGGCGCTCTGGTCGAGCGCAGCCTTTCCCGCACCCAGTCGCGCAGCTCCACCTCTGGCGCGCTGCCGTCGCGAGGGACGATGAAGGCGACGATCTTCTCCCCCCATTCCTGATCGGGCGCGCCGACGACCGCGGCGTCCGCGACCAACGGATGGGCGCGCAATATCTCCTCAATCTCGCCGGGGGAGATATTCTCGCCGCCGCGCACGATAACATCGTCGAGCCGCCCGTCGATGAAGAGATAGCCCCCCTCGTCGAACCAGCCGAGATCGCGGGTGGGGAACCAGCCCGCCTCGTCCGTGGCCTTGCGGCCGACATATTCGCCCGATACCTGTTCCCCCCGCACCCAGATTTCGCCTGCCGTGCCGATGGGGACGGAGGCGCCTTCCGGATCGCGGATCTCCACCTCTATCCCCGGCACCGGCTTGCCGACCGAACCGAGGCGGGCGAGGGCGGGCTGCGCCCTTTCCCGCGCCGCCGCATGATCGTCCGGACCGAGGATCGAGATGGTCGAGCTGGTCTCGGTGAGGCCATAGGCATTGGTGAAGGCGACGCCGGGCAGCAGGTCGAGCGCGCGATGGATCACCGGCAATGGCATGCGCCCGCCGCCATAAGCGAGCGCGCGCAGGCTTTCGATGCCTTCGCCCGAGCCCGCGACGACATCGAGCACGCGGCCCAGCATCGTCGGCACCAGCATCGCATGGGTGACCGAGAAGCGCCGGGCGCTCTCCACCCATGCCTCCGGCTGGAAGCTCTCCAACTGCACCATGCGGCGGCCATTGTAGATCGAGGTCAGCAGCGAGGAAATGGCGGCGATATGATAGGGCGGCACGCTGATGAGCGTGGCCTCGCCCTCTTCCGCGCCGAGAAATTCGACGGTCTGCAACACATAGCTGGTGAGGTTCTCATGCCGCAGCATCGCCGCCTTGGGCTCGCCGGAGGTGCCGCTGGTGAATAGAAGCACCGCGACGTCGGATCCTTCGACCGGCTCGAACCCTTGGGGCGCCGGATGGGCCGTCCGGTCCCGCATCGCGCCGCGCGGCAGGATCTCGATCCCTTCTATTCCGTCCAGCCGCCCGGCCATGTCGTCGTCGGCGACGATCAGCGCGGGCGCGATGCGGGCGGCGAGGCGGCGCAGCGCTTCGTCCGGCAGGCGATAGTTGAGCGGCGAAAAGGGCAGGCCCGCCATCGCAGCGCCGAACAGCGCGACCGGCAGCGCCGGGGAATTTACGCCGAGAAAGCCCACATTCTGCATGGGATTGCCGTGCAGGGCCGCGCCGAAGCTGCGCGCCCGCGCCATCAGCTCGCGATAGGAAAGCGCGCCCTGCGCGCCGTCGATCGCGATGCGATCGGGAATGCTGTCGGCGGCGAGTTCAAGAATGAGGGGAATGCGCATCGCGATATCAGTCCGAGGAAGGCAGCTTCTTGGCTTCGACCGGCTCCAATATCTCGCCGCCGAAGCCCAGCGCGCCCGCGCCCGCCCTGGTGCACAGCATCTCGACGCCGCTCGCCTCGGAGCGATAGCGCTTGCCGACAGCGCAGCCGCCGTCCCATCCCGCGACGATCTCCGCCGCCGCCGTCGCTTCCTCGCCCATCGGCACCATATCGACGCCGCCGCATTGCGGCAGGCCATCGCCCTTGGGGGGACGGACAAGGACGGCCTCCGCCGCGCAGGTCTGGCTTTTCCAGCGGCTTCCCGGTTTTATCATGACTTCATCTTCCATTTTGCGAGAATTTAACGGGCTCCGGCCTTCACCGCTTCCGCCCACGCCGCTTCGGCAAGGGGGGCGACGCGCGCGGCCTGTTCCACCGCCTGCGGATCGACCGCATTGCCGCCTTCCTGCCGGGCGACCACGCCCTGAATGATCGCGGCGACGCGGAACAGGTTGAAGGCCTTGTAATAGCCGAGATTGTCCACCGCCGTCCGCCCGGTTCGCTCGCAATAGCGGGCGACATACTCCTCCAGCGTCGGGATGCCGAGCGCGTCGAGATTCTTGTCGGCAAGCGATCCGCGCGGATCGACGCCGGGCGGGCGATACCATTCCATCGCATGATAGGTGAGGTCGGCGATGGGGTCGCCCAGCGTCGCCAGCTCCCAGTCGATGATCGCCGCGACCTGCGGCCGGTCGGGATGGAAGATGAGGTTGTGCAGCGAATAATCGCCATGGACGATCCGCGTGGGCATTTCGGGCGGCACATGGTCGGCGAGCCAACCGATCACCCTATCCATCGCGGGTATCTCCACCGTCTTCGACGCCTCATATTGCTTCGACCAGCGGGCCACTTGCCGGGCGAGATAATTGCCCGGCCGCCCGAAATCGCCGAGGCCGATCGCTTCGGGATCGAGCGCATGGAGCCGCGCCAGCGTCTCATTGGCGGAATCATAGGCGGCGGCGCGCTCCGCGGGGGAGAGGTCGGGCAGGCTGTTGTCGAAGAAGATGCGCCCGGCGACATGCTCCATCAGATAGAAGGCGCTGCCGATGATGGTTGCATCCTCGCAATAGAGGATCGGGCGCGGCACCGGCAGCCCGGCCTTGTGCAGCGCGCTGATGACGCGATATTCCCGGTCGATCGCATGGGCGGAGGCGAGCAGCGCGCCGGGCGGCCGCCGTCTCAGCACATAGGCGCCTTCGGCAGTCCGGACGAGATAGGTGGGGTTGGACTGACCGCCCTGAAACTGGCGGAGGGTCAAATCGCGCCCGCTGTCCGCGCCCTGTTCGCGCAGATAGGCGGAAAGCGCGCTCGCGTCGATCTCGAAGCCCCGAAGCACCTCTCCCGATGCGCCGAGATAGCGCCGGGTTTCGTCCCTGCTCATAATATGCCCCCATCGACCTGAACGATCGCGCCGGTGGTGTAGGAGGAGCGCGGGCTGGCGAGATAGAGCGCGGTGGAGACGATCTCCTCCGGCCGCCCCATGCGTTTGACCGCCGATGGGGCGGCGGCCTCATAATCCTCGCGCCAGGATTTGGAGATATCGGTCCAGAACGGCCCGGCCATGATCGCGTTGACGCGCACGTCGGGGCCGAATTCCATCGCCTGCGACCGGGTGAGGATATTGAGCCCGCCCTTGGCCGCCGCATAGACAGGATAGGCCGGATCGGGCTTGATCGCGCCGATGCTGGTGATGTTGATGATCGAGCCTTTGTTCCGGGCGAGATGCGGCCGGGCCAGCGCGGCGAGGCGGAACGGCCCCTTCATGTTGACCGCGACTGTCTTGTCGAACAACTCCTCGCTCATCGCCAGCGAGGATTCGGCGACCGGCGCGATGCCCGCATTGTTGACCAGCACGTCGATGCGTCCAAAGGCCGCGACCGTGCCGTCGATCAGGCCGGGCAGGCTGTCCCACTGGCCGGTGTGGCAGGGAATGGCGACTGCGCGGCGGCCCATCGCCTCGATCTCCGCGACAACCGCCGCGCAAGCGTCCGCCTTGCGGCTGGAGACCACCACATCGGCGCCCTGTTCGGCGAAGCCCAGCGCGATCGCGCGCCCCAGACCCCGGCTCGCGCCGGTGACGATCACCGCGCGGCCGGTGAAATCCAATAGGCCGCTCATATCCTGTCCTCCGCATATCTGGCGAATTCCATCCGCGCGAGCTGGCGGCAATGAACCTCGTCCGGCCCATCGGCGAGGCGCAGGATGCGGGTATTGGCCCAGGCTTCGGCGAGGCCGAAATCCTCCGACACGCCCGCGCCGCCATGGGCCTGAATCGCGTCGTCGATCACCTTCAGGGCGATGCGCGGCGCGCCGACCTTGATCATCGCGATCTCCGCACGGGCGGATTTATTGCCCGCCGTATCCATCATATAGGCGGCCTTGAGGCAGAGCAGCCGCGCCATCTCGATATCGATGCGCGCCTCCGCGACGCGCTGTTCCCAGATGGATTGTTCGGACAGGCGCGTGCCGAAGGTGGTGCGCTGCTGAAGGCGCCGCGCCATTTTCTCCAGCGCCATTTCGGCGACGCCGATGGTGCGCATCGCATGATGGATGCGGCCCGGCCCGAGGCGCCCCTGCGCGATCTCGAAGCCGCGTCCTTCGCCCAGCAGCATATTGTCCACCGGCACGCGCACATTGTCGAGGATCACCTCGGCATGACCGCCATGAGAGGCATGGTCATATCCAAACACCGGCAGCATGCGCCGCACCGTGATGCCGGGCGTATCGGCGGGGACGAGGATCATCGACTGCTGGCGATAGGGTTTTTCCGACGGGTCGGTCTTGCCCATCAGGATATAGATGGCGCAATTGGGATGCCCCACGCCGGACGACCACCATTTGCTGCCGTTGATGACATAATGGTCGCCGTCGCGGCGGATTTCGGTGCGGATGTTGCGCGCGTCGGAAGAGGCGACGCCCGGCTCCGTCATCAGGAAGGCGGAGCGCATCGCCCCTGTCATCAGCGGGGCGAGCCAGCGGTCCTTCTGCTCGCGGGTGCCATAGCGCATCAGCACTTCCATATTGCCGCTGTCGGGCGCGGAACAGTTGAACACCTCCGACGCGAAGCCGACCCGGCCCATGATCTCGGCGAGCGGCGCATATTCGAGATTGGTGAGCTGCTCGCCCTCGAACGCGAAACTGTCGTCCACATGCACATGGCCGCTATGGGGCGGCATGAACAGGTTCCAAAGGCCCTGCGCGCGCGCCCTGGCCTTCAGTTCCTCCATGATTGGCAGCGTCTTGTAGCGGGGGCCTTCCGCCTCCTGCGCGTGGAAAAGGGGGAGGGCCGGAATAATTTCCCGATCCATGAAGGCCTGAATCCGGGAAATCCAGCGCTGCTGGGATTCGCTATAGTCAAAAATCATGAGCCACCCCTGATTGTCACGACGAAGGGGCTCTGGTCCTTTGCTGTCACTGGCCTCTCCCCATGCGGCCGATCCTGCCGGTCGCTTCTGTCTTAGACCTAATTCATCATCAGGAATATGCAACCTATCCTGATGGCTGGTTTACGGCGCGGCTAAAATCATCATCATAAATTCAGCACAAAAAAGACGGCGAAGTGGAGAGGGTAAGGCTATCAGGATGGCCCGCATTTCCTCGCCGCCGATATTCCGGTTTCTGCGCGGATGAGAGGTGAAATGGATTATAGCCCCTATCGGGATCGCTGCGCGATCGTCGGCATCGGCCGCACCGAATTTTCGAAGAATTCGGGCCGCAGCGAGTTGACGCTTGCTTGCGAGGCGGCGCGCGCGGCGGTCGCCGATGCGGGGCTGACGCTCGCCGATATCGACGGCGTCGTGCGCTGCGACATGGATCATGTGACGCCCGGCGCGCTGATCGGGACGCTGGGACTCGATACGGTCGGCTTCTCCTGCGAGGTGGGCGTAGGCGGATCGGCGCCCTGCGCGATGATCGGCATGGCGGTGGCGGCGATCCTTTCGGGGCAGGCGAGCCATGTCCTCGTCTATCGTTCGCTCAATGGCCGGTCGGAGGCGCGTTTCGGCGCCGCCATCGCGCCGCGCACCCATGCGGGCGGTCAGGGCAATTATGACGAGTTCTTCACGCCCTATGGCCTGCTGACCGCGCCTCAGGCCTTCGCGCTGCTCGCCCGGCGGCACCGGATCGACTATGGCACCACCGACGAGCAGTTCGGCGCGGCCGCGCTCGCATGCCGCGAAAACGCCAATCGCACCCCCCATGCGCAGATGCACGACAAGGCGCTGACGATGGAGGAGTATCTCGCCTCCCGCATCATCGCCACGCCGCTGCGGCTGTTCGACTGCTGCCTTGAGACGGATGGCGCCTGCGCGGTGGTCGTGACGAGCGCGGAGCGCGCGCGCGACCTGCCGCATCCGCCCGCGCTCATTCGCGCGACGGCGCAGGCCCCTGCCAAAGGGATGAGCGGCGGCATGATCTTTCCCTCGATCACGTGGGACGATCCACTGCGCCTCGCGCCCGGGAAGGTTGCCGGACATCTCTGGGCGCGCGCCGGGCTCGGCCCGGAGGATATCGATGTCGCGCAGATCTATGACTGCTTCACCATCTCCATCCTGCTCCAGCTTGAGGATTACAGCTTTTGCGGGCGAGGCGAGAGCGGGCCGTTCGCGGCGTCGGGCGCGATCCGATCGGACGGGTCGATCCCGATCAACACCGACGGCGGCAATATGTCGGGAGGCTATATCCACGGCCTCAACCACATCGTCGAGGGCGTGCGCCAGATGCGCGGCACCGCCGATGTGCAGATCGCCGATGCGGAGACCTGCCTCGTCACCAGCGGACCTGTCGGCGTGAGCAGCGCCCTTGTGTTGAGGAGGGCATGATGAGCGGCAAGATCAGGCCCGTCGATTACGACCGGGACACCGGCCCCTTTTTCGAAGCCGCGCGCGAGCATCGGCTGATCTATCGCCATTGCGGCGATTGCGGCCGGGGCGCTCAGGTGCCGACCGCAACCTGCCGCCATTGCGGCAGCACCGCGACCGAGTGGCGCGAGGCGTCGGGCAAGGGCGCGCTCTACAGCTGGACCACGGTGATGAACCCGGTCCATCCGGCTTATCCCGTTCCTTACACCATTGTCGTCGTCTGCCTTGATGATGCGCCCGATGTGCGTCTCATCGGCCGGATCGACGGCGTGCCCGAATTGCGGGCGGGGCAGGCGATGAAGCTCTGGTTCGAGGATCTGGGGGAAGGACAGGCGCTGCCGCAATGGGCGGCGGCATAATCAGGCATTTCAAAACATAATTCAGGAAGGAAGCCGCAATGGCAAAGAGGACTTATAGGATCATGGCCCTGATGGCGACGGCGGCGCTGCCCGTCGCCGCAGGTGCGCAGGAGGCTCGGGGAACGCAGGATGCCGCCGCGCAGCCCGCAGCTTATGATATCGTCGTGACCGCGCAGCGCCGCTCGGAAAGCCAGAAGGACGTGCCGATCTCCATCGTCGCGCAGACCGGCGCCGATCTGGCAGCCGCGGGCGTCACCAATTTGCGCGAACTGGGCGTCGTCGCGCCCGGCCTTGCCTTCACTTCGCAAGGGCCGTTCGCGGAACCCAATTTGCGCGGCGTATCGACCACCTTGTCGCAGGCGGGCGCGGAATCGCCGATCGCCATCTATATCGACGGCGTTTACCAGCCCAATCAGATCGGCAATTTGTTCGACCTGCCCGATGTCGCGCAGGTGGAGGTGCTGAAAGGACCGCAGGGAACGCTCTTCGGCCGCAACGCGACCGGCGGCGCGATCATGATCCATACGCGCGATCCGGAATATCGCGCCACGGGCGCCTTTTCGGTCGATGCCGGGATGTTCACCGGCAAGCATGTGCAGGATGCCGCGCATCTGCGCACCAACGGCTTCGTCACCACCGGCCTTGTTCCCGACATGCTGGCGGTGAGCCTTTCCGGCTCCTATGAATATAGCCCCGGCTATCTCACCGATGTGCTGACCGGCTCCAACACCGGCCTCATCCGTTCCTATACCGGGCGGGCGAAGATCCTGTTCGAGCCGGCCGACGGCATCCGCTTCCTGCTCGCGGGCTATTATTCCAAGCGCAGGGACGGTTCGGCATCCGTCGCGGCGACCACCGGGCTGAGCGTGGTGTCGCAATATCCCGACGCGGTGCTGCCGACCCGTCCGTGGCAAGTGGCGAGCGAAATGCGCGGCAGCCAGCAGCTCGTGACGACGCGGAGCAAGGGCCTGTCGCTCAAGGCCGATTTCGATATTGGCGAGGCGGGCACCTTGTCCTCGCTCTCTTCCTATTCCTACACCAACGGCATCATCAATTCGGAGGTGGACGGGGCCTATTCGCCCGCTTGCGTCGCGGTCTTTGCCTGCATCACCCCCTATGTCGTGGAATTCGGCCCCAGCAAGACCTGGCAGCAGGAGGTGACGTTCACCTCTCGCGATTTCGGGCCGATGCATTTCACGGTCGGCGGGCTTTATTATCGCGACCGCTCCGATCTTTCGAGCTGGGTCAATCCGCCGTTGGCAGGCGGCGAGCTGGTGGGCGGAGCGCCCTATGGCGCGCCCTATTACACCAACACCTATGTGAAGACGAAGGCGTGGGCCGGGTTCGGCGAGATGACGTTCAACGTCACCGACGCCCTCCACCTGATCGGCGGCGTGCGCTATAGTTGGGAAAAGCGCGCCGGTTTCGGTTCCGTGCTGGGCGGGCCGCTGATCGAGTTCGGCAATAATCCCGAATGGGATAGCTGGACCCCGCGCGTCTCCATACGTTACGACATCAGCCGCGACGCCAATGTCTATGCGACGTGGAGCAAGGGCTTCAAGAGCGGCGTGCTCAATGCGCTCAACCTCTCGAACGATGTCGCCGCGCCGGAAACGCTGACCTCCTACGAAGTCGGCTTCAAATATGCAGGGCCGCGCGCCAGCCTGAACCTCTCGGCCTTTTATTATGATTACAAGGACTTGCAGATCCAGTTCTTCCTTGGCCTTGCCAATACCATCGGCAATGCGGCCCATGCGCGAATCTATGGCTTTGACGCTGACGCCAGCTTCAGGCTGACCGATGATTTCAGCATCCGTCTTGCCGGGTCATGGTTGCCCCATGCCGATTATCGCGACTATACCAACGGCGTGACCTTCGAATTGCCGATGGGGCCGTTCGGCCTCGTCACCAATCCGAATTTCGACGCGAGCGGACATCGCCTGCTCAAGACGCCGAAGTTCACCGGCAATCTGACGCTCAATTACGATCATGAGACGGGATCGGGCGCGAAGATCGACGGCAATATCACCGCTTATTATTCCTCGGGCTTTAGCTGGAACCTCCTCGACCGCGCGCGCACCGATAAATATGGCACTATTTCGGCGCAGCTCGGTTTCACTCCGGCGGATAGCGGCGCGCGCTTCGGCGTCTATGTCCGCAACCTCACCAACAAGGCCTATGTCACCTCGACCACGCTGTCGGCGCAAGGCGATACCTATGGCTATGGCGCGCCGCGTGAAATCGGCGTCAGTGTCGGCTACAAGTTCTGAACTTGAAGGAAAGCGGGGTGGGCGGTGCCCGCCCCCATCGGTTCGGAAGGAGAAGGGATGATAGTGGATCTGGCGGGCAAGCGGGCGCTGGTGACGGGCGCGTCGAGCGGCCTTGGCGAAGGCTTTGCCGCAATGCTGGCGCGGGCAGGCGCGCAGGTCGCCATCGCCGCGCGCCGCGTCGATCGGCTGGAAAGTCTCGCCGCGCGGTTGCGGGAAGCGGGCGCCACGGTGCTGCCGCTCGCGCTCGACGTGAGGGAGGAAGGCTCGATCAAGGCCGCCTACGAGCGATTGCGGGCGGAGTGGGGCGGCCTCGACATCCTAATCAATAATGCGGGAGTGACGCGGGCCAGGGCGGCGATCGATTATGACGCCGCCGATTATGACGATGTCGTCGATATCAACCTGCGCGGCGCTTTCCTCGTGGCCCGCCATGCCGCGCCGCTGATGCGGGAGGGCGGCGGCGGGGCCATCGTCAACATCGCCTCGATCCTCGGGCTGCGGCAGGCGGGGCAGGTCGCCTCCTACGCGATATCCAAGGCGGGCGTCATCCAGATGACGAAAAGCCTCGCGCTGGAATGGGCGCGCTTCGGCATCCGGGTCAACGCGATTGCGCCGGGCTATATCGAGACCGAACTGAACGAGGATTTCTGGCACACCGACGCGGGCAAGGCGTTGATCCGCCGCATCCCCCAGCGCCGCCTCGGGCGGCTGGAGGATCTGGAGGGGCCGCTGCTGCTGCTCGCCTCCGATCATAGCCGTTACATGACGGGCGCGGTGCTGGCGGTCGATGGCGGGCATCTGGTTTCCACCCTCTGACGGGAGATAGAGTGAGCATGGCAGAACAGCGGATCCTGGCCGGGCGCGTCGCCATCGTGACCGGCGCGGCGCAGGGCATGGGGGAAAGCTTCGCCCGCCAGCTCGCGGAGGCGGGCGCGAAGGTCGTGGTGTCGGACATCAACGAAAGCCTTGGCGCGAAGGTCGCGGCGGGGATCGGCGAGCAGGCGATCTTCGCGCGCCATGACGTATCGAGCGCGGCGGACTGGGGCAGGGTGATCGCCGAGGCGGAGGCAGCCTTCGGGCCGGTCGGCATCCTGGTCAACAATGCGGGCATCGCCTGGTTCGAGAGCCTCGAAAACTCGCCCGAGGCCGAGGCGCGGCGGATGATAGAGGTCGATCAGATCGGCGTATTCCTCGGGATGCAGGCGATCATTCCGTCGATGCGCAAGGCGGGCGGCGGCTCGATCATCAACATCGCCAGCGTCGCCAGCATGAAGGGGACGGAGGGGCTGACCGTCTATTCCGCCTGCAAATGGGCGGTGCGCGGCATGACCAAATGCGCGGCATTGGAGCTTGGCGCGGACAATATCCGGGTGAATGCCGTCCATCCCGGCATGATCGCCACGGCGATGACCACCGAAATGCCCGATCCGCAGAACCAGCCCCTCAAGCGCAAAGGCATGCCGGAGGAAGTCGGCCGCACGGTGATTTTCCTCGCCTCCGACCAGTCGGCCTACACCACCGGCTGCGATTTAGTCGTCGATGGCGGGATGACTATCGGTTGCGATTGAGGGCGGTTGCGATTGAGGGCGGTTGCGATTGAAGGCGGTTGCGGCTGAGCGCAGTCGCGACTGGGCGGGCGGAGGCGACCGGGCGGGCCTGCGGCTGATCGGAAGAGTTCGTTCTCACCACTGGGCATGCGCTTGCCACGGCGGCGCATGCTTTTTTCGATGCCGCGCTGCGCCGGGGCCGTGAAAGGGAAAGGAAAGAGGGATGACTGCACTGAAAGGGCGGGTGGCCATCGTCACCGGCGGCGGCATGGGCATGGGCGAGGCGACGGCGATCCTCTTCGCGGAACAGGGCGCTGCGGTGGTGGTCGCCGATATCAACGAGGCCGCCGGACAGGATACGGCAGAGCATATCCGCAAGGCGGGCGGGGCCGCCGATTTCATCCGCACCGATGTGAGCGACGAGGCGGCGGTCGAGGCGATGGTCGCTTTCGCGGTGGAGCGTTTCGGCAGGCTCGACTGCGCGGTCAACAATGCCGCGACCATGCCCGACATGGCGCCCATTGCCGAGGCGGACCTTGCCGCTTTCGACCGCGTGATCGCGATTAACCTGCGCTCCGTCATGGCCTGCATGAAATATCAATTGCGGCAGATGCTGGCGCAGGGCGCCGCCGGGGCCATCGTCAACATCGCCTCGATCAGCGGCATTCGCCCGCAGCCGGGCAACCCCGCCTATATCGCGTCCAAGGCGGGCGTGATCGGGCTGACCCGATCCGCCTCGCTCGATTATGCGCCCAAGGGCATCCGCGTGAATGCGGTCGCCCCCGGCGCGATCCTGACGCCGATGGTCGATGACAGCTTCAAGGCGCTGGGCGTGTCACCCGACGACTATGCGCCGATGATCAGCCTGTTCAACCGTCTGGGCACCCCGCGCGAGGTCGCGGAGGCGAGCCTGTGGCTGTGTTCCGACGCTTCTTCCTTCGTCACCGGCCAGACGCTGGCGGTGGATGCGGGCTATACCACGCGCTGAGGGACGCACTATCCTATAGGATAGAAAGCCCGCCGCCGGATTGGCAAAGCGGGTCGCCTTTGGAATAATTCCTCATCATAAATCGAACAGGAGTCGAGGATGAGGGAAAGCCCGAAGGCGGCGGAACGCGCGGCCGCGGTGGCGGCCGCCGCAGCGGACCCGGCGCGCCGCCCGCGCAGTTCCCATGGGCCGCTGGCCGGAATCAGGGTCGCGGATTTCTGCTGGATGGGGGTGGGCGCCTGCGCCACGCGAGTGCTGGGCGATTTCGGCGCCGAGGTGATCCGCATCGAGGATCGCAACCGGCTCGACCTGCCGCGCGTGCTGCCGATCTACAAGGATGCCGGACCTCGGGCCTATGGCGAGAGCGACCCCGATCCCGATCCCGATGCGGGCGGCCTCTTCAACAATTACAACCGCAACAAGCTTGGCGTCACCATCAATATGCGCGACCCGCGCGGGCGGGAGTTGTGCGAGCGGCTGATCGCCTCCTCCAGCGTGGTGACGGAGAATTTCGCCCCCGGCGTGATGGAGAAATGGGGGCTGACCTATGACTATATCAAGACGCTGACCCCCAATCCGATCATGGCGCGGATGAGCGGCTACGGCCATTCCGGCCCGCACGCCGATTTCAAGAGCTATGGCCCGGTGGTGCAGGCGGTGAGCGGCCTGTCCTTCATCTCTGGCCTGCCGGGGCGGGAGCCTTCGGGCTGGGGCCTCAGCTATATGGACAATATGGCCGCTTTCTATAATGGCGCGGCGCTGCTGATGGCGATCTATCACCGCAACCAGACCGGCGAGGGGACGGAGATCGACGTTTCCGCGATCGAGGCGGGGATCAACCTGCTCGGCCCGATCCTGCTCGACGTGACGGTCAATGGCCGCAGGACCAAGGACGATCCGAATTATCCGCTTGGCAATCGCGTCGAATATCCCGATGCCGCGCCGCATGGCGTTTATCCTGCGCGGGGCGAGGATCGCTGGATCGCGATTTCGATCTTCGATGAGACGGGCTGGGGGCAACTGGTCGAGGAACTGGGATCGCCGGGCTGGGCGGGCGATCCGGGCTTTGCGACGCAGGCGGCGCGCTTCGCCAATCAGGACGCGCTCGACGCGCATCTGGGCGCGTCGCTGGCGCAGCGGGAGCGCTATGACCTGATGCATCGCTTGCAGGCGCGGGGCGTCGCTGCGGCCGTGGTGCAGACGCCGGAGGATGTGAACGAGCATGACGAGCAACTGGCGCAGAGCGGCATCTTCTTCGAGCTCGACCATCCGGTGATCGGCCGCGCCAAATTCGAGGGAATGCCGATCGAATTCTCGAAGACGAAGCAGGACTATTGGCGCTCGGCGCCGCTGCTGGGGGAGGATAATCATTATGTCTTCACCGAACTGCTCGGCCTTTCCGATGACGAATATCAGACCTATGCGGCAGAGGGGGTGATCTGATGGAGGCGTTTACTTCCGTCGGCGCGCGCACACCCTATGCCGGGTTGAAGGTGATAGAGCTGGCCGAGGATGTCGGCGGTGAATTTCTCGGCCGCATGTTGGGCGAAATGGGCGCGGACGTGGTGAAGGTGGAGCCGCCGCAAGGCTCGCCCACCCGCGCCCTCGGTCCCTTTGCCGGGCATCGGCCGGGACCGGACACCAGCCTCACCTTCTGGCTCTACAACAGCAACAAGCGCGGCGTGGTGCGGGATATCGAGAATGGCGCGGAGGCCGCGCTGGCGCCGCTGCTGGCCGATGCCGATATCTTTATCGTCACGATGCAGCCAGCGCGGCTGAAGGCGCTGGCGCTCGATCTCGACGCCTTGTCGGTGCGCTTCCCGCGCCTCATCATCGCGTCGATGACGCCTTATGGCCTGACCGGCCCGTGGGCGGACTATCGCAGCTCCAACCTTGTCGCGCTGGCGGGAGGAGGGCCGCTCAACATGTGCGGTTATGACGATCATTCGATCCCGCCGGTCAATCCGGGTGGCGACCAAGCCTATCATAGCGCGACGGCCTTCGCCCATATCGGCGTGCTGGTCGCGCTGCTGCACCGCCAGCAGACCGGCGAGGGGCAGGTGCTCGACGTGTCGATGCACGGCGCCAACGCCGTCAATCAGGAACTGGGCAACCCCTTCTGGTTCTACAATGGCGTCAATGTGCAGCGGCAGACCTGCCGCCATGCCCAGCCGGTGATGACCTCCTCCGCGCTCTTCGCCTGCGCCGATGGCCATTATGTCTATTATACGCTGATCCTCGGCGATACGCGCTCCTGGAACATCCTTGTCGAATGGATGGACGAGATGGGCCTCGCCGCGATGCTGACCGACCCCGGCTATCAGGACGTGAAGTTCCGGCAGGACAATTTCGGGCAGATACAGGAGCTGGTCGAGGTGTTCTTCCTCGTGCAGAACGGACATGACGCCTATCTGGAAGGACAGCGTCGCGGCCTGCCCATCGGCATCATGAACACGCCGGAGGATCTGCTGGAGGATGAGCATCTGAGGGCGCGGGATTTCTTCGTGAAGGTCGATATGGGGCCGGAGCAGGGCGAGGTGCTTTTCCCCGGCGACAGCTATCGCTTTTCCGCTTTCGGCAGCGCCCCCCGGCGGCGCGCGCCGCGATTGGGCGAGCATGATGACCAGATAGCAATGGCGGCGGAAGCGACCACGGCATGAAGGCGGCAGGGCGGCTGACTGTCGCTCGCCGCCGACCCTTCTTGCCGCAAGAGGATCGATGCGGCGCTCAAATAATTCCTGATAAGGAACTTGCCGCACCCCGGCTTCCGATGGTAGGGATGGAATCGGGCAAGCCCAGGAGAGGACACCCGGAGATGATGGATCTGGACAGCTATTCCGCGATGCGGATCGGCAAGCCGGCAGATGTTCGTCCTGCCGCGCAGGCGCTCAACCAGTTGGTAAGGTCGCTCGGCGACTGGCGGATCGCGGTGACGCATAATATCGCGACCCAAAAGCCGATGGTGGATGACGATGGCAATATCCTCGCCACCTCCGTCTTCGGCTGGACCGACCAGAAGGAAGACCGCTGGTGGAAGACCAAGCGCCTCGCCTTGCATTCGCCTCTGGTGCTGGCCTGCCGCTGCGAATGCGAGCCTTTATGGGGCAATGAGGAAGGGTTTCGCACCTCGGCGCCCAATCCGCTCATCCACCAGATCGACCTCAGTGATTTTGCGCGGCGCGCCATGGCGCGCGCGGCGATCCTCGTGCCTGTGCACATGCCATTCGGGGTCATCGGCGCTGCGAGCATCCTGCCGCGCGATCCGGCGAAGACCGATCTGGCCGACGCGTTTGCCCGCCATGGCGAGATGCTCGGCATCGCCTGCCGCGCCTTCATCTCCAGCTATGCGCGGGTAATGGCCGCTCCGGCGAAGCAGCCGATCGGGAACGATCTTAGCAGCCGGGAGGTCGAATGCCTGCGCTGGGCGGCGGTGGGCAAGACCGATATGGAGATCGGCATGATCATGTCGCGCAGCCGCGCGACCATTCGTTTCCACATGCACAATGCGGTGGCCAAGCTTAATTCGGTCAACCGCAGTCAGGCCGTCTTCAAGGCCACGCAACTGGGCTATCTCGGCCTCCATTCCTGATTGCGGGAATGAGAGGAGCGCCAGGTGCGGAGGGGGGCCTCCGCCCGTCTTGCGGCACAGCAGAAAAGGACAGGATATGAGCGGGCGCTGGATTGCTGTTCTGGGCGGCAGGGGCGGGCTGGGCGGCGCGGTGGCGCGTCGGCTGGGGCGGGATGCGCCCTTGCTGATCGGCTATTTCAGCAAGCCGAACCGCGCCCATGCCGCCGTCGCGGAGATAGAGGCTGGCGGCGGACGCGCCGAGGCGAGGCAGGTCGATCTGCGCGATCCGGCGTCGGTCGAAGGGTTCCTTGCGGCGGCGGCAGGCAAAGGCGACGGGCTGGGCGGCATCGCCTCGATGAGCGGGGCGGCCTTTCCGATGTGCGCGCTGACCGATGCTAGCCACGAGGAATTCCGCAAGGTGATCGAAACCGAGGTTTTCGGCACCTTCAATCTGCTGAAGGCAGGCGTGCCGCTGCTGAAGCAGGCGGGCGGCGGGCCGATCCTGCTGTTCCTTACCACCGCCGTTCTGCGGACCATGGACTATGACGGAATGAACAGCGTACCCAAGGCGGCGATGGCGATGATGCTGCGCCATGTCGCGCGGGAGGCAGGGCGCGACAATATCCGCATCAACGCCATCGCGCCGGGGGTGATCGATGCCGGGCGCACGGATGTCGTCGCCAGCCTGCCGCCTCTGGTGCGGCAGGTGGTCGCCGATTGCCTCGCCGCCACGCCGCTGCCCCGGCTGGGCCGCCCGGATGAGGTGGCCGCGCTCGCCGCGCATCTCCTGTCGGAAAGCGGCGCCTATATCAACGGCCAGATCGTCGCGCTCGACGGCGGCTACAGCGCGTGAACCGCCTTTCCAACCTTTTGGCGAGGAGGCCGGGCCGCCTTGCCCTTATAAGGTCGCCTGAGTGATATATCGAGGAGAGTCCATGTCCGTCGTCACCTGCGAAAAGACCGGGGGATGCGCCATCCTTCGAATCGATCACCCCCCGGTCAATGTGTTGAGCCATTCCGTCCGCATCGGGCTGGTGGACGCGCTCGCCCGGGCGGCGGCGGACGAGGAGGTAGCGGCAATTGTGCTGCTCTGTTCCGGGCGCACCTTCATCGCGGGGGCGGACATCACCGAGTTCGGCACCCCGGCGATCGTGGCTTCGCCCTCCATCTGGGATATGATCACCGCGCTTGAGACCAGCCCGAAACCCGTCGTCGCCGCAATGCATGGCACGGCGTTGGGGGGAGGGCTGGAAACGGCGCTTGCCTGCCATGGCCGGGTGGCGCTGGCCTCGACGAAGATGGGGTTGCCCGAAGTGCACCTCGGCATCCTGCCCGGCGCGGGGGGCACGCAGCGCCTGCCGCGCCTGACCGGCCCCGGCTTCGCCATCGACTGCATCGCCAGCGGGCGCAGCATCGACGCGGCGCAGGCGCTGGAAGCAGGGCTGATCGACGCGATAGTCGAGGATCTGGAGGCCGGCGCCATCGCCCATGCGCTCTCGCTCGCGCGGGAGGGCCTGCCGGTGCCGGTGCTTCAGCGGCAGGCGCTCGTTTCCGGATATGGCGAGGATTATTTCGCGGCGGCCCGGTCGCGGGTGGCGGCGAAGGCCCGGGGGGCGCTGGCGCCGCTGGCGATTGTCGATTGCATAGAAGCCGCCTGCACCCGCCCCGGCGCGGAGGGCCTCCTCTATGAACAGCAACGCGCCTTGGAACTGATGGCCGGGCCGCAGCACGCCGCGCTCAAATATTATTTCTTTGCCGAGCGGGAAGCGCGCAAAATTCCCGGCATAGCGGAGACGCCGGGCGCCATCCGCACCGTCGCGGTAATCGGGTCAGGCACCATGGGCGGCGGCATCGCCATGGCCTGCGCCAACGCAGGATTTCCGGTGCGGCTGGTCGATATCGATCAGGCTGCTCTCGATCGCGGCATGGGCGTGATCGCGAAAAACTATGCGGCCTCCGTTGCGCGCGGATCGACCTCGCAGAGCCGGGCGGATGCGGCGCTGGGCCGGATCGGCGGGCAGGTCGGCTATGGCGATCTCGCCGATGTCGATCTGGTGATCGAGGCGGTGTTCGAGGATCTGACGCTCAAGCAGCGCGTCTTTGCCGAGCTGGACCGGGCCACCGGCCCTGATGCGATCCTCGCCACCAACACCTCCACCCTCGATATCGATGCGATCGCGCGGGCGACTTCTCGCCCGGACAAGGTCGTGGGCATGCATTTCTTCTCCCCCGCCAATGTCATGCGGCTGCTCGAAAATGTGCGCGGCTCGCTGGCGTCGGCGGAGACGGTGGGGCAGGCGATGGCGTTCGGGCGCTCGCTCGGCAAGGTGACGGTGCTGGCAGGCAATTGCGATGGCTTCATCGGCAACCGGATGCTGCGTTTCTATACCGACATGACCGACTATCTGCTGGAAGCGGGCGCGACGCCGGAACGGATCGACCGGGTGGCGACCGATTTCGGCATGCCGATGGGGCCGTGCGCGATGTGGGACATGGTCGGCATCGACACCGGCGTGCTGCTGCGCAAACCGCGCTGGGACGCCGCCGCGCCCGGCGATCGAATGTCGCCGATTCTGGAGCGGCTGGCCGAGGCGGGGCGGGTTGGGCAGAAGGCAGGCAAGGGCTTTTATGCTTATGAAGGGCGGGAAAAGCGCGTCGATCCCGAAACGCAGGCGATCATTGCCGAGGTGATGCGCGAGCGGGGCGGCGGAGCGGCGAGTCCGCCCAGCGACGAGGATATCCGCGACCGCCTGTTCCTCCCGCTGGTCAATGAAGGTGCGCGGGAACTGGAGGACGGCACGGCGCTTCGCGCCGGGGATATCGATGTCGTCTGGGTCAATGGCTATGGCTTCCCCGCGCACAAAGGCGGGCCGATGTGGTGGGGACAGGCGATCGGTCTGTCGCGCGTCGCCGATCTGGCAGCGCGGCTCGCCGAGGAAATCGGTCCGCGCTGGGCGCCCGCCGCGTTGCTGCTCGACCGCGCGCGATCAGGCCGCGGCTGGTAAGAACCCGGCCTGTTCCACGCAGGCCGGGCCGTCTTTTGCGCCCTGTTGGAAATGGTAGTTGTCCAGCCGTGGCGGCAGGTCATGATATCGTCTGGAGTGGCGTCGGGGAAGGACGCGAAATAAAGCCAGAGCGATTCTTCCTCATTATCTAGAAAAAATGTTAGTATCCCTGCCGATGGCATAAGATTACTATCCAGATAAACAAAAAACATATTTTCTAAATAACAGATCTGCAAGTAAAGATCATAAAATAATCACTTTTCTGCGCATTTATGGCGAATTTTCCTCATGTTCTTTTGAGGAGAATTCGGACCGATAAATCTATGCTTCCAGCCCAGGGGAGGGAGGGGACTTAAAGTGAATCGATTGCAGGGCAAAATTGCCGTCATTACCGGTGCGCTCAGCGGCATAGGCCTGGCTTCGGCCCGCCGGATGCATGCCGAAGGTGCCTCTGTCATTCTTTCCGATCTCGCCCCTGCCGATAGCGCGCAGGTGGCGGCGGTGCTGGCCGGGTTTGGCGAGCGCGCCCGCTATCTTCGCCTCGATGCGATGGAGGAGCAGGACTGGAACGCCGCCCGCGACAGCATCGCGGCACGGGAAGCGCGCCTCGATATCCTCGTCCATAATGCCGGTGCGGCGGCGCCTGGATTGCTGGAGACACTCTCGCTCGACGCCTGGCGGCGGGTGCAGGCGGTCAATACCGATGGCCTGTTTCTCGGTACGCGGGCGATGATCGATCTGCTCGCGCACTCCGGTGAGGGGCAGCAGGGCGGGTCGAGCATCGTCATCATCTCTTCGATGCTGGGCATGGTGGGGTTCGCCAATTCCTCCGCCTATGTCACCAGCAAGGGCGCGGCTCGTCTGTTCACCAAGGCGGCAGCGGTGGAATTCGCCGGGCGCGGTCTGCCGGTACGCGTCAATTCCATCCATCCCGGTTTCGTCGCCACGCCGATGACCTTGTCCGGGCTGGAGAAGATCGCCGCCGAAAACGGGATGCCGTCCACGGACGCGCTCGTCGAGCAGCTGAACAGCAAAACGCCGATGCGGCGCATGGGACGCCGGAAGAGATCGCCAGCGCGGTCGCCTTTCTCGCTTCGCCCGACGCGGCGTTCATGACCGGCAGCGAGATGATGGTGGATGGCGGCTATACCGCCCAATGAACGAACGCCACAAAATATAATAATAACAATAATATATGAGTAATTATTAAAATAATTATTTAGATTATGGGAGGATTTTCTTAATGAGCATGAAAGCGCATATTACCCTTTTGATGACATCCTGCTGCGCGGCCTTCGTAGCCTTTCCGGCAGCTGCGCATGCGCAGGAAGCCGCCGGGCAGGCGGCTGTTCTCGATCCCAACAGCATCGTCGTGACCGCTCGCCGCCGCGATGAAACCTTGCAGACAACCCCGGTCGCCATCACTGCCGTCAATGCCGCGATGCTGGAGAACAAGGCGACGGTCAACATCGGCGACCTTCAGGGCGACGCGCCGAACCTTCTCATCACCCAGCAGAATTCGGGCGCGCAGGCCGCCAATATCTCCATCCGCGGTCTCAGCTTCGCCAATATCGAAAAGGCTTCCACCCCGACGGTCGGCGTCGTCGTCGATGGCGTGATGATCGGCACCAGCACCGGCCAGTTGCAGGACTTTTTCGATATCGAGCAGATCGAGGTGCTTCGCGGTCCCCAGGGCACGCTGTTCGGCGCTAACACTATCGGCGGCGTCATCAACATCATGCGGTCCAAGCCCACCAAGAAGGCGGGCGCCAAGCTGGAGGCCTCCTATGGCCGCTGGAACACCTGGAACACCCGCGCCGTGCTGAACTATGGCGATGGCGAGACCATCGGCGTCAAAGGCTGGTATTTCCACAGCCAGTCGGACGGTTTCTATCATAATGCGACCACCAATTCCCGTGCGGGAGGCACCAATAACGACACCTATGGCGCCAGCTTGCTGTTTGAGCCGGCGGGCAGCGGGTTCGATGCGCAGATCAGCGTCCAGCAGGTCGAGCAGACCTTCGATCCGGTCGTCGCCAACATCACCAATTCGTCGGAGGCTTTCTCTGCCTTCATGCCTGCGAACGAGGCGAACCGGAACACCCGGGGCGATCTCTATACCGTGTTCACCAGCCCGACCGCGAAGAGCCGCTACAAGGCGCCCGACGCCACGCTGGCGATGAACCTCGACACCGATGCGGTGAAGCTGACCGCGATTACCGGCTGGCGTCATTCCAAGGAAAGCCAGACGCAGGATTATGACGGGTCGAGCACCAACATCTATTTCTCCGACCGCAACCAGACCTATACGCAGTGGAGCCAGGAACTGCGCGCGGCGGGTAAGATCACCGAGGGGCTCGACTATGTGATCGGCGGCTTCTTCTTCGACTCCAAGTTCCGGCTTTCGGCCAATACCTATGTGTTCGGCGCCAATTCGGGCAATCAGGTTGTCTCCGGCCGCACCCGCTCGCTCGCGGCGTTCGGCGACTTCAACTGGTCGGTGGTCGATGGCGTGCGCCTGTCCTTTGGCGGCCGCTGGTCGCAGGACAAGCGAGAGCTGACCAACAGCTATCCCGGCACGCTGGGCCTGATCGGCGCGGGCGAGCGGACGTTCCGCAAATTCACGCCGAAGATCGGCGTCGATTATCGCCCCAACAGCGACACGATGCTCTATGCCAGCTGGTCGCGCGGCTATCGTTCCGGCGGTTTCAGCCCCCGCGCGATGACGCCCGAAACGGCGAGCACACCCTATTATCCCGAAACGGTGGATAGCTATGAGGCGGGCACCAAGCTCGACCTGTTCGGGCGCAAGTTGCAGCTGAATATCGCGGCCTTCTGGTCTAAATATAAGGATATGCAGCAGGATGTGACGCTGCCGGGCGGTCCGCAGGGCAGCCAGACGATTACCGGCAATATCGGTTCGGCCGACATCAAGGGCCTTGAGATCGAAAGCACGCTGCGTCCGGTTCGTGGCCTGAAGATCACCGCCAATGCCGCGCTGCTGGATTCCGAGTTCCATGATTTCATCGCCGATAATATCTATAACGGCCAGTTGGTGCCATTCGATTATTCCGGGAACAACCTCATCTATTCGCCCAAATTTACAGGATCGGTCGCGGTTGAATATACCGCCGACACCAGCTTCGGCGATGTCGTCACCAATTTCAGCTGGCGCCATATCAGCCCCTATGACGAGCAGGTTTCGTCGGGCGGGCTGACGCCGCAACTGACAGGCGGCGTCGTTACCGGCGTGCTGGTCAACGGCAATGATCCGCGTGTGCGCACCCGCACGCAGGATCTGTTAGACGCCAGCATCACGGCCAATTTCACCCTTAACGGGACGGAGGCCTATTTCCGTCTCTATGGCCGCAATCTCGCCAATATCAAGACAACCACCCATGCGTTCACCGTGGCGGGCCTCTGGTCCTTCGCGACCGCGCTGGAACCGCGCACCTATGGCGCGACGGTGGGCATCCGCTTCTGACCGACGGAAGCCTTCCCGGTTTCTCCCCTGGGGCGGCATTTGCCGCCCTTATTTTTGGTCCCGCCGAGGCCCGGGCGCGGAGAGGCGGCAGGGACGGGGGTAACGGATTTTCTCTCCATATGGAGAGGTTTTCGATGCCCGCTCAGTCGATAGAGTGAAGCGCGGGCAAGCCTCTCCGGCCAGCGCCTCCAGCGGGGGCCGGGAATGGGGCGGGAAAAGGGACGGCGATCCAATCCGGCAAAGACCGGACGCCCGCCAGAGGATCTGAACGGAGCTTGGGGACCATGACGGCGCTAACGACTTTTTACGGGGATTGGGCGGAGCGCATGTTGCGCCATGTCGAAGGCCGCACGACCGATCAGGCCAGCGGCATCATGACCGTCCCGACCGGAAACCATGTCGATCCCGCCCGCTGGGAACGGGAGATGGACCGCATCTTCAAGCGGGTGCCGCCGATGCTCGCGCTGCCGATCGAACTGCCGCAGGCCAATGATTGCAAGGCGATGCAGGCGCTCGACCAGATGTGCGACTTCTTCTTCCATGCCGTGGAGGCGGAAGATTATCAGTTGAGCCGCAGGGTGCAGAAGGGGCTGAATTCCGGCGCCGTGAAGCAGCAGACCTTTAGCCGCAACGAACCGGGCAACCCGTTTTTCCACAAATGGGTAGAGTATTTCCTCGGCGAGACGGGGCGCACGCCAGCCCCGGTCATGCGCGCCTGACCCCTGAACCCCCGGCGGAGGGCAGGGAGCAAGCCTCCTGTCGCCCGCCTTGCCAAAATACGGAAAAAACAAACAGGAGTGGACATTATGCCCGGCAACAAAACGCTTGTTCTCGCCAGCCGCCCGTTGGGGGCGCTGTCCCGCGACAATTTCGAGATCGTCGATGCCGAAGTGCCCGCGCTGGAAGAAGGGCAGATCAAGGTCCGCAATCTGTTCGCTTCCCTCGATCCGGGCATCCGCAAGACGCTGGGCGAGGATGAATCCTATTGGCAGCCAACCCCGCTCGGTGCTGTGCTGACCGCCAATACCGTGGGCGAGGTGCTGGAATCCCGTCATCCCGGCTTCGCGCCGGGGGATCGCGTCACCGGCACCGCGACGATGCAGGAAATCAGCGTCTACACCCCCGGCCCGATGTGCTGGAAGCTGCCCGCCGATTCCTCGCTGCCGCCCAGCACGGGCATCGGCATATTGGGCGCAACCGGGCTGACCGCCTATTTCGGCCTGCTTGCGGTAGGCAAGCCGAAGGCGGGCGAGACGGTGCTGGTGTCAGGCGCGGCGGGCGCGGTGGGATCGGTCGTCGGGCAGATTGCGAAGATAAAGGGATGCCGGGTGATCGGCATCGCCGGTGGCCCTGAAAAGACGCAGCGGCTGATCGATAAATATGGCTTCGACGGCGCGATCGACTATCGCGGCAAGTCGCGGGAGGATCTGGAGGCGGCGATCGCCGAACTCTGCCCCAACGGCGTCGATCTCTATTTCGACAATGTCGGCGGCATCCAGCTCGACGCCGCGCTCTCCCGCATGAACTGGCAGGGGCGGATCGCCATATGCGGGCTGATTTCCGAATATGACAATGGGGGCGGCGGTCAGGTGATGCACAATTTGTTCAGCATCGTCGCCAAGACCCTGCGCATCGAGGGCTTTTTGAGCTTCGTCTATCATGAGCAATTCCCGCAGGCGTTGCGGGAGATGGAGCAATGGATTCTCGAAGGGCGGCTCGCCTATGATGAATATATAGAGGACGGCATCGAGGCCGCGCCCGATGTGTTCATGACCCTCTTTTCCGGCGCCAATAGCGGCAAGGCGATGGTGCGCATCGCCTCCTGAACGGGTGCACCGTCGATCGGATCAGGCACCAGCAGGAGGATGAGGGCAGGCGATCTGAAAGGCGCTGTCGGCGCTGGGCGTACAGGCGTGAAAGCAGCTATATCATAAGGAAGAGGAGGTGTATGTGGCGAATGACGCGATCGCGGTGGTGAAGGCATTTTGCGCGGCCTGGGATGCCGGTGATACGGAGGCGATCATGGGCACATTGGCGCCCGATTGCTTTTTCCACAATATCCCCACCGATCCGCTGATCGGCCATGAGCAGATCCGCCCGGTGATCGCTGGTTTCCTTGCCATGGCGACTTCGATCCGGTTCGAGGTGACGGGCCTTGCCCAGACGCCCGAAGGCACGGTGCTGATGGAGCGGATCGATCATTTCGTTATCAACGGCAAGTCTTTGACGCTGCCGGTCATGGGCGCCTTCGAGGTCGAGGGCGGCAAGATCGCGAAATGGCGCGACTATTTCGATCAGTCGATGCTCGACGCGCTCCTCGAGGAAGCGGGCGTCACCGGCGTTATCTGACCTTCCCCAACAGCAGAGAGAGAATGTTATGGATCAGGCCGACAGCATCAGCGCCCTTCTCGACAATCAGGCGATCACCCAGCTCGTGGCGCGCTATGGCCGCGCGGTGGACTGGCTGGACATTGCCGGAATGAAAGCCTGTTTCACCGAAACGGCGACGGTGCGCTTTGGCGAACATGCTCTTCCCGCCCATGATTTCTGCGATTTCTGGGCGGTGATGGGCAATGGCCTCAAGGCGCGGCATCATATGTTCGGCGTACCGGTAATCGCGCCGCAGGGGGAAGGCAGGGCGGCGGTGGACGTGCCCGCGCTGGCCGCCTGCACCAAGGCGGAGGAGGGCGCCAGGATGCGCGACTTCGCCGAATGCAACCGCTATGTCTGGCATGTCGTCCGCGTGGATGGCCGGTGGCGGATCGAGGATGCGCGCATCTTCATCGTCTGGTCGCAGGGCGGCCCCACCCCCACCGGGATGGAAGCGGGGCCGCCGCTCGATCATGACGTGACGATGGACAATCCTGCCTTCGTGGTTCTCTAAGCGCTGGGAAGGCGCCCGAAGGGACGGAGGATCAGCCCGCGCAGCCTCTCCCAATAGAGGGTGATTCCCAGCAGCATCACGCAAAGGAACAGCGTGGCGAAAGGAAGGGTCTTGCCGGTATCGGGAAAGCTGTGGATGACGAACGGCAGGGCGACGAGGATCGCCGCGCGCCTGTCGATAAGGATGGCGAGCAGCAAGACCGCGCCGAAAAGACCGCCGATCATCCATCCCGCGCCGGGAAGATCGCGCATCAGCCCGAACAGGGAGGGCAGGATCATCAGGCTCGCCGAGGCATGCAGCCAGAAGGCGATATCGCAGCGCAGGGTCTGGCGATCCGGGTCCGACCTGTCGAGCAGCATCGCAAGGACGAAGGTGAGGACGCCCGCGAGGATCGCCCGTTCCTGCCATGATATCAGCGCCTCCTGCCCGTCTCCGCCCGCGAAACCTAGCAGCAGCGGCGTGTGGAAAAGCGGCAGCAGCAGCGCCTGAAAGGCATAGGCATAGCTGATCGGCACGCGATGCCGCCAGGCGAAGAGCAGGTTGGCGCCCGCGCCGCACAGGCTGACCGCAATCAGATTGGGCAGCAGATTGGGCAGCATGGCCTCGATCGATGGATGCGAGCGCCAGAAGCCGGGTTGGAGGAAAGCCGCCGCTTCCCCGCCCGCCAGATGCCAGAGGAGGATCATCCCCGCATAGCCGGTGACGAAAGAGAAGAAGCTCGCCAGTTGCAGCGCGGGCAGGGCCATGCGGCGCTTGCGCGCGAAATATTCCGCCGCCGCCCAGATGACGAGGACCGGCAGCAGGGGAAGGCGCCAGTCCAGCATGTGGAGGAAGGAAAAGCCTGTCCCTTGCCCCATCATCTCCGGCATGACGAACAGCCGCAGGGAAAGGAGGCAGCTTCCCACGATCAATGTGCCGAGGCCCATTGCCACGAATATGTCGTTGAAACTGAACACCAGCCGAAGCGGCTCTGTTTCGCTGGCGGGAATTTCCGGCACCGGCACCGGGGGATTGCTGATGACGGTCGACGAGGGCACGCGACTGGCGATGGCGGCGGGCATGATCGCCAGCAGCCAGTGGCGCAGATGGTTCCATGCAACCGACAGCACCACGACCCCGCCGCCGAGAAGCAGCGCGACGATGGCGACGCTTTTGAGTTGCTCATCCTCTACCCCGACGAGGGAATAAAGCGCATAGGCGACATAAAGGAGGCTCGACACGAGGATCGGGCGGCGATCGACGGTCAGCGCGATGACGGTCAGCAGGCCGAACAGCAGCAGGATCGGCGCGGGGCTGTCGCCCGGCGCATAGCCCAGATTGCCGCGCAGGATCGCGAAGGCGCCATGGACGATCAACGGCGCTGCCGCCAGATGCAGCCAGAAGGCGACATCGGCGCGGCGCGTCTGGCGCAAGCGGTCGGACATATCCCACGCCATCGCCAGACCGAACACCACGATCCCCCAGACCAGCGCCATGCCGGATGCGGAGCGATAGCTTTGGAACGGGCTGAACGAGAAAAGATTGGTGGACGAACCGCCCGCCAGCAGCACCAGCGTCAGGAGCGAGGCGGCTGCGGCGGCAGGGATTTTGAACCGGCGCCAGTAAAACCATGTCGCGCCGGCGCCGAGCACGCTGCCGAACACCCCCATGGGCGCCGCCAGCGTCATCTGCACACCCGCGACGAAGCCGAAGGTCAGGACGATGGCGCAGGCGGCGAAACTGCGCTGCTCCACCAGCGGGCGGCTCAACCACCATGTCGCGGCCGCCATGACAATGCCCGCCAGCGGCCCCATGCTCGCGCCTGCCAGCCCGCCCAGCGTCATCAGGCCGATCGTCAGCACGATCGCTGTAAAAAGGTCGGCAAAGCCGGTGACGAGCCGGAAATGCTCCTCCCCCGCCAGCGCGGGAGTGACGGGATGATCCGCGACGGAGGTGGTGGCAGCGAAGCGTGTCGGATCAGTCATGGTGCGCTCCTTCGGCCCGGCCGACCACCGCAGTCTCTTTCCATTGCCCGCACGGGGCAGGCGTGGAGCCGGAGAGAACGGCCTTTCGATAGGGAAGTCGGTTTTCGCGGGGCATGGTTTGCCTTGTCAGGAGAGGAAGCCGTTGCGGAATAGCTTTAGAAGGCCGGGCTTTAGAAAATCTGAAATCTGCGGAAGAATTTGCGGGGACGGGTTCCGGCGGGCCGGTCAGCCATAAAGGTTCAGGTAGAAATCCTTGAGCGCATGGGCATCGTAAAGGGCGTTGTGCGGCATCCGGCTATTGGCGGCGGCGCTGAAGCCCGCGCCGTTGATGAGTTCCAGACGTAGCCCGTTGAGATCGATCATCTCCGCCTGCCCGGTCACGAGCAGAGCGCAGAAATGAGCGAGATCGTCGGGCCAGTCGGCGATGATCAGCGGATCGCGATCATGCGCCAGATAGGCCTCCAGATGCCGCGCCGCATCCACGCGGTTCAGTTGATGATCGACGCCCTGCGGCACGAAGCGGAGATAAGGGATCACATTTTGCGCGACCCATGGGTGGATGGCATCGGCATCGGGCAGCGGAAGCGAGACATAGAAGTCCTGATCGCCAAACTCGGGAACGAGTGCGAGGCTGATAAGATCGCCGCCAAAGCCATTAAATTCAGTATCGAGAAAATAGCGCATGTTTCCTCCTTTGACACCGCGCCCGCTTGCCGTAAACCCTCGCCGCTGACGGACGGACGCCCGGCGAGGGCGGGCAAGGGGAAAAGCATATGCAGGCACGCGAATGGATCGGATCGGCCAAGGTGCCGGGGGGAGCGGACCTCACCCTCTATCGTCGCGGCAAGGATTACATGATCGTCCTCGACCGCAACGAGCTGATGAGCAGCCGGATGAGCGGATCGGAAGAGGCGCTGGCGAATTTCACCTGCGACCGGCTGGGCAGCCGGGCGCGGCCGCATCTGCTGATCGGCGGCTATGGGATGGGCTTCACGCTGCGCGCCGCGCTCGCCCGGCTCGATGGCGGCGGGCAAGTCACCGTCGCGGAGCTGGTGCCGGAGATCATCGAATGGGCGCGCGGGCCGATGGAGGAACTGGCGGCGGGGTGCCTCGACGATCCGCGCGTAAGTCTGGTGCAGGCGGATGTCGCCGATGTGATCGCCGAAGCGCGGGGCAGCTATGACGCGATTCTGCTGGATGTGGACAATGGCCCCGACGGGCTGGTGCGCGAGGCGAATGATCGCCTCTATTCGGCGCAGGGCATCGCGGCGTCCATCGCCGCGCTCCGGCCCGGCGGCATATTGGCGATATGGTCCGCAGGACCGGACCCCGCCTTTTCCCGCCGCCTTGCCCGCGCGGGCTTATCCGTCGACGAAGTCGTCGTGCGGGCGCGCAGCAATGGCAAGGGGCCGAGGCACGTCATCTGGTTCGCCACCAAGCGGGGAGGCTGATCGCAGGTTTGACCTGCCTCCAAGTCGGTGTGGCGGAGGAGGCGTGAGGCCGATTTTCGCCGGTCGTCGCCTTTTGCCTTAGAGCTTCCGCCTCGCGCCCGCGGGGCGATGGTCGCCGTTCATCTCCACCGCGCGCCATTGCCCCGGCGCCAGACCGTCCAGCGTCCAGTCGCCGATGCTCCAGCGCACCAGCCGCAACGTCGGATGTCCAACTGCCGCCGTCATTCGCCGCACCTGCCGGTTGCGGCCCTCGCGGATCGTCAGCCGCAGCCAGCAGTCGGGCACGGTCTTGCGAAAGCGGACCGGGGGATCGCGCGACCAGAGCGCCGGATCGTCGATGCGTTCGACCTGCGCGGGCAGGGTGGGGCCGTCCTTCAACTGAACGCCGCGCCGCAGCGCCTCCAGCGCCGCTTCGCCGGGATCGCCCTCGACCTGCGCCAGATAGGTTTTCGGCATCTTGAACCGGGGATCGGCGATCCGCGCCTGCAACCGGCCGTCATCGGTCAGCAGCAGCAGCCCCTCGCTGTCGAGGTCGAGCCGCCCTGCGGGATAGACGCCGGGCCTGTCGATGAACGCGGCGAGGGTGGGACACGCAGCCCCCGTGCTTTCGTCGGTGAACTGGCACAACACGCCATAGGGCTTGTTGAAGAGAAGAAGGGCCATCGCCGTTCAATCCTCGCCGTCGAACGCCAGACTGCCCTGATCGATCAGCGTGACGATCAGGTCGAGGACGGCGGGCGAGGCGGCGAGGGCGGGTTCGACCGTCAGGGCCGGTCCCGCGCATAGCCGCTCGGCGAAAAGGGCGGCGTCGCCCGAACAGTCGAGGCACTGGCCGTCCACGAACAGCAGGATCGCCCCCGGCTCTTCGCCGCGGATGAAGGCGAAGCGGCTTGCCGGATTGCGGACCAGTGGCGCGCCTTCGGCCAGCAGCGCCCGCACCTGTCCCGGCGCGATCGGCTCTTCGGGCCGCCAATCCGCCTCGGCATATTTGGGCAGGCTGGAATAGGTGCCGAACCAGCGCGCGAAGGCTTCCCGGTCGGATAGCGCGTCCAGCACCATCGCATGCAGCCGGTCGAGGGCGGGCGCGGTGATTTCGCCGGGATGGGCCTGCATCGCAAGGTCATGGTCGGCATAGCGATCATCCTCCGCCATGCTGTCGGCCTGATGCTCGCTCCACCCCTCGACCAGCTCGGCGCGAGAGGGCGCGCGAAAGCCGATTGAATAGGTCATGCAATCGTCCCCGATCGCAGTCCCCTCATGCGCGAAGCCCGGTGGCACATAGAGGATGTCGCCCGGTTCGAGAACCCAGTCGCCGGTCGCCTCGAAGTCCGCGATCAGGCGCAGATCCTCATGCGGTATCAGCGGTGTCGCAGCATCGCAGCGCGGCCCCACGCGCCAGCGCCGCCGCCCCAGACCTTGGATCAGAAACACGTCATATTGGTCATAATGCGGCCCGACCCCGCCGCCATTGGTGGCGTAGCTCACCATCACATCGTCGATGCGCCAGTCCGGCACGAAGCGGAATGGTTCGATCAGTGCGGCGACATCCGGCGCATGATGATCGACCGCCTGCACCAGCAGCGTCCATGGCGCGACTTCCGGCCCGGCCCCAAGGTCCGCGAAGCGGCTCTCGGGCAGCGGGCCGCTCTCCATCACCAGATGGTCCCCCTCCCGCCGGATGAGGCGCGATTCCACGCCTTCCTCGCAGGCGAGGCCCGCCAGTTCATCGGGCTCCAGCGGGTTGCGCCATTGGACCCAGGGATTGCGGATCAGCAGCGGGCGCTTCTGCCAATCGCGGTTCAGGAACAGGGCGGGGTCGAAATCGGCTAGGTGCATGGCCTGCCCATGCGCCCATCCGCGCCCGCTGTCAAAAAAGGCGGTGTCTTCCTTTGCTGCTTGCCGGGCAATTACGCTCACCATCGGCGGGATGGTTTAGCGGTTCAAATGATGATAGGAGCGGCCCTCATTATCGCAGGAGCAGGATATGGCAGATTTGTTCGACCCCGTAGTGATCGGGGATATCGCGCTGTCCAACCGCGTCGTCATGGCGCCGATGACGCGCAGCAGGGCGGCGGAGGGGGATGTGCCGACCGATCTGCATGTTGACTATTACCGTCAACGCGCCTCGACGGGCCTCATCATCACCGAGGGCACGCAGCCGAGCGCCAATGGTAAGGGATATTGCCGCACGCCGGGCATCCATGATCCCGCCCAGGTCGCGGCATGGCGCGCCGTTACCGATGCGGTGCATGAAGAAGGCGGGCGGATCGTCATGCAGATCATGCATGTCGGGCGCATTTCCAGCCATCTGAACAAGGCGCCGGGCACCGAGACGGTGGCGCCCTCCGCGATACGCGCCGCCGGGCAGATCGTGACCGAGCAGGGCCTGGTTGATCATGACGAGCCCCGCGCGCTCGAAACGTCGGAAATCCCCGGCGTGATCGCCGAATTCGCCGAAGCGACCCGTAATGCGATGGCCGCAGGGTGCGATGGGGTGGAACTGCACTGCACCAGCGGTTATCTGCCTGCCCAGTTCCTGTCGTCCAATACGAACCAGCGGACCGACCGCTATGGCGGCAGCGCCGAAAACCGCATCCGCTTCGCGGTCGAGGCGCTTCAGGCGATGGCGGCGGTCGCCGGTCCGGGCCGGGTCGGGTTCCGCATCTGCCCCGTCAATCCGTTCAACGATATTTATGATGCCAATCCGGTCGAAACCTATGGCGCGTTGCTGGATGCGGCGTCTGACATGGGGCTGGCTTATCTGCATCTTGTCGACCGGCCCAATCCGCAGCTGGACAGTCTGGCGCTCGCGCAGGAACGCTGGAAGGGCAATCTGATCCTCAATCGGGACGATATCGAACTCGAAATGGCGCAGCATCTGGTCGAAACGGGCGTCGCGACAGCTATTTCCATCGGCCGCAGGTTCATCGCCAATCCGGATCTGGTGCATCGCCTCCGCAACGGCCACGCGCTGAACGACATCGACCTGAGCACCATCTACACGCCGGGCGCGCAGGGCTATACCGACTATCCGGCCTTTGCCTGAACGCCATTTTGATGGGCCGCGGCGCCGGAAACGAGTCTCGTCCCGGCGCGGCGGAAAATTTTAGGGCTGACCTCCTTAGCGCGTCAGATAGCCGCCCTCGACGGCGAGGCTGTGCCCGGTCACATAGCTGGAGGCGTCAGAGCAGAGCCAGACGCTGGCCTCGGCGACTTCCTCCGGCTTGCCGAAGCGGCCGAACAGGCTGAGCGCGGGGGCGAACTGTTCCTCCGTGAAGCCTGAGGCGTCGAGGGCGCCCCGCAGCATCGGCGTGTCGATCGCGCCGGGCAGCACCGCGTTCACGCGGATGCCCTTGGGCGCATATTCGAGGCTGCCGGTCTTGGTGAGGCCGATCACGCCATGCTTGGCCGCCACATAGGCCGCATTATTGGGCTGCGGCCGTACCGAGCTGACGGAACCGACATTGACGATCGATCCCGGCGAACCCTGCGCCAGAAACTGGCGGATCTCATATTTCATGCACAGCATGACAGAGCGCAGATCGACGTTCAGCACCTTGTCAAATATCGCCATGTCGGCTTCGGCGATCGGCAGCGTGTCGGGCGTGATCGCGGCATTGTTGACCGCGCAGTCGAGGCGTCCGAAGGCCGACACGGTGGCGGCGACCAGCGCCTCCACCTGTTCTTCCCGCGAGACATCGCAGAGCACGGCCTCGGCGATGCCGCCCTCGGCGCGGATCGCCTCGCAGGTCCGGGCGGCGGCGGCCTCGTTAATGTCGGAGACGACGACCTTCGCGCCGCGCGCCGCGAGCAGGCGGGCGGTCGCCGCGCCCATGCCCATCCCCGCGCCGGTGACGATGGCGACCTTGCCGTCCAGGCGATTATGGTCTGCATTCATGGCTTGGCTCCCTCGCTGATCCATTTGCGGATCTTGGCGATCTTGTCCGGCGACAGCGGCGGCGCGCCGAACGGCATGCGCGCGCCCACCCCGCCATGCTGGTCCTGCGTGCCCTCCAGCTTCATGATGAGATAGCTTTTGTCCGGGTCGCCGGGGACGACACGGATGAGGGCGGGCGCCTCGCTCGACTTCACATTGACGAGGCTGGTGATCGCCTTGGCCGGAATCAGCGACATATTGCCAGCCTCCTGCCCGGTCAGGTGGCAGGTCGCGCAGTTGGTCTGGAGCATGGGCGCGATCTCCGCCTCATAATAGGAAGGCTGCGCGGCGGCGGTGTCGGCAGCGTCCGTCGCGCTGCCGTTATCGTCGCTCTTTCCCTTGTCCGCCCCGGAGCAGGCGACAAGGGAAAGAGCCATCACCAGGGGAATAGCTCTACGCATCAGCCCTTCACCGCATGATTGGCGGCGATATAGCCGAAGGTGACAGCCGGGCCTATGGTGCCGCCTGCGCCCAGATAGGCTTGTCCGGTCGGCGCCGCGATGCAGTTGCCCGCCGCATAGAGGCCGGGGATCGGCTCGCCCTTGGAGGAGAGCACCTGCGCATTTTCGTTGACCTGCGGCCCGCCCGCCGTGTCGAGCGTGCCGGGGCCGAGCACCACGCAATAATAAGGCCCGGTATCCGCGAAGGGATGCATGACATTGTTGGGATAGGGGTTGGGCGGATATTTGGTGCCCTCGCGCCGCGCCGAGAACAGCAGATGCCATTCGCGGTCATAGAGATATTTGCCGCGATCGAACTCGGGATCGACGCCGGCCTTGGCATAATCGTTGAACCGCGCGATTGTCGCCTTGGCGGTGGCCGCGAAGGCGGGATCGAGCTTCGTGCCGCCGGTGTGGTTTTCCCAGCCCTTGATCTGCGCGGCGATCTTGCCGAACAGCTCATCCCAGCTTGCGCCCTGAAGCAGATGGGGCTGCTCGCTCTTGTTCACCGGGAACGGGAAGGCGCCGCCGAACGCGTCGATGGACCGTTCGTCGAACAGCATGAACATCAGTTGGTTCGGATATTCCTCATGCGCGGGATCATAGGGGAAATGCGCCTGAGTGCGGTCGTTATAGTCGCGCTTCTCATTGACGACGCGCTTGCCATATTTGTTGACGAGGATCATCGAATCCCCCGGCAGCACGAACGCGCCAAGCCCGATGCCGCGATTGGCGAGCGCCTCGCCCAGTACGACCTGACTGCGCCAGGCAAGGCCCAGATTGCCCATCATCGCGCCCGCTTCCTGCGACATGGGAATGAAGTCGCCGGTCGAGCCGGGGAGCGAGCAGGAGCCGTAGACGAAGGGCTGATGAATATTGCAAAGATCGACATTGTGCGAATAGCCGCCGGTGCCGAACACGACGCCCTTGTTCGCCTTGACGCGGATGGTCTTGCCGCCCTGTTCGGCCTCCACGCCGATCACGCGGCCCTCGCCGTCCTTCAGGATGCGCGTGACCTTGGTGTCGGTCATGACCGGCACCTTCTTCGCCTTCAGGAAGGCGTGGAGTTGGGTGGCGAGGCTGCCGCCGCCCTCCGAAGAACCGGAACCCACCGCCGGTTCGAGGGCGCGTCCGGTCGGCACCTTGTTCTCGGGCAGATGGTCGGCATAGTCGGGCGCAGGCCTATCGACCTGAAACAAGCGGAACTGCTTGAACTGGACGGCGCCGATCTCGCGCAGATGGTCCACCGCCGCGGAGCCATGGTCGTAAAAGGCCTCTGCCGTCTTGTAGCGATGCTCATCAAGGCCGAGGGTCGGGCTAGACGGGTCATATTGGCGCGAATAGCCATAGCGCACCATATATTTGAGGGCGTCCTCCTTGGGATCGGCAATGCCTTGTTCGCGAAGGATGAAATGGTTGAAGATCCAGCAGACCCCGCCCGACTTGGCGGTGGTGCCGCCCAGAATCGGCATTTTCTCCAGCAGGATCGCGCTCGAACCGGCCGCCGTCGCGGTCACTGCGGCGGAACTGCCCGCCGCGCCGCTGCCTACGCAAACCAGATCGGCCTCATGATCCCATTTGCCGTCCTCAGCCCCTCCGGTGGCGGTGCGGCTGCACGCGCCGGTGGCCGCCGCCGCCGCGACGACGCCCGCACCGGCCAGAAGCTGGCGCCTTCCGATACCCTTATTGTCCATCGAGCTTTCCTTTTCCCTTATTTCCTGCCTGACATCCCATTCCCGCCACAGCAGTGGCGGGAATGGATCAGATGGCGCATCATGGTTGTGCGAGAGGCGGCCTCACCACTCGTAACGCAGTGTCACGCCATATTCGCGAGGCGGCGCATAGTTGACGAGGCCGATAGTCCCCGGCGCGTCGAACACGCTGGCGAGATACCGCTTGTCGAGCAGATTATTGGCATAGCCGCCGACCGTGATGCCGGACCCGTCCGGCGACCAGCTGAGGGCCGCGTTGACCACATGGGTCCGCTGGATGAGCGCGCGTGCCGTGTCGTTGATCGCGTTGAGATATTTGGATGCGGTGTAATTATAGCTCGCATTGGCCTGCATCTGGCCGCCCGCGACCGGGAAGGCATAGTCTAGGCTGGCCGACGCGGCCCATTTCGGCGCATTCTGAAGGCGATAGCCCGACAGGTCCACGGTCGAGTTGAGGTTGCCGTCGAAGAAATCGAACTTCTTATATTTCGCGTCGAGATAGGCCAGCGAGCCGTGCAGCGTCAGCCCCTCGGCTGGCAGCGCGCTCACTTCCAGTTCGAAGCCCTTGATTTCCGCCTTGCCCGCATTCTGGATCGTCGTGCTGTTGACGCGATTGCCGTTCGTATCGGTCAGGAAGTAAGTCTGGGCGATCTGGATATCGCGATAATTGGTGTAAAAGACCGCGAGGTTGGTGCGCACCCGACGATCGAGGAAATCGGCCTTGAAGCCGCCTTCGATCGTATCGACATGCTCCGGATTATAGGGGCCGACGTCGATCGGCTGCGAAATGCGGCCGACAAAGCCGCCCGATTTGAAGCCGCGCGCCCAATAACCGTAGAGCAGCGTATTGTCGGCCAGCTTGTAATCGAGGCCAGCCTTGAAGCCGACATTGTTCCAGGATTTCGCCTTGTCCGCCGTGAAACCGCCGAGCGACGTGTTGCCGGTGCCGTCGAAATCGGTCATGCCGGAAAGATTGACCGAATTCTGCGTATCGGCGATCATGTGGGTGCGCTCATAGGCATAGCGGATACCTGCTTGAAAACGCAGCTTTTCGGTCAGATCGGCATAAAGCTGGGCGAAGCCGGACAGCGAGTAATTGTCCTGATCCTGCGTGTTGATCTGCAACAGGCCCGGCGCCGCGAACTGGATGCGGAAATTCTGCGAATGATCGTAATGGGTCTTCATGTAGAAGCCGCCGACCAGCAGGCGCACCGCGTCGTTGAACTGGATGTTGGTGCGCAGTTCCTGACTGAACTGCCAGCCGCTGGTGTCGCGGCGGGTATCGTCCAAGAAGAGCGGCGTGCCGTCCTGATCAGTAAATTCGTGCAGTTTGAAATGCTTGTAGCCCGTTATTGAGGTGATGTCTCCAATTGCGGTGTCGGAAAGGTTCATCGTCAGCGTGGTGAAGAAAGTGTCCATCCGCGACAGGTCTGGCACCGAGTCATTGGCGGAATAATATTTATCCGGCGCCTTGCACGGCTGGCCGGGCACGTTGCACGGCTGCTGGTACATGCCCTGCGTTCCCGGCGTCACATAGGTCGCCTCGCCGGGCAGGGAGCCGCTGACGACGACCGGCGCGCCGTTGCGGGCGCGGACATATTCGACGCCCAAAGTCGCGTCGAAATTGCCGGACACGCCGCGCAGCTTGCCGCGCACGCCGGTGATGTTGCGATGGCCCATGTCGGACCCATCGACGACATTGGTCACATAGCCGTCGCGCTGGGTGTGCAGGAAGGAAACGCGGGCGGCGACCGCATCGGCGACGATCGGCAGGTTGAAGGTCGCCTTCGCGTCGAAGCGATCATAATTGCCGTAAGAGGCTTCGATCTTGCCCGACAGATCGTTCAGTTCCGGCACGCCGTTCAGCACATTGACGACGCCGCCGGTGGTGTTCGCGCCGAACAGCGTGCCCTGCGGCCCGCGCAGGATTTCGATGCGGTCGACATCATAAACGTCGAGCAGCGCGCCCATGCTGAAGAATTGCGGAACGCCATCGACCACGATCGACACGGTGTTGCCGGCATAGGGGTCGGGTTCGACCACGCCGATGCCGCGAATGGTGTAGACGGCGGTATTGGGCGTGTTGGAGAAATTGTTGATCTGAATATTGGGCACGGAGCCTTGCAACGCCTGCAACGAGGTCGCCTGCATGTTGTTGATCGCGTCGCTGCTCACCGCCGTCACGGAAATCGGGACGCTTTGCAGATTTTCAGCGCGCTTCTGCGCCGTCACGACGATTTCCTGCAAGCCGCTCTGGCTCGTCCCGGAATCCTGTGCCTGCGCAGCGCCGATCAGGATGGCCGGGGCAATGGCCGCCCCCGCAAGAGCCATCGCCTTGAGCGTGAAATTTCGCATTTGTTCTTCCTCCACCTTTGCGGTCCGGTTGGCCCGGATGTGTTGTGCCGCCAGCATCGGTTGGAAGGGAAATCCAAACAAGCTATCACTTTTATTATATAGCAATGTTGTATATCGGCGCTCCGTCCTGTTTTCGGGGCCGGGAAGGGTGGTTTGAAACGGATTGGCGATTTTTATAAAACCGGCGTGATTTCAATATTCTGCGAAACACACTGGCATTTGAGTTCGATCATTCGTGGCGCAACGCGTCTATCGGGTTGAGGCCTGCGGCGCGGCGGGCGGGGAAATAGCCGAAGACGACGCCGATAAGGGCGGAAATCAGAAAAGCGACAAGGTTGATCTGAAGATCGAACATCCAGGGCACCTGCATCAGCGGCGTGGCGATGCCGATGGCGATCTGCGCGAGCAGCAAGCCGACTATGCCGCCCAGACAGGACAGCACCACCGATTCGACCAGAAACTGCATCAGCACCTCTCGCGCCACCGCGCCGATGGCGAGGCGGATGCCGATTTCCCGCGTGCGCTCCGTCACCGACACCAGCATGATGTTCATGATGCCGATGCCGCCCACAACAAGGCTGATCGCCGCCACCGCCGCGACGATCCGCGTCAGCAGGGTGGTGGTGCCGGTCAGCGTCTCCGAAATCTGCTTGGTGTCGAAGATGTTGAAATCATCCTCCTTCGCCCCGCCGATCCGCCGCCTTTCGCGCAGCAAATTGGTGATGGAACCTTGCACCTGGCTGGTCGAATAGGCGCTATCGACGCTGGCGAGGATCATGCGGATATCGGTCGATCCGGTGAAGCGGCGCTGCACCGCCTTGATCGGCATGATGACGACATCGTCCTGATCGCCCCCGAAGCCCGCCTGTCCGCGCGAGGACAGGGTGCCGATGACGTCGCAACTGATGTTGCCGATGCGGAAACGCTTGCCCAGCGCGGGCGTGTTGCGGAACAGGTTTTTCTCGACCGTCGATCCGATGATGCAGACCGACTTGCCCGCTTCTTCCTCCATCGGCGTGAACAGGCGCCCGGTCTGGAGCGTCCAGGGCTGCACCTCGAAATAGGAGGAGGTCGTGCCGTTGATGGTGGTGGACCAGTTGGCGCCTTCGTAAATGGCGGTCGCGCTCGATTGCGCCTGCGGGGCGACGGCGACGACCCCGGCGATCTGCTGCTGGATCGCGGTGACGTCGGAGGGGGAGAAATCCTTGGGCCGCGACCCGCCGCCGCCGCGTCCGAAACCCTGCCCGGGGCGGATTTGCAGGATGTTGGTGCCGAGCGCGGCGATCTGTTGCTGCACGGCGGCCGTGGTCGCCTTGCCCAGCGTCACCATCGTGACGACCGCGCCGACGCCGATGACGATGCCCAATATGGTGAGGAAGGAGCGCAGCATATGCCGCCGGATGGATCGCAGCGCGAGCAGGAGGATCGTGCCGAGCATCAGCCGTGCCTCACCGCTTCGCCGGTTTTTTCGGTGCGGTCGATCAGGCCGTCTTTAAAGTGGACGATGGTGCGGGCGAAGGCCGCCATGTCCGGCTCATGCGTGACCATCAGGATCGTCACGCCGGAGGTCTTGTTGAGTTGGGCGAGAAATTCCATGATCTCGATCGAGCGTTCGCTGTCTAGATTGCCGGTTGGCTCATCGGCGAGCAGCACTTCGGGATTGGTGACGATCGCGCGGGCGATGGCAACGCGCTGTTGTTGACCGCCCGACAGTTCCGCCGGTTTATGGTGCCACCAGTCGGCAAGCCCGACCTTGTCGAGTGCGTTCATCGCCGCGTCCCGCCGGGCCTGCTTGTCGTCGCCGCGATAGAGCAGGGGCAGCTCCACATTTTCCAGCGCCGATGTGCGGGCGAGCAGGTTGAAGCCTTGAAAGACGAAGCCGAAATATTTTCGCCGCAGCAAGGCGCGCTGATCGCGGTCGAGATTTTCGACATGGACGCCTTTGAACAGGAACGTGCCGGAGGATGGCACGTCGAGGCAGCCGAGAATGTTCATCATCGTCGATTTGCCTGACCCCGACGGCCCCATCACCGCGGCGAAATCCCCGCTGCTGATGTCGAGATCGACGCCTTTCAGAGCCTTGAAGGCGGTCGCCCCTTCGCCATAGACCTTGGTTATGCCGCACAGGGAAATGAGCGCCGGATCAGCCACCGCTCCGCCTTCTCTGCGTGGCCGGGGCCTGCGTGGCGGAGGTGTCGTCCGCCGAGGCCTGAAGCTGGCCGGTGATGACCTTCATGCCGGGCTTCAGATTGCCGGACAGCACTTCTGTCTGCGTGCCGTTGGTGTTGCCGGTGGTGATTTCCAGCGCCTGCGGGCGGCCGTCGCTGCCCAAAATGTAGATGGTCTGCGTCGCGCCCCGGCCCAGAGTGGCGCTGCGCGTGGAGGAGCCGCCACGGCGCGGCGGGCGGAAGCTGATCGCATCGGTGATCCCGCCGCCCGACGACTGCCTGCCGCTGCCCTGATCCTGCGGCGTGAAGCGCAGCGCGGCATTGGGCACGAGCAGGCTCTGGCGATTGTCCGAGGTTACGATATCGGCGGTCGCGGTCATGCCGGGCCGCAACTCGAACCCCGGATTGGCGACCGTCAGGTCGGCCGCATAGGACACCACCTGCCCGGTGGTGGAGGTGGTGCTGGTTGACGACGAGGAAGCCGACTGGGCCGAGAGGTTGGAGCCGATCTCCACCCGCGTGATCGTTGCGGGGAAGGTGCGGCCGGGGAAGGCATCGACCGTGAAGGTGGCGCTCTGCCCTTGCCGGACGGACCCCACATCGGCCTCGTCGATCGCCACTTCCAGTTTCATCCGGGAAAGATCCTCGGCGATGACGAAGAGGGTGGGGGTGTTGAAAGAGGCCGCGACGGTCTGGCCGGGATCGACCTGCCGGGCGAGCACCACGCCGGACACCGGCGATCGGATGACCGCGCGCGACCGCTGCGTCTGGTTCTGCGAGAGCGAGGCCTGACTGGCGAGCACATTGGCCTGCGCCACCTTCAGCGCAGCGTTGCCGCGCTGCACATCGGCGCGCCCGGACTGCAATTCGGTGGCGGAAGGAACGCGGCCATTGGACAGGCGATGCACTTCCTCCAGCCGCGCGAGTTGAGCCTGCGCCTCGGCCAGCGTGGCGCGGGCCTGTTCCACCTGCGCCTGATTGGCGGCGAGCTGCGCCTTGCTCTGGCGAATCTGGTCCTCGATCTGCTCGGGGTCGATCTCGGCCAGAGCCTGCCCCGCGACGACGCGGTCGTTCACATCGGCCAGCACCTTGACGACGAGGCCGGAGAGCTGCGAACCGACCGTCACCTGATTGGTCGGCGCCAGCTTGCCGGTCGCCGAAACGGTGGTGACGAGCCGCCCTTCCTCCGCCGCCACGGTCGCATATTGCACCTCGCCCGGCCCGCTGAAATAGCGGATGAGCAACATCAGCAGCGCCAGAAAGACCAGCGCGATCACGCCCCATTTGAGCGCGCGGCGCCAGGCAGGCTGGGGCTTTTGCCCGAGAAATTCGTCAAGATCCGGCTGTTGTTCTGCCATGGTCCGGCTATTCCTGTCTCATTGGTCTGCTCGCGGCGCGGTCGGGGTGATCGAAGAGTCCCATCCGCCGCCCAGCGCGGCATATAGGGCGATCAGCGCCGTAGCCTTGTCGGATCGCGCCTGCACCAGCCCGTTGCGGGCGGAAATCAGCGCGGCTTCCTGCGTGTTCAGCGTGGTGAAATCGGTAAGGCCGGAGCGATACTGGCTGCGCGCGAGCAGCGCCGAGGCGTTGGCGGCATCATAGGCGACGGTATAGAGTGCCTCCCGCTCTGTCGCGGCGCGCAGGGCGACGCCGGCATTCTCGCTATCCTCCAGCGCGGTCAGGATCGTGGACTTATACGCGGCGAACGCGCCGTCGGCGGCCGCCCGGCTAGACCGCACCTGCGCGCCGAGCGCGCCTGCATTGAAGATCGTCTGGCTGATCCCGGCGAAGAGGCCGCCGGTGATGGTGTCGAACAGGCTGCCGAAATTGGATGCGTTGGCATCGAGGCTGCCGCTGATCGACAGGCGCGGGAAAAGCTGGGCCTTGGAAACGCCGATCTGCGCAGTTGCCCTCGCCAGATCGCGCTCTGCCGCGCGCACATCGGGGCGGCGGCGCAGCAGGTCGGCGGGGATGCCCATGCCGATGCTCTCCGGCCCGACGGGGATGGGGCGGACCTCGGCGAACAGGGGCTTAACCGCGCCGGGCGCTTGCGCTGTCAGCACCGCGATGCGCGAGAGGGCGGCATTATATTGCTGCTCGATCTGCGGGATGGCGGCGGCGGTCTGGGCGCGGCTGGCGCGGGCCTGCTCCGCATCCACCGAGGAGACCAGCCCTGCTTGAACACGGAAGCCTGCTATTTCCAGATTGTCGTCCTGAATGGCGAGGCTGGCCCGCGCATTGGCGAGTTGCGCCTGATAGGCGCGGGCGAGCACATAGTTGCGCGCCACCTCGCTCTGGACCGAGAGCAGCACGGTCGCATAATCGAAGCCGCTCGCTTCATATTGTGCGCGGCTGGCTTCTATCGAGCGGCGGACGCCGCCGAAGATATCCACCTGATAGCTGGCGTCGAGTCCGGCGGACAAGCTGTCGCGCCCACCGCCGCCGGTGGTGGTCACGGTGCCGTCGGGCAGGGTGACGGTAGCCCCGCCGCCCCGCACGGCCTCGGTGCGGCTATAGCCGCCCGATCCGCTGATCGTCGGAAAAAGATCGGCGCGGCTGACAACCAGCGCCTCGCGCGCCTGCCGCAGCCGGGCCACGGCCTGCGCGATATCGAGATTGGCGCTCGCGGCCTGTTCCACCAATTGCGTTAGCAACGGGTCGTCGAACCGGGTCCACCAGTGGCGGATATCCTCCGCCTGTGCGGTAGCGGGGACCGACCATATATCGGGAACGCCCAGATCCGTGGCGCTTTTGGGCCGATAATCGGGGCCGACGCTGCAGGCCGTCACCATCGTCAAGCCCAGCAGCAGAAAAGGAATGCGCGCCATGGCCGGACCCTGTCACAGACGATTGCCCGCGTCCAGTCGCAAATTGGACCGGGTAAAGGGGGCCTCGGAGCGACCGCCGGGGCGTGACGGCGGCGGTCGATCATGCGATGCAGGGGCATGATAAGCCCACCCGACCCCGCTCACCCTGAGCTTGCCCTCACCAGCGATCCGCGCGCCTTGTTGCGGGGATTGTTTGATATCGCCATCGGCGCCGTCCTGCCCGGTCCGGCGGTGCTGCGCCATCTGCCGCCCCCGCCCAAGGGGCGCTGCGTGGTGGTGGGCGCGGGCAAGGCGGCGGCGGCGATGGCGGCGGCGGTCGATGCGGCCTGGCCCGATGTCGATCTTTCCGGCGTGGTGACGACGCGCTACGGCCATGTGGTTCCCGCCGGGCGCGTCGAGGTGATCGAGGCGGGGCATCCGGTGCCGGACGCTGCCTCGGAAGAAGGCGCGCGCAGGGTATTGCGGGCAGTGGCCGGGCTTGGTCCAGACGATCTGGTGCTGGCGTTGATATCGGGCGGCGGCTCGGCGACCCTCGCGCTGCCGATGGAGAGCATGACCCTTGCCGACAAGCAGCAGGTTACGCGTGCGCTGTTGCGCAGCGGGGCGGCGATTGGCGAGATGAATATCGTCCGCAAGCATCTGTCCCGCATCAAGGGTGGCAGGCTGGCGGCGGCGGTCGGCCCGGCGCGGCTGGTGACGCTGGCAATCAGCGATGTCGCGGGCGACGATCCGGCCGCGATTGCCTCCGGCCCGACCGTCGCCGATGCAAGCAGCGCTGCCGATGCGCTCGCAATCCTCGACCGTTATCGGATCGCCCTGCCGCCAAAGTCCAGAGCCATGCTGGAGGCGGGAGGCGTGCCGGCGGGGCAGCTTCCCGAACATCACGACTATCGCCTGATAGCCACCGCCGCGCTGGCGCTGGAAAGCGCGGCGCAGGCGGCCGCGCGGATCGGGCTTTCCTCGTTGATCCTTGGCGATTGCATAGAGGCCGAAGCCCGCGAACTGGGCCGGGTGATGGCGGGCATAGGCCAGAGCGCGGCCCGCCTCGGTCAGCCTGTCGCCCGCCCGGCGCTGATCCTTTCCGGCGGGGAGACTGGCGTAACACTGGGCGAGGGCGCGGCGGGCAGGGGCGGACGCAACGGCGAATATCTGCTTTCCCTCGCGCTGGCGTTGCGCGGGGAAGCGGGCATCTGGGCGCTCGCCGCCGATAGCGACGGCATAGACGGCAATGGGGATGCGGCGGGCGGGATCGTCTCGCCCGATACGCTGGAGCGCGCGCGGGCGATAGGGCTGGACCCGTCAGCCCTGCTCGCCGCGCATGACAGTCATGCGCTGTTCGACTGGCTCGGCGATCTGGTGACGACCGGACCCACGCTCACCAATGTGAACGATATCAGGATGATGCTGATCCTCTAAAGAGGTGGATCAGGACGGAATGGCGCGCCGCGCCGCCGTTTCGCCGGGCAGGAACAGCAATTCCATCGCATCCCGCTGGTCGAGCAGGTCGGCGAAGCTATAGTCGTCCAGCACGGCCAGAAACGCCGCCACCGCCTTATTGAGCGCCGCCGTCAGGCCGCAGGCAGGCGCGATCACGCAGGTTCCGCAATTGACGAGATCGAAGCCGTCCTCGGTATGGCGTATCACCTCGCCGACATTGATCTGCGCGGGCGGACGGGCGAGCGCTATGCCGCCATTGCGGCCGCGCACACTGGTCAGATAGCCCGCATTGACCAGATCGTTGACGACCTTCATCAGATGATTTTGCGAAATATCATAGGCGCGCGCGACCTCCGCGATCGAACATAGCCTGTCCGACCGCCCGCCCAGATAGAGCATAACCCGCATCGCATAATCGGTGTAGCGCGTCAGGCGCATTGGATCCCCCGCATCGATGTATTCTTATTGCATGTTTCGGCCTGCCGGTATAGATGCATAAAAAATACATGATTTTGGAGTCGGCGCTTATGGCCGGGTGGGACATGACGGAAGAGGGGCTGGCGCAGCTCGTCGATGCCTTTTATGCGCGGGTCCGTACCGACGCGCAGCTCGGCCCCATTTTCAACGATGCGGTGGATGACTGGCCGGAGCATCTGGAAAAGCTCGCCGCTTTCTGGTCCTCGGTGATGTTGTCGAGCGGACGGTACAAGGGCCAGCCCTTGCCCGCGCACATGAAGCATCGCGACCGCATCACGCCGCAGCTGTTCGAGCGCTGGCTCTCGCTCTGGCAGCGCGCCACCGATGAGTTGATGACCCCGGAGGCCGCGCAGGCGATGCAGGTCAAGGCGGCGCGCATCGCCGAAAGCCTGCAACTGGCGCTTTTCTTCCGCATGCCGGAAGGTGGCCAGAAGCCCCGGCGACCGGCGGGCGAGACCGCGACGCAGCCGGGGGCGCCCGCATGAGTGGCCCTGCCTCTGATCGAGCCATCTCCGATCGTTCCGCCCCCTATCGCTCCACCCCGGTTTTCGATCAGGACAGTCTGCCGCAGGCCCTGCGCAACCATCATTCGACCAAGGCGGGTGTCTGGGGCGTGATCCGCATTCTGGAGGGGGAGGTGCGCCTCACCTATGTCGATCCGGTTTCGGAGACGATCCTCGATCCCGGCCATCCGGGGCTCGTCCTGCCGCAGCAGCTTCATTTCGTGACGCCGCTCGGCCCCATGAAGATGCAGGTCGATTTTTACGACTGCCCGCCCGACCGTTGAGGGGCGCCGCCTGCCCGGTTTTCATAGCATTTCTTAGAGGAGATTAGAATGTCGCAGATGTTGAGCGAGAAGACCATGGCGCTTGTCAAGGCAACGGTTCCGGCGCTGGAGGCTCGCGGCCTCGATATCGTGCATGAAATGTATTCGCGCATGTTCCAGAATCCGGAAATCCGCGACCTTTTCAACCAGTCGCATCATGGCGATAGCGGGTCGCAGCCGCGCGCGCTGGCCACCGCCGTCCTTGCTTATGCTTCCAATATCGACAATCTGGGCGCGCTCGCCCCCGCTGTCGAGCGGATCGCGCAGAAGCATGTCGGCCTTCAGATCCTGCCCGAGCATTATCCCTATGTCGCCGAGGCGCTGCTGGGCGCGATAAAGGCCGTGCTGGGCAATGTCGCGACCGATGAAATCCTGGAGGCATGGGGCGAGGCTTATTGGTTCCTCGCCAATATCCTCATCGCGCGCGAAGGCCGCATCTATGACGAGCAGAAGGAAAGCGCGGGCGGCTGGAACGGCTGGCGCGATTTCCGCATCGAGCAGGTGGTCGAGGAAAGCAGCGTGATCCGCTCCTTCCTGCTGCGCCCGGTCGATGGCGGCGGCGTGATGGATCACCGGCCCGGCCAATATCTGACCTTCTGGTTCGAGATCCCCGGCCATCCGCCGATCAAGCGCAACTATTCCATCTCCTCCGCGCCCAATGGCGAAACCTATCGCATCTCGGTCAAGCGCGAGCCGCAGGGGCTGGTGTCGGGCTGGCTGCATGACGAGGCGAAGGCGGGGACCGTGCTGAAGGTCGCGGCGCCTGCGGGCGAATTCTTCCTCGCCGATCATCCTGAGCGCCCCGTTGTGCTGCTGTCGGGCGGCGTCGGGCTGACCCCGATGGTGGCGATGCTGGAAAGGATCGCCGCGCAGCATCCGGACCTGCCGACCTGGTATATCCATGGCACGCATGACCGCCAGACCCATGCGATGCGCGATCATGTGCGCGCGCTGGCCGAGGGCAAGTCCGCGATCACCGTCGTCGATTTCCACCAGACTCCGCTTGCGGACGAGGTGGCCGGGCGCGATTATGACCGGCAGGGCATCATCACCGACGAATGGCTGGTCGAGAACACCCCGGTGGGCGAGGCCGATTATTATCTCTGCGGCCCGCGCCCCTTCCTGCGCGCCGCTGTATCCCGCCTGTCGCTGGCGGGGGTTCCTTCGGACCGGATTCATTATGAATTCTTCGGTCCCGCCGACGAATTGCTGGCGGCCTGATCCATAACCATCCGTTCGCCGGGGAAGGGGGCTGTGCCCTCTTCCCCGGCGCAAAACGTGCATCGCCGCCGATAATGGGATAGGCTGGACAAGAGGCGAAATACCGAGGGAAGGAAACGGGATGACCGGGCAGAACAGCGCGGGGCTAAGGCCCGAAACCATCGCGGCGACCCATGGCGTTGCCGGGGACACGGCCTTTGGAGCGGTGGCGCCGCCTCTCTATCTTTCCAGCACCTATGAATTTGCGGGCTATGACGAAGCACGGGCCTATGATTATGGCCGCGCCGGCAACCCCACGCGCGACCTGCTGGCCGAGGCGCTGACCCGGCTGGAGGGTGGCGCAGGGGCGGCGATTACGTCCAGCGGCATGGCGGCGCTCGACCTGCTGGTCGGGCGGCTGAAGTCCGACGATCTCGTCGTCGCGCCGCATGATTGCTATGGTGGGACTATGCGGCTGCTCAAGGCGCGGGCCGAGCGCGGGCATATGCGCCTGCGTCTGGTCGATCAGGGCGATGAGCGCGCCGTCGCGGAGGCGCTGGCGGAAGGCCCGGCGCTGCTCCTCATCGAAACGCCGAGCAACCCCTTGATGCGGATCGTCGATATCGCCGCGCTCGCCCGGCAGGCGAAAGCCGCGGGCGCGCGGGTCGCGGTGGACAATACTTTCCTTTCCCCGGCCTTGCAGCAGCCGCTGGCGCTGGGCGCGGATTATGCGATTCATTCGACCACCAAATATCTCAATGGTCATTCCGACGTGATCGGCGGGGCGGTGATCGCCGCCGATCCGGGGCAGGCGGCCGAGTTGCGGCAATGGGCCAATGTGGTGGGCAGCGCGGGCGCGCCCTTCGACGCCTGGCTCACCTTGCGCGGGGTTCGCACGCTCTATGCGCGCATGGCGATGCAGCAGGCCAATGCGATGGCGATCGCCTGCCATCTGGAAGGCCATTCGGCTGTGCGCGCCGTCCATTATCCGGGCCTGCCCTCCCATGCCGGCCATGCAATCGCGCGGCGGCAGCAGCGCGGTTTCGGCGCGATGCTCAGCTTCGAGCTGGCGGGCGGGGTGGAGGCGGTGAAGCGCTGCATCGGCGCGACGCGGGTGTTCACGTTGGCGGAATCGCTGGGTGGCGTGGAAAGCCTGCTGGCCCATCCCGCAACGATGACCCATGCCGATATGGGGGCGGAGGCTCGTGCGGTCGCCGGGATAAGCGATGGCCTGCTGCGCCTCTCCATCGGGTTGGAGGCGGAGGAGGATCTGATCGCCGGGCTGGAGCAGGGGCTGGCGGCCTGTTGAGGCGCGGCTTCCCCGGCCCTGTCCTTATCGGCCCTGCGTCCGCGCCTTGCGATAGGGGATGAACTGACCCAGCCCGACGGAGCCCAATTGCATGCGCGTGGTGGAATCATACAGGCGCACGATATCGATGTCGCATAGTTGCGGGGAGTGGGTGTCCGTCACCATCACATTGCCCTGATGCAGCGAACTCGCCCCGTTGCTCGGCCGGTTCACATAGAGCAGCCCGCCACCCATGTCGTAGAGGATCGCCGTCCGGTCGAAAATCTGGCTGGAGCGGATATCCCGCAAATAGATGCACCTCACGGGCTGCCCCGCCTCGAAGCCCCGCAGGGCCTTGGCGAGCCGCTCTTCCGGCGCGCGATCCGCCGCCATCGGCGTGGCGCAGGCGGCAAGGAGGAGAGGGAGGGCGAGCAGAGCGGATCGAATATGCATCATCATCACCAATAGTTGGGGGCCTCGATCCGGCGCAGAGAGGAAGGCGCGCGGGAGGGCCTGTGCCTGAACCGTCAGGAGGGGCGGGCCTCCTCCATGTATTCCGCCAATATGCGGGCATGGTTATAATGTCCGTCATGCGCCGCATAGAGCAAGGTAACATCGCCTTTCCGCATCAACTCCCGCATATGATGGACCGCCGCGTCATTGGCGGCAAGCTCTTCCCGATAGCGCTCGCGAAAGGCATCGTAGCGTTCCGGCAGATGGCCGAACCATTTGCGCAAGGGTGGGGAAGGGGCGATATCCCTGAACCATTCGGTCAGCGCGGCATCATCTTTCCTTATCCCCCTCGGCCAGAGGCGGTCGACGAGGATGCGCTGCCCATCGGCACGCGCGGGCGGATCATAAATCCGCTTGATATGCACATGGCCGGTCATGATCGCGGCCATTATGCCGGAAAGCGCCACGGCGCGCAATGGTGGCGCTGGGCCGCGTGTCAGGAATTGCCGGGAATAGGTGACAGGGCGACCCGCACCTCTTCCCCATCGGCATCGGTTTGGGGAAGGGCGGAGGCGCGGGCGAGGAGCTGGCCGTCGAACGCGATCGGCACGGTGGGCAGGCGGGTCTCGCGCCCATCCGGCAAGGTCACAGGCTCCAGCGCGCCGATGGCATTGAGATGGGGATCGTCGAACATCTCCTCCGGCTTGCCGATGGGCGCGAAGGGCAGGCCGGTGCCTTCCAGCCGGTCGATCACCTCGGCGCGGCTGAACCCGGCGATCAGATCGCGGATTTCCGGCAATATCCGGTCGCGTTGCAGCACCCGTTCATTGTTCCGGCGCAGGCTCTCGTCGGCCCACAGGTCGCCCAGCCCGAAGATCGCGCAGAATTTCTCCCACAAGGAGTCGGTGACGACGCCGATGAAGACCGGGTGGTCCTTTGTCTCGAACACGTCATAGATCGCCCAGGCGGAAATGCGCGCGGGCATCGGGCTGGCGGGTTTTCCCGTCACCGCGAGCTGCGCCATATGCTGGCCAACCAGATAGACGGTGGTTTCGAACAGCGACGCCTGAACCAGCTTGCCTCGCCCGGTGCGATGACGCTCCTCCAGCGCGGCGAGGATGCCGATGACGCCGAACATGCCGCCGGTCACGTCGATCACGCTCGATCCGGCGCGCAGAGGGCATCCGGGCGGGCCGGTCATATAGGCAAGCCCCCCCATCATCTGCGCCACTTCGTCGAGCGCGGTGCGTTTCTCATAAGGGCCGGGCAGAAACCCCTTGGCAGAACAATAAATAAGGCGCGGGTTCGCCTCCGACAGCGCCTCATAACCCAGCCCCAGCTTGTCGAGCGCGCCGGGGCGGAAATTCTCGACCAATATGTCAGCCTCCACCGCCAGCGCCTTGGCCGTGGCCAGTCCTTCGACTGATTTGAGGTCGAGGCCGATGCTCTTCTTGTGACGATTATACATCGGGAAATAGCCCGCGCCGGAACCGAGCAGCGTACGCGTCTTGTCGCCTTCAGTTGGTTCGACGCGGACGACCTCCGCCCCCAGCGAAGCCAATATCGCGCCCGCCGCCGGACCCATCACCATATGGGTGAACTCGACGACCTTGAGCCCCGCCAGCGGGGCAGGCGCGCTCATGCCGTCACCTGCGCGAAACCGAGCGGCAGGCCCGCATCGGGCAGGAAGCCGTAAAGCGGCTCGCCCGGCAACGCTTCGGCGATGATTGCGCGCACCCGCATCAGCTTTTCAAGGTCGATGCCCGTTTCATATCCCATGGCTTCAAGCATGAAGACCAGATCCTCCGTGACGATATTGCCGGACGCGCCCGGCGCGAAAGGGCAGCCGCCAAGGCCGCCGAGCGAAGCGTCCAGCGTGGTGATGCCTTCCTCCAACCCGGCCAGCGCGTTGGCGAGGCCCAGGCCCCTTGTGTTGTGAAGATGCAGCGTATTGAGCCGGTCCGCGCCGATTTCCGCCTTCACGCGGCGGACGAGGCGGCGGACCTGCGCGGGGTTGGCATAGCCTGTGGTGTCGGACAGGCCGACCTCCGCCGCGCCCGCCTCTATCGTGGCAGCGGCGAGGCGGACGACCTGATCCTCGGCCACCGGTCCTTCGATGGTGCAACCGAAAGCGGTGGCGAGACCCACCTCGAAATGCGGGCGCGTTTCGTCCGGCTGGCTCGCCACCAGATCGGCGATCGCCCGGATTTCCGAGATCATCGCAGGATGATCCTTGCGCACATTTTTAAGGCTGTGCGTTTGCGACATGGAGAAGGGCAGCGACATCTTCTGCGTGCCCGCCGCGATCGCCAGTTCCGCGCCCTTGAGGTTGGGCACCAGCACGGCGACGGCGAGGCCCTCTATCTGCCGGGCGAAGGCGACCAGTTCCGCCGTATCCGCCATTTGCGGCAGCAGCGAAGGGGGCACGAAGCTGCCCACCTCTATTTCCGGCACGCCTGCCGCCGCTTCAGCCGCGATCCACGCTTTCTTGGCTTCGAGCGGGGCAACCCGGCTGATGCTCTGCAATCCGTCGCGTGGCCCGACCTCGCTGATATGGATGCGCGTCATTGTCGATTTTCTCCAGGATAAATCCACGGGCGGCTGGCCCTGTCCGCCTGCTGGAAGGCCGCTATGTCCGCCCGGTGCTTGAGCGTGAGGTCGATTGCGTCGAGCCCTTCGTACAGCATCGCCTTCGCCTCCGCGCCGATGTCGAATGTCCAGCGCGCGCCGCTGTCGAGGCTGACGGTCTGGGCGGCGAGGTCGATCGTCACCGGCCCGGAAGAGGCGGCGATGGTCTCCACCGTCTTCCGGTCGAGCGTCACGGGCACGATGCCGTTGCGCGTGCAATTGCCCGCGAAGATCGGCGCGAAGCCGGGAGCGATGATTGCGCGGATGCCATATTCGGCCAGCGCCCACACCGCATGTTCGCGGCTCGACCCGCAGCCGAAATTGCCCCCGCCGAGCAAAATCTGCGCTTCGGCATAATTCGGGCGGTTGAGGACGAAATCCGGGTCCGGATCGCGCCCGCCGGGTGTGCGGTATCGCCATGGCGCGAACAGCCCATCCGCCAACCCGGTCTTGCCCGTGCTCTTCATCTCGCGCGACGGGATGATCGTGTCGGTGTCGATATTGTCGATCAGCAACGGCGCGGCGATTGAAGTCAGCGTCGTGAAGGGCCTCATCGCGCCAACTCCCTCGGATCGGCGATATGCCCGGCGATTGCGCTGGCGGCGACGGTTTCCGGGCTGGCGATATGGGTGCGGATATTGGGCCCCTGTCGCCCTTCGAAATTGCGATTGGTCGAGGAGATGACCCGCGACCCCGCCGGGAAACTTTCCCCGCCCGCATAAAAGCACATGGAACAGCCGCTCATCCGCCATTCGAAGCCCGCTTCGGTGAAGATCGCGTCCAGCCCCTCGGCCTCCGCTGCGCGGCGCACCGCCATGGAGCCGGGCACGGCAAGTGCCTTGACGCCGGGCGCGACATGGCGGCCCTTCAACAGCGCGGCGGCGCGGCGCAGGTCGGACAGGCGGCCATTGGTGCAACTGCCGATAAAGGCGGCGTCGATGGCGAGGTCGGTCAGCTTCTGGCCCGGCTGCACGCCCATATAGCGAATGGGCCGATCCGGCGGATTATCCGGCACGCATCCGGAAATGCCCACGCTCTGTTCGGGCGAGGTGCCCCAGCTCACCATCGGTTCGATGGCGGCGGTATCGATCTCTATCTCGCTGTCGAACCGGGCGTCGGGGTCGGACGCCAGCGTCCGCCAGTCGGCCAGCGCGTGCTCCAGCATTTCGCCGCGCGGGGCGTAGCGGCGGCCGCGCAGCCATTCGAAGGTCTTTTCGTCGGGCGCGACCATTCCGGTCATCGCCGCGAATTCGGTCGCCATGTTGCAGAGCGTCATCCGCCCCTCCATGTCGAGCGCCTCGACCGCTTCGCCGGTGAACTCCACCGCATGGCCCTTGCCGCCGCCCGCGCCGTGGCGGGCGATCAGCGTCAGGATCATGTCCTTGGGCGTGACGCCCGGCCCCGGCAGGCCGGTGCAGCGCACGCGCATCGTCCTGGGGCGGACCATCCGCAGCGTGCCGGTCGCCATCGCATGCTCGGCCTCGGACGAGCCGATTCCCCAGGCGAGCGCGCCGAACGCGCCTTGCGTGCAGGTGTGGCTGTCCGGCGCGATCAGGGTGCAGCCGGGCAGCACAATGCCCAATTCCGGCGAGATCACATGCACGATGCCCTGATCGGGATCGGTCACGTCGAACAGGGTGATGCCTGCCTCTTGCGCGGCGGCGCGCGTTTCGGTGATGAATGCCTGTCCGCCCGGCATCAGCGTCTGGTCGCCCCGGCCCGGGCGCGTATCGACGATATGGTCCATCACGCAGAATATCCGCGATGGGTCGGCGACCGGACGGCCCGCCGCCCTCAGGCTGTTGAGGGCGGCGGCTCCGGTGCGCTCATGCAGAAATATCCGGTCGATGGCGAGCAGGTCCGCGCCGCCGGGCAGCGCCGCGACGACGTGCCTGTCCCAGATTTTTCCGAACAGAGTGCGCGGATCAGGCAGATGCCGCCTCCATTTCCTTATCCATTGCTGCCCAGTCGCGGTTCACCAGCTTTTCCTGAATCGCGGTGCGGGTTTCCAGTTGGCCGTCGCGAATCCAGTGCCAGGTGCGGCAGCGCGACTGTCCATCATCGGAAAGCTGGATCATCTCGTAGAGATAGAGGCTGGGGTCGCCCTGCCGCTGCCAGTAGAGCATCACCGTGCGATTATATTCGTCCAGCCCGACCTCGGCTGCCCAGCCCTTGATGAGATCATTGTCCCACCACACCCGGCCGTCGCGATAGGCGGCGGGAAAGTCGCGCACGTCGGTGCGGCCGTCATCCCATGTGTAATGGTTGGTCTGGTGATAGGGAAACTCGCCGCCTTCGGGAAAGCGGCAGAAAAGGCGCGATTTGTGCTGGTCGATCTTCTCGCCCGCCGCGTTGTAATAGGTGTAGACGCCGTCCCATACGCCTTCATGGCGGGCCAGCAGCGGCATGTCCTCACGAATACCCATTTCATTCTCCTTCCTGATGTTCTTTTGGTGACCAGATATCGGCCCGTTTCCTCGCCCATTCCGCCCGGTGCCATCGGGCGAGCGGCGGGGCGGCGGCGATCAGTTCGTCGCGATCCACCGAGGCGAGGGTGGAAAGCAGCGCACGGCCTGCGCGAGCGCGGATCAGGCTGCGATGCTCGCTGGCGAGCGCGTCTGGCGCGATGTCCGCTGCGACGAACGGGATGGCATTGGCCGCCTTCGCCTCGAACCAGGGCCAGAAGAAATGGCTCGCCCGCACCGCGCCCCAGGCTGCGTTGAGATAGCCGCCATGCCGGTCGGGCGTCAGGTCGGGGATCGCCTGCTCGATCCATGCCTGCGCCGCGCCGGGCAGGGGCAGATGACCGTCGCGCGCACCCCATCCGGACGCCCCCGCCTCCCGCGCGATCGCGGCGGCGAGCAGCGCCGACCACCCCTCGCCGACAATGACCGGCGCGGAAGCCTTGCCGATCCGCGCAATCGCCGCGCTGGCGATGGCGCACCAGTTGTCCAGACCGGGAGAGAAATCCTGATTCCAGTTGTCGGAGAGCCCGTGGCCGGGCAGGTCGATCGCCAGCGCGGCGCCGGTATCGAGCAGCTCCGCCGAGCGGCCCGGCGCGTGGATCAATATGGTGTCAGCCTCGCGGTCGCCCTGCCAGTGGATCAACCCGTCAAAGCCCTCTCCGGTCATGGACAGGAAGCCGCCGTCGCTGCTTTCTGCGATCTCCGGGCAGGGCAAGGCGGGGGCCGCCAACAGATGGGCGAGGCAGGCATCTTCCAGATCGGCGGGGGTCGCCACCGCTTCGGCCCGCCAGCTTGGCGGCATCTGGCCGAGGCGGGCGATATGGGCCTGAAGCGGATCGCCGTTATAGGCGGCGATCAGCACCGGCACGGTTTGCGCGTCGGCTGGGGGAATGTCGCGCGGGGCGCGCAGCACCGCGCCATAGCCTGCGCGATAGGCGTCGCCGCTGTCGAGCATCTCGCGCACTACCGCATCGACCCTAGCTGGATCATCATGAGCGACGCCGATCCGCGCTCCGTCGCGCACGTCGAACCATGGGAAGAACCATGTCTGTTCCAGAATGCGGTTCCACAGCCATGTGAGGTGCTCGCCATAGGCGCTCGGCTGGAAGGGGGGCAGATAGTCCTTGTCGAATATCGCCAGCTCCTCCGGCGTCCATACGGCATAGCCGCCTGTCGCCAGCGCGGTGAAGCGGTCCGGGTGGCGCTTCACCGCGCCGACCAATATGATGCCGCCCGAATGAAAGCCGTAGGCGGCTGTCCGCTCCATGCCCAGCGCGTCCATCAGGTCGATGAGCGCGGCGGAGAACGCCTCTATGTCCGGCGCGCCGGAAAGCGGGTCGGACTGGCCGAAGCCGGGCGTGTCCGGCGCGATGCAGGTGAAATGCCTTGCCCATTTGCGCATCAGCGGCTCATATTCGGCGGAGCTGCGCGGGCTTTGGTGCACCATCAGCAGGGTCGGTCCAGAACCTGCCTTGCGGTAATGGACACGGCGGTTGCCGACGCGGATGAAGTGGCGTGTGATCGTCATGCCTGCTAATTTGTCCGGACAAATTAATCTCGACAAGTCTTTTTTGCACATTAGTGTGGGAATCGCGATTTTACGGGAGCTTCATCGATGACGACGATCGGAACAACCATGGTCTGCGACGGGCGGACCGCGCGCCAGATCTTCGAGGAAGTGATGGCGAATCCGGCGCGCAATAAATTCGGATTCGGGGAAAAGCTGGCGATCGTGAACGTCGATTTTCAGCAGGCCTATACCCGCCTCGACCTGTTCAAGACCGCCTATGAAACCGACCCGCGCCAGATCGAGCATGCGAACCATATTTCGCGGCTGGCCCGCGCGAAGGGCATGCCGGTGGTCTGGAGCCGCGTCGGCTACAAGGACGATGCCGGGGATGCCGGCGTCTGGGGCACGCGCACCGATACGCCCGATTCGCTCCAGAACATCAAATATGGCAGCGAGCGGCACGCCTTCGATCCGCGTTGCGAGATAGAGGCGGACGACCTCAACTATACCAAGCGCATGCCGTCCGCCTTTTTCGAAACGCCATTGAGCAGCTACCTGCGCTGGCACAAGGTCGATACGGTGGTGGTGACGGGCGGCAGCACTTCGGGCTGCGTGCGGGCGACCGCCGTGGATGCGCTGTCCTATGGGTTCCGCACCATTGTCCCCATCGAAACCTGCGCGGACAAGCATGAAAGCTATCATTTCGCCAACCTCACCGACCTTCAGCTCAAATATGCCGATGTGGAGCCGGTGCAGGCGATCATCGACTGGCTGGAGGCGCGCTGATGGACGACATTCAAAAAGCCGATCCGGAGCTTTACGATTTTGCGCCCTGGCGCGACCGCCCCAAGATCGAATGGCCCGGCGGCAAGAAGGTCGCGGTGTGGGTTGCGCCCAATCTCGAATATTATGAGATCGACCCACCCGCCAACCCGCACCGCAAGAGCTGGACGAAGCCGCATCCGGACGTGGTCGGCTATAGCCACCGCGACCACAGCAACCGCGTGTCCCACTGGCGGATGGCGGATATGATGTCGAAATATGGCTTCCCCGGCTCGGTCTCGCTGTCGGTGGCGCTGTGCCAGCATCATCCCGAAGTGGTGCGCGACGCCAATGAGCGCGGCTGGGAATTCTTCAGCCACGGCATCTACAACACCCGCTACGCCTACGGCATGGACGAGGCGCAGGAGCGCGCGATCATCGAGGATTCGATCCGCACCGTGCGCGAGGCGACCGGGCAGACCATTCGCGGCTGGCTCGCGCCCGCGCTGACCCACACGCCGCGCACGCTGGACCTGATCGCCGAATATGGCTTCGATTATACCTGCGACCTCTATCATGACGACCAGCCGCAGCCGGTGAAGGTGAAGAGCGGCAGGCTGATCTCCATGCCCTACAGCCTGGAGGTGAACGACCATTACGGCTTCTTCGTCTACAACATGTCGCCGCGCGACTATGCCGACACGCTGATCCGCCAATATGAGCGGCTGGCGGAGGAAGGCGAGGTGTCCGGCACCGTCATGTGCATTCCGCTGCACGCCTATCTGATCGGCCAGCCGCATCGCATCGGCCCGTTCGGCGAGGTGCTGCGCCACATCGCGCAGGATGGCCGCGCATGGATTGCGCGCTCCGGCGAGATCGCGGACCATTATTATCGGCATCATTATGCGGAGGCCGCCCATGGCGCTTGATCCCGCCTATCTCGACTATCCCCGCAGGCGCGAGGGATATGATCATGATCTCTATCGCTGGTCGTCGATCTTCGACCGCAAGCCGGTGCGCTGGCCGGGCGGGAAATCGGTCGCCATCTGGTTGTGCGTCAGCCTCGAATGGTTTCCAATGACGCCGTCCGACACGCCGTTTCGCGCACCGGGGCATATGCAGACAAGCTATCCCGATTATCGCCATTATACGGCGCGGGAATATGGAACGCGCATCGGCTTTTATCGCCTGCTCGATGCGTTCCGCAAGGCAGGCGTAAAGGCGTCAATCGCCGTCAACGGCGCGATCGCCGAGCGCTATCCGTCGATCATCGCTGATATAATGGCGGATGGACATGAGATCATCGCCCATTCCACCGACATGAACGGCACCATCGCCAGCACCCTGCCGGAAGAGGAAGAGCGCGCGCTCATCGCCCGCTCTCTGGATGCGCTGGAACAGGCATCGGGCAGGCGCCCGGCGGGATGGCTTTCCATCGCCCGGTCGCAAAGCTGGAACACGCCCGATCTGCTCGCGCAGGCCGGGCTGCGCTATTGCTGCGACTGGGTGAATGACGAGCTTCCGTGGCGCTTCACCAATGGCCTTATCAACCTGCCGCTGAACCATGAGCTGTCCGACCGGCAGATCATCACCGTGCAGCAGCAATCGGCGGACAGCTATGCGCAGCAGATGATCGACGCGTTCGACTGGCTCACCGCCGAGGCCGCCGATCATGGCGGGCGCGTGCTGCCGTTGCACATCACGCCCTATATCATGGCGCTGCCTTATCGCATCGGCGCGTTCGAGGGATTGCTGCGGGACCTCGCGGGTCGCCCGGAGGGCTGGTTCGCGACGGGTGAGGAGATCGTCTCCGCGTGGGAGGAGCAACAATGAAGCTGAATGTCGTCAACCCCCGCACCGGCGAGGCGGACTATAGCATAGAGCCGCTCGATAGCGCTGCGGTCGGGCGGATTGCCGCCGGGCTGCGGAAAGCGCAACCCGGCTGGGCGGCCCATCACCCGGAGGAGCGCGCTGAAGCGCTACGGGCGCTCGCAGCGGCGATGGAGCGGCATCGGCAGGCGCTGACCGACGCGCTGGCCGCCGATACCGGGCGCGCGGCGATATCCCGCATAGAGGTCGATGCGATGATCGCGACATTGCTGCGCTGGGCCGCCAGCGCGCCCGCGATCATCGAGCGGGCGCAGGTGCAGGACCAGCCGACCGGCATTCCCACCATCACCACCTCGACCCGGCTGGTGCCCTATGCGCTGGTCGGCGTCATCAGTCCGTGGAATTTCCCGCTGACGCTGGCGCTGATCGACGCGATACCGGCGCTGGCTGCTGGATCGGCCGTCATGATCAAGCCGTCCGAGGTTACGCCGCGTTTCATCCGCCCGCTGATGGCGGCGATTGCGGAAGTTCCCGAGCTGGCTGCGGTGCTGACGCTGATCGAAGGGGACGGCGCAACCGGCGCGGTGCTGATAGATCATGTCGATTTCATCGCCTTCACCGGATCGGTGGCGACCGGGCGCAAGGTGGGGGAGGCGGCTGCGCGCGCCTTCATCCCGGCCAGCCTTGAGCTGGGCGGCAAAGACCCGATGCTCATCCTCGCGAGCGCCGATCCGGAAAAGGCGGCTGACACCGCGCTGCGTGCCTCGGTGCTCAACACCGGGCAGGCCTGCCAGTCTATCGAGCGCATCTATGTCGCCCGCGAAATCGCCGAACCCTTCCTTGATGCGCTGGTGCGCAAGGCGAAGGCGGCGCGGCTCAACCATCCCGATATCCATGCGGGCGATATCGGCCCGTTCATCTTCGCGCGGCAGGCGGAGATCGTGCAGGCGCAGATCGACGAGGCGGTCAGCAAAGGCGCGCGCCTGCTGGCGGGCGGGCAGGTGGAGGTGCTGGGCGGCGGCCGCTATCTGCGCCCCACGGTGCTGGCCGATGTAACGCCTGATATGGCGGTCATGGCCGAGGAAAGCTTCGGCCCGGTTCTTCCCGTCACGCTGTTCGACACGGTGGACGAAGCGGTGGCCCATGCGAACAGCGGCATTTTCGGCCTGTCCGCAGCCGTGCTGGCGGGCAGCGTCGAGGAAGCGGAGGCGGTGGGGGTGCGGCTCAATGTCGGGGGCGTGTCGATCAACGATGGATCGCTGACCGGCCTTGTCTGGGAGGCGGAGAAATCGAGCTTCGGCAAGAGCGGCCTTGGCCCCTCGCGCATGGGGGAAAGCGGCTTGCTGCGCTTCTTCCGCAAGCAGGCGATCATCCGCCAGTCGGGCAGTCCGCTACCGCTCGCCGCCTATTCGGAGGAAGCGCTGCGTGGATAGGCGCTGGCCGGTCGCAACGGCGCTGGCGCTCGCGCTTCTCGTCGCGCCCGCCGCCGCTCAACCGGCGAGGAAATCCCCCGGCGTTGACAAGCCCGCCGAGCAGGTGCCCACCGATGTGCGCCGCGTCACGCTGATCGTTCGCGATATCGAGGCGTCGCTTCGTCTTTATCGCGACGTGGTGGGGCTGAAAGTCAATTATGACGCCATCGTCGAGACCTCGGGCGTCGCGCTGCCTGCCGGGGAGGCGGGCGCGAAGGCGCGGCTGGTGCTGCTTAACGGCAATGACGCATGGGTGGGGTGGATCGGGCTGATGCAATGGATCGATCCGCCGCTGGCCGATCCCGGTCCTTACCCCCGGCGGATGGGGCCGGGCGGGCATGTCATCGTGATGAATACCGACGATGTCGAGGGGCGCTGCGCGGCGGCGGCGAAACTGCCCGGAGTCACCATGACCGCCGCGCCGCATATGCAGCAGTATCCCGGTCGCGCAGGAGCGCCGCCGATCCGCGTCAAGGGCTGCAATTTCTTCGACCCGGACGGCACGCTGATCGAAATGAACCAGTTGCTCGATTAGGCGCGGACGGGACGGGTCAGCGCTCCAGTTCGACCAGCTCGTACCATGTCTGCATATAGCCGCCGACGCCGCCCTGCACGAAAATGGAGTCCTCGTCCGCTGTCACCCACATGTCGTAATGTGGATGGGGCACGCCGCCCATACCGGGGCCTTCATCGTCGATGAAGCGGAAATGGCGGCAATCAAACGTGCCCGCCGCGACCGTGACCTTTTCGTCCCCGACATATTCGAGGCCGATCTTGACCTCGGCGATCAGCGGCGGCGTCGCGCCGCGATGGTCGGGGGAGGGCAGGAATACGCGGATCATGCGGCGGTGCGGCCCTCTGGATATATCCATGCAGCGCGTCGTATAGCCGTCCCCGGCGATCGGATGGGTGCCGAATCCGTCTATCGCGCCTTCATAGGGCATTTTCTGCGACAGCCGCCCGATCGACGGGCCGAAACTCTCGCACTCGATCAGCCCGCCTTGCTCACCGGGGCTATGATGCAGCCAGCCCGACCCCATATAGGCGTCGCCCACCGTCAGGTGCACATGCAGGTCGCGCGGCCGCCCTTCGCCGTCCAGCGCATAGACGATATCGCGCAATACGGTCGGCGCGGGTTCCCCTATCTCGCAGCGGGCGCGGAAGATGGTGCTGCCGTCGCCATGATGGGTGAAGCTGAACCATTCCTGCCCGCGCGGCCGATCCAGCATCTCCGGCTTTTTCGAGGTATAGGCGATGCGCCCGCTGATCGTCCTGTGTTGCATCAGCTGTCCCTCAGTTCCGCGCTGATTTCCGTCATCGGGCGTTCGGGCGCGGCCTGCATCGCCTCCATTTCCTGCTGCATGCCGCGCATGATGCGGGCGACATATTCCTTGGCCGTCACCGCGCGCTCATAGGCCGCCTCGCCGGTCGGCTGATAGGCTTCGATATCGCCGCGGCTGATCGTGCCCTTGGCGTCGAGCAGCCGCTCCACCGTATCCAGCCGTTCCTTGAGCACGGAAACCTCCGCCGCCACCGCGAGCAGGATGGAGAGGGTCCGTTCGGCATTATAATCGTGCAGCGTGTCGGGGCGCTTGCCCCTGGCGCGCCTGCCTGCGCGGGCGATCCAGTCTATGCTTTCCTCGGTCATGCTTCCGGCTTCCATGCTCCATAGGCGTTCCAGGCGGCGGCGCGGCCATGATCTTCCTGCGCGCCTTCTGCCGCCTGCGGGAAGATGCTGCGGTCCACCACCGCCAGAACGCGGGCGGTGAACTGGCTTTCGGGCGGAAAACCCGCTTCCTCCATGACCTTCTTGAGGTCGAGGGCATGCATCGCCGACCAGAACGGCTCATTATTGTTGAACGCGTCCCAATCGCGGATGAACTGCTCGTAGAGCGGCATCTCGTCATTATATTGCGGTTGTTCCAGATGGAACATCAGCCCCCCCGGCGCCAGCACGCGCGCGCTTTCGCGAATGATTTTCGGCAGCGCCTTGCCGGACAGCTCATGCAGGAACATCGTCGTCTGCACCCAGTCGAAATGGCCGTCGGGGAAACGGCTCATATCCTCGGCGTTCATCTGAATGAAGGTGATGTTGGTCGCGCCCAGAGCCTGCGCGCGCGCATGAGCATAGCGCAATATGGCGGCGGCGGTGTCGATCGCGATCACTTCCGCTTCCGGAAAGGCGAGTGCGAGCGGCACGATGTTATGGCCGACCGTGCAGCCCAGATCGAGGATGCGGCGGGGCTGCCAGCCGGGCCGCTCCTTGCGTATCCATTCGACCAGCGCCTGCCCGCCGCCATCGGACAGCGCGCCCAGCCCGCCGCCGGTGGTGGCGAACAGGCCGCTGTCGTAATTGGCGCCCGCCGACATGTCGCCGGGCCTTTCCTCGCCCTGATAGCTGCCGGGCATGCAGTGGATGTCGGCCGCCTCCATATAATGCGGCGCCGGAAGGGAAGGGTCGAGCTGGAGCGTGTCGCGCCCTTCGTTGAACTGGCGCACTTTGGCCGACAGCTCATCGATCTGGCGCAGCGTGATGGAGCGGCCGTTCTGCTGGCGCATCTCCATCGAATTGCGCTTGAGCGCCGACCAGTAGCGGTGCCACGGGTCTTCATTCATCGCGTCGCGGATCTCGAAGCGGTCTGCCGGGTCGCGCCCATGCTCCTCGCGGAAGGCGGGGAGGACGCGGCTGTCATAGGCGATCCTGTTGCCGACGCCGATGGTGCCCGCCAGATATTTGTTGAACGCGGTCAGAAAATTGTAGCGCGCGGCCTCGTCATGGCCCGGCGTGGGGAACACCGCATGGCGGGCGACGGCGGTATAGGGTGGGGGTACGTCCTGTTTCATATCAGTCCCTCCTTCGAAAGACGGTCGATCACCTGTTCCTGCACCCGCAGGAAATGGTCGCGATCCGGCGTGAGGACCGCCCCGTCGGCGGCGATCAGGCTATTGGCCGGTTGGGGCGAGTTTCCGGCATAGACCGGCGCCAACAGCTCCAGCCGCTGGCGCGTCAGAAAATTGGTCATGCCCGGCTTGCGACGCTGCGCCCTTAACGCCATGACGTCAAGATCGGCGAAGGCGGTGAAGGTTTCGCCGGGGCCAGCCTCCGACAGCGGATTGCCCTTGTAATCGATGACCGTTGAGTGGCCGTCCGCAGAGGCGAGCGGCATGGCGGCGCCCTCTATCCCGGCGGTGTTGGCCGAAATGACATAGGCGATATTCTCGAAGGCGCGGGCGCGCTTGGCGATCTGCTTCGGGGTGGCGAGCGGCGATCCGATTTCCGAGGAGGAGTGAACGAATATCTCCGCCCCGCGCAGCGCATGCGCCCGCGCGATTTCCGGATAGAGGATTTCCTCCGAGGCGATGGCGGAAAGGTTGCCGATGTCCGTCCGCGCCACCGGAAAGACGCCGTCCAGCCCGTAAATGTCGAGATATTTCGACCAGACATCATGGGGCGTCGGCGCGAACATCGAATTCAACCGGCGATAGCGCAGCACCACCTCGCCCGAGGGCGCCATGACAAAGCTGGTCTGGAAATAGAGGCCGGGGAAATGCGGGTCGCGCTCATAGGCGTTGCCCGCCAGATAGAGGTTCTGCGCGGCGGCGACCTCTCCCAGCGCTGCATATTCCGGCCCGTCCATGTCGAGCGCCGCCTTTTCGGCAAAGTCGGGGATGGAGATGCGGCCCGGATAGCTGGTCAGGAAATATTCCGGCAGCACCGCAAGGCGCACCGGGCTGCCGCCATATTGCTGGATGAAGATGGAGGAGGCGCGCAGCTTCACGCCGATCTCACCGATCATCGCCAGCATTTGCGCGCGCGCCGCCGCGCGATCCGGAAGGCGTTCGACCGACCGGGCCGCGATCTGAAGCGCAAGGGCGGCATAGGGCTTGATCGCGCTCATCGCCTACAGTCCCAGACTGCCGGGGTTCATCAGACCCTCGGGATCGACGGCCTGCTTCACCGCCTGCAAAATGGCCCATGCGCGCGGGTCGCTGGCTTCCTTCAGCGGATAGGCGCGGGCGATCTGGAGATGGGTGGCGTCCAGTTCGCGGAAAATGCGGATGATCCCGGCGCGCAGCCGGTCCACCACGTCGCGCGAGGCGGCATTGGCCGGAAAGCGGTTGAGCTTGGCGAGATGGTCCGCCTCCAGCGAGCGGCAATGAATATCCTCCAGCGCGTCCGGCCAGAAGAACACCGGCTCGATCAGGCAGGTGGAGCGGCTGACCGCCGCCAGCATCGCGCCCGCCGCGACGCCATGGCGCTCCATCTCCTCGCGATTATCCTCGAACAATGCCTGGATGCGGTTCCACCCTTCGACAAGGCGGCTGTGCGGCAGGAAGCCGTGCACGGGCACCCAGCGCTCCCCGTCCGGACCCACCATGGAGTTGACCGGCGGGAAGGGATTGGCGCGCAATATCTTGGGGATGGTGTTTTCGATCGCCTTGCCGCCATGGCGGACGGCGATCGCCTCTATCGTCTTCATGTCCGCATCGACCGCGCCCTGATGGCGCCCCTCGCAGATCAGATGGAGGGAGAAAGGCACATCATCGAGGAAGGACCGGCCCGCCGCCACGACCTTCGCCCCTTCTTTCAAAGCCTTGAACACCGATCCTTGCGCCTTCATCATATTGACCAGCGATTTGGCGTCTTTCGTCAGGCTTTCGCGCTTCATCCGCTGCGCCTGAAGATAGGGGTCGAAACCGAAACTCTCCGTCGCCAGTCCTTCGCGCGCGATCTCGCTCATCGCGCCGAAATAGGCGGTGGCGTGCGGAAAGGCGAAGGAGCCATAGGCAAAGGCCGTGCCCTCCCGCACCAGCTTCAGCGTGATCGTCGCCTTGACCCCCAGCGCGCCGCAATCGGCCGCGAACAGGCCGGTGATGTCGGGACCGAACGGGCGGAAGAAATCGCTGCCGGTGGACAGGATCGTCCCATCCGCCAGCACCACCTCGAAGCGAAGCGCGGCATCGACGACCGTGCCGCCCGACGCGCCCCAGAACACGCCGTTCTGGCTCATGCCGCCGCCCACCGTCGCGTTGATGCCGGACAGCGTGCCCCATGCTAGCGCGCGCAGGCCCTTTGGCTTGAGCGCGCGCTGAAGCTTGTCCCAGGTGCAGCCCGCTTCGACCGTGACGGTCATGTCCTCTTCGTCAATGGCGAGGATGCGGTTCATTGCGCCGGTATCGATCAGCAGCGCGCCCGCCTTTCCCGGCAGATAACCGCTGGTGTAGCTCATGCCGCCGCCTCGCGGCACGAGGGCGACGCCCGCAGCGGTGGCGGCCGCCACCCCTCGCGCCAGCATCTGCGTGTCGGCGGGGCGGAATGCCGCCAGCAAGTCCGGGCCGTTGCTGAAGACATCCTGAGCATAATAGCGCAGTTCCGCTTCGTCGGTGATGAGGGTCGCCGCGCCGACGGCGTTTGATATCGCGGACAACAGGGTATCGGGGGCGGAAGCAATGGTGGTCATGTCAATTCCCTGAACGATGCGTCTTGAGATCGGGATAGCGGCCCAGCGCCAGCAGCAGTACGCCGCCGATCGCGAAGGTCGCCATCGCGACGGAAAGGATGAGATCGTAACTGCCGGTACGGTCGCGCACCAAGCCGTAGATGATCGGCGAAATGGCAGAGCCTATGGCGAACGGCATGTAGAGCACGCCGTAGATGCGGCCATAATGCGCCATGCCGAAATATTTGGCGGCGAGATAAGCGATGACGTCAGATTCCGTGCCTGCCGCAAAGCCAAGCAGGAACCCGCCGAGGATCACATGGCCCAGTTCCGCCTGCGTTCCCATCAGCAGCCAGCAGGCCAGCGCGGGCAGCAGCAACGCAGGGAAGGCGACGCCGGGCGCCCAGAAACGGTCGAACAGAAAGCCGACGAGCAAACGTCCGGTCAGTATGCCGACCGCGACCACGCCCAGAACGCTCGCCGCCACTTCCGCCGCAAAGCCATGCATGCCGACGATCTGCGCGATGTGGATATGCGCGCCGCCATAGGCGAAGGCGGTCAGCAGGATCGAGGCGAGCAAGATCCAGAAGCGATAGCCGCCGACCGCTTCCCGCAGTGTGATGCCGATGATTGTGCCGCTGGCGTCGGCCACGCCTTCGGGGCATTCGTCGGGGCGCGGCTCGCGGAACCAGAGGAAGCCGAGCGGGATCGCGATGAACAGCGGCAGCAGCGCCACCACCGGGAAGGCCATGCGCCAGCCGCCCGCCGTGATCGCCTTTTGCGCGATCTGGGGCACCACCATAGCGGCGAGGCTGGTGCCCAGCAGCATGATGCCGAGCGCCAGCCCGCGATGGCGGTTGAACCACATGCTGATCGCCCGGCTCCACGTCACCGGGGTGGACCCGATGCCGATGGCTCCCAGCACCGCCCAGAACAGCAAATAGCCGATCTTGGAGGCGGGCAGGAAATAGAAGGAGCCGAAGATGATGCCGAACAGGAACAGCGACCAGAGCGCGACCGGGCGCACACCAAAGCGGTCCGACAGCGCGCCATAAACCGGGGCGAGCAGCGCGGCGATGATGCCGAACACCGTTACCCCAGCGCTGATGGCAGAGAAATCCCACCCGAATTCCGTGCTGATCGGGCCCATGACGAGGGGCAGGACGTTGAAGGGAATCGGCGATGCGCCGCAGGCCACGCCGACGAGCGCGGCCGCGAGCGGCCTGGCGCCAAGCCTGAATTCCGAGCGCCCGCCCGCTGCCTGTTCGCCCGCTGCTATCTTCATGTGGAGGCCGTTCCCGTCCAGAGCACTATCATATCGCGACATCGTGAAAGCATACCTGCCTTATCGGGCGGACCGGCGCGACCCCGTGCCGCTCCGCCCATATTTCTTCAGAAGTTGTAGCGCGCGCGGACCGTCCAGGTCATGGGCGGATCGATATAGCGCGTGTTCACCAGCGACGTGTTGGCCGCCGTCTCGTTGAAGCAATTGGTGCAGGCGAGGGAGAGCTGCCACGCCTTTTCCGGCCCGTTGAGCGCGAGGCTGGCGTTGACGAACCAGACCGACGGGGCGAACGACCCGTTCAATATCTCCCCGCCATAGGGGTTGGCGGGATAAGTGCCGTTGGTGCCGGTGATCGCGCCCGAATAGATGGTATAGTTGGCGGCGTTGGTTTCCTGCTTGCCGCGATAGCTGGCGTTGACGGAGGGGACCAGCGCCAGACCACTGCCTCCCAGCGGCATTTCATAGCTGCCGCCCATCGCGATCGTCCATTTGGGCGTGCGCGTCGGGTCGGCGATGTCTCCCGAGGGGGTGACGATGCCCGCGCCGCAGGCCGCCGTCGTGCCCGTTCCGCCGGGGATGGCGCCCGCGGCGATCAGCGCCTGGCAAGCGCGTTGCTGAGCATAGACGGACTGGATGCCATATTCGTCCAAATCGGGCGCGCTGCGATTGATCTTGTACTTCGCATCCTGATAGCCCGCATTGACATAGAGATTGAGGCCATCGACCGGCACCACCGCAAGTTCGGCCTCCATGCCCTTATTCCGCATATCCGCGAAATTGCGGGTGATGAAGGTGGCCGATCCGTTGGGATTGACCAGCGCCGAGGGAGTCTGGAGGTCGGTGACGTCGGTGTAGAAGAAAGTCAGGTTCGCGCGCACGCGGCGGTCCAGCCAGTCCGATTTGATCCCCGCTTCATAGCTCCACACCTTTTCCGGGCCGAAGGGCAGGAAGGAATTGGCGGCGGTCGCCCGCGCATTCCACCCACCGGATTTGAACCCGCGCGTCGCCGAGGCGAAGAGCAATATGTCGTCTGTGGCCTTGAAATTGAGGGCAAAACGCGGGGTCCACAGCTTGGCCTTCAGCTTGTCCGGAACGCGCAGGCCCGAAGGACCGATCAGGTTGATCGTATCCATGCAGGTCGCCTCGAGCGTACCGTCGTTGCAGCTCGCGCGATTGTCGTGGACGATCACCGACTTGGTTTCGTCGGTATAACGGATGCCGGCGGTCAGCTTGATCTGCTCGGTGACGTTGAAATCGAGTTGCGCATATCCGGCCATCGCTTTCGTCCGGTTGCGCAACATCCGGTCGGCGAGAACCAGCGTACTGGTGGACGACAGGTTAAAGGTGTCGGCAAAGTCCGTCCGGTTGTTTTCGACAAGGTAGAAGGCACCCGCGACATAATCGACAAACCCGCCGCCAAGGCTGCCGTTGATCTTCACTTCCTGGCTGAACTGGTCATGCTCGCTATCGTTCAGAATGGAGAAGCCGCCGCGGGTATAGCCCATGACGGGCGGATTGGGATTGGAGAGGGATGGGCCGCTGCGGCCATCGTAGAAATCCAGCGCATATTGCTGATCCTGGCTGACGAAGCCGGTGATGAGGTTCAGCGTCATCTTCTCGGCCACATCGAATTCCAGATTCGAAGTGACGAGATTGGTGGTCGTATAGTTGCCGAGCAGAAAATTCTTCTTGCGGCCGCTGATCGCCAGCGAAGCGAAGGGCGAGTCCGCCGAGCTTTTGCCCGACGGAATGCCGGTGGTGGCGAACCGGCCCTTGCAGTCATTGGGGTTGCCGGGATTACACTGGAAATTCAGGATATTCTCGCCATTGGCTACGATATGGGCGTAGGAGCCATGCCATCGGACCGAGGGGCTGAGTTCGCCGCGTATACCCAGCCGGACGCCCCAGCCGTCATCGTCATTGATGCGACGCCCGGTGGTGATATTCTTCACATAGCCATCGTCATCCTGCCAATAACCGCTCAGCTTGATCGCGAGGCTGTCGGCCAGAGGGATATCCGTCGAGGCGCGCGCCATCTTCTTGTCGAACCGGCCATAGCCTACCTCGGCGAAGCCGCCCAGACGGTCGCCCGGCTGACGCAGGATCACGCTGACCGCGCCGCCCGTCGTGTTGCGGCCGAACAATGTGCCCTGCGGGCCGCGCAGAACCTCAACCCGCTCCACATCGAACAGGTTGATATTATTGGCGTTCTGTCGGCTGAGATAGATGTCGTCGACATAGGTGCCGACCGGCGGGTCGAACGTCGGGATGGTCTCTGTATTGCCCAGTCCGCGCAGGTAGAAGGCGTTGGCCGTGCCTATGCCGGTGTTGTTCATCGAAATCAGATTGGGGACAAAGCGGCCCAGCTCCAATGTGTTGGAGACGCCCTGATTCCGCAACTGATCGGCGGAAAAGGCCGACACCGCGATAGGCACATCCTGCAAGCTTTCCGTGCGGCGCTGCGCCGTCACGACAATATCCTCGATGCCGTTGGTTCTTGCGGCCGTCGGCTTTTCTGTCGCAGCGGTTTGCGCAAAAACCGGCGCCGACACGAGGCCGGCCGATAGGGCGGTAGTCGCGACAAGTGCATGAAGCTTCATGTCATTCTCCCTCTTTAGGATCCTGTTCGGGCGTTCTGCCTGCGGATATATTTTTTATTTGTCCGGACAAATTTTCATGTAAGCAGGTGGCTGTCAAGCGACTCTGATCCGCATAGGGAGAAAAAAAGATGACACTCGCCGATCTGGCTTATCCGAGCATGGTCTATTTCCACCTGTTTCTGTTCGTGCTGTGGCTGGGTGGCGATGTGGGCGTGTTCCTTGCGGGACAGCATTTTCGCAAACGCCATCTCTATACGCTGGACCAGCGAATCGCGTTGCTGAAGCTGCTGGTGCTGATCGACATGACGCCGCGCACCGCATGGGCGCTGATGGTGCCGGTGTCGCTTTCGGTCGTGACCATGGGCGGCTTCTGGGCGGTGCCCGATTATGTGCTGGCAGGAGCGTGGGTCGCGGGCCTCGCATGGTTATGGCTGGTCTGGGACGCGCATTTTCACGACATGACACCGCGCGCGGCACGCAACCGGCGGATAGAATTCTGGCTGAAGAACGTGATTACCGTGGGATATCTCGGGCTGGGCATCGTGTCGCTGGCCACCGGCGCGCCGCTGGCCGAGCATTGGCTGGCCACCAAGGCGCTGCTGTTCGGCCTGATCTTCGTCGCCGCGATCATGATCGATGTCGCCTTCAAGCCGGTCGGGCCGCAACTCGGGCGGCTGCTGAAGGAAGGATCGAACGATGAAACCGAGGTTCCTCTCCGCCGCACCATGGACCGCACCCGCATGTGGGTTTTCATCGTTTATGCGCTGCTGATCGCGACCTCCTATCTGGGCGCAGTCAAACCGTTCTGAACGAAAAAAAGCGGCTTTCCGCTTTTGTGCTTGACTTATGAGTTGTCCGGACAAATTCTTGAACATAGCGAAATGGGGGATGCCAGAGTGAACGCGGCCATCGGACTTTCATCAATGCTGTTCGTGCCCGGATCGAAGCCGGAGCGGTTCGCGCGGGCATTGGGCGCCGGCGCGGACGCGGTGTGCATCGACCTTGAGGATTCGGTCCCCGAGGCCGGCAAGGCGGAAGCCCGCGCGGCGGCCATCGCGGCGATCCGTGAGGGCAGCGACCGGCGGCTCGTGCTGCGCATCAACGGCGTCAGGACGCGGGCGGGTCTGGAGGATCTGATCGCCCTTGCCGACGCGGAAACGCAGCCATCGCTGCTGTTCGTCGCCATGGTGGAAAGCGCGGCGGAAATCGGCATCGTTCTGGGCGTGCTGGGGAACCGCGCGCCGGGCATCGTTCCGCTGATCGAAACGGTTAGGGGCCTGAACGCGGCGGCGGAAATCGCGTCCGCCCCCGGCGTCGCGGCGATGATGTTCGGCGGCGGCGATTTCGCGGCGGAGCTGGGCGTCGCGCTGGCGTGGGAACCGCTGCTCCATGCTCGTGGCGCGTTCGTGATGGCCTGCGCCGGGGCCGGGGTTCCGGCAATCGACGTGCCGTTCATCCAGCTCGACGATACCGAAGGGCTGGAGGCGGAGGCCCGGGCGGCCAAGGCACTGGGTTTCGCCGCGAAGGCCGCGATTCACCCCGCGCAGGTGGACGTCATCAACGCGGCATTCCGCCCCACGCCCGAGCAGATCGCCGAGGCGCTGGAGGCGCAAAAAGCTTTCGACGCGGCCGACGGGGCCGCGGTTCGTTTCAAAGGCCGCATGCTCGAAGCACCGATCATGCGGCGTTACCAGAGGATATTGGCAATGCAGGGGAATCAACATGCGTGACGGTGTGATCGAAATCAGCCCCGGGCGCTTTCGTGAGACGTTCGGGCGCTATTATGAGGATTTCGTGGTGGGCCATATCTATGAGCACCGCCCCGGACGGACCATCACCGATACCGACAATGTGTGGTTCACGCTGCTGACGATGAACACGCATCCGGCGCATTTCGATTATGAGTTCGCCAAGAAGACCGAGTTCGAGAAGCCGCTTATCTGTTCGCCGCTGACCGTGGCGCTGATGGTCGGCATGAGCGTCTCGGACCTGAGCCAGAAAGCGGTCGCCAATCTGGGCTGGGACAATATCAAAATGACCCACCCGATGTTCCCCGGCGACACCCTCTACGCCGAGAGCGAGGTGCTCGAAAAGCGCGAGTCCAGCTCCCGCCCGGAACAGGGGATCGTGACCGTCAAGACGATCGGCAAGAACCAGCGCGGCACCGTCGTATGCACCTTCAACCGCACCATGTTGATCTGGAAGCGCGGTTTCGGCCCCGTGGACGATTGAGGAAAGAAATCATGTCCGAACATATTGAGCGGCACATCGACGCAGACGATGAAGCCGCGCTGTTGGAAACGATCGATCGCTGGATCGAGCGGGATGTCCGGCCCGTCGTCATGCATCACGACCATAACGACATCTGGCCCGCCGCGCTGGTGGAACAGATGGCGGAAATGGGGCTTTTCGGCGCCACCATCGGTCAGGAATATGGCGGTCTGGGCCTGCCCGCGACCACCTATGCGAAGATCATCACCCGCGTGTCCTCCTATTGGATGGCGATAACCGGCATCGTCAATTCGCACCTCATCATGGCCGCGGCGGTAGAGCGTTTCGGCACCGAGGAGCAGAAACGCGCATGGCTGCCCAGATTCGCCAGCGGCGAGATACGCGGCGGCCTTGCGCTGACGGAACCGGACGCGGGCACCGACCTTCAGGCGATCCGCACGCTCGCGGTGCGCGACGGCGACGATTATGTCATCAACGGCACCAAGACGTGGATTTCCAACGGCGTGAACGGCAGTTGCTTCGCGCTGCTGGTAAAGACCGACCCCAAGGCCGAGCCGCGCTACAAGGGGATGAGCTTCTTCATCGCGCCCAAGGGCGAGGGCTTCTCCGTCAGCAAGAAATTCGACAAGCTGGGCTATAAGGGCATCGATAGCGCCGAACTGGTGTTCGACAATTACCGCATCCCGGCGGAAAACCTGATAGGCGGCGTCGAGGGGGAGGGCTTCTTCCAGGCGACCGGCGGGCTGGAGCTGGGGCGCATCAACGTCGCGGCGCGCGGCGTGGGCCTTGCCGAAGGGTCGCTCCGGCTGGCGACGGAATATGCGCAGCTCCGCAAGACCATGGGCAAGCCCATCGCGCAGCATCAGGCGATCCAGCTCAAGCTTGGCGAGATGGTGACGCGAGCGGAGGCGGCGCGTCTGCTCGTCGAACAGGCCGCGCGCGCTTATGATCGCGGCGAGCGCTGCGACATGGAAGCGGGCATGGCCAAATTCTTCGCATCCGAAGCGGCGGTCCGCAATTCGGAAGAAGCGATGCGCATCTTCGGCGGCTACAGCTATTCCAAGGAATATGAGATCGAGCGCTATTATCGCGACGCCCTGCTGATGTGCATCGGCGAGGGGACGAACGAGATGCAGCGAATGATCATCGCGAAACAATGGCTGAAAAGGAACCCGGTGTGATGACCGATCTTCCGCTGGCTGGCTTCCGCATCCTTTCCGCCGAGCAATATGGCGCCGGTCCCTATGGCACCATGTTCCTCGCGCAGATGGGCGCGGACGTCATCAAGATCGAGCCTCCTCGCGGCGGCGATACTGCCCGCGCGGTCGGCCCGCATTATCTGCGCGATGGGGAGAGCTTCTTCTTCCAGACCTTCAACCTCAACAAGCGGTCGCTGACGCTCGACCTCAACACCGCGGAGGGGAAGGCGATCCTGCACCGGCTGGCAGGGTCCGCCCATGCGGTCGTCAACAATCTGCGCGGCGACCTGCCGGAGCGGATGGGCCTTACCCACAAGCAATTGAGCGAGGTCAATCCGGCGATCGTCTGCGCCCATCTTTCCGCCTATGGCCGCGACAATGACCGGGCGCGGTGGCCGGGATATGACTATCTGATGCAGGCCGAGGCAGGGTGGCTGTCGTTGACCGGCGAGCCGGACGCGCCCCCCACCCGGGCGGGCCTGTCGCTGGTCGATTTCATGACCGGCACGATCATGACCATCGGTCTGCTCGGCGCTTTGCTCGACGCGCAGCGGTCGGGCAAGGGGCGGGATGTCGATGTCGATCTGCTGTCCGCCGCCATCCACCAGACCAGTTATCCGGCGATGTGGTATCTGAATGAAGGCGATGTGACGGGGCGGGCGGAACGCTCTGCCCACCCCTCGGTCACGCCGAGCCAATTGTTCCGCGCGGCGGACGGGTGGGTGTTCGTGATGGCGCAGCTGCCCAAATTCTGGGATGTGCTGCTGGACCGGCTGGGCCATGCAGAACTGGGCGAGGATGAGCGCTTCCGCACGCTGGCGGGCAGGCTGGCGCATCGCGACGAGCTGACCGCTATTTTTGACGGCATCTTCGGCGAAAAGCCGGTGGCACATTGGGTGGACCTGCTTTCGGGTCATATGCCGGTGTCGCCGGTTTATGCGCTCGATCAGGCGCTGGACAACCCGTTCCTGCGCGAGACGGGCATGATCGACACCGCGCCGCATCCGGATCGGGAAAACATGCGCGTGCTCGCCAATCCGATCCGGCTCGACGGGGAGCGGCTGCCCAATCGGGCCGCGCCGCTCCTGGGCGCCGATACCGAGGCGGTGCTGGCCGAGGCTGGCTTCAGCGCGGATGAGATCGACACCTTCAGGGAAAAGGGCATCGTCTGATCCTATGGGCAAGCTTTCGGGCATAAAAGTCGTCGACCTGTCGCAATATCTGCCGGGACCGATGCTGTCGATGATGATGGCCGATCATGGCGCGCAGGTCGTGAAGGTGGAGCCGCCTTCGGGCGACCCCGCCCGCGACCAGCAGCCGTTCGAGCAGGGGCAGTCGATCTGGTTCCGCAACCTCAATCGCGGCAAGCAAAGCGTCGTGCTCGATCTCAAGAGCGAGGCGGGCAAAGAGGCGCTGTGGGCGCTGATCGACGAGGCGGACGTCTTCCTCGAATCCTTCCGGCCGGGCGTCGTTGCGCGGCTGGGTTTCGGATATGAAGCGGTTTCCGCGCGCAATCCGCGCATCGTCTATTGCTCCATCTCCGCCTTTGGGCAGAGCGGCCCGCTGGCGGATCATGCCGCGCACGACATGGCGGTGCAGGCATTGGCGGGCTTCCTGTCGGTGAATGACGGGCCGGACGGCGCGCCGGTCGTGCCGGGCGTGCCCGCCGCCGACATGGCCGCCGGCCTCACCGGGCTGTCGGCGGTGCTGATGGCGCTGATCGGGCGGGAGCGAAGCGGGCGGGGCGATTATGTCGATATCGCGATGTTCGATGCGATGCTGCCCTGGTGCGCGCACATCGTCGGCGACGCGATCGCGGGCGGCGAGCCGCCCCGGTCGGCTACGCAGCGCTCACTGGGAGGGGCGGCCTTCTACAATGTCTATGCGACGGCTGACGGGCGGCATGTCGTATTGGGCGGGCGGGAACTCAAGTTCGTCGCCAATCTGATGGAAGCGCTGGGGCGGCCCGATCTTGCGCCGCTGGGGGCCGAGCCGCCCGGCGAAGCGCAAGCCCCGCTGATCGCCTTTTTGCGCGAAACCTTCCGCACCCGCACCCGCGATCAATGGGTCGCGTGGTTCGCCGACAAGGATGTCGCTTTTTCCCCCGTGCTCGACTTCCGCGAGGTATTTCTCGACCCGCAGGTCGCCGGGCGGGGCCTGTTGGCGCAGAGCGGGGGCGCACACCAGATCGCGCCGCCGATCCGCTTCGCCGGGGAAGCGGCATGGACCCCGCCACCAGCGCCGGAGCTGGGCGCCAATGGCTGATCCGTTATCCCTCGACCTCGATATGCATTGTGTAGGCAAAGCGGTCGCCGGGATGGTGGCTCGCGGAAATTTCGAGAATCCGCCCGGTCGCGTCGAGATAGCAGCGCAGGATGCGCAGGCAGGGGCTACGGCGGGGCACGCCCAACTCGGCCGCGACGGTGCTGCTGGCGGGTACAGCCTGAATATCCTGCGTGACGTTCGCGATGCGGATGCCCGCGAGCCGCTCGATCTGGCGGAAGATGGTGTCCTCATTGGGCTGGATCTGGTTCGCGATGGCTTCCAGATCGGGGTGGATATAGGCGTCGGTCAACGCGATCGGGCCGGACTGGCCTTGCCGGGTGCGCAGGCCGCGAAAATGGTGCCAGCGCCCGCTCGCCACGTCGCCGATATGCACGGCAAATTTCTTCGGCAGCGTCGTCGTGCCCATCGGCGTGAAGAGATATTTGCTATCCCGCGCATATTGCAGGATTTCGCCGACATTGGACAATGGCTGATGCAGCGCCCCGCCGCGCGCCGAAGCGGGCTGGATGACGGTGCCCGACCCGCGCCGCCGCTGAATCAGTCCTTCGGTCTGGAGCGAGCGCAGCGCCTCGCGCACGGTGAAGCGGCTGACGCCATAGCGGGCGCACAGCGCGCTTTCGGTCGGGAATTGCGTCGGGTCGGGATAGGCGCCGCTCAGTATCTCCGCCCGCAAATCCTCTGCAAGTTCCTGATATCGGGGTTTTTTGCTACTATTTCGTGCAATCTTCTGAACTGTGGCCGACAAATCTGCAATCCTCTGTCAAATCACTGCGTTTCGGAGCTCGTCCCGTGAATGCGACCGATCATAGCCTGATTGAACGGATTGCACAGCATTTGAGGCGTCCGATCGATAATATTGTCCGGACAAAGGCGCGGCTGCACCTGCTGGACTGGATAGGTTGCGTCGCCGGGGCGAGGCGCTCGGACCTGGCGCGCATCGTCGCCGCGCTGCCGGGGGAGGCCCTTGCCGACAAGGCGGTCTGGCTCGGCAATGCGCTTGAGATGGACGATGTGCATCGCACGGCGATTCTCCACCCCGGCCCGGTAATCTGGCCGACCCTTCTCGGCAAGAGCGGTGGAGGGCTGGATCAGGCGCTGGACGCCGGCGTGCGCGGCTATGAGGCGATGATCGCCATCGGCGCGATGTTCGACGGGCGGCATTATGCCTTCTGGCACAATAGCGCGACGGCGGGCGCGTTCGGCGCTGCCGCCGCCGCTGCCTGCCATGGCGGGGCGGAGGACGCGCAACTGGTTTCGGCGCTGGGCCTTGCCGGATCGGTGACGGGCGGCCTCTGGCAGATGCGGCACGAGCCGGTGATGGCCAAGCAATGGCACCTCGCCCATGCGATGGCGACGGGCGATGCGGCGGCGCGCTATGCGATGGCGGGCGTAACGGGTCCGCGCTTCATTCTGGAGGGGCCGCAGGGGCTGCTCGCCGCGACCTGCGATGCGCCAAAGCCGCTGGAACTGGTGGACGGCTGGCGGATCGAGGAGGTGAGCTTCAAGCCCTGGGGCGCCTGTCGCCATGCCCATCCGGCGATCGACGCCGCGCTGGATCTCAAGGCGCAGGGCAAGCTGGTGGGCGAGGTGACGGTCTCAACCTATCGCGATGCGCTCGTCTTTTGCGACCGGCCAGAACCGGCGAGCGTGATCGACGCGAAATTCTCGCTTCAACATGCGGTGGCGGTCGTGATGGAACACGGCGCGCCGCAACTCGCCGATTTCGAACCGGACGCCATCGCCGCGCTCGCCGAGGCGCGGGCACGGGTGCAGGTGGTCGAAAGCCCGGCCTTCACCCATGCCTATCCCGCGCATTTCGGCGCGGCGGTCGCGAGCGCGTCGGGGCAGGTGACACTATCCGATGCGCGCGGCGACCCGGAGCGGCCCCTCCCCGAAAACGGCGTCATCGAAAAGGCGCGGGCGTTGATGGACTGGGGCGGCCTCGACAGCGCGCAGGCCGATGCGATGATCGCGGCTGTGCTGGAAGGCGACAGCCTTGCCGATATCCGGCGCCTGATGGAAGAATGGCTGTGAGCGCGACCCGCCGCATTCTCGATTTCGCCCGCGCGCCTCACCGGCTTCCAAGCCAAGTGCGGGAGGCCGCGCTGCATCTGCTCGGGGATACGCTCGCCACCGGGGCAGCGGGATCGGCCGCGCCCGGCGCCGAGGGCGTGCTGGCTGCCGCGAAGGGTTGGGGGCAGGGCGAAGACGCCCGGTTGATTGCGCGGACCGGCAGGCTGCCTGCGGCGGGCGCGGCCTTCGTCAACGCCTTCCAGATCCATTGCCTCGAATGGGACGCCGTGCATGAGCCTGCGGTCGTCCATGCGCTGTCCACCGTCACCGCGTCGCTGCTGGCCGCGATAGACCGGCGCGGCGGCTGCGACCCGGAGGACGCGCTCGCCGCGCTGGCGGTCGGCGTCGATGTGGCGAGCGGTCTGGGGCTGGCGGCGGCTTCGCCCTTGCGCTTCTTCCGCCCCGCGACGGCGGGATGCATCGGCGCGGCGCTCGCCGTCGCGCGCATCGACGGCGTGGAGCGGGTGGAGGATGTGCTGGGCCTCGCCTATTCGCAATGCGCGGGCACGATGCAGGCGCATGTCGAAGGCTCCATCGCGCTGCCGTTGCAGATAGCAGGCGCGGCCCGGGCGGCGATCTGCGCCGTCGATCTGGTCAAGGCGGGCCTCACCGGGCCGCATGATGCGCTGGAAGGGCCGTTCGGCTATTTCCGCCTGTTCGAAGAGGGAGACCTGACGCCTTATGCCGAAGGGCTGGGCAGCGTCTGGCGGATCGCCGAGGTCAGCATCAAGCCCTTTCCCTCCGGGCGGGCCAGCCATGCGGTGCTGGCGACGCTCGACGCCTTGTTGCGCGAGGGAGAGATCGACGCCGCCTCAGTCGCGAAGGTGGAGATATTCGTTCCGCCGCTGATCGAACGGCTCGTCGGCCGTCCGCTCCAAAGCGATATGGCCCCGGCCTATGCGCGGCTGTGCCTGCCGCTGCTCGTCGCGCTGATGCTGACCGACCGGCGCATCGATCCGCGCCGCTTCGTGCCTGAAATCTTCGCCGATCCCGCCATCGGCGCGCTTGCGGGCAAGCTCGTCGTCACGCTCGACGGCACTGCCGATCCCAACGCGCTCTCGCCCCAGCGGCTGGTGGTGACGCGCACCGACGGCACCCTCATCGAGCGGTCCATAGCGCACACGCTGGGCCATCCCCATGCGCCGATGAGCGCGGAGCAGACCGCCGCCAAGCGCGAACTGGCGCGCGAGCTGGCGGCGGACGAACCCGACCCGCGCCTCTTTTCCGATCCTCTCGCCTATTTCACCAGTCCGGAGCCACTATGACCTTTCCGACCTATTTCGAAGCCTTCGACGCGAAGCAGATGCTGGAGGATTATCCGGTGGGCGACGCCTTCGTCGCGCGCTACACCGCGATGAGCCGGGACGCGCTTAACGCGCTACAGAACCGGCGCTTCCTCACGCTGATGAAGCGCGGATGGGAGATCCCCTTCTATCAACGGTTGTGGGGCGCCCGGGGGATAGAGCCAGGCGATATCCGCAATCTGGAGGATATCGTCAAGCTGCCCGTTTACGACAAGAGCGACCTGATGGCCTCCATCGCCGACCATCCGCCCTATGGCGATTTCGGCGGGGTGGGCGGCGCGGACCGCCCGCCCGTGATCTTCCACACCACCTCCGGCACCACCGGGCGGCCGCAGGCGCTGCTGTTTGGTCCCAAGGGGCGGGAAATCACCAATTTGCTGGTCGGTCGCATGTATCGCTGGCAGGGCCTGCGCCCAGATGACGTGGTGCAGTCGGTCTATGGCCATGGGATGATCAACGGCGGCCATTATATCCGCGAGGCGGTGATCCATTTCACCAATTCCATCTTCCTGTCGGCGGGCACCGGCATAGAGACGCGCTCGACCAACCAGATCGGGCTGATGGCGGATTTCAACGCCTCCGTGCTGGTCGGCTTCATCGATTATATCCGCAAGCTGGCCGAGGTGGCCGAGGCCGAGGGACTGCTGGACAAGATCAACATCAGGATGATCTGCGGCCATCTGGGCACCGAGGATCGCGCCAGCGTGGAGAAGGCATGGGGCGGGGCGAAGGCCTATGACTGGTATGGCGTCGGCGACACCGGCTCCATCGCGGGCGAGGGGCCTGAACGAGATGGCCTCTATGTCTGGGAAGATGCGCAATATCTCGAACTGCTCGATATCGACAGCGGCGCGCCGGTGGATCGGGGGCAGACCGGCGACATGGTCGTCACCTGCTTGTTCAAGGATGACATCGCGCCCTGCATCCGTTTCAACACGCACGACATCACGCATGAACTGACGGGCGCGAACCAGACCGGCATGGTGTTCAAGCGCATCGCAGGCTTCAAGGGTCGCAGCGACAATATGGTGAAGCTGCGCGGCATCAACGTGTTTCCCCATGCCATCGGCGCGCTGATCGAGAACCGCGCCGACCTGACCGGCGAATATGTCTGCCACGTCTCCCGCAACGCCGCAGGCAGGGATGAGATGATGGTGACGATAGAGAGCCATGGCGGCACCGACATGGGCCAGCTCGCGGGGGTGCTGCGGCAGGGGTTGAGCGTCGAGGTCGGGGTGAAGCTCGTCGGGCCGGGCGAAACCGCCGCCGCAACGCAGATCGACGTGCGGCAGAAGCCGATCCGCCTGATCGACGAGCGCAAGCCGTGACCGAGTTGCACCGGCTCGACAGCGCCGGGCTGCGCGCGGCCTATGCGGCGGGCACGGCGACGCCTCTGGAGGTGGTCGAGCATTATCTCGCACGGATCGATGCCCATGATCCGCGGATCCGCGCCTATATAGAGATTGATCGCGAAGGCGCGAAGGCGGCGGCAGCGGACAGCGCTCGCCGGATCGCCGAGGGCAGCGCGCGCCCGCTGGAGGGCGTGCCCGTCGCGGTGAAAGCGAATATCGCCGTGCGCGGGCTGGAATGGAATGCGGGCATGGCGCTGCGGCAGGGCATGATCGCGGGCGAGGACGCCGAGGCGGTACGGCGACTACGCTCCGCAGGGGCGATCATTCTGGGCACGCTCAACATGCATGAAGCGGCGCTGGGGGCAACCACTGATAATCCGTGGTTCGGCCGCACGATGAACCCGCACCGCATCGGCCATACCCCAGGCGGATCGTCGGGCGGCAGCGGCGCGGCGGTCGCGGCGGGGCTGTGCGCAGCCGCGCTGGGCACCGATACGCTCGGCTCCGTGCGCATTCCGGCGGCCTATAACGGCCTCTATGGCATCAAACCCACCCATGGCGCGATATCCGACGCCGGGCTGGCGCCGCTCAGCGAATGGCTCGACAGCATCGGACCGATCACGCATTCGCTCGGCGATCTGGAAGTGCTGCTGCGCGTGATGGCCGATCCTGTCGAGGCGGAGCCGTCGCCCGATCATCTCGTGCTGCTGGAGGATTTCGGCGATATCGTCTGCGATCCGGCGGTGCTCGATGCCTATGCGCGGGCGCTCGCGCTGCTGGATGATATGCCGCGTCGGCTGCTCCGGCTGGAGGATAGCGCCGCCGATATCCGCTTCGCCGGCTTCGTCATCGCCGCGCAAGAGCTGATCGGCCATCTGGGCAGCGCCCGCGCGGATACTCCGGAAAGATTGTCCGACGAACTGCGCTTCATGCTCGATTATGCCGAGGGTCGTTCTGGTGAGGAAGTCGAGCGCGCCCGCGCCATCCTTTCCCGCACGCGGGAGGCCATGCGGGCAACGGTGGGGCGCGACGGCGTGTTGCTTATGCCGACCGCACCGCAGGCCGCCTTTCCGCACAGCACCCGTCCGCCCGTGACGCAATCGGCGTTTACCGGCCTCGCCAATATCGCCGGTCTGCCCGCGATCAGCCTGCCCGCCGGGCTGGACGCAGAGGGGCTGCCGGTCGCGGTCCAGTTCGTCGGCCCTGAATGGAGCGAGGTCGCGCTGATCGCGCTTGCCCGCCGTCTCGATGCCGGTCTCGCCGGTTATACGCCATCCCCGCTAATGTGAGCAGCAAGGAGGAATATCCCATGCGCATCATCGTATTGTTCAACCTGAAGCCCGGCGCCGATCCCGACGCCTATGAAAACTGGGCGCGGACCACCGATATTCCCGGCGTCAACGCGTTGCCTTCCGTGCGGGATTTCCAGGTGCATCGCGCCACCGGCCTGCTCGGCAGCGACGCTCCGCCTCCCTATGCCTATGTCGAAGTGATCGACATCACCGACATGGAGGCGTTTGGCGCCGACGCGGCGGGCGAGACGGTGCAGAAGGTTGCCGCCGAATTCCGGCAATTTGCCGACAATCCGCAATTCCTCCTGACCGAGACGCTGTGATGCGCCGGTTCGAGGGGAAAACCATCGTCGTCACCGGGTCGGGCCGCGAAAAGGGGCTGGGGCAGGCGATCCTGCAACGCTTCGCCGATGAGGGCGCGAATTGCATCGTGTCCGACCTCGGCAGGCCCGCCGAGCATATGGGCGCGGGCGATATCGGCACCACCGACGAAATGGAGGCGGTGGCCCGGGAATTGCGCGGACGCGGCGCGCAGGTGGCGTCCTTCCCGTGCGACGTGCGATCCGAGGAATCCTGCGAAAGCCTCGCCGCTTTCGCCGTCGAGACGTTCGGATCGCTCGATATATGGGTCAATAATGCAGGCATCGGCTATATCATGAAGCCGCTGCTGGAAACGACCTCCAGCGAATGGGAGGCGGTGATCGGCGTCAATCTTTCCGGCGCCTTTTACGGCACCAAGGCGGCGGCCAGGGCGATGATCGCGCGCGGGCGCGGAGGCCGCATCATCAACATCGCCAGTCAGGCGGCGAAGACGGGCTTTCCGCACATGGCGCCCTATACCAGTTCCAAGCACGGCATGGTCGGCCTTACCCGCTCCAACGCTATCGAGCTGGGGCAGTATGGCATCACCGTCAACGCGGTCTGCCCCAATCATGTCACCACGGGCCTGGGCGCGCGGCAGAATGCGTATTTCTCGAAGCTGCTCGGCTTCGATAGCGTGGAGGCCTATCTCGACGATATGAAACGGAAGAACCCGATGGGGCGTCCCGGCATGGGCAGCGACACCGCCGCCGCCTGCGCGTGGCTGGCTTCCGAAGACGCGGTTTATGTGACCGGCGAGGCGCTCAACGTCTCAGGCGGGGAGGAGATGCATTGATGAAAGAGGAACGGATCGACTGGCCCGGCGGCGCGAAGCTCGCCCTGTCGGTTGTAGTCAATGTCGAGGAAGGATCGGAAATGACCGTCGCGCGCGGCGATCGCGGCATGGAGCCGGTCGATGAGCTGGGCATCCACATCAAATCGCCGATCCGCAATTACGGCAATGAATCCAATTATCTTTACGGGATAAAGGCGGGTGCTCCGCGGGTCGTGAAGCTGCTGCGCGATTATGATGTCCGCGCAAGCTGGACGGTGGCGGCGTTGAGCCTTGAAAATCATCCCGAAATCGCCCGCGCCATCGCCGATCTGGGGCATGAGCCGGTCAGCCATGGCTGGCGCTGGGTGCATCAGTTCAAGATGAACGAGGAGCAGGAGCGCGAGTTCATCCGCAGGGCGGTGGCATCGATCGAAAAGACCGTCGGCGTGCGGCCCTATGGCTGGCTGAGCCGCTATTTCCACACCGACAACACCCGCCGTCTGCTGATCGAGGAGGGCTTTGCCTATCATATGGACGATTATTCGGGCGACGTGCCCTTCTGGGACCGGGAAACGGTGCCGGGCAGACCGATCGCCATCGTCCCCTATCAGCTCGATTCCAACGATATGAAGATGTGGACCGACCCGGCGATGACGCCTGCCCAATGGCTGGACTATGCGAAGAATTGCTTTGACCAGCTCTATCGCGAAGGGGAAGCGGGCAACCCCAAGATGATGTCGCTGGGCCTGCATCTGCGCATCATCGGACGGCCGGGGCGCATCTGGGCGCTGGAGGAATTTTTCCGCCATGTTACAGCGAAGAAGGATGTGTGGATCGCCACCCGCCATGAAATCGCGCGCCATCTGGCAAAGGTGGACCCCGCATGAGCCTGCGTCTGGAAAAGCGCGGCGCGCTCGCTCATCTGCTGATCGACCGGACGGCGAAGCGCAACGCCTTCACGCAGGAAATGTGGGAAGCGCTGCCGGAGCGGCTCGGCGAGGCGATGGCGGATGGGGCGGTCAGGGCGGTGATCCTCCGGTCCGCCGAGGCGGGAGCCTTCAGCGCGGGCGCGGATATCGCGGAATTCGGCGCGGGCGCGCTCCACCCGCAATGGCGCGCGAAAAATCAGGAGGCAATCCGCCGCGCGCAATATGAACTGGCGCGCGCGGAAAAGCCCGTGATCGCGGCGGTGGACGGCGATTGCGTCGGCGGCGGATGCGGGCTGGCGATCGCCTGCGATCTGCGCGTCGCTTCGCCCCGGGCGCGCTTCGGCATCACCCCGGCGAAGCTCGGCCTCGTTTATTCGTTGCACGATACCAAGCTGCTGGTCGATCTCGTCGGCCCGGCGCAGGCGAAGCGCATCCTGTTCACCGCGCAACTGCTGGCGGCGGAAGAGGCGCAACGCATTGGCCTGATCGAAATAGTGGAAGACGATCCCGTCACGGCGGCCGAAGCGTTGGCCGAAACCATCGCGGCGGCTTCGCCCTTCAGCGTGCGCAACACCAAGAAGATGGTGCGCCGCATTCTGGACGGCCAGAGCGACGACGATGCAGAGACAAAAGCACTGTTCGGCGCCGCTTTTCAGGGAGAGGATTTCGCCGAGGGCGTCGCCGCCTTCCTCGAAAAGCGAAAGGTGCAATTCCGATGACCGATTATCTGACGCATGGCCGGATCGCGGGGGGCGTGGTGTCCATCCCTGATATCGACGCGGCGCTGGCCGATTATCAGGGCTGTCTGGGGCTGGCTCTCGTCGAACTGGGGACTGTCGATGCCGATCTCGCCGCAAGCTGGGGATGCCCCAAAAGCGCGGGCGCGCGTTTTGCGACCTTGCAGCCACGCAGCGGCGCGCATTGCTTCCTCCGGCTGGTGGAGGCGCCACTGCCCGACGATTTCCGCCCGACGCGCAGCTATGGCTGGGCGGCTTATGAACTGACGGTGCAGGACGTATTCGGCTGGCCAGATCGCCTGAGCGGCAGCGGCTTCGACATTGTCGGGCCGCCCAAGGCGCTGGAAGGATTGCCCTATTTCATCCCGATGCAGGTGACAGGCCGGGGCCGCGAGATGCTCTACCTCAACGAGGTGGCGGAGGACACGCCCACATCCGATCTGCCCAAGGCGCGGTCGCTCACCGACCACATCTTCATCGCCATCCTCGCCACGCCTGACCGCGAGGCGAGCCTCGCATGGTTCGAACAGGCGCTGAAGCTCGATATCTCATCGAGCTATACCCTCGCCTATTCGATGATCAACAAGGCGTTCGGGCTGGACGCCGACTATCGCACCACCATCTCCATGGTGCAGAAGGGGCGGCTGCCGATCATCGAGGTGGACGATTATCCCGCCGAAGCGTCGGTGCGGCCGGGCGATCCGGAAATGCTGCCGCCCGGCAACGCGATGATCACTCTCGCGGTCGATAGCCTCGATGCGCTGGATGTGTCCTTAATCACCTCGCCCGTAAAGCGGGAGGGACCGCTCTATGGCGGCAGGCGGACGGCGACGGTGCGCGGCGTGGCCGGGGAATTGATCGAACTGATCGAGATCGGGCGCTGAAGGCAGGCGGCAGGGAATGCAGCCCTCGCCGCAAGCCTCCCTTCGGTGAATCGGAATTAGGGCAGCAGCAGGGTCGATCCCGTCGTGCGGCGGCCTTCCAGATCGCGATGCGCCTGCCCGACATCCTCCAGTCGATAGCGCTGGCCGATGCTGATCTTCACCTTGCCGGTGCGCAGCATTACCCAAAGGCGGGCCACTCCCGCCGCGCGTTCCTCCGGCCCGGCATAATAATGATAGAGCATCGGGCGCGTATTGTAGAGCGAGCCCTTGGTCGCCAATATGCCGAGGCTGATGCCGCCTACCGGCGCGTCGGCATTGCCGTAATTGACGATGAGGCCACGGATGCCGCAACTGTCGAGAGAGGATTCCCAGGTTGACATGCCCACGCCGTCGAACACGACGCGCACGCCTGCGCCGCCGGTCAGTTCTCGCACGCGTGCGGCGGTGTCCTCTTCCTGATAGAAGACGATATGATCCGCGCCTGCCGCGCGCGCCTTCGCCGCCTTGTCCTCGGTGCTGACGGTGCCGATCACGGTCGCGCCAATCGCCTTCAGCCACTGGACGAGGATCAGGCCGACGCCACCCGCCGCCGCATGGACCAGCACCGGCCAGCCCGGCTGCACCTTCGCGCAGCGTTCGACCAGAAATTCGGCGGTGCAGCCCTTGAGCAACGCCGCCGCCGCCGTTTCGTCATCGATATCGTCGGGCAGCGGGAAGAGGGAGGTGGCGGCGATCAGGCGATGGGTGGCATAGGCGCCGCGCTCCGGCCCGAAATAGCCGACGCGCTGGCCGGGCGCGACATCCGTGACGCCATCCCCCACCGCCTCGACCACGCCTACGCCTTCGACGCCAAGCTCTGCGGGCAGTGTGACAGGGTAGATGCCGCGGCGATGATAGGTGTCGATGAAATTCAGCCCTACCGCGCTGTTGCGGACGAGCGCTTCCCCCGCGCCGGGAGCGGGCAACTCCACGTCGTGAAAGCGGATGACCTCCGGTCCGCCGGTCGTCTCTATCCTTGCAACGCGTGCCATCGTAATGCTCCTTACCAGGTCTTGCCGCCGACCCAATCGCCCGCTGCCGCATTGAATTCGCGAATCTCTATGTCGGACCAGATCTGCGCCTTGTAATAGGGATCCTGTTCCAGCAGCGCGCGGGCGTCGGCTTCGCTCTCGGCCTTTACCACGAGCAGGGAGCCGGTGAAATTGCCTTGCGCGTCGCGCAGCGGCCCGGCGACGGCGAGCCGGTCCAGCCCCGCCTCGACATGGGAGAGATGCTCCTTCAGTTTCTCCATGCGCGTGGCGGTGGCGCCGGGCTTGTCATGGGTGATGACGGCATAGAAACGGGACATGGCGGTTCCTTTCGCGAGTGGATTAAGCGGCGATGGCGGGGGCCTCGATCAGCACCACCTGACATTGGGCGATGCCTTCGCGCAGTGCTCTGACCTCACCATATTCCGGCGAGTTCCAGAAGGCGAGCGCGGCCTCCCGGCTGGGCCATTCGGAAATGACGACCGAGCCGCCGTCGCCGAAATCGCCTTCCAGCACCTGTGCGCCCGGCGCGCGCATCAGGTAGCGGCCGCCGAAGCGCTCGACCAGCGCGCCGGCTTGCGCGCCATAGCCGGAAAGAAAGGCGTCGCGATCCGAAATGGTGGCGGTGACGATCATATAGGCGGGCACGGCTTGCTCCGGTCGGAAAGAGGGAAGGGGACAGGCCAGCCCCATGGGCCGCCTGTCCCCGATCGTTGACGGCGCGGCGTCAGAACGACTTGCTGACGGTCAGGCCATATTCCGGCTTGCGCGCGGGCGTGATGCCGAAGGCGCGGGCATAATCGCCGGTGGGCGTGCGCGCCGCCGGGAAGTCGAGATAGCGCAAGATGCCGACCGGCGTTTCGTCGCCCAGCACATTGCGGCCATAGACCGTGATGCGCAGGCCATGTTCGTCGCTGACGCCCAGTTGCAGGTTGAGCTTGGTCGAATTGCCGCTGCTCGCCAGATTGAGCGTCTGGGCGAAATAGCTGCTGCGATAGATCAGGTCCGCGCCCGAAAACACCGTCCAGCCATTGGCCGTCTCATGCTGGAACCGCAGGCCGACCGTGCCGGTATGCTTGGAAACCAGAGGCGGACGATTGCCCGCGATGGAGGCCGCGTCGCGGCAACCAGCCCGGTCGAGGTTGACCGCCGATCCCGTCTTGCAGGCCGTGCCCAGCAGTTGCAGCGCCTTTTCCGGCTCCACGCCCTTGCGGATTTCCGCGTCGAGGAAGGTATAGGTGAATTGCAGTTTCAGGATGTTGCTCACCAGCGGCAACTGGCCTTCCAGCTCGACCCCGCGAATGCGGGTGCGGCCGATGTTGACGCTGTAGGAATCGACCACATTGCTGGCGACATAGGTGTTGGTCAGCACCTGGTTCTTGTAATCCTGCCAGAAGGCCGAGACGTTGAGATAATCGAAGCCGAATTTCGCCGTCTTCATGCCGATCTCATAGTTGATCAGCTTTTCTTCGTCGTAAACCGTCGAGGGCGCCGTCACCTTGTTGAAGCCGCCCGGCGAATTGCCCTGCGAATATTGCGCGTAGAAGGACAGGTCGGGCTGCGGTTTCCAATTGATGGTGATGCGCGGCAGGGTCGCCTTGAACTTTGCCTGGCGCGATGCCGCGACGCCTACCGTCTGGTTGGGGTTGGGCAGGGTGACGGTGGCGAGATAGGCCGTGTCGAACACATCGCCGATTCGATAGCTGGGCGTGATGTTGCGAACCTTGTCGATCTGATGGCGCAACTCCGCGCCGATCGTCAACTCGCTGGTGACGTCAAAGTCGATGCCGCCGAAGAAGGCGAGGTTCCGGACCCGGCGCGTATCGTCGAGCAGCTCCGGCCCGACCTCGTTCAGTTCGAGATAATCCCGCATCCCGCTTTGCTTGTCCACGCTGTGGAACATGCCCACGCGCCAGCGGAATGGATCGGCCGCGGGCGAGGACAGGCGGCTTTCATAGGTCTGCGTCTTGCGGCGCGTTCCGCTGGTCGTCTCGAAGCTCGACTTACGGCAATCCTGATTGGGCAGCGCGTAGAAGGACGTGCCGCAGGCTGTTTGCGGCAGGAAATAGAAGCCGCGCGCGTCATAGGTCTGGTCAACGCCGAGCACCTCGACAAGATCGCTGTAACCGGCCTGGAACGAGGCCTGATATCCGGAACCGCCGATATCCCACGAAATATCGCCGATGAAACGATCCGCATTGCGATAGAGGCCGGGACGGATGAGGCGATTTGTGTTGATGCCGAAGCTCCTGGGCTGCCGCACCTGGCCGCAATAATAGCCGCGCGTGGACTGGAAGCAGTTATTGGCGGACGACGGCTGGAGACCGATCGCAAAATGGCCGTCATCGTCTTCCTGATGCAGCCAGCGCACGGACGCGCTCAGATCGTCGGTCGGATCGAGGAACAGCCCGGCGGTATATTGGCGGGTGTTCTGGTCGCCCAGCCTCTCGCCCGCGACGGCGGCGTTGCGCCACTGGCCGTCAATGTCGAACAGCTTGGCGCCAACCTGGAAGCCGATGCCCTTGATGATCGGACCGGAGAGCGATGCGCTCAGCTCGCGGCGGTCGAAATTGCCGATGGTCCCCGCGATGCGGCCTTCGAATTCCGATGTCGGCCGCTTCAGCACCACGTTAATCGCGCCGCTGAGCGTGCCACGCCCGAACACGGCGGACTGCGGCCCCTTGATGACCTCGACCCGCTCGATATTCGCGAGGTCGAGCGACGAGAAGTCGCCGAAATAGGGCGCGCCATCAAGGAAGATGCCGACCTTGCCGTCGCTGAACAATATGTTGGAGGCACCGCGCATCACCGGACGGTCGCCGTCGCGGCCGAAAGCTTCCTGAATCTGGAAGCCGGGCGTGAATTCGGCGAGGTCGGTAATGTCCTGCGCCATCTTGTCCTGAATCGAGGCGCTGTTGAACGCGCTGACCGCGATCGGCACTTCGTACAAGGTTTCAGCCTGCTTGCGCGCGGTGACGATGATCGCATCGCCGATGCCGGCCCCGTTTCCGGCGTCTCTCGTGCCGGTCTGTGCGGCGGCGGCCGTCGCCGCCAGCGCCAACGCCCCTGCGGAAAGCGCCAGCATGCCCTTATAGGCGGTGAATCCCGTTTGTCTCATTCCCTGCTCCTTCCTTCCCCTCGGAAAAACCACATATTGTTATTTGATAGGCGGAACCATTGTCGTTGTTCAAAAATTTGTCCAGACAAATATGGAAAAGTGTGACGATTATTTTTTGATTTTTTCCATCGAAATATACGATATCGACCTGAATCATTGGCGACAGAAAAGGGCGGACGGATCGCCATCGGGCGATGTCCGGCGTCAAGACGCGAAAAGAGCATCCGGCGTGGGCTAAAGACTTATGTCCTTAGCCGTTCCAGCACCGTCGCCGCCGTCTGTTCCGCCGATTCCAGCGCGCCTTCCATGCCGGAGCAGCTCTGCGCCAGATGTTCCCCGGCGAAATGAAGGCGGCTTCCCCGCGCCCGGCATCCAGCGGCCAGCATCGCCGCCTGACCGGGGGCGATATGATGATAAACGCCACGCGCCATAGGGCTGCGCTGCCAGCTGAACAGCCGCGCCAGCCGCAGCTTGCCGCGCGCCGCGGGGCGGGCGGCCTCGATTCGCGCGATGATCGCGCTCGCCGCCGTTTCGCTCGGCATCCGGTCGAGCTGATCCGCATTCGGGCCGGACAGCCAGACCTTGAGCATCGCCGGGCTCTCCCCCAGCGCGAACACGCGGCCGATCAGCGGATCGTCGCTCCACAATGTTTCGGGCAGACCATCCGATTTCCAGAAGGGGTCGCTGGCGGAGAGATAGGCGAAGCTGGCGCGGCTATAGGGCAGGCCCGCGATCAGCGCGGCGAGATCGCGGCCGATCGGTGCCTCGATCGGGATCGTGCGCAATGCCGCGAAGGGAATGGTGCAGATCGCATGGCGGGCGGTGATGGCCTTGCCGTTCGTCAGCGTCACCGTGACGCCCTCGGCGTTCTCGGCAATTGCAGCGACCTGCTGCCCCAGCCGGGGCGGAGCCGCCAGCGCCGCCGCCATCGCTTCGGGCAGGCGCTGCGATCCCCCGCCGATCATCAGCAGCGGGCCGGGGCTGGCGCGGAATATCGCCGCCGTGCGCGCGACATGCAGCGCGGAGAGGGAATGGACGCTGTTGCCGTTCAAATTGGCGTCGATCAGCCGGATCGCCTCCGCACTGGCCCCCGCCTGCGCCAGCGCCGCCGCATAGGAAATATCGAGCGCCGCAGCCTCCGGCTCCATCCAGCTTTGCGGGGTCGGCAGCGCAGGCAGGCGCGCTCCGAGAACCGGACCCAGCGCGCCCGGCGGAATAGCGCGTTCGGACGCGGGCAGACGGTTGGCGTCCGATCCGGGCCAGCCCGCCATGGTCACGGAGCTGCCACCTATATGATAGAGCACGTTCCGGTCGATGGAGGGTGCTGGCGCCAGCGGAATCTTATGCCGCTTGGCCAGCCCGATGATGCGATGATAGCCACTGCCGATCTGTACGCCGCCCGCTTCCGGCGCGCCGGGAAGATCGTCTAGCGTGTGCATCCGCCCGCCGATGCGGCGTTCACCCTCGATCACCGTTACGCGGAAGCCCTGGGCTTCCAGCAGGGCCGCGGCATGCAGACCGGATAACCCGGCGCCGATGACCAGCACATCGGCTTCCGTGCGCGCCCACGCCGCCCGGGGGGCAGCGCCCGCGAGCAGCGCGGCGCCCCCCGTCAGCAGGGTTTCTCGTCTGGTCATCGCCATCTCAGTGCTTCCTTTCGCTGCCGGAAGGGGCGGCCTTGCGGCGCTGCTCGATCCATTTGAGGAAGGCCGTCCAGGTCGTTTCGTTGGGACGGGCATCGTCGGTCGGCGGCGCCTGACGATAGGCGGGATAGTTGGCCGCGATCTCGTCCTTAAGCACCTTGGGCAGCGCCTCGAAGCTGTCGAGCTTGGTCCCCACCGCGTTGAACACCAGCTGCCCCTGACGCCCGCGCATCTTCATCCACGGCATCCAGTCGGAAATGCGGACCCAGGAGACGGACGGGGCCACCGTCTGCTTCCTGGTGTCCAGAATCTCGTCGGCAGGAGCGATGAAATCAAAAATCTCCATCGCATGATATTTGCCGCCGATATAATCCTGATAGTCCCCGGCAAGCACGTTATGATAGAAAAGCGGCACCTCCAGCGGCATCGCCAGCCAGGGGCCGATGCGCTTGTAGGCCGGACGAAAAGGCTTGCCGTCGGCGGCATAGGGAAAGGCGGCAGGCACGTTCACCGGATCATTGGCGATCTGCATCACCTCGACCTTTTCGCCGGTCCAGGGGTTGGTCCATTCGCGGACGATCTCGCCGGTTTTGGGGTCGGTGAACACCATCACTTCCCGGCTTACCTGCCGGTAGCCGGTGCCGCGCCTGGGATCGGCGACAGTCGCGCATTGGCGGATGTTCATGCCTTCACCGGTGAAAAGCAGCCGATCCGGCTCCCCCGTCACGCGCGAATAGACCCTGCCGGTCCAGTAATAGACAGCGGGCGCGCCGTCCTTCGGGCCGCATTGGGCGCGTTTCATGATCTCGACCGCGTCTTCGGGCTTGTCGGGATCGAGCGTCCGGGCGATTGCGGGCGCCGCCGCGACCAACGCAAGTCCGCTCATCGCAAGGAAATAGCTTCGGATCATATTCTCCCCCCCTTTTTATGGCTGGGGTGAAGGCTAAAGCACTTCCATTTATTTGCAATATGTCCGGACAACTTTTTTGCGTCGGGCTTAGCTGCCGCTACTCTTTTGCATATAATCTATCATCGCCTGACGCCGTTGCGCGTCGGGTTCGCCGGGATAGACCATGCGGGTGCCTGGCACGAGCGCCCGGGGGTCGGCGAGATAGGCGTCCAGCTTTTCACGGGTCCAGACGATCCCGCTGTTTTTCAGGGCATCGGAATATTTGAAGCCCGGCTCGCTGGCCGCAGCCTTGCCGACGATAGCGTGCAGATTGGGCGCGGTGGTCCGGTTCACGCCTTTGGTGAAGCTGTGGCAGGTCAGGCAGGCGGCGACAGGATTGGGCGCGGCGGGCGGGGAGTCTTTCCCGCCGCCGCCGCCGCAGGATGCAAGCGTGATGGAGCCAAAAATAAACGCGGCAGTCGGCAAAATCTTCATGTCGTCCTTCCTTGGCGGGGTTCAGGCAAAACCCAGAACTCCCGGGTTCATGAGGCCCTGCGGGTCCAAAGCCTGTTTGATGGCGGAGAGCAGGCGATCCGGCGCGAGCGATAGCGCTTCCCGAAAGGGGTAGGTGCGGCCGATCTGGTTGGAGGCCGCGCCGCATTCGCGGAACAGCTCCGCCGTTTCCCGACGCAGCCGATCGACCAGCGCCCGCGCGGCGGGATTGGCGGGCGCTTCCGCAAAGCCCGCCAGATGACGGGGATCGGCGGCGGCGCGATGGAGGGGCAGCCAGCCATCCCTCCAGTGAAACACCGCCTCGAAGCTGAAGCAACAGGTGCCGAGAGCGGAAACGAGCCGGGTCACATGCACTTCATGGGCGGCCATCTCTTCCGCATGGGGGACGAGCAGCGCCTCGAAGGCGCCGATCAGCCTGCGGGCTTCTGAATGGGCGACCTTGGCGTTGAGCGCGGCCCAGCGCCCGCCTTTCGGCCCTATCACGCCGTTGAGATCGGCGAACAGGGCGGCGCGGGCGACACGCGGAATAGTTGGCGCAATCGGAACGCCGCCCCGGCCGATGGAGATGCGCGTCGCGGCTTCGATATCGGCGCGCACCGCCGCCGCGATGCGTCCGGCAGCGGTCAGATGAAGCGAGAAATGCCCCGCCGGAATGAAGCCGGTGCCGCCCTTGGCGAGCGAGGCCAGCGCTTTGGCGGCCTTCAGCGCTCCTCCCGCTTCCCGCGCCACCGACAGCGCGCTTTTGGCCTTGGTCGCGGTGTCCGCCGGAAGCGCATCGGCCGCGCCGGGGTCGAGAATATAAACCTCCTCCGCCAGATCGGCCCGCGCGATTTCGGAAAGGGCGTCCGCCGCTTCCTCCAGCGTGGCGAAGGCGAAGCTCGCATGGTCCTGCTCGGCAGGCACGCGGATCATGCGGAAACTCGCCTCGGTCTTGATGCCGAGCATCCCGCCATCATGCGTGAAAAGGCCGGTGAGGTCCGGGCCGAACCCTCGCATCACCGGCTTTGCGGGGCGGGACAGCGCGCCCTGTCCGGTGCGCAGCAGCGTGCCGTCAGTGAGGGCGACCTCCATGCCGAGCACGATATCCGCTGCCGATCCATGACGAGCCGAACCGAAGAACAGCGCGCCATGGCTCAGCCCGCCGCCAACCGTCGCCCCGGCCCCGGAAAAAGTCCCGAAAAAGGGGAGGCGCAACCCACGCGGCTTCAGCGCGTCATATATCTGCTTCCATGTCGTCCCGGCCTGAACGGTGATCACCATATCCTCTTCGGCGATGTCGAGGATGCGGTTCATCGCGCGCATGTCGATGGTGATCGCCTTGGCGCACGGCGGAGCATAGCCGCCGGTATAGCTCAGCCCGCCGCCACGCGGGACGACCGCATAGCCGAGCGCGGCGGCGACGCGGATCGCCTCGGCCACCTGCGCCGCGTCGGCGGGAACGACCACCGCCGCTGGCCGCTCGCCGGTCATATAAAGGTCGCTGGCCGCAAGGGCGCGGGCGTCCTCGTCGGTGCGCAGGGCGCCGGCGCCGAGACGGGCGGTCAGCGCCTCGATCAGCGCGCGGTCGCTCATGCCGGTTTCCAGATGCTCAGCACCGTGATCGCGGCGATGAACATCCAGAGCAGCAGCAGGATAGATGTCGCCCGCACATAGGTGCGCCGGATGATCGCGTTGGTTTCCTCGGTCGGCCCCTCCCGCGCCATGATCGCCCAGGTGCGGAAATGTGCGATCAGCGCGAAGCGGATGCCGACACCGCACAGCATGACGCAGGCGAACAGCGCCAGCTTCCAGCGCAGCCAGCCCGGCATCGGCCAGGCGCCGCCGATCAGTCCCGCAGCGATCGCCACGAGGACAGCCATCAGCACATAGCGCGATCCCCGATCGATCGCGCCGAGCGTCTTGCCGATGGGCTTGTGCCGCAGCCGGTGAACCGCCTCGACAAAGGCGAACCAGAGCGCGCCGAACAGGCCGAAGCCGATTGCCGCTGCCTCGCCACCGGGCACATAGCCGTAGAGCGCGGCGAGGGCAGGGCCGAGGCTCGCCTGCAACACCAGCGCATAGCGGACATGCTGATCGACATGCATCACATGCTCCATCAGCCGCGCTCGCTCCGCGAAGGGCATGGCGCCGCTGTAGGAAACATAGCGATAGGTGCTGTTGATGACGAATTCGGAACCGAGCCAGTAACCGAGCACCACGATATGCGCGACGAGCAGCCAGACGGCGATCACAGCGCCGCCTCCGCCTGCGCGTTGCTGGCCGCTTCATAGGCGATAAGCTCATAGGCGGTCTGCATATATCCTCCTACCGTCGCCTTGAGCAGCACATAGTCGCCATCGTCGGTGCACCACAGGTCATAGGGCGGATGCTCCTGCAACAGCCCGGGAATGTCGGTGAAGCGGAAATGCAGCGCGTCAAATTCCCCCGCCGCGACGGCCAGCCGCTCCCGCCCGGCAAATTCTATCGCGAGATCGATAGGGAACAGCATCGGCCCGGTCGCGCCGCGATGGTCGGGGGAGGAGAGCAATATATCGCGGAACATCTGCACCCCCGGTCCTTGCGACAGGTCGTAGAGGTTGAGCAGATATCCGTCATTGACCATCGCATGATTGCCAAAAGCGGCGAGCGGCGATGGCAGCTCCATCCGTTGCGATATGCGCCCTTCCACCGCCGTCATCGCCTCGCATTCGGCCAGCCCGCCCGAGAAGCGGAACCAGCCCGATCCCCGGAACGCCCCGCCCACGGCGATCCGCACGAAACTTTCCTGTGGGCGGCCTTCACGGTCCACCCGCAGGTTGACGTCGCGCACCACGGCGGGCGCGTCGTCGATTTCGCCGTGCGCGGCGATGGTGCGGCCGCCGTCCGCGTGCATGTCGATGCGGAAATGCTCCCGCCCCCGGACCGCGCCCTCTCGCCCCGCCTTGGTGCTGGTATAGAGGATCGTCCCGGTGACGCTGCGGATGACGCCGCTCATTTCCACACGCCTTTGTCACGCAGATAGCGTCCGGCATCCTTCAGGTCCGTCGGCTGATAGCTGTCGAACAAATTGGGCGGGAAGCGGGGGGTGTAGCCGCTCAGCACATCCATGTAGAGTTGCGGATGGATGGTCGGCTGCCGGTGCCGCGCGCGGAAGGCGCCAATCGGGATGCGCGCGCTCACCAGCGTCTCGTTGGGCGATTTGGCCATCGCCATCGCCTCGCCATCCGGCCCGTAGATCGCGGAGCCGCCCGCGTTGGTGTCCTCGAAAAAAGGCGAGCCGGGCGAGATCGCATTGTTGCACACCGCCGTATAGACGCCATTGTAGAGCGAGGTCGCCGCAATGTCGGCGGACACGAAACCGCCAGTGGCGGTTCGCAGGATCACCTCCGCCCCTTTGATCGACAGCGCGCGGAACAGTTCCGGCTCGCGCTGGACGGAGCTGGTCGCCAGATTGCCGATGGGCGTGCGGGTAACGGGCAGGATCGCGTCGCGTCCGTACATTTCGACGAAGCGGTCCAGCACATCGTAGATGGTCGTCGTGAACAGCTCTATCTCTCCCCCGAACGCGCCCTTGATGTTGCGGGCCTTCCAGTCGCGCGCGAGGATTTTCCCGTCCGGGCCGATGATCGTGGTGATCGACAGCGCATGGCCCGGCCAGTCCGGATCGCGGGCATAGGAACCGAAGACGATATAAACGCCATATTGCCGCGCCTTCTTCGCGATCGCTTCGGTTTCCTCGCCGGGGATTTCGATGGCGACGCGCAGCACATCCTTGCGGGTCCAGCCCGCGCCGAAGCCGGTGATCGGGAATTCGTGGAAGAACAGCAGGTCCGGCCCCCCACCAAAGGCGAAGGCGGCGTCGATCAGGCCGATCATATGGTTGAGATTATCGCGCCTGCTCGCATCCACCCGGGCCAAATCCACCGGCATGGAGCGCGCCTGCGCCAGACCAAGCGTCCAGCTTTCCTTCGCCAGCGGCACCACCGGATAGCGTCCATCCGGCGGGATCGCGACATCGGCGCCGGAGTGAGAGCCGGGACGGGTGGCCGCCGCCGCGACGGCCTGACCGGAGACGCCGAGAGCGGCGGAGAGGCCAAGGCCCCCCGCCGCACCCAATATCGTCCTGCGGGAAATCGCCGCGCGGCTCATAGCGCCGCCCTCGGGCGGTAGCTATAGTAGCCGGGGTCGTCATGCGCCTGCCAGTCGCGCGAAACCCTCTTCTCGTTGATGACGGTGCGCTGGAACAGGCGGCCCTTGCGATACCAGTGCCATGTCCGGTTCTTGGCGTTGCCGTCCTCGGCGACGGTGATCATCTCGTAATAGCGGAAATCGGGTTCATGCGCCCGTGTCCAGCCGACCATGATCGTACGGTTCGTCTCATCATAATCGAGCGCGCCGACGAAGCCGTTAATGAGGTCGTTGTTGATCCAGATGCGGTCGCCGCGAAAGGTGCCGTCGAAATAGCGAATTTCCTGCGTGCCGTCGGCCCATGTGTAGATGTTCGTCTGGCTGAGTTTCGCCTCGCCATCCGGGCCGTCCATCAGGCGGCAGACCAGCCGCGATTTGTGGCGATCGATGATATTGTGATCGGCATCGAGATGGACATATTCGCCCTCCCACACCCCGGCCTGGTCGGCGACGATCGGCTGCTTTTCGGTGATTATCTGCATCTTTTTCTCCTCCTCTACGCCGATCATGACGCAGGAGGGGGAGGGTGATCCAACAACTAATTATCTTTTTTAACAACCATGAGTTGTATATTTCTTGAGAATGGAATCACGTCAGGTCCGCCATTTCCTTGCTGCCTATGACATGGGCAGCTTCGCTTCCGCCGCGCAGATGCTGGGGCTGAGCCAGCAGGCGATCAGCAAGAGCATCCTGCGGCTGGAGGCGCAACTGGGCGTGCGCCTGTTCGAGCGCGACGGGCGGCGGGTGCGCCCGACCGCCTATGCCGATCTGTTCCTGCCCCATGCCCGCACCATCGCGGCGGAGACGGACCGTTTCCGCGCCGATCTGGGCGACATGCTGGGCGGGCGGCAGGGGCGGCTGCGCATCGGCGTGGGGCCGAGCGCGGCGGCGGACGTGGTGGCCCGCGCCGTCAGCATGTTGACGGTCGAGCGACCCGACGTGCGGCTGAGCGTGATGGCGGGCATTTATGAGATGATGGTCAGCGACCTGCTGCTGGGCAAGCTCGATGTAGTCGTCGCGGTGCGTCAGGTGGACCGGCCCGATCCGCTGATCCGCGAGGAAGCGCTGGGCAATATCCATTATGTCGTGCTTGCCGGGGCCAATCACCCGCTCGCGGGCCGTGGCCAAGGGCAGGGGCGGAAACAGGGGCGGCTGTCGCTGGCCGATCTGGCGGGCGCGAAATGGCTCGCCGGGGCGAATATCGGCACGGTCGAGGAAGCGATAGAGGCCAGCTTCCGCGCGGCGGGCGTGCCGCGTCCCCGGCCGGAGATCGAGACGACCTCGGTAATCTTCACCGCCGCCATGCTGGACGCGGGAATGCATCTGGCGATCCTGCCGGAAATGCTGATGGCCCGCGACATAAGGGCGGGGCGGATCGTGAAGCTGGATGTCGATGCCGGGCCATGGACGCGCCTGCTGGTCGTCGCCACCCGCGTCCGCGCACCCAAGCCGCCGATCGTCGATGCATTCATGAGCAGCCTTGAAAGGGCCATGCCGGGCTGGGCGTCGAGCGAGAGTCGCTGAAGATTCCGCGCTTCGCAAAGGGGGTTGCCCTTCATCCCGCGCAAATATGCGCCGCAGGTGGGAGGAGCGCTGAGCGTTGCTCCGCCAGAGGCAGGATGCGGTTTCTTGATCAAGCGCAGCGAAGGGAGGGCAAGGCGCCCTCCCTTGTTGCGGTTAAGGATAGCGGGTGTACCAATCCGACGGGTAGGGGGCCTGCCAGGGCGAGGGCGCAACCCAGCCGGTGCCGCGCGGCGCGAAGCTGGCCTCGATTGTCCCCACACGCTGCATCGCGTCTCTGGTCGCCGCATCGCGACAAGACGGAGCCGGAGGCGCCGCCACCGCAGGTTCGCCCAGCTTATCGCAGAGGAACCGCGCTGTCAGGGACAAGCGCTTGCGCAATTCGTCCTTGCCTGCCTTTGTGCTCAGGTCGAGATCCGCATAGCTGACATTTTGAGAGAGGGTCTGAATATTGTCAGGCACTTTGCCATATTTGCCGGTGACAACGATCACCTCATCAGTTTGGGCCAGCGCCGGAGTAGCTGCTGCGGTCAGAAGAAGCGCGCACGCCGCTCCGCCCGCCATTATCGCGGTCTTCATCATCGGACATCCTTTCCAGTTAAGCTGCCGCGCATATCGTTAAGCCGATGAGCGCAGCCCATTGCTAAACGACAAGACCGCCCGTTCGTTCCGGCGGTGGTTATTGGAAGAGGATGAGTGTAAATCCTATGCGAGCGGTTCGACATGCGTTGGCGGAAAGGCCGCTGCCGCAAGATTAGCGCCTATCAAGGTTCGCCTGAAAGCGAATAATCTTTAACATAATCCTTATTATCGGATTATGGTGCTGGCGATGAGCCAAGGCGAGCGTGCGAATGCGACCCTGCAGGATCGACTGGTCAAGGCGATGCGACTGGAAGGCATCTCGACCATCGCCGAGGCGAACGCGTTCCTGCCGGGCTATATGGCCACGCACAATGCCAGGTTCGCCAAAGCGCCTTTCGACGAGTGCGATCTTCACCGCCCGCTGGCATTGCATGAGAATTTGCGCGCGGAGATGGTCTGGCGCGAGTGGCGTTCGGTCACATCCCCGCTGACGCTGCACTATAACAAGGCAATGTTCATCTTGGAGCCAACCGAGATCAACCGCTCGCTCGCTGGTAAGCGGTAGAAGTCTGCGAGTTTCCTGACGGCGCTCTCGAGATCCGGCACAGGGAACACCCCCTGCCCTACCGTGTGTTCGATAAGATCCGTCAGGTCAACCAAGCCGCTGTCGTTGAACAACAAACATCTGGATGCTGCTCTGGCGATGGCGAAGCTGCTGCAGGAGCAGTTGTCGGTGCGCAAGCGCAATAATAATGAACCAAGCCGCAAGTCACAGGCACCGCACATGTTTCCATATCCGCCGTCAACCGGTGCTGAAGAACCGGTCAAGCCTCGTCGTGGTCGCCCTCCCCTTAGCCGGCGCAATCCAACGGTGGCATACATGAACGAACGAATAAGCTAGACATGTCGCCTCCACAGGTGGCTTGACCGCGCATCCCGATGGCCGGCGCACCTGCGCGATGATGAATTTCAGTAAGTCGACGATTTTCAACACTCGCTGAAATGCCAGATCTGTTGAAACGACAGGCTAACGAGTTGCAGGCAGCTTCAGACCAAAGCCGGTCGTTCAATGCCTCTCTGGTAAAGGTCCGGTCCTGACCAAAGCTGCCAATCGGCCTGGTCGAAGCGGACGGTCGGCAACACGTCCGATCCTGGTCGATGCATGTCCCATCGCTCCCAGCCCTCGTCATCGAAGTTGCCGCTGTCTGACGTGGTGACGCGTGCTAACGGGCACTCTCTTGCGAAACGGCTACGCCATGAAGAAAAATGGCGGCAGCTTCGTGGGACAGCATGGCTCGCTCATCATCGTTCGGTGGCGTGGGGAACGCGATGAAGCGTGAACCATAGGTCGCCAGGACATGGAAGGCGCGTGCGGTCAGGTCGTCCGGCGCCGCGGCATCATAATGGTGCAGAACCATGCGAAGCGCCCGCACCGACAGCGCGAGGACGGCTTCATAATATTGCCGCCCCAATTCCGGGAATGTCCTGCTTTCCTCGATCAGCGCGCGAACGATCGCGATATTGTCTGGTGTCAGATGCCTGTCCAGAATGTTGCGGCACAGCCGTGCGATGGCTGTTTCCAATGTTTCGTCGGGGATCAGGACAAAGGGCTTCGCTTCGGCAAATTGCTGAACCCGCCGCATGACGACCTGTTCGAACCCGCCTTCCTTGCTGCCATATTGTCGGTAGATCGTTGCCTTGCTGGCGCCAACCGCCGTCGCCACCGTGGCCATGTTAGCCCGATGATAGCCCTTTTCCAGAAACTCCCGCAGCAGCGCATCGAACATGGCGGCCTGTTTTTGCGGCGACATGCGGGTCTGAACGGGCGGGCGGGTTTCCGGTGGTGTGGCCGAAATGGGCGATGCCGGCTGGTCCTGCCCGATCGGATATGCCTGCGGGCGGGCGGCTGAAGCGCGGTAACCGGTGAGGAACAGCTCCATCATTTTCGCGCTTTGCACAGCCCGCATTGGCGCGGTCGGGGCCGGATAGCCGAGAAGATAGCGGCTGCCCTCAACGCACAGGCTGCCAAAGCGATTGGCGGCGGCATAAGCGCTGGCCACCTGTATCTTGTTACCGCCGATCAGCTCTTCGAAATAGCCGCTAAATTGTGCCCATGCGGTCAGGCGCTTGCTGTGAATGTCGCTCGCCAGGTCGGGAAAATGGCGGATCGCGACGATGCTGGCGCGAAACATATCCCGGTTGCGATCGGTGACGAACAGATCGAACAGGTGACTGGCGAGGAAGGCAAGGGTTGGCCGCATTGCCCTGTTTTCGGGGCGGGCAGCCAGAAGATCGACGTCGGCGTCGGCAAATATCCGATTGGCGACCGCGACGAACAGGTCGGCCTTGCTCGCCCAGTCCCGATAGATTTCGCGCTTGCTGACCCGGGCGTTGTTGGCGATCGATTCGACGCTGCAGCGCTCGAATCCATCAACCAGGAAACGCCGTTCGGCCGCATTGAGAATGCGTGTCTGCCTATCGATTTCGGCCGTCATAAATGGAACGCTTGTCGTCCTTCTTCGGGGTTTGGCCAATAGCCCGGCACGACGGTTGATGTCCATACCGTACTGCGGTTGACAGGTACGGTACCGATCGGTACCTATGGCGCAGGGCATATGCCAACGCCTGTGCGCGCACCCGCAAGCCGCCGCTGGTGGCGGTTGTTCGCGAGCCGGCAAATAAGAATGAGGAAAGGGGAGAGGAAATTGAAAGCGACAGGAAAGCTGCTTGCGTCGGCAAGCCTTGCAGTGGCGCTGCTGGCACCCGCCGCGCGCGCGCAGGTTCTGGAACAGGTGCAATCGGCCGACAGCCGGATTGCGGTGGCGGGCACCAAGGAAAAGTGGATCGGTGCGCCGGTCGCTCCCAAGGGCGCCCCCAATATCGTCGTCATCCTGCTCGACGATGTGGGCTTTGCCGCTGCCGGCACATTTGGTGGTGTGGTGCCGACGCCGGCGATGGATCGGCTGGCCGCCGAAGGGCTGCGCTACAATAATTTCCATGTGACGGCGCTGTGCTCGCCAACGCGCGCGGCGCTCCTGACCGGGCGCAACGACCATCGTGTCGGGTTCGGCACGGTGACGGAGTCGTCCAGCCCGTTCCCCGGTTACGACGGCGTGCTGCGTGATAATGCGGCGACCTTTGCCAAGGTGCTGCAGGGCAATGGCTACAGCACTGCCGCATTCGGCAAATGGCACAACACGCCCTATTTCGAGATCAGCCCGGTCGGGCCGTTCGATCGCTGGCCGACCGGCAAGGGCTTCGATTATTTCTATGGATTTATGGCGGGCGCCATGGATCATTTCAATCCGGCGCTTTACCGCAACACCGTTCCGGTGGCGCAACCCAAGTCTGTCGCCGATGGCTATAACCTTGCCGCCGATCTGACGGATGATGCGATCGCCTGGCTTGGCACGCACAATGCGCTGGCAGCCGATAAGCCCTATCTGATCTATTATGCGACCGGCGCGACGCACGAGCCGCACCAGCCGCCGCGTGATTGGATCGCCAAATATCGCGGCCGTTTCGATCAGGGGTGGGACAAGTTCCGCGAGGAAACCTTCGCGCGGCAAAAGAAGCTGGGCTTCATCCCGGCCAGCGCCAAGCTCACCCCCCGCCCGGCAGAACTGCCGGCATGGGACAGCCTGTCTGCGGATCAGAAGCGGATTTACACGCGCCAGATGGAAGTGTTCGCCGCCTTCCTGGCCTATACCGATTATCAGGTCGATCGCCTGATCAGCGCGGTGCGCGCCGCGCCGGGCGGCGACAATACCATCGTCCTGTACGTCGTCAGCGACAATGGCGCGAGCGCGGAAGGCGGGCCGGCCGGGCGAGACATTGCCGGGTTGAACAGCCTTTCCGCCACCGATGAAGAACGTGTGCGCCGGATCGACGAACTGGGCGCGCCCAATCATCCTGCGCAATATTCGGCAGGCTGGGCCTGGGCTACGTCTTCGCCGTTCCAGTGGACCAAGCAGGTCGGTTCGCATCTGGGCGGGACGACCAGCCCGCTGATCGTCGCCTGGCCGGCCGGCATCCAGGATCGCGGCGGGCTACGAACGCAGTTCACCCATGTCAATGATATCGCTTCGACGCTGTATGAGGTAATCGGCCTGAAAGCGCCCGAAACGGTGAATGGCGTCAGCCAGTTGCCGATGGATGGGGTGAGCTTTGCCTATAGTTTTACCCAGCCCAAGGCGCCGTCGCGCCACAAAGTCCAGATTTTCGAGCAGATGGGCAATCGCGCCATTTACAAGGATGGCTGGTGGGCCGGGGCAATGCACGCCGTGCCATGGAATTATCAGCGTAGCGAGGATTTCTCCAAGGATCGCTGGGAACTCTACAATCTGAACAAGGATTATAGCCAGGCGAATGATCTGGCGGCGAAGGAACCCGCCCGGCTGCGTGAAATGCAGGCGCTGTTCGAACGTGAGGCACAGGCGAACAACGTCTTCCCGCTCAACAACTCATTCGGCAAGAACGGGTTCGGTGGGGAACAGCCGCGCCTGCTGGACGGCCAGAACAGCTTCATCTTCGGCCCCGATCTGGCGCGGATGCCGGCATCGCAGGCGCCCAATTTTGCCCTGTCGCACCGGATCACGGCGGATATCGTCGTCGGGGATCGGCCGCCCGAAGGCGTGATCCTGGCCAATGGCGGCAATCAGGGCGGCTTCCTGCTCTACGTTCGGGATGGCCGGGTCGTTTATGAAAACAACTTCCGGGGCGGGGCCTATCGCCAGACGATCATTTCGTCGCAGCCGCTGCCGGCGGGCAAGGTTGAAGTCGGGTACGAGTATACGGCCAGCCCCACCAGGAAGGGCAGTGGCTCAGGCCGGCTGACGTTGAACGGCGTTGTCGTTGGTACGGCGCAAATCCCGCATTTCGAACCACCGACCTTCACCAGCGAATATGACATGTTCACCGTGGGCCGCGCCACCGACGCGACGATCAGCCAGACGGTAAAGGGACCTGCGCCGTTCACGGGCGAGCTTCGCCAGGTCCGTGTGACACTCAAGTAAAATCACGGGAACCGAAGCGATGATGCATAATCTCGATGGCAAGGTTGCGCTGGTAACCGGGGCGGCAACCGGCATTGGCCGGCAGGCGGCGCTGAGCTTTGCGGCCGCCGGCGCGCAGGTGGTCCTCGTAGATGTGGCGAAGGCTGCGGGCGAGGAAGCCGCCCATGCGGTCGAAGTTGCGGGCGGCCGGGCGATTTTCGTGGCGGCGGATGTTTCGCGCAACGCCGATGTCGAAGCCATGGTGGTGACCACGGTCGATACGTTCGGGCGGCTGGACTGCGCGTTCAACAATGCGGGGATCGCCCCGCGCGGGGCGCCGATCGCGGAAATGTCGGAAGGCGATTGGGATCGGACGATCGGCGTCAATCTGAAGGGCGTCTGGCTGTGCCTGAAGCATGAATGCGCCCATATGCTGGCGCATGGCGGGGGTGCGATCGTCAACACCGCGTCGATCATGGGTGTCGTGAGCGGACCGGGGCTATCGGCTTACTCGGCATCCAAGACCGGCGTGGTCGGCCTCACCCGTTCGGTGGCACTCGATTATGCGCGCACCGGCATCCGGGTGAACGCCGTCTGCCCGGGCGGCATCGCCCATACCGCGATCACCGATCGGCCGGACAATCAGCAGGACATGAACCAGTTGATGCAGGCGACCCCGATGGGTCGCCTGGGTGAGCCGCATGACATTGCCGACGCGGTAGTCTGGCTGTGTTCGCCGCAGGCGGGTTTCATCACCGGTCAGGCACTCACGATCGATGGCGGCTTCACCGTCTGGTGAGCCGCCTTGGCGGCCGGCGCGGTCGCCTTCTTCAAGATAAAACACGAAAAAATGCCAAACGGCATTTCAAAAAAAGAGGGTTCAAATGAAGAAATATTTGTATCTGTCGGCAAGCCTTGCCGGTCTTTTGTTCGCGGGCGCGGCTTATGCGCAGGATGAGGCTGCGCAGGCGCCAGCGGTGCCCGAACAGGCGCAGCAGGCCGCGGGAATTGACGATATCGTCGTGACGGCGCGCCGGCGCGAGGAATCGTTGCAGGATGTGCCTGTCGCCATCACCGCCATTTCCGCGCAGACGCTGGAGCAGATGGGGGTCCGTTCCACCGACGACCTGCAAAAGGCCGTTCCCGGGGTGAATATATCCGGGCAGCGCCGTGACGATGCGAGCTTCTACATCCGCGGGCAGGGACCAGGCATCTTCAGTTTCGGGCAGCGCAATTTCACCAGCGTCGCGACCTATTTCGCCGAAGTGCCGGCGCTTGTGAGTGGCCCCGGCGTGTTCTTCGATCTTGGCGCGGTGCAGATTCTGAAAGGGCCGCAGGGCACATTGTTCGGGCGCAACACAACCGGCGGCGCGGTGCTGTTCGAACCGCAGCGGCCGACCCAGCAGATCGAAGGATATGTCCAGCTTTCCGCCGGCAATTATGCCTATCGCGAGCTGGAGGCGGTGATGAACCTGCCGGTCGTTCCCGATCTGCTGTCGATCCGCTTGGCGGGCAATGTCGCAAAGCGGCGCGGCTTTACGACCAGCGTGTTGACCGGCCAGCATCTCGATGGCCGCGATTATCAGGCCTATCGCGCCTCGATCCTGTTTACCCCGGCGGCTGGCCTCGAAAATCTGACGATCGTCGACGGCCGGACAAAGGATCAAAGCGGCACGTCCGCGATCATTCGTCAGGTTGATCCCAACACGGCCACCGGCGCGCTGATCGCACCTTATCTGGCGCAGCAGCAGGCGCTGGGTGTCCGCAAGACGCTGCTTCCGATTGCGCTTTACGATCGGCAGTCCGGCTTTGGCGTGACGAACAAGACGACGTGGGAGATGTCCGACGTGATCACGCTCAAGAACATCATCTCGTTCCGCCGCAACCGGGTTAATCAGGCGAGCGATTTTGATGGCACGCCGGTCAACACCTTCCTGATCCAGAACGTGCCGGCCAGCCGCGACTGGCAGATCGGGCAGGAGCAGTTCACCGAGGAGTTCCAGGTTCAGGGCAAGGTGCGCTCGATCGGTCTCGATTATATCCTCGGCTATTATCATGAACTGACCAAGCCCGGTTTCCCGCAGGAAGTGCGCCAGAGCCTGTTCGGCAATGTTTCGGTGCGCAGCCTTGGCTATCGCGACCAGAGCGATGCGCTGTTCGCCCATGCCGAACTGGGCCTGACCGATCAGCTGCAACTGAGCGGCGGTTTCCGCTATACGTGGGACAAGCGCGCGGCGAGCATCGGTGTGTATAACACTGCAGGCGTCTGCACCCAGCGCGTGCCCACGGGAACCGGCCCGATCACCTGCCCGTTCGAAGCCAGCGGCAAATTCAGGGCGCCGTCCTATGACGCGACGATCCAGTATAAGCCGATGGACCGGGTGCTGACCTATCTGTCCTATCGCCGCGGCTATAAAAGCGGTGGCCTGAACCTGCCGTCGCCTGCACCGGCGTTCACGACGTTCAAGCCCGAACATGTCGACAGCTTTGAAATCGGCCTCAAGGCGGATTGGGATATCGGCGTGCCGCTGCGCACCAATTTGTCGGCCTTTGTCGACAAATATAAGGATATCCAGATCTCGCAGCCGGTGGTTATTCCGAACGTGGCGATCACATCGCTGGTCCAGAATGCTGGCAAGGCCACGAACAAGGGCTTCGAATTGGAAGGCACCGTCCGTCCGCTCGATTCGCTGACGATCAATGGCTTCGTTTCCTATCTCGATGCGCATAGCGATGTAACCGTGCCCGGCACGGCTGCGATCAAGGGCCGGCAGACCGCGTTCCAGCCGAAATGGAAATATGGCGTGAACGGCAAGCTCGACCTGCCGGTGAGCGATGCGTTTGGCACGGTCAGCCTGAGCGCGGATTATAGCTGGCAGGGCAAGGTCAACACGAACGAAACCAACACGGCTTTCCGGACCAGCTATGCCAGCCATGGCCTGCTGGGCGCGCGCGCCGAAGTGAAGGACGTGGCCGGCACCGGTATTGATCTGGCGGTGTTCGGCACAAATCTGACGAACAAGACCTATATTCTGGGCGGTTTCCCGCTGGTCAGCAGCCTGGGATTTGAATCCGCATATTATGGCGAACCGCGGATGTACGGCATGTCGGCCCGGATCCGTTTCGGCAACTGAGTTGCCTGTGGGCTGGCGATCCATGGGGTCGCCAGCCCACAATCGATCGAACGCGCGCACCGATGGCGGAGGTAAAATGATGACGATGTTGACTGGATCTGGCGAAACATGGCTCAAGCGCTATGCGCGCCCGCTTGTGGTAGGCGTTGCATGGTGGGGCGCCCTGATCGCGACGCCGGTATTGGCGGGCACCGCGCCAGCGGTGCCGATGGCTGCATCGCAATCGACACCGGCGGAACGGCAATCGTCCCGGCCCAATATCGTCGTCATCCTGCTTGATGATGTTGGCTTTGCGGCCAGCGCGACATTTGGTGGTGCGGTGCGGACGCCGGCGCTGGATGGTCTGGCGGCAAGCGGGATCACCTATAACCGCTTCCACACCACATCGGTCTGTTCGCCGACGCGGGCCGCCCTGCTTACCGGCCGCAACGCCCATCGCGTGGGCGTGGGCACCGTCATCGAATATCCCTATCCCGGCTATGACTGGGCTTGGCCGAAAAGCACCGTATCGGTTGCGCGGGTGCTGCTGGACAATGGTTACAGCACGGCCGCGTTCGGCAAGTGGCACAACACGCCAAGTGCTGAGATCAGCCCCGTCGGCCCGTTCGATCGGTGGCCGACGGGCCTCGGCTTTCAGGATTTTTATGGCTTCATGCAGGGCGAGGACAGCCAGTGGGAACCGCTGCTGTATCGCGATACGACGGCCGTTGATGCGCCAAAGCCCGCGAAGGGCGATTATCATTTCAGCACGGACATCACCAACGAGGCGATCGGCTGGTTGCAGACGCAGGCGTCGCTCGCCCCCGACAAACCCTATTTCCTGTATTACGCCGCTGGTGGTGCCCATGCGCCGCACCATGTTGGCCAGGAATGGATCGACAAATATCGCGGTCGGTTCGACGCCGGGTGGGACAAATATCGCGAGGAGGCGTTCGCCCGCCAGAAACGGATGGGGCTGATCCCGCAGGATGCCGTGCTGACGCCGCGCCCGGCCGAACTGCCGGCATGGAACACGCTTTCGGCCGATCAGCGGCGGCTTTATGCGCGCCAGATGGAGGTGTTCGCCGGTTTCCTTGAACATACCGACCATGAAATCGGCCGCCTGCTTGATCGGGTGCGCCAGGGACCGAACGGCAAGAATACGCTGGTTTTCTATATTGTCGGCGACAATGGCGCGTCGGGCGAAGGTGCGATCGACGGCTCGGACGTGGGCCTCGCCAATATCATCTACGGCCTGCCATCGACGGTGGACGAGCAATTGTCGCATGTCGATCAGCTCGGATCGAAACTGTACGACAATCATTACAGTGCCGGCTGGGCCTGGGCGACGGGCACGCCATTTCGGTGGATGAAGCGGGTCGCATCCTTCTTTGGCGGCACGCGCAATCCGCTGGTCATATCCTGGCCCGACAGGATCAAGGGCGATGCCCGGCCGCGCAGCCAGTTCACCGTCGCCAACGATATCGCGCCGACGATTTATGAGGCCGCTGGCATCCGTTTTCCGGATGCGGTGGATGGTGTCGCGCAACAGCCGCTCGACGGGGTGAGCTTCGCCGATAGCTTCACCAGCGCGGCCGCACCGTCGCGCCACCGCATCCAATATTTCGAAGAATCCGGGAACCGCGCCATCTATCAGGATGGCTGGATCGCCACCGTCCAGCGTTCGGTGCCGTGGGTTCTGGCGTGCAAGCCCGATTTTTCGAAGGATCGCTGGGAACTCTATAATATCGAAAAGGATTTTTCGCAGGCGCACGACGTCGCCGCGCAGAACCCTGCCAAGCTGAAAGAGTTGCAGGCGCTGTTCGAGCGCGAAGCGCAGGCCAACCACGTCTATCCGATGCAGGACGGCTGCATCGTCAAGACGGCGGGCAGCCAGACGATCGACGGCAAGGGCGCACCACCACCGCCCGCTTCGCCATCGCGCTTCGTCTATCATGCCGGGCTTGCGCGATTGCCGATCGCCAAGGCGCCCAATTTCCTGAAATCGCACCGGATCACCGCGCAAGTGGAAATCCCGGCGGCGGGTGTCGAAGGTGTGCTGCTGACCAATGGCGGGCGCTATGGCGGCTTCGCGCTGTATGTGAAGGGCGGCCGGCTGTTCTATGAAAGCAACTTCTTCGGAAAGGCCGCGACGGTAATGGCCGCGCCGCTGCCAACCGGCACGGTGGAAATCGTTTATGATTATGTCCGCGAAGACCCCAAGCTGTTCGGCGGCGGGACAGGACGGCTTCTCATCAATGGCAAGCCGGTTGCCGAGCAGCGGTTCGACCGTATCGGCGCACCAGCCCAGTTTGGCAGCATGGGCGTCGGCCGATCCCATGGCGGGCCTGTTTCGGCAGCCTATGACGGCGCGTTCCCGTTCACCGGCACACTCAGGCAGCTTGTCGTCGATGTGCGGTGACGGACTGCCGCGTAGATCCGCCCCGCGATGACCGCTTTCAGCGGAAGCCGCTGTTTGGGGGGGCTTGAACGTCGGGAATGTCCCACGTCCCGCCATTTGATAGCTGAGCGAGCCCACTGCTGACGCAGCGGGTCCATGGCGCACCACTTCTACATCAGCGCATCAGCAGGGTCAGCGTTGCGCTGTGTGGATGGCTCCACGCTGCCCCTGCTGCCATAGAGGGTGTCATTTCTATCCAGCACAGATAGTGTCTTCTCTAAGCAGCAGGAACAGGTGTCCGTAAACGCTACTTGAGACTGCGTCTCACAGATGTTGCGATCTCAAGCCACCTTCCCGATGCGCCTCTACCCGCCGGTTTTGGGTTCGATCCGCGCGAGGCTGATGGCAAAACCGCATCGCTGCGCGGTGTCCAGAGTGAACTCCTGATAGCGGCGGAACAATCCGCCCAGATGCTGGTCGATTTCGGCTTGCGTGTAATCGAGAGAGTTTAGCGAGCGGTAGCCTTCACGGGCAGCGCGATCCATTGCGGCTTCCCCGTCATCCACATCGAAAAACACGTTCATCACCCCCTCCCCGCGCGCGGCGAGGAATGCGGAGACCGCGCTGCTGTCCTCCCTTCCGGGCAAGGGCGCGCATAATTCGATGCCGGCATCCCAGGCGATGGAAACGCCTATGCCAAAGGGTTCCCCTGTCCAATGGGCGTCCACGAAGGTGGCGCCCAGAAGGTCTTGATATTTTTGCTTTGCGGCTTCCAGATCGTGCACGGCGATCATGATGCGGTTCACTCCGGTAACGGCCATGAATATCTCCCTTGTCGAATTGTTGATAGGGGTCAGCTCCGGCCAGAAGCCACCCCCGCCTTCCCGTTTATAAAATGCGGGCCAGCTTTGCCGCGCCGCGCATCGCCCCTTCGATATAGCCGACGCCGCGGGCGTCGCCGACGATGTGGGGCGCGAAGCCTGCGGCCTGAAGCGTCTCGGCAAAGCGCAGGTCCGCGCCAGCCCCCCGCGCCAGCACGACATTATCCGCTGGAAAATGCAGGCTCTGCCCGTCCGGGCCGGTTGCGTGGACAGCCTCCGCATCGATCGAGAAATCATGCGTTCCCGGTTCGAAATGCACTCCCGCCTGCCGCAGCTCGTCAATCACGCGCCAGCGGCGGACGATCTGGAGGCCCCGCCCGAATTTGGGCGCGTCATCGAGGATCGTGACCTTGCGCCCCCGATGGGCGAGAAATTCCGCCAGCTCCAGCCCGACAAGATCCCCGCCGATGATGACGATGCGTTGCCCGAGCGGCATCCACGCCTTGCTGGCCTCCCGCACCAGCCCCGGCCGGTTGGTCGCGCCGGTCAGCGCCCCTGCCTTGGCGAGTGCGCGGGTCGTCCAGCCGAGCTTGGTGCGTCCGGGCAAAGCCTTGTCGCCCAGCATCAGGCGGCGCAGGTCATCGCCATTGAGGACATGGTCCTGATCGTCGCCCCGCACGGTGTAAAGATCCCGCCGGGCGCCGGTTGCGACGACGACGGCATCGGCTGCGATCGACCTCAGCAATTCGGGCGTCGCTTCCTCATTCAGCCGGACATCAACGCTCGATTGCTCGATTTCGCGGAGCAGCCAGTCCAGCAGGCGCTCATTGGCGTCATAGGCGATGGAGGCGAAGCGCAAAGTGCCGCCCAGCGTACGGCCGCGCTCGAAAAGCGTGACCCGGTGACCGCGCAGGGCCAGCCTGCGCGCCGTTTCCATCCCGGCTGGCCCGCCCCCGACAATGGCGACATGCCGCGCCACATCCACCGGCGGCAGCCAGTCCTCCCCCTCGAAACCGGTATCCGGATTGACCGCGCACCGCACCGATCCGCCATAATAAATGGCGCTGATGCATGTGTAGCAATAAATGCACGGCAGGATCGCGGCGGGATCGCCCCGGGTGATCTTCGCGGGAAGCGACGGGTCCGCGAGGAGCTTTCGCCCCATGGCGAGAAAATCGCCCTCCCCGCGCGCGATGACCGCATCGGCGATTTCAGGCTCGACCCGACCGGAGAAGATCACCGGGATCGATACCGCCTCCTTGATCGCGGCTGCCTTGGAGAGGTTGAGGCCCGGTTCCTGCGGCGTGTGCGATCCCGAATGCAGTGTGCCGCGAGATGCTTCATGATTGGCGGTGACGGTGATGGCATGAGCGCCCGCCGCCTCGGCCAGCCTGGCGGTTTCCACGGCATGCTCGATGCGTATGCCGCCCTCGCGCTGATATTCCTCGGTGTCGATCTTGCACCAGACGGCGATATCCGGCCCTGCCCCGGCCCGCACCGCCGCTACGATCTCCACGAGCAACCGCGCGCGATTGGCGACGCTGCCGCCATATTCATCGTCGCGCTTGTTCGTCGCGGGCGAGAGGAAGGAGGAGATGATATAGCCATGGCCGGCATGGATCTCGATGCCGTCAACGCCCGCGCGCCTGGCGCGGTCGGCCGCCGCGCGGAACATTTCGACCAGGTCGGCTATATCCTCGCGCGTCATCACCTTGTAGCGGACATCCCGCACATGAAAGAACGGGGCTTCGGCCGTTTCTTCCTCAAGGAAGCCGTCGAGCATGTCGCCTTCGACGGGCACCGGCAGTGACGGTGTCCAGGCGGGGCGGCCCGCAAGCATGTCCTCCATCCCGACAAGGCCGCCGAAATGGAGCTGGACAGCGAAGCATGCCCCCTCTTCGTGCACAGCCTGCGCCATAGCGGCGATGCTCGCTATATGCCGGTCTTCGGAAAGCGCGGGCTGTCCCTTCATATTGCCGCCGATCGGCCAGCCGACCCCGACGACGCCTAATGTGACAAGGCCGATGCCGCCTTCGGCCTGCCGCCGGTTGAACGCCAGAGCGCGCGGCCCGCAGGTGCCGTCCGCCTCGGAAAATCCGGTGCCCATGGCGGTGAGGAGCATGCGGTTGCGCAGCGTCATCGGACCGATCTGGCCGGGGGCGAGAAGATGCTCGAATTGTGCCGTCATGATCAAAACTCCATGCGCAGATCGATGCCGTAGGTGCGAGGCGGCGCGTATCCCACCGTTCCCAGACCGAGCGATCCGAAATCGACCGCGCCGAGCAGATAATCCTTGTTGGTGATGTTGCGGACCCAGCCCGACAATTGAGCTTTGCCGTCCGCCAATCGCATGTCCGCCAGCGTCACGCGGCCATCCAGAAGGCCGACCTTGCCGTCAGAGAGCATGTCGTTGAACGGATTGAGGATCGTCGTCGAATGGAAATAGGTGCGGCTGCGATAGGAATAATCGAGGCGGGCCGACAAAGTGCCGATTCCCATGTCGCCAAAGCGGTATTCGGCGCCGACATTGGCGGTGGTGCCCGCCGAATAGATGAAGCGCGCAGTCTTCGCGATATCGATCAATTGATCGTTGGCCGGATTGCGGATGATGAAGCTTTTATACTTCCGGTCGACATAGCCCAAATTGCCGTTGATGGTCAGCCGGTCGCCGAGCAGCGCGGTCCATTCGGCTTCGATGCCGTTATACTCGGCCTTTCCTGCATTGACCGTGATGCCGACCGAACCGCCCGATCCGGCCAGAAACTGGCCGACCTGCACATCGCGGTGATCGGCGTGGAACAGGGTGAGGTTGAAGCGCAGGTGGCGGTCGAACCATTCGCTCTTCAGGCCGACTTCGTAGGAGGTAAGGTTCTCCGGCTGGAAACCGTCATTTTGCGACCGCGCATTGAAGCCCCCCGCCTTATAGCCGGTCGCGACGCGCGCATAGGTCATGAGATCGTCATTCCAACGATAATCGAGGGTTGCCGCCCAGTTGAGCTTCTCGAAATCGCGGTCGAGATCGCGGACATAGGGCTGCTTCTGGCGAAGATGCCGGTCGTCACGCGTATAGCGCAGCCCGCCGGTGGCGCTCATCCGGTCGCCGAGCCGGGCGGTGACTTGCCCGAACAGCGCCTTCGACCGCGACTTGAAGCGATAATCGAAGGTGCTGGCGAGATTGACGCCATAGGAATCGACGAACACCCCCGGCGCGGCCTCGATCGGGGTGGGCGAGGGCAGGATATAGGTGAGGAACGTCGGATTGCTCTCATGCGCGACCTCGCGGAAATAGAAACCGCCCAGCACGAAATCGACGGCATCGCCAATTTTGCCGATCAGGTTCAGCTCCTGGGTCCATTGCCGCTGGCCACGCTCGAAAGTCAGGTTGAAGAGGCTGATCGGCTGGATGCCGAGCGGCGTGAACGGACCGCCCGCCAGCAACGCGGGATCGACCACATAACCGACCAGACCGCCATTGCCGTCCTGATCGTTGACGACGCTATTGGACCAGCGGCGATGGCCGGTGAGCGAACGGAGCATGAGATTGTCCCCAAGGTCGATCTCGGCGGTCAGTCCATGCCCCGTCACACGATCCTTGATGGTGCCATCGGCATCCAGACGCAGCGACTTCAGCCGGTCGCGCGATAGCTGCAAGGGCGCGCCGCCCAGCGCCGCGGAGGCGCTGGCATAAGCGAGAATGTCCGGACGGGCGACGGCGAGCTGCGTCGGATTGGCGACACTGCGCCGGTCGTTGAAATCATAGGCATAGTTGAGCCGCACGGCACCGCCCTTGTCGTAGCGGAGCGCCACGCGGAACGCATCGACATTATAGGCGCCGGGATCGCGCGCATCCCGTGCGAGGACATTGTCGACATAGCCGCTGCGTTGCTTATGCAAATAAGTCAGCCGCGCGCTGATGCCGCTATTGCCCCATTCGCCGGTGTCGATGCCGCCCTTCAACTGGATGGCGTCAAGATTGCCGTAGCTGGCGAAGAAATCCGCGCGGAAATCATTGGACGGCCGTTTGGAGATCAGGTTGACCGCGCCTCCGGTTGTGTTGCGCCCATAGAGCGTTCCCTGCGGGCCGCGCAGCACCTCCACCCGTTCGAGATCGACAAGATCGAACACCGCGCCTGAACTGCGGCCGAGCACGATGCCATCGACATAGAGGCCGACAGGGGAGTCGACCGTCAGGATCGTCTCGGATTCCCCGATGCCCCGGATGAACAGGGCAATATTGGATGTGGAGGCGCCCGTCGTGGTCACGGTCAGATTGGGCGCGGTCGCGGTCAGCGACGACACATCGGTAATGCCGCGCCGCTCAATCGTCTCGGCGGTCAGCGCGCTCACCGCGAGCGGCGTTTCCTGAAGATTTTCGCTGCGCTTCTGGGCAGTTACGATGATATCCTCAAGGCCGCCTGAAGGTTGGGCGGGCGTCTGGGCATAAGCCGGACCTGCAACAAGACAGGCAACACCCATTAGCGGGCTTAAAAATCCCTTTGTCATTGCAATTCTCCTCTCCTGATTATGGGAGACAGGCATAAGCCCGGCGGCTTTCGGAGAGGGAGGCATTTACGAACAAAATAGGGGGCATTAACGCGCAGCCATGCTAATGTGCCCGGCAGGATCACCATCGGGAACCCGCCCTTGCGCAACACGGCTTCGGCATCGCCACGATTTGTCCCGGCCACGGCCATGGTCGTGCTGCTCGATACGCTCGCCGATATCGGAGGCGACGTGCGGGGCGTTCTCAGGCGCTCCGGCCTCGGCCTGCTCGAAGGGGCGGCGCGGGAGGGGCGCGCGACGCTTATCTCTCGCGCGGCCTTCGCGCAGCTGGCGTCGGACTGCGTGCTGGCGCTGCATAATGAAAGTTGCCGCAAGAACAGGCTGCAACCCTTTCCGGTGCGCAATCACCGCATCGTGCTGATGGCCATGCTGGGCTGCGCGACTTTGCGCGAGGCGGTGGACATCATGGCCGATTTCTATGCGATGCTGGGGGAGCGTTCTGCGCGGTGGACCGTCACGATCGACGACAACAGGGTCACTTTCGCGCTCGACAGGCGAACGCGGGAAAAAAGCATTGCCGAATTTCTGATCTCGCTCTTTTCGCTGGCCTCTTACCACCGCATTCTAGGCTGGGTGATCGGTGAGGAAGTGCCGCTGATCGACGTGACATTGGCCTTTCCGGATATGCTCGCCGAAACCGGCCTGCAGGACATGTTCAGCATCAGCCCCCGTTTTCGCGAACCGCAGGACAGCTTTTCCTTTGCGGCGCATTATCTCGACTGGCCCATTGCCCGCAAACCCTCTGAAATCGACGATCTGTTCGCGCTGTTTCCCTTCGACCTGCTGCCGCCAGACTATGGCACCGAAACCGTGTCCCATCGCCTGATGAGCGCCATGCGAGCATCGCTTTCGATGGGGGAAGGCATCCCGACCATTCATGTCATGGCGCGGATGTTCGGGCTTACCCCGGCCACCCTGCGCCGGCGGCTTGCGCGGGAAGGATCGTCGCTGGTCATGCTGCGCACCCATTGCCGCAGGGAACTGGCGATGACGATGCTGGAGGGGACCAAACTGACTGTCCGCGAAATCGCGGCGCGCCTGCAATATGCCGATGCGGCGACCTTCCGCCGCGCCTTTTTCGGCTGGACGGAGATGACTCCGAACGCCTGGCGGGCGGAGCGTTCCGTGCGCGGGCAAGAGGCCTGATAGCCGTCCATCCTGGCATGTGACGCATCGCCGGAACCTGCTTTCCCGGCCAGTTCATCCCGACCCCTCCGGTGCGGCAAGGAGGATATTTCTTGCCTTCGCCCCTTGACTCGCGATCACGCCGAAGGTCTGAAATGGCTTTTTACAGATAATGAGGATGAGGATATGACAGCAGCGCGGACCGTCATCGTGACCGGCGCTTTCGGGATATTGGGAAGCGCGGTCGCGGCCGTCTTCGCTGCGCAGGGGGACAAGGTCGCGCGCATCGACTATGCGCCCGCACCCGCTGCGCCGCTCGCCGGAGGCATCGATATCGGCGGGGTGGACCTCACCGATGCGGCCGCCGCGCAGAAGGCGGTGGCCGATGTGACGGCGGCGCTCGGCCCGGTGCAGATATTGGTCAATATCGCGGGCGGCTTCGTCTGGCAGACGCTCGCCGATGGCGGCATCGATACCTGGAACCGGATGTATGCGATGAACGCGGCCACCTGCGTCAACATGACCAAGGCCGCGCTGCCTGCCCTCACCAGCGTTGCGGGAGCGCGCATCGTCAATATCGGCGCGGGCAGCGCGATCATGGCGGCGGCAGGCATGGGCGGCTATGCCGCTTCGAAGAGCGCGGTGCACAAGCTGACCGAAAGCCTCGCTGCGGAACTGGCGGACAAGGACATCACCGTCAACGCCATCCTGCCGAGCATCATCGACACTCCCGCCAACCGGGCCGACATGCCCGACGCCGATCACAGCACATGGATTCAGCCCGCCGCCATCGCCGAGGTCATATTGTTCCTCGCTTCGCCTGCGGCGCGATCGATCAGCGGCGCGCTGATCCCCGTTTCCCGGGGCGGCTGAACCGATAAGGCGCAGGCGAAGCCGTTTCAGGCTGGCCTGCCGCCTACACCAGTACAACACAGTGGCTCGGCGTTCGCCTCACAATGCGCGCCGGACCGATGGAACCCTCCCCCTTTGCCAGCTACGCCAATATCTCCTCGACCCATGCCGGGACTATTTCGGTTGCCGGGCCGAGGCGGCTTTCATGAAACCAGCCAGATCCCTGCGAACGTTCCAGATTAAGCTCAAGGGTATGCGCGCCCAGCTCCCGGGCGGCATGGACGAACCCGGCGGCGGGATAGACCGCCCCGGATGTGCCGATGGAAACGAACAGATCCGCCGCGCGCAACGCCTCGTCAATATCCTCCATGCGATAGGGCATTTCGCCGAACCAGACGATATCCGGGCGCAGCGCGCTCTCGCCGCAAGCGGGGCAGGCGGGCCGGTCGAGCAGCGGCCCCTGCCATGGCGAGCGCGTGCCGCACGCCGTGCACCAGGCCTTGAGGTGTTCGCCATGCATGTGGATCAGCTGCCTTGAACCCGCCCGGTGGTGCAGATCGTCCACATTCTGCGTGACGAGAGTTATGCTGCCGCCCTTCACCTTTTTCGGCCATTCCGCCTCCAGCCGCGCCAGCGCGGCATGCGCGGCGTTCGGCGCCTTGGTCTGGATCGCGGCGCGGCGCATGTCATAGAAGCGCAGCACCAGATCGGGATCGCGCGCAAAGGCCCCCGGCGTGGCGACATCCTCGACGCGGTGCTGCTCCCAAAGCCCGCCCCCGTCGCGGAAGGTATCGATGCCGCTTTCCGCGCTCACGCCCGCGCCGGTCAGGATCACGATGTTTCGAATGTCGTTCATGTCTTCGCCCCCAAAGCGAAGGCCCAAAGAAGGTCGGGCCGCTATCCCTCAAACAACCATCGCCGCTTCTATGCAAGAGGGATCGACGCCCCTTCCCACGTCCGCCCGCCCCACAAAAGCGGTGACAGGGGGGCGATAGTCTGGCATCCGCGCCGGATTGCAGACCATGGAGGGAATGGCAGGTCATGACGGCAATCGGCATTATCGGCAGCGCGGGGCGCATGGGCCAGGCGATCGCGGCGGAGATCGGCGCGCAGGGGCTGGTGCCGACCGGGGGTGTCGACCGGGGCGAAGGCGATCTCGCCGCGCTGGTCGGGGCGAGCGACGTGCTGATCGATTTTTCCTCGCCCGCTGCGCTGGCTGCCACTCTCGACGCCTGTGTCGCCGCGGGCAAGCCCATCGTCATCGGCACCACCGGGCTGGAACAGGAGCATCACCGCCTGATAGATGAGGCCGCCCGCTCCATTCCCGTGCTCCAGACCGGCAATACCTCGCTCGGCGTCAACCTGCTCGCCGCGCTGGTGGAAGAGGCCGCCCGCCGCCTTCAGGACGATTGGGATATCGAGATTGTGGAGATGCACCACCGGCACAAAGTCGATGCGCCCTCCGGCACCGCCTTGCTGCTGGGCGAGGCGGCGGCGACGGGACGCGGCATCGCGCTTGCCGACCATAGCGAGCGCGGCCGCGACGGCATCACCGGCGCGCGGGCTAAGGGGGCAATCGGCTTTGCGGCGCTTCGCGGCGGTTCGGTGCCGGGCGACCATAGCGTCATCCTCGCCACCGAAGGCGAAAGCATCACCCTTTCCCACCGCGCGGAAAGCCGCGCGATCTTCGCGCGCGGCGCGGTGAAGGCGGCGCTCTGGCTGAAGGATCAGCCGATAGGGCGGCACCAGATGAAGAATGTCCTCGGCCTTTGAGAGCCAGATGAAGAAGGACGATATCTTCGAATTCTACCGGCGCCTCGCCGAGCTGAACCCCGCCCCGCGCACGGAGCTGGACTATGGCAATGATTATCAGCTGCTGGTCGCCGTCGTCCTTTCCGCGCAGGCCACCGATGTCGGCGTCAACAAGGCGACGCGCGCGCTCTTCCGCGAGGTGACGACGCCCGCGCAGATGGTGGCGCTGGGCGAAGAGGGGTTGAAGCAGCACATCAAGACCATCGGCCTCTTTAATTCCAAGGCGAAGAACGTGATCGCCCTTTCCGAAATCCTAGTGCGCGATTTCGGGGGAGAGGTGCCGCAGGATCGCGACATATTGACCACCCTGCCCGGCGTCGGGCGCAAGACCGCCAATGTGGTGATGAACACCGCTTTCGGCGCAGAGACCTTCGCGGTCGACACCCACATCTTCCGCGTCGGCAATCGCACCGGCCTCGCCCCCGGCAAGACGGTGCTGGAGGTCGAGAAGAAGCTCGAAAAACAGACCCCTGCCCCGTTCCGGCGCGATGCGCACCATTGGCTGATCCTGCACGGACGCTATATATGCAAGGCCCGCAAGCCGGAATGCTGGCGCTGCCCGGTTGCGGATCTGTGCCGCTATAAGCCGAAGACGCCCGCCCCTGCCAAGGCCGCCGCTTGAGGCCTTGCCCGGCGCGGTCCGGTCCGGCACCATGGCGCGTCTCGTCAGCCTGCATTCAGTTTGCGGGGCGTACCAAAACCGGAGAGGAGACCTGCGATGATATTTCCTATCTCTCGTTTCATCACCCCTGCTATTGCCTGCGCGAGCCTCGCCGCGCTCGCCTGTACCATTGCCCCCGCCAATGCGCGTGGCGACAAGGAAGACACCAGGGCCAAGGCCGCCGAGCTTGTCCCGGTGGGTGAGCCTGTATCCTGCATCACGCCAAGCCAGCTGCGCCAGACGCGGGTGATCGACAACCAGACGATCGACTTCGTGATGAATAACGGCGTCGTCTACCGCAACCGCCTGCCGCAAAGCTGCCCCAGCCTGAAGATGGAAGAGCGTTTCGCCTACAAGTTGTCGACCAACCAGCTTTGCTCGGTCGATATCATTACGGTGCCGCAAAATTTCGGCGGCGGCTTCAGTCAGGGCGCGAGTTGCGGCCTCGGTTCTTTCCAGAAGATGGAAAAACCGGGCAAATAGGCCCTTGCGCATCGGGCGGATACTCTCCGCCCGATGATTTTCCTTCACGAGCCGCAATTTGTAGCTGGCATAGCGCGCAACGCTTTGCTAAGCGGCCTTCCACGCAAAGCGTTATGCACCCATAGCTCAGCTGGATAGAGCGCTGCCCTCCGAAGGCAGAGGCCAGAGGTTCGAATCCTCTTGGGTGCACCAAAATCTCCCGATAGCTTCCAGTCGATCGACAGGCAGGCGCAGCGCGGTCCGCTGTCCGGGGGCGTCCTTCCTTCCGTCCCAATCCCGCGATTCTCCGCGAAAATGCTTAATTTCCGCCAGGGAATCTTGCCATTCGTAAAGGAGTCCGGGGCTGCGCTGCAAACCAACGTGTCGTCGCAACGGTTCATCGCTCGACGCTTTTCAGCTCGCCGCCTGTCTGCACTAAGAGCGCCCACGACAAGCTGAATGGTTAAACGGGGGTCGCACGAATGAAAGCTGGGTTTCGCGCTTTGGTCGCAACGGCATTGTTTGCGCTCGGCGCCCTGACAGCTTCTCCGTCGATCGCAGGCGTGTTGCAGTGCGTGCCGTTCGCCCGCCAGGTTTCCGGCATCGATCTTTACGGCAATGCGGCGACCTGGTGGTCGCAGGCCGCAGGCCGCTACGATCGCGGCAACGAGCCGCGCGTCGGTGCGGTGCTCACCTTCACGGCGAGCCGAGCCATGCCGGTGGGCCATGTCGCCACTGTCAGCAAGGTCGTGGGCGCTCGCGAAGTGCTGCTGACCCATGCAAACTGGTCCTATCGCGGCGGCATCGAGCGCAATGTCCGCGCTATCGACGTCTCCCCTCGCAATGACTGGACTGACGTGCGCGTCTGGTATGGCCCGATCGGTGGTCTGGGCATCCGCTCTAACGCCGCTTTCGGTTTCATCTATCCCAATGATGCGCAGGAAGCGCCTGCTCGCCAGCGGCAACAGTTCGCAATGGCAGACTCGTCGCGCTTCAACTGACGCGGATCGCGCCTGACAGCGCCAGCGACCAGATCACTACCGCGCCCAGCCACAAGATCAATGCATAGAGCCAGCGGCGGGCGGCAATCGTTCCCCGCCCTGCCCGCACAAGCCGCAGATTGACATATCCCGCGACGAGGAAGCTCGGCGACCAGAGCATTCCTGTCAGGATCATCGTCGGCCACAATCGGTCCCCGTGCCATAATTCGGGATCTTCCAACCATAGACCGGCTACCGGATAAGCAGCGGCATAGAGCAGGCCGCCCAGCACCCCCATGCTCAACAGGCCTAGAATCGCGGCGAGCAGGAAAGCCAGCACGGATTTCTTCATCGTGGCGAGAAGGTAGAGAAAATGTCGCATCGCCGACGCTTAGCGCAAAGCGGCGCTAAGAAAAGAGGCAAAAGGCAGCCGGGTTTCTTTGCCGATTGAAACCCTGCCCATGCTCCCCGGCCCATAATTCCAGCGTCGCGACCCGCTTGCCCTCGCCTCTCTCGCCACGCTGTTGATGCTGGAGAGCATGTTATTTCCGGTTTGCATCCCTGCCCCCATCCCGCCCCTGTCCGGCGCAGGGAATGGCAGGCGTTGCTCATATGGATCGAAAGTTCGCCTCTCCGGACACGTACGCGATGAGGCTATTTTTGGCGAACCCTACCCCGCCTATCGTCTTGTAGCACCCGCCCCGTCCTATCCTTCAAAACGGATGGTCGCGATCAGCCCGCCGCCCTCGGCATTGGCGAGGCGCACCGATCCGTCGAAGGTCAGCGCCAGCGTGCGGGCGATGGTGAGGCCGATCCCGGTGCCGGACCGCCCGCCCGGCTGCCCCGCCGCGCCGCGCGTGAAGGGCTCGAACATCTCGTCGAGTTGCGCTTCGTCGAGGCCCGGCCCATGGTCGCGGACGCAGATGGAGATATGCCCGTCGGCGCGGTCGCAACTGATATCCGCATCGCCCCCATATTTGACGGCATTGTCGACAAGATTGCCGATGCAGCGGGCCAGCGCATTGGGCTTCACCCGCGCCATGCCGCCGCATCCGCCGAGAAAGCGCACCTTGTGACCCAGCTCCGCCGCATCCTCTGCAATGCTGACGAGGACGGAATCGATATCGGTCATCGCCCAGTCCTCCTCGCCCTCAGTCGAGCTGGCGAGGTCCAGCCCCTCGCGCACCAGCGTCTGCATAGCGCGATGATCCTGCAACAGCCTGTCGCGCAGATCGGGATTGTCCACCTGCTCCAGCCGCAGCCGCATGCGGGTGAGCGGGGTCTGGAGGTCATGGCTGATCGCCGCGAGCAATTGGGTGCGCTCGCGAAAACCGGCGCGCACGCGGTTCTGCATCAGGTTGAAGGTGGAAAGCGCCGCGCGCACCTCGTCCGGCCCTTCCTCCGGCAGCGGGCGCGGGTCGAGGGAAAGGGAGAACGCCTCCGCCGCCTTTTCCAGCCGCCGCAACGGCTTGGCGATCTCGCGGGCGACGAGGACGGAGAGCAGCCCGCTCACCAGCATGATGAGGATGAGGTCGATGGCGCGAAAGCTGCTGTCCGCCGGCATGGAGAGACGCGGCAGGCTGAGCGCGATTGCCTGCCGCTTTCCGGTGGCGTCGGCAAAGCGCACGATCCAGCAATCCGGGCGCGGCGCATCGGCATAGCCCGCCGCCGCCTGCCGTGGGTCCAGCCTCTTGTAGCGGAAGCACAGCCCGCTCGGCACCTGCCCCGCTTCCGGGTGGGAGGCAGGCCCCAGATGCCGGGTCAGCATTTTGCCGACGGCGGGTTCCGGTTCGCCGATGGCAACGCCCAAAGGCGCCCATGCCGCGCCCATGATCTGCCTCTCGTCCAGCATCCGCGCGGTCTTTTCCGGCTCCCGCGCCAGACGCCCGGCCACGTCCACCGCGCTTGCCACCACCCGCTCATAGCGGATGCGCTGGAAATCATGGCGCCGGGCCTGATTGGCGAAGAAGAGCGCGATGATGGAGCTTGCCGCTATGCCCACCGCCAGCAGCACGAAGATGCGCCCGGCCATCGATCGGAACAAGGCGGGCGTGCGCCAGCGCCAGCGCGGCCTATTCATGGATCACCGGGCAGGCCAGCACATAGCCCTCGCTGCGCACCGTCAGGATGAGGTCCGCCCCGCCCTCAATCGCGGAAAGCTTCTGCCGCAGGCGGCTCACCTGCAAGTCGATGGAGCGGTCGAAGGCGACCGTCGCGCGCCGTTCCGGCAGCAGTTCCTCGCGCGCGAGGACTTTGCCCGGTTCCTCGATGAAGCGGCCAAGCAGGCGGAATTCGGCGGCGGAGAGCATCACCAGCCCCTCGTCGGGCGCGATCAGGCGGCGCTGGAACAGGTCGAGCCGCCACGGCCCGAACCGCACCAGCCTCCTTTGCACCGGCGGGGCGGCGCTTTCCTCTCCCCCGGCGCGGCGCAGCAGGTTGCGCACCCGCGCCGTCAGCTCGCGCGGCTCAAACGGCTTGGTCAGATAATCGTCCGCACCCAGCTCCAGCCCCAGCACCCGGTCGATCGCAGACCCGCGCGCCGTCACCATGATGACCGGGGTAGCGATGCCGCGCGCGCGCAGATCGCGGCACAGCGCCAGACCGTCGCCATCGGGCAGGTTGAGGTCGAGCACGATGAGATCCACCATCTCATTCGCGCAGATGCGGCGCAGCCCGGCTATGTCCGGCGCGGCCAGCAAGCGATAGCGTTCACGCGCGAGCTGTTCGACGATGAGGTCGCGGATATCCGCGTCATCCTCCACCACGAGGATCGTCTTGCTGCCCGCCGACCCGCTTTCTGTCACTCCGCCGTCCTGCATGGGCCTGATGTAGCGCGCCTCCCCGCATAAGTCTGCCCCACAGGCCGAGGGACGACATGCTTTGATACAAAATGATACGAAGCCCGCGGGCGTAATCCCTTATGACGGCGTGGAAGGCTGGCCGGAGCCGTCAGGAGTGCCCCGGCATCGCAAAGATGAGGCTTGAACATGTCCTATGAAACGGGTGACATCCCGCCCGCTTCCCCGCAATTGTCCGCCCCGCGCCCATCGCGCAGCGCTTCCGCTCGTGCCGGCGCCGGGCTGATCGCCTGCGCGCTGCTGCTCGCCGGATGCGGGGAGAAGAAGCAGGACCAGCGCGGCCCGGCCGAGGTCGGCGTGGTCCAGCTTACCAGCGGACCCGTCACCGTCTCGACCGAATTGCCGGGGCGCACCGCCTCCACCCTGATGTCGGAGGTGCGCCCGCAGGTCGCCGGGATCATCCAGCGGCGGCTGTTCGAGGAAGGCTCCTATGTCCGGGCGGGCCAGCCGCTCTACCAGATCGACCCCTCGCTCTATCGCGCCGCGCAAAATGAGGCGAGCGCCTCTCTGGCGAGCGCGCAGGCCACGCTCGCCGCAGCGCATGCCAAGGCAGGCCGCTATCGCGCTTTGGCGGATGGAGAGGCGGTCAGCAAGCAGGACCGGGACGATGTGCTCGCCGCAGCGCGGCAGGCCGACGCCGCCGTCGGGCAGGCCCGCGCCCGGCTCGACACTGCGGGCATCAATCTCCGCTTCACGAAGGTCTATGCGCCGATCAGCGGCCGCATCGGCCGATCGATGGTCACGCCCGGCGCGCTCGTCACCGCGAACCAGACCGGCGCGCTGGCGACGATCCAGCAGCTCGACCCCATTTTCGTGGATGTCACCCAGTCGAGCGCCAGGCTGTTGCAACTGCGCCGCGCGCTGGCGGCGGGGCAGGTTCTTCCGGCCAGCGCCACCGTCCGGTTGAAGCTGGATGACGGCACCGACTATCCGCAGAGCGGCACGATCGAGTTCACCGAGCCGATCGTCGATCCCAACAGCGGCACCGTCACGCTGCGCGCCCGTTTCCCCAATCCCGAGGGGCTGCTGATGCCCGGCATGTTCGTGCGCGTGGTCGCGCCGCAATCGGTCGTGCCCAATGGCATCCTCGTGCCGCAACAGGCGGTCAGCCGCGATGCGAAAGGCGGCGCGACCACCCTTGTCGTGACGCGGGACAACAAGGTCGAGCGGCGCGACATCACCGCCGACCGGACCGTAGGCGACAAATGGCTGGTCACAGCAGGACTGAAGGCGGGTGAGCGCGTGATCGTGGAGGGGACAAGCAAGGTGTCCGCAGGCGATGTGGTGAAGCCCGTCCCGGTGACGATGAGCAAATAGGCGCGAAACGGATATGCTCAGCCGCTATTTCATCGAACGCCCGATCTTCGCATGGGTCATCGCCATCGGCATCATGCTGGCCGGTGTCGCCGCGATCTTCAACCTGCCCGTCGCCCAATATCCCAATATCGCGCTGCCGTCCGTGCGCATCACCACCAGCTATCCCGGCGCCTCCGCCGCGACGGTGGAGGCGAGCGTCACGCAGGTGCTGGAACAACAACTGACCGGCCTCGACGGCCTGCTCTATTTCAACGCCTCCTCCAGCTCCAACGGCCGGTCCAGCCTCACCGTCACCTTCGAGAAGGGCACCGATCCCGACAGCGCGCAGGTGCAGACGCAAAACAAGGTGCAGCAGGCGCTCCGCCGCCTGCCCGCCGCCGTGCAGCAGCAAGGGCTGGTGGTCGAAAAGACGCAGGAAGATCCCCTCCTCATCGTCGCTTTGTACGACAAGAACGGCAAGGCGAGCCGCAGCGACATAGCCGATTATCTCGCCAATAATTTTCAGGACCCCATCTCTCGGCTGGAAGGGGTCGGCTCGGTCGATATTTTCGGCGCGCCCTATGCGATGCGCATCTGGCTCGACCCCTATAAGCTGGCGGCGGTCAAGCTGATGCCGTCCGATGTCAGAAGCGCGATACAGGCGCAGAATGTGGAGCTTTCCGCCGGGCAGATCGGCGACACCCCCTCAGCCGTGGGGCAACAGATCAATGCGACCGTCACCTCCCGCTCCCGCCTCGAAACGCCCGAGCAGTTCCGCGACATCATCGTCAGAACGGAAGGCGACGGGTCAATCGTCCGCCTCTCCGATGTGGCGCGGGTGGAGATGGGCAGTCAGGGCTATAATGTCTCCTCCTATCTCAACGGGCAGGCGGCGTCAGGCATAGCGGTGATGATGGCGCCGGGCGCAGACGCGCTCAAGACCGCCGATCTGGTGAAGGCCAAGGCAGAGGAACTCGCGAAAGACCTGCCCGATGGCTATGCCATCGAATATATGCGCGACAGCACGCCGTTCATCAAATTGTCGGTGGCGGAAGTGGTGGAAACACTGGTGATCGCGGTGATCCTCGTCATCATCGTGATGTTCGTTTTCCTGCAAAGCTGGCGCGCGACGCTCATCCCCGCCATCGCGGTGCCGGTGGTGCTGCTGGGCACCTTCGGCGTGCTGGAGGTGATGGGCTATTCGATCAACACGCTGACCCTGTTCGGCATGGTGCTGTCCATCGGCCTGCTGGTGGACGACGCGATCGTCGTCGTCGAAAATGTCGAGCGGATCATGGAGGAGGAAGGCCTTTCCCCCCACGACGCCACGGTGAAATCGATGGGGGAGATCACCAGCGCGCTGATCGGCATCGCGCTGGTGCTGTCGGCGGTGATGCTGCCCATGGCCTTTTTCGGCGGATCCACCGGCGTCATCTATCGCCAGTTCTCGATCACCATCATCTCGTCCATGCTGTTGTCGGTGGTGGTGGCGCTGGTCCTCTCCCCCGCTCTTTGCGCGACGCTGCTCCGGCCCAAACAGGCGGGGCATGAGAGCAAGGGCATGCTGGCGCGGTTCAACCGCTGGTTCGGCCGCGTCAATGAGCGCTACACCGCCCAGGTCGGCTTCGTGATGACGCGGCGCAAGATATTCTGGGGCAGCTTCCTCATCCTGCTGGCGGTCGTCTGGGGCCTGTTCGTGCGCCTGCCCACCGGCTTCCTGCCGACCGAGGATCAGGGTCAGATCATGCTGCAATATACCCTGCCCCCCGGCACCACCATCGCCAATACCGAAGCGATCGCCGAGCAGATCACCGAATATTATCTGAACGACGAACGCGACACGGCGAAATTCGTGATGTCCGTCATCGGCTTCAGCATGTCCGGATCGGGCCAGAATGCCGGGCAGGGTTTCGTCACGCTCAAGCCATGGGATGAACGATCCGGCAGCGCCAGTTCTGCTGCCGCCATCGCCCAGCGCGCTAACAAGCAACTGGCCGCGATCCGCAATGCGCGTGTTTTCGCGATTACCCCGCCCGCCATTCAGGGGCTGGGGCAGACCAATGGTTTTTCCTTCCGGCTGCTCAACACCGGCGGCCTGTCTCGGGAGAAATTTCAGGATATTTTCAACCAGTTGCTGAAAACGGCGGAGAAAGACCCTCAACTCAATGCGGTACGATCGGGCACGCTCGATGACACGCCGCAGCTCAAGATCGATATCGACGCCGAAAAGCTCGCCGTGCTGGGCCTCACGCAATCCGATGCCGATGATGTGATCAGTTCGGCGTGGGGATCGGTCTATGTCAATGATTTCATGGACCGGGGCCGCGTCAAGCGCGTTTACATGCAGGCCGATGCGCCCTTCCGCGCATTGCCGGAGGATATCGACAACTGGCAGGTGCGCAATCGCGCGACCGGCGAGATGGTCCCCTTCTCCGCCTTCGCCACCACCCGCTGGGCGCTGGGGCCGAGCAGCCTGTCGCGCTTCAACGGCTTTCCCGCGTTCGAGATACAGGGACAGGGCGCCCCCGGCGTCAGTTCCGGCGAGGCGATGGCCCGCATGGTCGAGCTTCAGCAGCAGCTTCCCCCCGGCACCAGCTACGCCTGGGCGGGCATGTCCTATCAGGAACAGCGCAGCAGCGGGCAGGCGCCGTTGCTCTATGCCATTTCCATCCTCGTCGTCTTTCTCTGCCTTGCCGCGCTGTATGAAAGCTGGTCGATCCCGTTCGCGGTGCTGCTCGTCATTCCGGTCGGCATTTTCGGCGCGGTGCTGGCGGTGACGCTGCGGGGTCTTGAAAACAACATCTTCTTTCAGGTCGGCCTGCTCACCACCATGGGGCTGGCAGCGAAGAATGCGATCCTGATCGTGGAGTTCGCCGATCAGGCGCGGCGCGCGGGCAAATCCCTATTCGACGCCGCCATCGAAGCGTCCCGCCTGCGCTTCCGCCCGATCCTGATGACCTCGCTGGCCTTCGTGGCAGGGGCGATCCCGCTCGCGATAGCGAGCGGCGCAGGCGCGCAGAGCCGCATCGCCATCGGCACCGCCGTGGTGGGCGGGATGATCGCGGCCACGGCGCTCGCCATTTTCTACGTTCCGCTGTTCTTCCTGACCGTGAACAGCCTCTTCGCGCGCCGTAAAAAGCGACCAGACGCCTCCGGGCAGGAGGTGACCGCATGAAACGCGTACTTGCCGGTCTCTCGGCGCTGAGCCTCGCCGCCTGCTCCATGGCGCCCACCTATGTGCGGCCCGACGCGCCCGTGCCGCCGCAATGGCCACAGGGCGCGGCCTATCCCGCTCCGGCGGGCGAGACTGCGGCCGCCGGGCTGCCGTGGACCTCGCTGGTCGGGGACGAGCGGCTCAAGGCGCTGATTACGCGCGCGCTTGATGCCAATCGCGACCTGCGCGCCACCCTGGCGAGCGTGGTGGCGGCACGGGCACGTTATCGGGTGGAGCGCTCCGCCCGGCTGCCGACGCTCAATGCCGAGGGCGCTGGCACCGCAGCGCGCGCCAATGGCCAGAATGGCGAGAGCTATGCGGCGGATCTGGGCATCAGCGCGTTCGAGATCGACCTGTTCGGGCGGGTCCGCAATGAAAGCCGCGCCGCGCTGGAGAGCTGGCTGGCGACGCAGGAAGGCGCCCGCGCCGCGCGGATTGCCCTCGTCGCCGAAACCGCCGACGCCTATGCGACGCTTGCCGCCGACCGCGAGCGGCTGGCGCTGGCGCGGGAGACCGCCGCCGCCGCCGAGCGCTCTCTGCGATTGACCGAAGCGCTGAACAAGGCGGGGCTGTCGAGCGCGCTCGACGTGCAGCAGGCGCAGACCATCGTGCAGCAGGCGCGCTCCGACGTCGCCTCCACCAGCACGCAGGTCGAGCAGGATCGCAACGCGCTGGAACTGCTCACCGCCGCGCCGGTCGAGGAGGCGCTGCTGCCGCCCTCGCTGGATGAACTTGCCGCTGGCATCGCCGCGACGCCTGCCGGACTTTCCTCGGCGGTGCTGCTCGACCGGCCCGACATATTGCAGGCCGAACATCTGCTGAAGGCCGCCAATGCCGATATCGGCGGCGCCCGCGCCGCGCTGTTCCCGACGATCAGCCTGACGGCGGCGATCGGTGTTGCCAGCACGGCGCTCTCCGCCCTATTCGACAGCGGGCATTTCGCCGCCTCGGTCACGCCCTCGGCGCGTTATTCGATCTTCGGCGGGGGCAAGGCCGCCAATCTCGACGCGGCCAAAGCGGAGCGCGACCGCGCGCTCGCCAGCTATGAATATGCGATCCAGACGGCGTTTCGCGAAGTCGCCGACGCGCTGGCCCGCGCCGGGACGATTGGCGACCAGCAAGCCGCCCAGCGCGCGCTGGTGGCGGCGAGCCGCAAATATCATACGCTCGCCGATCAGCGCTATCGCGGCGGCATCGCCAGCTATCAGGAGGCGCTCGACGCGCAGCGCACCCTTTATGCGGCGCAGCAAAGCGCAATCGCGACGGAACTCGCCGCGATTAGCAACCGCATCACGCTTTATCGGGTGATCGGCGCGGATTTCTGATCCGCGCCGGTCCTGCCTGGGTCAGTCCGCCGCCTGATCGAGCGCCTGTTCCAGATCGGCGAGAATATCGTCGATATGCTCCAGCCCAATGGAAAGGCGCACATAGCCCGGCGACACCCCGGTCGCGAGCTGCTGTTCGGGCGAGAGCTGCGAATGGGTGGTCGAAGCCGGGTGGATCGCAAGGCTGCGCGCATCGCCGATATTGGCGACATGATAGAGCAGCTTCAGTCCGTCGATGAACCGGCGACCGGCCTCCCGCCCGCCCTTTAGCTCAAAGCCGAGCAGGCCGCCCAGTCCGCCGGTCAGCACCTTGTCCGCGCGGGCGCGTTCATCGCCCTGCTGCCGCGAGGGGTGGATGACGCGGGTGACATCGGCGCGGGCGGAAAGATAGTCCGCGACCTTCAGCGCATTCTCGCAATGGCGCGGCATCCGCAGCGGCAGAGTCTCCATCCCTTGAAGGATCTGGAAGGCGTTGAACGGCGAGAGCGCCGCGCCCAGATCGCGCAACAATATGGTGCGCGCGCGCAGGATATAAGCGATAGGGCCGAGCGGTTTCGCCGCCTCTGCCCAGATCGCGCCATGATAGCTGGGATCGGGCGTATTGAGCTGCGGCTGGCGCTCCGGAAAGGCCGCCCAGTCGAAATTGCCTCCATCGACGATCAGCCCGCCGATGGAGGTGCCATGGCCGCCCAGATATTTGGTCGCCGAATAGACGACGATCGCCGCCCCCTGCTCCAGCGGCCGCGCAATCAGCGGCGCGGCGGTATTGTCCACGATGAGCGGGATGCCGAGCGAGCGCCCTGCCGCGGCTACCTCCGTCATCGGGCAGACCACCAGCTTCGGATTGGGCAGCGTCTCGACATACCAGGCGCGGGTGCGCTCGTCGCTGGCGCGGGTGAAGGCCTGCGGGTCGGAGGGATCGACGAAGCGCACCTCAATGCCCATGTCGCGCAGCGTATGGGCGAAAAGATTATAGGTGCCGCCATAAAGATCGGTGCCGCTGACGATATTGTCGCCCGCGCGCGCGAGGTTCTGCACCGCATAGGCCGAGGCGGCCTGCCCGGAAGCGACAGCCAGCGCCGCCGCGCCGCCTTCCAGCGCGGCGATGCGGTCTTCAAGGATCGCGGTCGTGGGATTGCCAAGGCGGGTATAGATGTTGCCCAGCTCCTCCAGCGCGAACAGCCGTGCCGCATGGCCGCTGTCGTCGAACTGATAGGATGTGGTCTGGTAAATCGGCGGGGCCACCGACCCCGTCGCCGGGTCCGCGCGCCAACCGGCGTGCAGGGCGAGCGTTTCGGGGTGAAGCCTGCGTTCGCTGCTCATCGCAATTCCTCCTTATGCGTCTGGAAAGAGGTTCAACACTGCTTTGGCAGGGATTGCAATGGGCTGTGCCGTTCCGGATTGGCGCTTTCAGGGCTTGGGTTGAGCGAGAGGAGTACGGCGGGCGCTGACGATGCGGACCGGCGCCGCCAGCATCTGGCCCTGCATCCCGTTATCGGCGCCGAGCGTCGGGGAAACAGGCGCGCGCATGATCCTCAACACCACGTCCATCCCCTCCACCACCTGACCGAAGGCGGCAAAACCCGCATTGTCTCCTTGCTGCTCGGGATGCGCGTCCAGGCTGGACATATCGCCGACGGTGATGAAGAAATCCATCTGCGCGGTGCCCTGCTCCCGCCGGGCCATGGAAAGGGTGCCGGTGCGGTGCGCGAGGCCGGTTTTCGTCGTCGGCTCATGGGCGATGGACGAAAACAGCTTTTGTCCCGGTTTCAGCGCGGTGATGCCGCCCTGCACCAGTCCGAAATTCTCCGCCATGTTGATGGCGCGATAAAAGGTCGCGCCGTCATAGAGCTTCGCATCGACATAGCGCAGGAAATTGGCGGTGGTGACGGGCGCGCGTTCCTTTTCCAGCTCCAGCACGATCGGCCCCTCGGCCGTCTGCAAGGTGACGAGGACGGTCGCGGGCCGGGGCTGCATCACAGGTGCCGGCGCCGGGGCGGAGGGTGGCGGCGATGCTATCGCTCCGCCCTGCGGCACTCCTTCCTGCGCCTGAAGCTGCGGCGCGGCTCCGGCCAGCATCAATGCGGCGGCTGCGAGAAAAGGCGCGGCTCTGGTCATTCCACCCCCATATTGACGAGGTTAGGCTGGTCCGGCGAAACGCCCGGACGGCGCAGCACGATGAAAATTTCCCACACCGCCAGAAACAGAGCGGCGATCACCGGGCCGATGATGAAACCGGACAGGCCGAAAAGCTCAAGGCCCCCGAGCGTCGAAATCAGCACCACATAATCAGGCATCCGCGTATCGCGTCCGACGAGGATCGGGCGCAGCACATTGTCCACCATGCCGATGACGATGAGGCCGCAAAAGACGAGGATGCCGCCCTTGATGACTGCACCCGTCGCAAACAGATAGATGGCGACCGGCACCCAGACCAGCCCTGTGCCGACCGCGGGCAGCAGCGAGAAAAAGGCCATGGACACGCCCCAGAGGATCGCGCCGCCAATGCCCAGCCCCCAGAAGATGAAGCCGCCCAGCCCGCCCTGCACGATGGCGACGACCATATTGCCCTTGATGGTCGCGCGCACCACGGCGATGAATTTCTGCGCCAGTGCGCGCCGTTGCGCGCTATGGAGCGGTATCGCATCGACCACCAGCGCCGCGATGAAAGGCCCGTCACGCAGCAGGAAGAAGGTCAGATAGAGCATCACGCCCAGCGACACAAAGAAGGAAAAGGCCTGTTGCCCGATATTGAGCGCCTGCGCGGCCAGCAATTCGAAGCTGGAGGCGAAGCTGCTGCCGATCTTGTCGCGGATCGTCTCTATGGTGGTGAGGCCGAGTCGGTCGAGCTGTTGCGTCGCCCAATAGGGCAGCGCGTTCTGCACCTGATAGAAATAGGCTGCGACATCGATCTGCCCCGACCGGATGCCGTTATAGAGCGCCGTCGCTTCCTGCAGCAGCAGCCCGCCCAGGATGATCATCGGCACGATGACCACCGCGATCACGGTGAGGAGCGTGGCCGTTGCCGCCAGCCCGCGACGGCCCGGCCATTTCTTCACCAGCTCGCGCTGCATCGGCGCGAACATGATCGCTACCACGACCGCCCAGAGGATCGCATTGTAGAAAGAGAGGACCAGCCAGACGAATGCCACGGTGGCGATCGCCAGCAGCAACAGAAACATCCTGTTTTCCAGGCGCATTTGCTCCATCATATGCCCCTTACAGCTTTGGTCCGACGCGGCGATAGGCGCCGTCAAGATAGATGAGCGGATCGACGCGGTCCGCAATCCGGATCGACAGCACATCGCCGATGAAGATATCGTGCGATCCATAGGAAATGCGCTGGCGCTGGTGACAGCTTATCACCGCCTGCGCCTCGGCCGCATAGGGCAGCCCGTGATCATCCGTTTCCCAATGGCCGATGGCGAAGCGGTCCTCTCCCTTCGCCGCGCCGCCGCAGCACTGCGCGATATCCTGCTGATCGACGCCGAGGATGTTAAGGCAGAAATTCGCGCCGCCTTCCAGAATCGGATGGGAGGAAACATTGCGATTGACGCAGATCAGCATCGAAGGCGGGTCCATGCTCACCGGCGTTACCGCCGTTGCTGCCATGGCATAGCGGCGGCCTTGCTGATCGACGGTGGTAATGATGACGACGGACTGCGCAAACCCGCGCATCGCCCCTTTGAGGAGCGCCGCCAGATTATCCGTGTCCGCCCCCGATTCCCTTGTCATTATCTGCCCCTTCACACTTCCTGACATCAACTGATGGTGAAGCCGAAGGTTGCAGTCAATGAGGATCGTCGCGCGGCCGTGGCGACCTGCCCGAATTGCGAGGGGATAGAGCAAGGCAATGGCGGTTTGCTTGCCCGCGCCTGCGCGTCAACCTGTTTTCGGAAAGAAGCTCTGGCTACCGGAAAAGGAAAAAACGGCCTCGCCTGCCCAAAATATACCGAACCGAATGAGCCGACTTTTAACCGGCGGTCGCAGGAAGAATAGACGCCTCGCCTGCTGCCCCCGATGCTGGCCCATATCGGCTCTCGCCTTCTACCCTGCCCTCTGCGTGAACTTGCCTGTCCCTGAACGGAAAAAAGCCGGAGACGCTTTCGCGCCCCGGCCCTTTTCTTGTGCAAGGTCAGCCCGGACTTAGAAGTCCATGCCGCCCATGCCACCCATGCCGCCCGGCATCGCGGGCATTGCGGGCTTGTCTTCCGGCAGCTCGGCGATGGTGGCTTCGGTGGTGATCAGCAGACCAGCGACCGACGCGGCGTTCTGGAGCGCGGTGCGCACGACCTTGGTCGGGTCGATGACGCCAGCGGCGACCAGATTTTCGTAGGTGTCGGTCGCAGCGTTGAAGCCGATGCCTTCGTCATTGCCGTCGAGCAGCTTGCCCGCGACAACTGCGCCATCATGGCCCGCGTTGCTGGCGATCTGCTTGACCAGCGCGGTCAGCGCACGGCGAACGATGTCGACGCCACGGGTCTGGTCCTCATTGCCGCCCGTAAGGCCTTCGAGGGCGCGAGCCGCGTAGAGAAGGGCCGTGCCGCCACCGGGGACGATGCCTTCTTCAACCGCCGCGCGGGTCGCGTGCAGCGCGTCATCGACGCGGTCCTTGCGCTCCTTCACCTCGACTTCGGTCGCACCGCCGACCTTGATGACCGCGACGCCGCCAGCGAGCTTCGCGAGACGCTCCTGCAGCTTTTCACGATCATAGTCGCTGGTGGTGATTTCGATCTGCTTGCGGATCGCTTCCACGCGGCCCTTGATCGCATCGGCATCACCGGCGCCATCGACGATGGTGGTGTTGTCCTTGTCGATCGTGATGCGCTTGGCGGTGCCGAGCATGCCAACGGTAACGTTCTCGAGCTTGATGCCGAGATCTTCGGAGATCAGCTCGCCCTTGGTCAGGATCGCGATGTCTTCCAGCATCGCCTTGCGACGATCGCCGAAGCCGGGAGCCTTGACCGCGGCAACCTTCAGGCCGCCGCGCAGCTTGTTGACCACGAGGGTCGCGAGCGCTTCGCCTTCAATGTCTTCCGCGATGATGAGGAGCGGACGGCCCGACTGCACGACCGCTTCGAGGATCGGCAGGATCGACTGGAGGTTCGACAGCTTCTTCTCATGGATCAGGATATAGGGGTCCTGAAGCTCGACCTGCATCTTTTCCGGGTTCGTGATGAAGTAGGGCGAGAGATAGCCACGGTCGAACTGCATGCCTTCGACGACTTCGAGCTCGAATTCGAGGCCCTTGGCTTCCTCGACGGTGATCACGCCTTCCTTGCCGACCTTTTCCATGGCCTCGGCGATCTTTTCGCCGACTTCACGGTCGCCATTGGCGGAGATGATGCCGACCTGCGCGACTTCGTTCGAACCGGCAACCGGCTTCGAACGGCTCTTGATGTTCTCGACAACCTTGGCGACGGCGAGATCGATGCCGCGCTTCAGGTCCATCGGGTTCATGCCGGCGGCAACCGACTTCATGCCTTCGCGAACGATCGCCTGGGCGAGAACGGTCGCGGTGGTGGTGCCGTCACCGGCGATGTCGTTGGTCTTCGAAGCGACTTCGCGGACCATCTGGGCGCCCATATTCTCGAACTTGTCCTTCAGTTCGATTTCCTTGGCGACGGAAACGCCGTCCTTGGTGATGCGGGGCGCGCCGAAGCTCTTGTCGATGACGACGTTGCGGCCCTTGGGGCCGAGAGTCACCTTCACCGCGTCGGCGAGGATATCAACGCCGCGCATGATGCGCTCACGCGCGTCGCGGGAAAATTTAACTTCTTTTGCAGCCATGGTATCTACCTCTGCTTATGAAATGATTTCTTGGAAGAAAAAGATCGGATCAGGCGGCGGGATCAATCGATCCGCGATGCCCGGCCCGTCGGGTTCAGCCGACGATGCCCAGAATATCCGATTCCTTCATGATGAGCAGGTCTTCACCGTCGACCTTCACTTCGGTGCCCGACCATTTGCCGAACAGCACGCGATCGCCAGCCTTCACATCCAGCGGGGTGACTTTGCCATCTTCGCTCTTCGCACCGGAACCGACGGCGACGATCTCGCCTTCCTGCGGCTTTTCCTTGGCGCTGTCGGGGATGATGATTCCACCGGCAGTCTTTTCCTCGGCCTCTACTCGGCGGACGAGGACGCGGTCATGCAAAGGACGAAATCCCATAAATGTGCCTTTCCTTATTCAAATCGGAGAGAAAGCTTTGCAACCGCCGGTTTCGACCTGTATCGATCCCGTTCGCGGCCGCGGCATTCCTCCCTGACAATCTATCCTTGGCACTCCCAGGAAGAGAGTGCCAGCGGGGTGCATATGGGGCGCGGCCCAAGCCGATCAAGAGGGGCGACCGAAAAATTTTTCGCTCCCCCTTCCCGCCGACCCCGCCCGATTGCGCATCGGCGCCTGTGCTGGCGTAGGCGAACCGGACAGTACCCGGATTTCCACATTTCGGGCCGCCAGACGCTTCCCTCTGACGAAAAAAGGCTTTAGCCCTGTAGCCTGCTTCACTCGTCCCTATGGGGTTCTTCATGGCATTTTTAAGAGCGATCTGGCGTTTCACCATGGCCGTGAAGGACGTGCTGGTGCTCTGCTTCCTGCTGCTTTTCTTCAGCATGCTCTACCTGATGCTAAGCCTGTCGAACGGCGAGCGCCCGGCAAGGACGATGGAGGGCGCGCTGCTGGTCGATCTCGACGGATATCTGGTCGAGCAGCCGAGCAGGGCCAACCCCGGCACGCTGTTGCTGGGCGGAGAGGCGCCGGTCCGCGAATACAGGCTGCGCGATCTGGTTATGGCGCTGGAGGCAGCGCGCACCGATCCCAAGGTGAAGGCGGTCATACTCGATCTCGACGGCTTCATGGGCGGCGGCCAGGTCGCAATTGAGCGGGTCGGCAGGGCGCTGGATGGGGTACGCGCGGCAAAGAAGCCGGTCCTTGCCTATGCCACCGCCTATGAGGATGACGGCTATCAGATCGCCGCTCATGCAGGCGAGGTGTGGCTCAATCCGCTGGGCGGCGTCGCCCTGCGGGGACCGGGCGGATCGCAGCTCTATTATAAGGGGCTGATCGACAAGCTGGGCGTCACCACGCATATTTTCCGGGTCGGCACCTATAAGAGCGCGGTCGAGCCTTTCCTGCGCGGCGACCAGTCGCCCGAGGCGCGGCAGGCCGCTCAGGCGCTGGCGGATCATCTCTGGCAGAACTGGAAAGCGGATGTGGCGAAGGCCCGCCCCGCCGCCCGTGTCGCTTCCTATAGCGCCGATCCGGTGGCGGCGGTGGAGGCTACGCAGGGCAATCTCGCCCAGTCGGCGATGGGCGCGAATCTGGTCGACAAGCTGGGCGACGTGCCCGATTTCGAGAAGCGCGTCGCGCAAATCGCCGGAGAGAGCAGCGACGAGAGCGGCCCCGCCTTCGCGGCGATCAATCTCGACGATTATATCCGCGCCAAGCGCCCCGCCAATAAGGGGCAGATCGGCGTGCTGACCGTCGCGGGGGAGATTATCGACGGCGAGGCCGGACCCGGCACCGCTGGGGGCGACAGCATCGCGGCGGAGCTTTATCACGCGCTCGACAAGGAAAATCTGAAGGCGCTGGTGGTGCGCGTCGACTCCCCCGGCGGGTCGGTGCTGGCCTCCGAACGGATACGCCGGGCGATCCTCGATGCCCGGTCACAGGGCTTGCCGGTCGTCGTGTCGATGGCCAATGTCGCGGCGAGCGGCGGCTATTGGATCGCCACGCCCTCGGACCGCATCCTCGCCGAGCCTTCCACCATCACCGGCTCCATCGGCGTGTTCGGCATCCTGCCGAGCTTCGAGGGAATGCTCGCCAAGATCGGGATCACGGCGGACGGCATCCGCACCACGCCGCTTTCAGGCGAGCCCGATCTGCTGCGCGGTCTTGGCCCCGATTTCCAGCGCGTCACACAATTGGGGGTGGAGGACGCCTATCGCCGCTTCCTTTCCCTTGTCGCCACCGCGCGCAAATCGACGCCGGAGAAGATCGACGGCATCGCGCAGGGCCGCGTGTGGGATGGCGGCACGGCGCGACAGATCGGCCTGATCGACGGCTATGGCGGACTGGAAGAGGCAATCGCCGAAGCGGCAAAGCTGGCAAAAATCGATCCCGCCAAGGCACGGCCCTATTATATCGAGCCCAAGGCCGATACGCTGACGCAGCTGATCGAGGACTGGCTCGACAATCGTTCCATCGCCTCGCGCTCATCGGTCGCGGGCAAGGACCTGCTGGGACGGCAGGGAGAGCGGCAGCAGCAGTTGCTGGGTCGCGCGCTGCATGACGCAGCGCTGCTCACCCGCAGCGCATCGGTGCAGGCCATGTGCCTTGGCTGCGCCTCCTATGCTCCGTCGGCCGCTTCGCTGAAAACGGATCGGAAAAGCGGGCTGGGCGCGCAAATCATCGCCTATTTCATCGGTGTCAGCCGGTGAGGCCCGAGGCCGCCTCCATCACCGGCGGATGCCTCTGCGGCGCCTGCTCCTACAGCAGCGGCGCAGAGCCGATAGACGTGCGCGCCTGTCATTGCCGCCTGTGCCAGAAGGCGACCGGCGCGCCCTTTTATGCGCGGGTGCGCGTGCCGCTCGATCAGGTGAAGATCAACGGGCCGGTGCGCTGGTATGCGTCATCCGAAGGGCTGCGGCGCGGCTTTTGTCCGGACTGCGGCACCACGCTCTTTTCCGAGCGCGCGGCGGCCAACAGCATCGGCCTCACCATGGGCAGCCTCGACGATCCGGACCGCTTCCGGCCCACCGATCATATCTGGGTATCGAGCAAGCAGGCATGGCTCATCCTCGCCGACGATCCGCCCTGTCATGAGGGAGCGCCACCCGGCTGACCGGCGCTCAGTCCGGCCCTTCGTCGCGATGCTTCGCATTATAGGCGGGCAGCGCCCAGCCCCGGATCATTGCCATCGCCCGTAGCCCAAAGCCAGCGAGCGCCGCGATCCAGCCCACCAGCGCGGCGGGCAGTCCGCAGGCTAGCAGCAGCGGATAAAGGCCGGAAGCCAGCGCCGCCGCCGTCACATAGATTTCCGGGCGCAGCAGGATCGACGGCTGCCCGGCCAGCAGATCGCGGATGATCCCGCCCACACAGGTCGTCATTATGCCCATCAGCGTCGCGATGAACGGATCGATGCCGTAGCTCATCGCCTTGGCCGTGCCGAAAACCGCATAGGCCGCCAGCCCCACCGCATCGAGCCAGTCGAGCGCCTTCGGACTCCACCAGCGCACCGGCGTCATCCAGACCAGCATCGCCGCGAGGCAGCAGACGATGGCGAGCATCGGATCGTGCACCCAGAATACCGGCGCCCCGATCAGCAGATCGCGCACCGTGCCGCCGCCCACGCCCGTCGCCAGTGCAAAGAAGACGAAGGTAACGAGTGTCAGCCGCAATTGCGCCGCGACGAGCGCGCCCGATGTCGCGAACACCGCTGTGCCGATGATGTGCAGGATCGTCAGCAACGAATCTATCGGGACGGGAATATCCGGACTGGCCATGACATCCGACCTAGAGGGATTTCAGCGTGAGGGGAATTGCTTGCGGGCCGGGAAAGCATAACCGATCGGTAAAAAGCGGAAAATTTGTCAGGCTCAATCCCGCTCAGGCAGCGCGCAACCCTTCGCTGGCTGGCACGAGGTGGTATCATGCGACGTTGATCTGCGGGTTCTCAGCTTCCCGGCACCGGGGCAGGATTGGATATAATCACGACAGCGGTCATCGCCGCGCATCCTCTTGGCCGATGATGCGCGCCTCCCGCCTGTAGCCAAAGTCACCCTCCCCCGCCCAGGCGCGTCCATCGGGATAGCGCAACTCGATCCCGGTGAAGCGCGACAAAAGCTTCTGGAGTTTGGGACAAGAGTTTCTGGAGCACTGAACTTCAGCTCCTGCCCCGTATAATCAGCTCGCGCGCCGCCGTCACCTTACCGCTGATCCGATAGTTCAGCTCCACCGGCTCGATCGACGCCCACGAGAATATCCTCCTGATCTCCGGCACGTCATTTATTGATAGAATAAAGCTCCCCTGAAGCGCCTTTAAGAGATCGCTAAGCCGTTCGAAATCTTCCTCTGAAAAGACGTTGCGGCCGTAGTCATCGGTGCAGCCCCAGTACGGCGGATCAAGGTAGAATAGCGTGTGCGGCCGATCATAGCGCGGTATCAACCGCTCATAGGATAGGCGCTCAATGACGACGCCAGCCAACCGCTCATGCACATCTTCCAACATCGGCACGAGCTTGGTGAGGTCGAAGCGTGCAGCGGCCGTGGTACTGGTGCCGAAGTTTCGGCCCATCACCTTGCCGCCGAAGGCGAGGCGTTGAATGAACAGGAAGCGAGCCGCGCGCTCCAGTTCCGTCAGGGTTTCAGGATCGATCTGAACCAGCCTCTCAAAATCGGCCCGACTCGTGATCTGCCATTTAAGGACGTCGAGCAGCTGCTGGTAGTGCCGCTGCAACAGCCGGAAGAGGTTGGTAACATCTGCCGAGATATCATTGATGATCTCCGACCTCGGCCGACGATCACGCCGGAAAAAGACCCCGCCCATTCCGATAAAAGGCTCGACATAGCAATCATGATCGGTGGCTGAGATCATAGGCACGAGCCGAGGGGCAAGCACCCGCTTGCCGCCGATGTAGCCCGCCAGCGTCCGCACAGGAGCAACCGGCATGAGAGTTTCCGAAATCTTCATTTTTGCATCCCATAAGCCCGGCCGCCGGGGTGCCCGGTGGCGGGGATCGAAAGCGCCTGATCAGCGCTGAGATGCAGGCTCCTATCCTGCGGTAGGGGGCGTTGGTCCGCCCCTTGCCCCTCGCCAAGCGAGGTCAGGTTTATTCCTCGACCGGCCAATCGACGGCGGGCGCAAGCACCCCTGAGACGCGCAACGCCTCTGCGCCCTCCGGCTCGCGCCATTCGCCACCGGCGTGGCCACCGGGACCGAGGAACGGGACGACATGCTGCCCATGCCGGTCCTGCCGCAGTTCAGCCCAGATCGCGCCGGGCGTGGTGTCCGGGTTGCGGGCGTTGAGGTGGGCCAGATAGGCTTCGGCTTCCGCCTGCTTGTCGGCCGGGAAAATGACAGTGAGACTCATGCGATACCTCCGCGCGCTTTGAGATAGGCCAGCAGCCGCGCCTGATTTTCTGCTGTCCAGTTGGGATGGGCCGGGTTGATGATGTAAATGGAGTTGATCGCGCCCAGCCACATATTCGTGGATCGATTGCCGCTGCCGATTACGATCCGCTCATCGACAGTCGCGGGAACGCCTGCCAGTGTTGTGCCGACCACCCCATTGTCATGAGTCGCCGTTTCGGTTGCGCCGTGGATCGTGCGAACCACGCGGCTGCCAACGAAGGGCGACAGCGCGGTCGGGCCTCCCGCCTGAATATTACCCGCTCCGGTGCCGGTTATACCCATTGCCCGCGACCCGCCGGTTATTGGACCTGCCCCGATTCGACGCGATGTGTTGCCCGAATCGGCGCCGTAAGAGAATGCAATTTCGAGTATGGTTGGTGGGCCACTGTTGCGGAAAACCAGCGCCCAGGTTTCAGACGCGGCAGCGCCAACTGGATAGCCCGCAGCGCCCATATAATAAAGGCTGTCATCCACGCCGTCGTGATTCAATACGGCGTGGCCATTCAAGCCATCCGGAATGTAGATTGGCTTGGATGCCGTTACGGGCTGGGACGCCACACGCCCCAACTTCTTGCTGGTAATGCTGTTGACCAGATTGCCCGATAGCGAGAGCGTCGTCGCATCTTCGGCATCGAACCAATCCACCAGGGCGCCGCCCAGATCGCCGGGCGACCAAGCCGCTGCGGCATAGCGCGCCTCAAGCTGGGCTTCGGTCACGACTTCAATCTGATCCCGGTGTGCGTCCAGCCAATCAAGCAATGCGGCCATGTTGGTGAGGCTGCTGTGGAACACGAAGGCCGCCAGCCCCTTGTTCTTCACGGCCTGCTCACAGTGCGCGATCAGCTGCGCGGCAGTGTGATCACCGGCCATCGCCCTGACCAGATACCTGTCTGCATAAGGAAAGCTCTCGCCATAGAGCATCGGCGGGTTGGCCCCTCGCGCGGAGAAATAGCCCCGGACGCTCCGGCAATAATCGCGGAACATCGGGAAGATCGTCTGCTGCGTCTGGTCAACGCCGCTGAAATAGGAACCGTGGGCGATGTTGTTGCCCCAGCCCTTGGAAGTCGCAACGGCCTGCTGACTGGCCATCTCGGCGGCGCGCTGCGCATCCGTCATCGCGCTGAGGACGGCGATGTCCTCCGAGGTGTATGCCTGCCCATGCAGTTCCCAGCCCGCCGCCACGAGGGCGCTCACCTGCGCCGAGGACAGGCGGCCAGGCACATCGAGCGTCTGCGCCATCGCGCCGAGGTTGAAACAGCCCTTCCAGCCCTTGGCCTGAAAGAGCGGGAGCGCGGTGTCGTGGACGCTGGTATGGCCGTCATCGAAGTAAATGACGCAGGCCGCCTTCGCCATCGCGCGCGGCTGAAACCGGATCGACCCGAATTGCAGCGTCACGGTATAGCCGGTCGTTCCACGGATCGTCAGCCGCGCAAACTTGATCGCAGAGAGGTCCGCCCCGGCGCCGACCGCCGTGAAATCGGTTCCATGGACCTGAAAGACCTGCCAGCGCCCCGCAGCCGCGCCAGCAGCTTTGCTGGTCAATATCTGCTTGAGGGCTGACGGGCCTTCGCCGAACGGGTCGAGCTGGTGATAGTTGGCGGTTGGCGCGGCGGGCGTCCCCTCGCTGTGCAACTCGATCGACCAGCGGCCGATCTGCTCGCAATAGCTGATGGGGCGGAACGGGATCTGCACATAGCCATCGGTGACGTTCACCGCCTCTGCCGCGCCGAGCGCGACCGAGGGCGTGACGGTGTAAGTCGTGTTCCCGCTCGTG